>NZ_JBFAQB010000017.1:0-216879 GCF_040676995.1 Nonomuraea sp. NPDC049419 | reverse complement strand
CACGAGCGTAGGTCCTAGCGTTGTGCGAACTTTGGTCGGTTCAGCACGGCAACCTACGCTCGTTCACTTTTACACCGCATCTCGGACGCGACCCCTCTGTGGCCTTATATGCCTCTACTCCCCTGATCAGCCGTGATGCGTGGTGAGCATTGGTCGAAGTGCTCAACTGCAGGAGGGCCGTAATGGCGATGGTGACCCCGGCCACGGTCATACCGCCCTCCGCCGTCGTGATGCCGATCACCGCCACGGTTCCCAAGAGACACAGCAGATGCAGCCCGTGAACGCCGAACGTGAGAAGCGCATTGCGCCGCCGCTCGCGCAGCAGCGGGAGCAGGGAGGTGCGCCAGACCTCGTGATACTTGCCGGAGAACCAGCCGGCGAGACCGAATATCCGTATCTCCTTGGCGGCCTGGTCCATTCCGGCTTCAAGGATGTAGGCGGCACGTCGTTGTTCCTCTGTCTGGTCGGCCCACTGATCGGATTCGGCGATCAGCAACCTGGCCGAATGCCACTCCGCCAGCCACGTGGCGGTGAGAACGGCGAGGGCGGCCCACCAGGAGAAGACGAAGCCGACGAGAACCGCCGCCCCACCCGCGGTGAGCCGCGCGGCCAACAGCGGACCAAGCGCCTCGATCCCCGTTCGGACCCCGAAACTCCCCACCCCGCGCGCACGTTCGACGGTGTCGCGAAATGCGGCCGTTTCGAGATGAGTGATCAGTACGGGACGGAGGAGGGCATCGACGATGCGTTCGTGCGCGAGGGGTTCCAGGTCATAGACGATCCGCCGCGTGGTGAGCTCTGTGACCAGCGGCAGCGCCCGCTCAAGGGCGAAGACGGCGATGAGTGCCCCGCACAGAACGAGGAAGTGTCCCGACGGCCCATCGTCGACCGCCGCAGCCGCGCCGACCACTTCACCGATGAGCAGGGTGAGCCCCAGACCGGCTGCGACCTGCACGATTGCGGCGAGCAGCATGAGCGGCGTCGCCCTGCTGTGGCGGAGAGCGTAGCTCAACAGCTGCGACACCGAGCGGACCTCATCATGCTGTCAGCCAGATCGGAACAGCGTGGGCAGTCACCCCCGCCGTTCTTGTAGATCGCATTCCACCACGTCCGAACAGCATCCGCCTATCGAATAAATCTCACGGCTGTAGCCGACTGCGTACTGCTCCCGATTTCCATGCGATGGGGTGAAGCTCGGAGCGGGCGATCAGGGACGCTGCAGCCTTACGGCGAGGAAGATGGGGCCCGGTGGCCGGATGGCCGGGACTACTGCGGCAGCGACGCGCGGCGACTATCCGGGGACTGAAGCGCCTCCGTCGGAGGCGAAGGAGCATGACTCAGGAGCCGTGGTGTCTATCAGCAAGCACGTGAAGGTTCTCTTCCCTGATGGGTGACCTCCGGCGGGAACGGAGTCGCTGTGGGCAGAACTCACCGACGAGCCCCACGTGGTGCGATTGGCCAATACCCCGTTCTTCGTGCGCGGAGTGGCGTGGGGCGATGAGATGCGTATCCGCCAGGTCGAGGATGATGGCGGATGGGAGTACGAATCGTTGCTGCGGGAGTCGGCCATTCAACGGTGCGGATCGCCTTCCATGACGAGGCGTGCGCGGCAGAGGTCCATGCCAAGCTGGCGGATCTGGGTTGCGATGGGAGGGCGTCTCCGCGTTCCCGAACCTGATCGCGGTCAACGTCCCGCCGGAGCTGCCTTATGGAGAGCTTCGGGCCTGGCTGGATGAGAACAGCTCAGCTGATCTCTTCGACTTCGACGAGGGATGGGTATCTGAACGTCACCGTACGACCTGGCAACAGGCGAACCACTAACGGCTGACCCGCGCTCGTTACAGGGACCTCATGGCCACAGGACCACAACCGGGTAGGGCATGAGCCGGCGCCGATAAGTCGTCGCCAGAGTCCGGTCCGACCACCTATGTTGCGGCCATGGCAGATATCTCCATGACGGACAGGTGCGACTGCGGTGCGACGGCCGGCCCACTGGGCATGTGCGTGGACTATTACCACGGGATTCTGGCCGAGGAGCAGTCGGATCCGCAGATGTTCAGGTGGCACGCGTGCGTGGTCGTGACGTATCTCCTGCAGCATCCTTCCAGGGCCCACGAGAAATACCTCGACGACCAGTATCGCCAGTTGCAGCTCTACGTGGATCAGGGCCTTGACGCACTGCTCCGGCTGGCGGCCCATCGGGTGGCACGCAACAACCACCGGGCACGGCGGAGCCACGACACGGCACCGTTGACGGCATACGCACCGCTCCCGAAGGGCGAACCTCCCGGCTTCTCGGCCTCTTTCAGCGGCCTGCCGGTCAAGGACGGCAGCTTCGTGTTCGACGGACATTCCGCGTACGGGGATCGCATCAAAGCCATCGCCGAAGCGACGGTGGAGTCCTGGAAATCCGTTCAGAGCTGACGCTCGAAGGCCGACACGAGGATATCTCCGCTGAATACTCCGGCGCGCAAGCTGTCCGGTCGGCCATGTACGACATCAGCCCCGCAGCGGCGACCGTGAAACTGCATCTGCGTCAACCCCGGTGTATGAGCTGACGGAGGGCGAGCGTGCGGCGCCCGGCCCGGTGACCTGCCGACGGCCGGGCCGGCCTCAGGCCGCACGCCCGGACCGGCGGGTGGGCGCAGGACCGAAGCCCGGCCGCGCACCGCACCCCCACCTTGCTCCATTCGAGAGCTACTCGGCGATGTTCCGACCCGAACACCGAAGCCCGACGCGGAGCGCCGCGGTCCATGATGACGGCAGACACGCATGCACCTGCACGCCCGCATCCGAGGCGACTGATCCTGTCCGGGTGAAGAGGCGGAACCGTGTCATGTCACGGATGGAGGTGCATGTGAGGCCGTGCGATTTCGATCGTCAGGCTGTAGCTGTGCGGTGGTACGGAGCGGCGAGCGAAACCTGATCACACTCCGTCACGAAGATTTCTCCTCGTGACCGCTCTTGGGCTGTCGAGCCTCTCCGTACTCGACTATGGCCATCGCCACGGCAGCAATCATGAATCCCACTCCCGCGATGGCCATGACTGGCAGCACCTCACGGATTGGTTGCGACGGAAACGAGCCGCCAATCGCGCCGCAGGATCTGAAAACGGATGTGATGAGGAAGAAGGTGCCTAACGCAAGGAAGATCCGGCGACCGATCATGAAAGCCGATGCTGGGCCAGAAACAGTTCTGTGCGGGAGCGGCCGTACTCAGCGGCGGTGTGGCACCCCTGTCGCAAGTGGGGCGGGCTGGCGAGCGGTGCCCGGCACGTGTCCCACCGCCGCCTTCACTGCCATCTCAACCGGGTCAGCATACTTAGGTGGAGGGCGGAGGAGAGTTCGGTGACGCGGTGGAATTGAGAGGGGGTGGGGCCGGCGCCTGTTGTGCTCGCAGGGACGTCCAAGCTGCCAGGTGCGCGGCCATGAGCCCTTCGAATGCGTCACGCAGCTCATCCAAGTCGTCGTCGCTCAAAGGCCTGCTCGAGCGTGCACACATATCCGCCAGCCGGCGATCCAACGCCTGCAACTGCGCGAGATGGTTGACCTCGATCACCCAAAGTGATCGGGGGTTGTAGAACGCTTCCCACGCAAGAACAACGGTGGCAGTAGCGCTGCAGGCAAGAGCCACATTGGTGAGCGTGGTGCCGAGACCTCCTTGGGCTTTGAATCCCAGAAGTACGGTCGTCGTCGCCGATGCCAGAACCACTACGATCCGCAGAGCGAACGCCTGACGCCGATTCCGGCTGCGCTGCCGATCGATCCGCCTTGCCTCCGCTCGGATCGTCTCTCGAAGCAGCTGTGCTCGGTCCGAGGAGTCCAGCGACATGAAACGAGCATGACCGGACCCCCGACCCGCTTACAACCCTTCCTCGAACCCGGCGAAACTGACCACTGCAGAAGCACCTGACCACGTACGTCGTGGACGACCCTGCGGCACTCGTCCTCGACGACTAGGACGTGCAGAAAGCAGACGGAAGAATAAATCACGGCCCGTCGCCGGCATCATGGGATGACACAGCCGGCAGGGCGTCCCCGTCATGCCACCGGGACCAGCGTCAGATAGACAAGCCCCAGAACTCCGCGATAGCCGGTCAGGTACGAGGCGCGCTGCCGGTCGGCGTCGGCGCGCAATTTTGCGGCCTTGGGATGGTCGGCGTTGGCGGCCAGCCATATCTCGACGTCGGCAAGGTAGCCTGCCTCGAACTGGTCCCACTCCTCCTGGGAGGCGACTTCCAGCCACTCCACCCGGAACCCGGCCTGCACGGCCGCCTCGACCATGCCGTCCAGCGGAAGGTGGTCGTCGGGCTTGGCGCCCGGCCACATCCTGGCCAACTCCTCCGGCCGCGGCCGGCGTTCCCAGAACCCCTCGCCGTACAGCACGCGGCCGCCGGGGTTGACCAGCCGGCGCAGCTCCTGCAGAGCCTCACCGTACTGGTCGGGTGCCGGGGCGTCGCTGAGCGCCTGCCCGGAGCCCACGCACAGCACCACGTCGGCGGGACCGCGCTGGGTGCCGGTGGCCGACTCCTTCAGGTACTCCATCCGGTCCGCCAGACCGCGACTGACCGCGAGGGCCCGGCCACGTTCCAGATCCCGATCGAGCAGGTCGATGCCGATGCCCGTAGCACCAGGCGCGGCCGCGAGCAGCCGGAGACTCAACTCGCCCCAGCCGCAGCCGATGTCCAGCACAGTCTTCGGTTCCATCGCAGCCAGACGCGCGACGAACCCCGCAGCCCGCTCTTCGCTCAACGGCCCGTGGAACGTGAGCCTGCTCCGATGCGAGGGAAGCTGGTCGGGGGCCGTCTCGTCTGTCGTCTGCTCAGTCATGAACGGCAAGGCTAACCACAACGGATACCCTCACGCACCTGCATTAAGCCGCAATCGGGCTGGTCCACGAGCTGGTGGCCGTATTCATGCCCGCGAACGATCGCAGACCAGGGCCCAGGCACCGAATCCACCGAACCACCTGCGCCTTCACGGTGAGAGCGGATGACGGGGGGACGAACCCGCCCTGCCAACTTGGGAATTGGAGAGATCTTGGCTAGTAGAGGCGTTGACCTGCGGCTCCCCGGGTCGTGAGTGACCGTATTGACCCCTCGTCACCCGTCTTAATGGCCCGTCGATCAGCCTGCCGCCTGGTGTTACTCGCGCAACACGCGCGCCGGGTGATCGGTGGTGAACTTTACCGGTGAGGATATATACGGGGCTGACCAGCGTCCTACTCGTCGGCTGTCTTGGGATCGTGTTGGTCACCGGTGCCTTCCTGGCGTTCTCCTACTCGCCCACGGACGACTCGATCATTTATGACGGTCCCTATGAGCCGCTGCGAGGTATGGAGATGAGCGCCGCCTACGCCTCGGAACTGGAACTCGCCTTTGAGGCACCTGGTGGCCTGCTCGTGCGAGCGTTGCACCAGTGGGCAGGGCTGGCTTTTGTGGTGGTGGCCGTCTTCCGACTGGTATCCATCCGGAGGTTCCTCCAGGTTCTGCCCGTGCTCGCGCTGCTTGGGCTGGGTGCGCTGAACGTGGTAGTCGGACTCGTGGCGACTGGCGCTGTGCCCGCCGGGGAGACCTTCGAGCAGGTGCCGACCATCTGGTGGTACAGCGTGCACCTACTGCTGGCGCTCATGACGGCCGCAGCGCTGATGGTGGCCTGGCGCCAGCATTCGCGGCCGGATTGATCTACGGGCTTAGTACTCCAGCCGCACTTAGTGATCGATGAGTCGGCGCTGGCGTTGGTAATGGGCACGGCGGGCGCGGGCTTGGTGGCGGCGCCGCCAGTGTGACCAGTGCAGATAGTGCTCGACGAGATGTCGTGGCCGGTGGAGGCGAGCATGGAGCCGGCGGATCTCGTTGACGGTGAGCGGGATCAGCTCGCGCGAGTCGTCCGAGCTGATGGGCTTTGCGGGCTCCGGCGGTGATTGTCCAACCGTGGGCCCCCTGTGTGGCAGGTGGAGCGGTCAGCCGGTCGGCCAGGAAGGCCAGATGCGCGTGAGCGACCATGACCAAGGTGATGTACCGGTACCAAGCGGTGTACTTGCGGACTTGGTAGTGGTCCAGACCGACCTCGTTCTTGGTGGCCTGGAAGCACTCCTCGATGCTCCACCGAGCTCCGGCCGCGCGCACCAGGGCGGTCAGGGCGACCGGGTCGGTGGCCCAGCACCGGTAGTAGGCCACCTGACTGGGGTCGCTGATCGAGCGGCGGGCCATCAGCCAGTCGTGGCTGCCGTGCTCACCGACGGTGATCCAGGCCCAGTCGTAGAACCGGCGGCCCTTGACGCCCTCACCACATGCATAGCGTTGCCAGGCCGACTCTTCCAAAGCGGCGACGGCGACATCGGCGCGGGTCTTGGTGGCGGCCACGGTGACCGGATGGTCGCAGGAAACCGCGAACACCTGGTTCAGGCCGCGGCTGCGGCACCGCCCGCGCAGGACGGTGTTGTCGCCGTAGGCCTCATCGCCGGTGACCCAGCCGAAACTCAGCAGCACATCGTCGGCGGCGCGCTCGATCATCTTCCAGGCCAGCTCGGGCTTGGTGAGGAAGACCGACCCCGGCGGCGCGCCGGCAACGCTCAGCCGCTCGGGCTCGGCAAACCAGCTCGCCGGCAGGTACAACTCCCGGTCGATCAGCACGCGTCGTCCGCCGGGCGTGGCGTAGGAGGCGAACACGCCGATCTGGCAATTGGTGATCTTCCCGGCGGTGCCGGTGTACTGCCGTTGCACCCCGGCCGAGCAGGTGCCCTTCTTCTCGAATCCGGTGTCGTCGATCACCAGCACGCCGTTGAGGTCGCCGAACCGCTCGCCAACCTGTGCTCGCAGCGCGTCACGGACCGAATCGGCGTCCCACCGTGCGTGGTTGAACAACCGTTGCATCCCATCGGGAGATGAGTCTCCGGCGTACTCGGCCAGTGACCAGCTGTTCTTGCGTTCCAGATCGCTCAGCAGTCCTTCCAAGGCCGCCCGCGCCCGCAGCCGCGGCTCACGCCGCACGAAAAACGGCGCCATTACTTGGGCGAACAGCTCATCCAGCGCATCGTCCCAACACGCCGGGACCGCCTGGGCTACCGTGGACACCACGGCCATCGCCGATCACCTTGGAGCTTCACAACCCCATGGTCGCGGCGGTGGCCGTCTCACGTCCGGGACTTCGACCAGCCCAGATCACGAAGTGCGGCTGGAGTATTAGTCAGCAGCAACTGATCGGCGGCGATCAGCCCCGTTACCCGGTGAGCCAAGGTGGGGAACGAACCCTGGATCGTCGATCGCCCCCCAACCATGCACAGTGGCCAGCCATGCCGTGGCGATCGTAAGGGCTGCAGTTGCGCGGCGGCGTGGCAACCCCGGCCGGTGCGTTCGGTTGGTACGGCGGCTGCGGCGTGCGGTGACCGGCCCGGTGTCCCGCCGTCGTTCGGAACCGGCCCCCAGGCCGCACGCCCGGACGGCGGCGGGCAAAGGGCCGGGGCTACGGCGGCGCGCCGCGCCGCCGCTTGGGTCCGAAACTATTCCTCACCTGAGGGCATCGGTTCCTTGGGGAAGGCTTCGGTCACGGCGGCCGGGGTGTTGCCGGCGGGAGTTGGAAACGGAGCCACGAACCTGACCATGGTCATCGCGGGGAAGGCAGGCCAGGGCTTGCCACTGTAAGACAAAACGTCTTACAGTGGCTGCATGGCTGACACCATCACCATCCGCAGCGACCCCGAGACCGAGCACGCACTGGATGTCCTCACTCACGACGGCAGCTCACGCTCGGCGGCAATCCGCCAAGCCGTGCTGGAAGCCGCTCTCCGTAAAGAACGCGCTGCCGCTATGCGTCGCGCTGTCCTACGTATGCCGCTCGGCGAACCGGACGGCATCGACATCGCCGCGGAGATCGCCCACAGCCGCGAGGACGAACGCTGATGATTTATCTCGACTCGGCCGCCGTCGTGAAACTCGTCCATGCCGAGGCTGAGTCACAGGCATTGCGCGGCTGGCTCGACGAACGGGCGGAGACCGGATGGACAAGTTCGGTTCTGCTGGAGATCGAGTCATCACGGGCCCTGGCGCGCTACGCACCAGAGGCCATCACCCGGCTTCACCTTGTGCTCGACCTGATCGAGTTGGTGGAACTGGACGCCGGCATTCGCATCCTGGCCCAAACGGTGAGACCGGTGACCGTACGCAGTCTGGACGCTACCCACCTGGCAACCGCTCTCCGCATCCGCTCCCAGCTCACATCATTCGTCACGTACGACAAACGACTGGCCGATGCTGCCCAGACAGCCGGACTGAAGGTCGACATGCCTGTCTGAGACGTCCCTTCACCACCGAGATGGGAGCTCGGCCCGCACAGGTCACAGCACCAAGGCGGCGACGATCTATCTGGCACCACAAAGGACCGTCACCGGACCATCACCGATGCCCTCGGTGAGATCGTCAAGCAAGCGCTCAAGGCCGATGGCGACGAGGGCGAAGCACTCGAACCGGGCGGGTGGTCACCGCAAGATCAATCGTTCTGGCACGGCAGTGCAACCAGGCACACGCAAGATCAAAGCCCAAGTCCCCAACACCTCGGTCGACCTGGGCTTTCGCATCAAGAGCGGGTGACGGGAATCGAACCCGCGCTTCAGCTTGGGAATTGCAGCGATCTTGGCTCGCAGAGGCGTTGACCTGGGCTTGAGGCCGGTCGCGAGTGACCGTGGTTGACCCCTCGTCACCGCCCTTAATGGCACGCTTAATGGCACGACGATCGGCCCGCGACCTGGTGTTCACCGTGCGATGTGCGCACCCCGCATGCCTGATCATCCCGTCTGCCGTCGACCCGCCCGAAGCGGAAGCGGGCCAAGGCCACGAGGCCAAGGTGGAGCGCCCCACCGGACGAACGACCTTGGCCCCGTGGCCCTGGCCCGCTCGGCTTGTCCCGGGTCGATGGCGGACGGGATGATCAGGCTTCCACCTCAGCCGCCTACGAGCCTGGCGTGACGCGTGGCGATCACCCGGAACTGGAGCGCCCCTGCCGGAGGCGTGGCTTTCACGTTCACCAGCGCCAGGGTCGAGCGCTGCGGTTCAGGCCTCATTCCAGTTGTCGAGGATGACGACGGGTGCCTCTTCCATATCCAGCCATTCGGGTTCGATTCCCATGCCGGTGGACGCTTCGATGAAGGCGAACGCTGCGCTGCGCTTGCCGCGGTAATCCTCCGGGTCGAGGCTGTCGAGCATGGCGCGGAATTCGGCCAGGATGCTCGGGTCGCCCTCTTGGATGATGTGTTCGGTGAAGATGAAGTTGCGCATCCGCGCCCTGATCTTGCCGTCGGCCGCGTAGAGGATCGTGTATCCCCCGTTGAAGTGCCAGGTCGTCATCCACACGCGTGATTTCATGCTGAGTTCGGTGAGGATGTAGTCGGGCGTGGCGAAGCCTTGGGAGAACTCGAGGAATCCCCAGGCTCCTTCGCCCTCGTAGACGAAGAGCACGGGCAGGAACTCTTCGCTGGCCTTCTCCCTGGGGTACGCCATGGTGCGTTCCTCGGGATCATGGCCTCCGTTCAGCCGCCACAGGAGGTCATTCACGGTGATCTTTTCGTCGAGGGGTTGCACTACGGTCCAGCAGAGTCCGTTTTCAAACCACTGCTGCTGGTTGAAGAGATTGCGGTAGTGATCGATCACGTGATGATTGTCTTGGAAGCTGCCAGGGGCGAAACACCCCTTCAGCTTCTCCAATGAGCTGCGGTGAAGAATGTTGCATGGGTCGGTGATCGTCCCCGAGCGCGTGTGGCGGCCACGCCGTGGTGATCGTGAGGTGTATGTGTCGGCGGCGCGGCAACCCCGATCGGAGCGTGCGGTCCGTGCGGCGGGGCCGGCGTGCGGCGCCCGGCCCGGTGTCCCGCCACCATCCGGAGCCGTCCCCCAGGCCGCAGCCCGGACGCGAACAGGGGTGCTGCTCCGCCGCGTCTTGGTCCTGGTGGAGGGACTGTCTGTTGCGCGGTCAGGTGGTTCCTCCACCAACTCGTACGCTTCCAGTAACTAAGGGGTGATCATCCGGAGCCAAAGCCGCTATCGCGAGAGGGGTCATTCGAGCGTCAGCGAAGCCCGTTCAAGGGCGGGCGTCAGCCAGCCCACCGTGTGAGCAGGCAACGGGCGGGATTGAGGGCGAGCGAAGCGAGCGGGATTTTCAGGGGGTCGAAGGGGGCAAAGCCCCCTGGGAAGAACGGTCTGGAACACCCGTGCGCGAAGCGTCCCAGGTGGAAGGCCATGCAGTGAGGCCCAGGAAAAGGATTGGAGCGGGTGACGGGAATCGAACCCGCGCTGTCCGCTTGGGAACTATTTCGAGATCAAAACCTCTGAGCAGGGGAACGCTGACCTAGGCATCTGCGGATGGAGTGACCGTGAGTTCCCGTGACTCCCCGCTGATCGCTCTGGTAACGGGCACGAACCTAGGGCCATTCAATGCGAACAAGATAGACCTCACGCTGCCGGTCCAGGACCACATAAGTGGCGAGACCACGTTCTCCGAACGCGTGCGTAAGCATGTTCGCTCTGGGGTTTTTGGTGTTGTACGGGTCTCCACTCCAAGGAGCGGTCTCCAGCAGCGCGAACAGATCCGCGAGCGGATGTAGTGCGTGATCGGGTAGCGCGGCGATCTGTTCCTCGGCTACAGGATCGATGATGAGCTTGAACACCTAGACATCGATCCCACGAGCAGCGAGGATCTCCCGCCACGGCCTTCCCTGGGGAACGGGTTCGCCGACAAGAGCCTGCTGGGCGCGGACGTGCATCTGACGGCGCCCCTCGGGATCCTTTGCGGTGTCACACGCGGAGATCCACCAGCGGTGCACGAAAGCGTTCAGTGCTCCAAGATCCAGGCTCACCCTGACCTCATCGAGCACGGTTTTGAGCCCGGCGTCGAAAGCTTCGCGATCTTCCGGGATGACCAGCGCGGCACGGATGGCCCGCAGGTTCTTCTCAGGCAGAGGCGCGCCGACGGAGATGAAGTCCTGCGGTTGTGCGGTCATGCCCGCTCCCTTCCTCGTCCCCTAGAGACTACAGAGGAGGGGCGACATCCTTCACGCACACACGAGAGATGAACCTGCCACAGCATGAGAGTGGAGCGGGTGACGGGAATCGAACCCGCGCTGTCAGCTTGGGAACTGCATCGATCACGGCCCGCTAGGGCGCTGAGCTGGGCGGAGAGCCGGTCCTGAGTGACCGTGGTTGACCCCTCGTCACCCCTCTTAATGGCCCGCTAATGGCCCGGCGATCAGCCCGCGACTGGGTGTTTCTTGCGCAAGGCGCCAAGGGCCTTACTCAGCCGCTGATGGGCTCGCGGTGGTAGGCACGCCCTCAGCGATCATCCCAGGGTTGGAGCGCCAGGTTGCTGGCTGGAGTTGGGCGAGGATCATCCAGTTGTCCTCGTCCTTCGTGTAGGTCGCGCGAACCCTGTACTGGCCAGACTCGAGATCAATAATGAGTCGGTCGTCAGGCTCCAGCTCAGCACCGGGAATGGCGGAGTCGAAGAGCACAACTGGCTCCCGTACCTCCCAATTTAGGTCTTCGTCATCGTCCCATTCCGGCCCTGCCGCCAGGGCTCGCTTGGCTGCCGTTACCAGCTCGGCTTCGGAGTATGCGGCGGCCCAGCGCAGGAAGAGGCGTTCGGTCGGCAGATACGTGGTCATGGCAGGTTCGTCGCCGAGAACAAGGGCCTGCTGTGCACCAACGGTGACGGTCCCGATGTAGCCCTCAACGGCACAGGCCCGGCCGTAGTCTCCCCAGGTCTCAACGGGACCATCGTTGTCGTCCACACCCGCCCACGTGTTTAGCTCGGACTGGGGAACGGCGATTAGTGGACCTCCGGCGGTGCTGATCCAGGTATGCAGCACTGATGACCCGCTTTCGATGCATGATCGTTCTTGCTGGGGCACAGAGTATGGGCAGCAGCCAAATCCCGAAAGGGCGCACAGACGATCCGCTGTCTACCTACGACCGAGTCAGCAACCACATGCTTGGCTTCGCGACCTGAGGACACCGCTATCCGGTGAGCCGGTGCTGAGGAACGAAGCACCGGATCGTCGATCGCCCCCAGCCACTACCTGAGGCCAGCCCACACGTGGCGATCGTAGGGCTGCATTCGTGTGGCGGCGTGACGCTGGGGTCGGTGAGCTTGCTCAGTACGGCGGGCGCCACGATCAGCGTGGCGGCCCGTGCTGCTGCCGCCCGGGACCGGCCCCCAGGCCGCATGCCCGAGCGGCGGGCAAGCGACGGGCCGCTGTACGGCGGCGCGGCGCGCCGCCGCTTGATACCTACAAGAGCTATTCGGCAATTTTCCGGTCGAACACCCCGGCCTTACGGGCCTCTGCGATGAGTTCGACGAGATCAGCCACCAGTTTGGGGCTTGCGGCGATGGTGGCTTGGGCGGTCATGCTGTGCGGGCTGCCGTCGAGATCGATCACCGTTGCGCCAGCTTCTCGGGCGATGATGACTCCTGCTGCGGTGTCCCATGGGTTGTTGCTAAGCATGATGGCGGCATCGATCCTGCTGTGAGCCACCCACGCGAGATCGACCGCGGCCGAGCCGAACATCCGAATACGCTGAACGCGCGCGGCGAGCTCTTCGGTCAGGGCGAACCTCGGCCGGTTACGCTCCTCGGCGTTCTCCCCCACGGCGTAGTCACCGATCGCCACAATCGCACTCCGCAAGTCTCGGGCATCGCCCACCCGGATCGCAGAGCCGTTCACGGCAGCGCCGGCCTCCTCAGCCGCCGCATAGCGAAGGTCGAGGAACGGCAGGTCGATCACACCAAGCGTGGGGACGTCCTTATCGACGAGGCCCAGGGAAACGCCGCATAGTGGGATGCCGTGCAGGAAGTTGGCCGTCCCGTCCACGGGGTCCAGCGCCCACACCAGGCCATCGCCCAGGCGACTGCCGCCTTCCTCCTCACCTAGAAAGCCAATCTCAGGCGTCTCACGAGCCAGGAACTCCCGCACAGCAAGCTCGACGGCGTAATCCACCTCCGTCGCCATGTCCCGGTCACCCTTGGCGGTAATGACGCCGGGAGCCTTGGTGCGGATGATCTCGCTGGCGATTGACACGGCTTGTTCGGCTATGGGGAGCAGCGATCGGGCGTCGATGGTCATACAGGTTTGCTCCGCTCCCACATATCCCTGAACACCTGGTCGAAGACGGGGAACAGCCCCTCTGCGGCGGTGTTGTCCGTGATCACAAAGGTAGGTGAATCGACTCCGCGTGCCTGCGGCAGGTACGGCTGGACCACGCACAACGCCCGGTCCACGATGATCAGGTTGAATCGGATCGTCTCGTCGTAGACGTGGAGCTCAAGGCGCTGGGCCGACGTGGTGTCGAGCCGATCGCGCAGCCTGGTCAGCATGCTGATGTTGAGCGCTGTGAGGGTCGTCAGCGTGCTGTCGGTGTAGCTCTCTTCCGCTTCGCGGGCGCGGATCGCCTGGCCCTTCGGATCGAGGAAGAGGCAGCGAATGCGCGTGCCGGAGTCGAGTAGGCGCTTGAGCTGATGATCGGGGTAACTCTGGCAGAGGATGTTGAGCGACAGGCCCGCTGCGTTGATCTCCTTCGCGTCGTCGAACAACGACGAGGCTGGATATGCGGAGGAGAAAGCCGAACGGCTGCTGAAGACGGCGGTCACGTCGGCCAACCGAGCGGCGGTTACTGCGGCGTCGGGGCCGGCGCTTCTGGCTGGGTCCCGCTCTGTTCTCTGGGCGGGGATCTCGACGCAACTGTGGAGAACAGCTCGTGCGCCGACCTGCCAGGGAACATCGCCTCCAAGACGCGGCAGTGACCCGAGTACGGCAAACCCTCAAGTTCGCCGTTCAGCCACCGGTGGAGCTGCGCCCGGCTAGGCCAACCGCCCTGCAACGACGGGTCCACCTTCTTGGCCGCCTTGTCGTACTCCTTACAGAACGTGCTGTACGTCTGCCAATGGCGTTGGGTGAGGAGGATCTTCAACAGGATCGGCTGGTCAGTCATGATCCGCGCCTCGGGCTGGGGTGCCATATGAGCCCAGGTTAGCGACAGAGACGGGCTCGGACGAGACAAAGAGGAGACGAAAAGAGACAGGCCGATCACAGACGGTACGCAGGAGCGATCGAGACGTGACAGATCTTCGGGCAATCCTCGTTGCATGACTGCGCCGTGTAACTCCTGCTCAGAGCGGGGCTGGAAGTACGTCAGCCGCCGCCGGACCGTCGTGGTGGCAGAGAACGAATCAGGCGTCGCTGCCCCTGATGACCGGCACCGCGATGGCTGCTGGCGATGGCCCGCGAAGATCAAGCGAAGCAGGAAACAAGTAAGGCCCTGGTCGGGATTCACATCCCCACCTGGGCCTTCATAGTGAGAGCGGGTGACGGGAATCGAACCCGCGCTGTCAGCTTGGGAAGCTGATGTTCTGCCATTGAACTACACCCGCGTACGACCGAACGTCGCGCCCCTACTCTAGCGGAAACTTGGGCCACAACAGCAATCCCCGAGCCCGCACGTCGGTCCACGACCGGTAAGTTGCTCACCGTGCTGCTATCTGACCGTGACATCCTGGCCGAGATCGACGCCGGGCGTCTGTCGCTGGATCCGTTCGATCCGGAGATGCTTCAGCCGTCCAGCATCGATGTCCGGCTTGACCGATTTTTCCGGGTGTTTGAGAACCATCGCTACCCGCACATCGATCCGTCGGAGGAGCAGCCGGATCTGACGCGGATGGTGGAGCCCCGGGGGGACGAGCCGTTCATCCTGCATCCGGGTGAGTTCGTGCTGGCCTCCACGTACGAGGTCGTCAGCCTGCCGGATGATCTGGCGTCGCGGCTGGAGGGCAAGAGTTCGCTGGGCCGGCTGGGGTTGCTGACGCATTCGACGGCGGGGTTCATCGATCCCGGGTTCAGCGGGCACGTGACGCTGGAGTTGTCGAACGTGGCGACGTTGCCGATCAAGTTGTGGCCGGGGATGAAGATCGGGCAGCTCTGCGTGTTCCGGCTGAGCTCGCCGGCGGAGCATCCGTACGGGTCCGACAAGTACGGTTCGCGGTACCAGGGTCAGCGTGGCCCGACCCCGTCGCGGTCGTTCCAGAACTTCCACCGGACCAAGATCTGACCTCAGGTGAACAACAGATGAACAGTAGAGGAACAGGTAGGTGAACAACAGGAGTCGAGGAGCCATCATGAAGGCGTTCTGAGCGGTCGCAACGCCGGTCCGAGCTGCACGAATGCCCCCGAAACCACCTGCTACACCGGTGTTGTGGGACGAACACCGGGTAGCCAGTAGGCGAAGGGGACATGAAGTTCGCATTTCGCCTGGTAAGCCATACTCTTCCACGGACCATCCCCGCACATCTGGAGAACGACGTGCGCCTGCGTCTCACGCCACGTGAGGACAGCTACTACGACCTGTTCGCCGACTCGGCGAACAACCTGGTCACGGCATCCCGGCTACTGGTGGAGATCATCAGTGACGGCTCGGACAGGGAGGCCCTGGCCGAGAAGATGCGCGCCTGCGAGCACGCCGGTGACGAACGCACTCACGCGATCATGAACCGGCTCAACGAGAGCTTCATCACTCCGTTCGACCGCGAGGACATCTACCGGCTCGCCTCGAACCTCGACGACGTGATGGACGCCATGGAGGCGGCCTCCGACCTGATCGTCCTCTACCAGATCGACCATCTCCCGAAGGACGTCGTCCGGCAGGTCGAGGTGCTGGAGCGGGCGGCGGAGCTGACGGCCGAGGCCATGCCGCGCCTGCGTTCGATGAAGAACCTGAACGAGTACTGGATCGAGGTCAACCGCCTGGAGAACCAGGGTGACCAGGTCTACCGGCGGCTGCTGGCCAAGCTGTTCAGCGGCGAGTACGACGCGCTGACCGTGATGAAGATGAAGGAGGTCGTCGACGCCCTCGAGGAGGCGGCCGACGCCTTCGAGCACGTCGCCAACACCGTCGAGTCGATCGCGGTCAAGGAAAGCTAGGCCCGGCAGTGGACCTCACGCTTGGCCTCGTCATCGGCGTGGTCGTCATCGCGTTGGCCTTCGACTACACCAACGGGTTCCACGACGCGGCGAACGCGATCGCGACCTCCGTCTCGACCCGGGCCCTGACCCCCAGGGCCGCGCTCTTCATGGCGGCGGCGATGAACTTCATCGGCGCCCATCTCGGCACCCAGGTCGCCCAGACCGTCGGAAAAGGCATCATCGACGCCCCCGACGGCTCGCACGGCCTGGTGATCGTGGCGGCCGCGCTGATAGGCGCGATCGTCTGGAACCTCATCACCTGGTATTTCGGCCTGCCGTCCTCCTCCAGTCACGCGCTCATCGGCGGCCTGGTGGGCTCGGCGCTGGCCTCCAGCAGCGTGGTGCACTGGGACGGCGTCCTGGAGAAGGTCGTCATCCCGATGGTGCTGTCGCCGGTGATCGGCTTCAGCCTGGCCGCCGCGATCATGATCGCAATCTACTGGATCTTCCGCAACGGGCAACCCGGCAAGACCAACAGGGGCTTCCGGTACGCGCAGACCGTCTCGGCCGCGGCGATGGCGCTCGGTCACGGCCTGCAGGACGCGCAGAAGACGATGGGCGTCATCTTCCTGGCGCTCACCGTCGGCGGGTTCGCCCAGCAGTCGGACCCGATCCCGCAGTGGGTCATCCTCGCCGCGGCGGGGGCGATCTCCCTCGGCACGTACGCGGGCGGCTGGCGCATCATGCGGACCCTCGGCCGGCGCATCATCGCGCTGGACCCGCCGCAGGGTTTCGCGGCCGAGTCGGCGGCGGCGACCGTCCTGTACGGCGCGGCCATCGGCTTCGGCGCCCCCATCTCCACCACCCACACCATCACCACGGCGATCATGGGTGTGGGGGCCACCAAGCGGCTCAGCGCGGTGCGGTGGGGCGTCGCGGGCAACATCGTGACCGCGTGGATCCTCACCATCCCGGCCGCGGCCATCGTGGCCGCCTTGTCCTACTTCGTCCTGCACGCCATCGTGGAGGGCTGACCCCCGAGAAGGCCCCTACTGCGGGGGCGCGTACATGACATCGACGTCATAGCGGGTGAAACCGAGGCCCTCGTAGAGGCGGATCGCCGCCGTGTTGGTCTCGTCCACGTACAGCATCGCCTGGGCGAGACCGCGCGAGCGCAGGTGTTCGAGCCCGGCCAGGGTGAGCGCCTTGCCGAGGCCGGTGCCCTGCTGGGAGGGGTCGACGCCGACGACGTAGACCTCGCCCAGCGGGTCGTGGCCGTGCTCAGAGGAGCCGTGCACCTTCGTCCAGTGGAAGCCGGCGAGGCGGTCGCCGCGCTGGGCGAGGAAGAAGCCCTCGGGGTCGAACCAGGGCTCCTGCTCGCGCCGCAGCAGGTCGTCCATCGTCCAGGCGCCCTGTTCGGGGTGGTGGGCGAAGGCGGCGGCGTTCACCTTGAGCCACTCCTCCTCGTCCTGCCCGGGGACGAACGTCCGCAGGATCACCCCGGAGGGCAGCGTCGCCGGCGGCAGCGGTTCCGCCAGGGGGCGGCGCATCTGCCACAGGGAGCGGACGCGGTCGAAGCCGAAGGCGGCGGCGAGCGCGGCCGCGCCCGCGTGGTCGCCGTGGGCCCACAGGCGGGGGCGGCCGCCGGCGGAGTCCATGACGGCGCGCAGCAGGCGGGTGCCGTGGCCCTGGCGGCGGTGGGCGGGGTGGACGACCAGCTCGGCGCTCGGCCCCTCGACCTCGTCGGTGGGATCGACGTGGGCGTAGCCGGCGAGCGCGTCGCCGGCGTAGAGGAGGAGCGAGCGGGCCTGCGGGTCGCCGCCGTACCTCAGGTGCAGCATGACGTGTTCGTTGAGCGGACGGACGCCGTCGGCCTCCGTCGCTGCCTCCACCAAGCCGAGTACGTCGGCGATCTCCTGGTCAGCGAGCCTTTGCCGGATATCCACGCGCACGTTCACAGAACGAACTCTAGGCGTACGACTGGCAAATAACGCCATCAGGCACCCCGGCAAATCGTTACCTTTGCGACATTGGCTGCATAGCTTCCCGCCGTAACGTCTTGGGCCATGACGTCTGGTTCCTTCCTCCGGCTGGCGCTCGCCGGAGCCGTCGCCTCGGGTGCGGTGCTGATGGCCACCATCCCGGCGAACGCGAGCAAGGCGCCCAGGACGGTTCCCGTCCGGCTCCTGGCGCTCAACGACTTCCACGGCAATCTCGAACCTCCCACCGGGTCCTCGGGCCGCATGGTGGACGAGCAGGGCAACACGGTCGACGCCGGCGGCGCGGCCTACGTCGCCACGCACATGAAGGCCCTGCGCGACAGGAACACGATCGCCGTCGCCCAGGGCGACCTCATCGGGGCCACACCGCTGATCTCGGCGGCCTACCACGACGAGCCGTCGGTCGAGTTCATGGGCAAGCTCGGGCTCAAGGTGGCCGCGGTCGGCAACCACGAGTTCGACGAGGGCTACACGGAGCTGCGCCGCATCATGAAGGGCGGCTGCCACCCCGTGGACGGCTGCTCGCCCGCCGGCAAGTGGAAGGGCGCCGCGTTCGACTACGTCGGCGCGAACGTGCTGTTCAAGAACAAGCACGAGAAGACCGACGCGCTGGCCGCGCTCGGCGGCGCGCACAGCTCGAAGATCAAGAAGCTGCTGTCCGGCTGGGGCGTGCCCGCGCTGCCGCCGGTCAGCATCAAGATCATGAACGGCGTGCCGATCGGCTTCATCGGCCTGGTCACGCAGACGACCCCGAGCATCGTCACGACCGAGGGCATCAAGGACCTCACGTTCGTGGACGAGGTCAAGGCCGCGAACGTCGCCTCCAAGCTGCTCAAGCTGGTCGGCGTGAAGGCCCAGGTCGTGCTGGTGCACGAGGGCGACCAGGTGAACGCGGGGCAGTCGCCCGACGCGTGCAGCGCGGTCCCCGGCGCCGGCAACCGCATCGCCACCCAGGTGGACCCCGAGATCGACATCGTGCTCAGCGGCCACTCCCACCAGGCGTACGTGTGCAAGGTGAAGGACCCGGCGGGCAAGGACCGGCTCTTCTCGCAGGGCGGCTCGTTCGGGCGGGTCATCACGCAGGTCGACATGAAGGTGAACGTCAAGACGCGGGACATCGACCGGGCCTCCGTCGTGGCCGACAACCACGTGGTGACGCGTACGGTGACGCCGGACCCGGAGATCTCGGCGTTCGTCCAGACCTGGAAGGACCGCGTGGCCCCGGTCGCGAACCGGGCGGTCGGCACGATCAGCGCCGACATCACGACGGTCGCGGCGCCGTCCGGTGAGACGCCGCTCGGCAATCTCATCGCCGACGCCCAGCTCGCCGCCACGCGGGAGGGCGGCAACGCGCAGATCGCGCTGATGAACCCGGGCGGGGTGCGGGCGCCCCTCACGTACGCGGGCTCGCCGGCGGGTGAGGGCGACGGGGTCGTGACGTACGGCGAGGCGTTCACCACGCAGCCGTTCAACAACCTCATGCAGGTCGTCACGCTGACCGGCGCGCAGCTGAAGACGGTGCTGGAGCAGCAGTTCACCGGCGGCCCCAACAACCAGGCGTTCACCAAGATCCTGCAGCCCTCGGCGAACTTCACCTACACCTACAGCCAGAGCGCGCTGTGGGGCTCGAAGGTGTCGGACATGAAGATCGACGGCCAGCCGGTGACGGACGCCCAGACGATCCGGGTGGCCGCGAACAACTTCCTGGTGGGCGGCGGCGACGCGTTCCTCGGCTTCACCGAGGGCACGGACCTGTGGAGCGGGCCGCTGGACATCGACGCCTTCGTCGACCACCTCGGCAGGGACAACCCGATCGCCCCGCCGGCCACCGACCGCATCACGGTGGTGCAGTGACCAGCTAGGCAGTGTGCAGGGGAAGGACGGCGACGAAGCGGGCGCCGGGGCGGTGGTCGGCGGCGGTCAGCGTGCCGCCGTGGGCCACCGCGATCTCCCTGGACAGCGGCAGCCCCAGCCCGGAGCCGCCGCTGTCCTTGGCCCTGGCGCTCTCCAGTCGGGTGAAGCGCTCGAAGACCCGCTCGCGGTCCTGCGGCGCGATGCCGTCGCCGTCGTCGGTGACGGTCACCACCACCTCGTTCCCGCGCACGGCCACGGAGACGTCGATGCGGGTGGCGGCGTGCCTGGTGGCGTTGTCGAGCAGGTTCGTCAGCAGGCGGTCGAGCTGCACGGGCGAGCCGAGCACCGGGGCGGGGCCGCTGAGCCGGAGGTGCACGGGCACGCGGGCGCCCTCGCGGCGGCGTACCTGATCCTCTGCGACGCCGCACAGGTCCACCACGCGGCGCCGCGTGACGGCGCCCGCGTCGAGCTTGGCCAGCATGAGCAGCTCGTCGATGATGCAGGTCAGCCGGTCGGCGGCGGCGAGCGCGCGGGCGCAGGTGACCGGCCAGTCCGTCTCGTCGGGGTAGCTGCCCGCGACCTCCAGCTGGGCGCGCAGCGCGGAGATGGGGCTGCGCAGCTCGTGCGAGGCGTCGGCGACGAAGCGGCGCTGGGTCTCGGCGGAGCGTTCGAGCCGGTCGAGGGTGTGGTTGGTGGTGACCGCCAGCCCGGCGATCTCGTCCCCTGTGTCAGGTACGGTCACCCGCCTGCTCAGGTCCTGCCCGGTGATCTCGGCCAGCTCGGAGCGGATGCGCTCGACCGGGCGCAGCGCCGACCTGACCGCGCTCCAGGTGAGCCCGCCGACGGCCAGCAGGACGAGCGGCGCGCCGAGCGACGTCCACAGCAGCGCCCTGCGCGGGTCGGCGAGCGCGAGCACGGCCCCGGTGGTGAAGACGGCGGCGGCGGCCAGCGTCGCGATCGTGGTCAGCCGCGCCCGGATCGAGCGTGGCAGCGCCCGGAGCGCGCCCGGTGTCCTGATCGAGCGCGGCACCAGCGGAACCAGCCGGACCGTCATCCCATCCCCACCCTCCCGCGTCACTGTCGGTGACTTTACCCTCCGTTGACGTTGGACCTAACCTGCGAACACTTCTCCGATAGACACGCTCAGTGAACGTCACGGCGGCTGCGCATCAGGTCGTACAGCGCGGCGAGCAGCGCGACGCCGACCGACGACACCACGACGAACAGCCCATGGCGGAACGCGGTGGCCCAGCCGTCGCCCAGCGAGCCGAAGAAGGTCGAGCCGGCCGCCGCGATGCCGATGGCCGAGCCGAGCCGCTGCCCGGTCTGCAGCACGCCGGCCGCGCTGCCGCCGCCCGCGGGCGGCACCTCGGAGAGCGTGATGGCCTGGTTGGGTGAGATCACCAGGCCGCTGCCGAGGCCCGCGAGCAGCAGCGGCAGGACGGTCGCGAGGCCCGTACGCGGCCCTGGGACGAGCGCGGTGGCAACCATCGTGGCGATGAGCCCGGCGATCACCATGCACAGCCCGATCGCCGTCAGCCGCCGCCCCATCCGGGAGACGAGGTGCCCGCCGAGCACGGCGGCCGAGGCGGAGCCGAGCGCGAACGGCGTGATCGCGAGCCCGGCGAGCAGCGGGCTGTAGCCGTGGCCGCTCTGCAGGTAGAGGGTGAAGATGAAGAAGATGCCGGTGAAGCCGGAGAAGTAGAACAGCGCGATGGCGGTGCCCAGCCGGTACGACCGCTTGCGGAAGAGCTCCAGGTTGACCAGCGGCTCGCGCGGATAGCGGCGCTCCCAGGCCACGAAGGCGGCCAGCACGACCAGCGCGGAGACGGCGATCAGCGTGGAGACCTGAGCGTCCCAGCGGTGCCGCTGGATGGCGGGCACCAGCAGCCCGGCCACGCCGGCTCCGAGCAGCAGCACGCCGACCGGGTCCATGCTCTCGCGCCTGCGCTCATCGACGTCGGGGCGCGGCAGCGCCCGCCAGGCCAGCGGCAGCAGCGCCAGCCCGATCGGCACGTTCACCAGGAACACCCACCGCCAGCCCAGCTCGGGCCCGAAGACGGTCACCAGCGCGCCGCCGATGAGCGGCCCGGCGGCGGTGGAGACGCCGATGGTGGCGCCGAGCGCCCCGAACGCGCGGCCCCGCTCCGAGCCCCGGAACATCTGCTGGATCAGCCCGGACACCTGCGGGTTCAGCAGCCCCGCCGCCATGCCCTGGACGAGCCTGGAGACGATCAGGACGGGCATCTGCCAGGCGAGGCCGCAGAACGCGCTGGAGAGGGTGAACAGCGTGACGCCCCACAGGAAGATCGTGCGGCGGCTCCTGGCGTCGCCCAGCCGCCCGGCGGGGATGAGGAACAGGCCGAAGGTGAGGGCGTAGCCGGACACCGTCCACTGCAGGGCGTCGTCGCCGGCGTGCAGGGCCTCGCGGATCGACGGCAGCGCGACGTTGACGATGCTCACGTCGAGCCCCGTCATGAAGGCGGAGGTCAGGCATACGGCCAGGGCGCGCCGTCGCGGGTCGGAGCCGAACGCGCCGATCACCTCCTCCGCCGGAAACCGAGCTGGATGATTCCCTGGGAAAGCGGAGATATCGCCCACCAGGATTTTCTTTGCCCGGAATGCCCCCTCACGAGTACCGTCCGATCATGAGCACGATGGAGGTCGAGCAGAACGGCATCAACGCCGTCCCCGAAGGTGAGCGGCGTGGGAGGCCGCGCGACCTGTTCTGGCCCTGGGCGGGCTCGAACCTGTCGCTGTTCGGGGTGGCGTTCGGCGTCTACATCGTCGGGCTGCAGCTCGGCGTGGTGCCCGCGATCATCACCGGCGCCGTGGGTTACGTGCTGTCGTTCCTGCTGGTCGGGCTGGTCGCGGTGGGCGGGGCGCGGTCCGGCGTGCCGACGATGACGCTCGGGCGGGCGCCGTTCGGCTACCACGGCAACAAGCTGCCGGCCCTGTTCTCCTACATCTCGAACGTCGGCTGGGAGATCGTGCTGGTCACGCTCGCCGCGCAGAGCGGGGCCGAGATCCTCGGCCGCGTCGCGCCCGGCATCCCGGAGACGACGACCACCGCGATCTGCTTCGCCGTCGCCGCCGTCGTGGTGATCGCGGTCGGCGTGTACGGCCACGCGATGATCATGGTCGTCCAGCGCTACCTGACGTACGTGTTCGTCGTGCTCACCGTCGTCTACATGGTGCTCATGGCCCCCGACCTCGGCGTCTCGCTGGAGACCACGGCCGGCCCCGGCGGCTGGGTGGGCGGCGTCATCTTCGCCATGACGCTGCTCGGGCTCGGCTGGGTCAACTGCGGCGCCGACTACTCCCGCTACCTGCCCGCCACCTCGTCCCCGCGCTCGGTGACCCTGTGGACGACGCTCGGGGGCGCGCTGCCGCCGATGGTGCTGCTGGTGTTCGGCGTGCTGCTGGCGGGCGGTGACCCCAAGCTGGCCGAGGAGGCGGGCGCCAACCCGGTGGCGGCGCTGGCGGCGGCGCTGCCGACCTGGTTCCTGCTGCCGTACCTGCTGACCGCGATCGGCGGATTCCTGGCCGGGGCGATCATGGACATCTACTCGTCGGGCCTGTCGATGCTGGCGCTCGGCGTGCCGATCAGGCGCCACTACGCGGTGCTGATCGACGGGCTGCTCATGGTGCTCGGCGGCTACTACCTGCTGTTCGTCTCCACCAGCTTCCTGGCCACCTTCCAGGCGTTCCTCGCGATCGTGGGCGTGGTGATGGCGGCATGGGCGGCGATCTTCCTGGTGGACATGTGGCGGCTGCGGGCCGGCGGCCGGGGCTACGACGAGCGGCTGCTGCGGGCCGGCGCGCCCGCGCTCAACTGGGCGGGGCTGCTGTCGCTGGTCGTGGCGTCGATCACCGGGCTCGGGCTGATCACCTCGGCCGACCCGAACATCGCGAACGTGGTCGGTTTCCTCATGAGCGCGGAGCTGGAGGGCGGCACGTTCGGGTCGGCGAACATCGGCGTGGTGATCGCGCTGGTGCTGGCCGGGATCCTGTACTTCGCGCTGTCGGCGGTGCCGCGGCTGCGCACCCGCGTGCGGAGCTGACCCGGGTGGTTACGCTTGGTGCGTGACGATGAACGTTCCGTATCGGCTGCTGACCTGGGCGGTGCACGCGACGGGGCTCGGGGTGCTGGCGGTCTCCGTGGTCACCACGTGGCAGCAGGACCGCCTGGCGGTCGCGTCCGGCGGGGTGCTGCTCGGCCTCCTCTACGCCGCCGCGCCCGCCACCCCGGGCCCGGCCAGGGCGGTGTGGCTCGGGCTCGTGAGCGCCGGGTGGGCGGTGCTGGCCGTGGCGGCGCCGCCGTTCGTGTGGCTGGCGTTCCCGCTGCTGTTCGCGTACCTGCACGTGCTGCCGCTGTGGGCGGCGATGTTCGGCGTGTCGGTGCTGACCTCGTCGGCGATCATCGCGGCGGCCTGGCACGCCGGTGAGCTGACCCTGCCGCTGCTCGTCGGGCCGGGCGTGGCCGCGGCCGTCGTGACGCTGCTCGCGCTCGCCTGCAAGGCGCTGCGCGCCGAATTGGGGCGCTAGGCGGTCACGATCGCGAAGTCCGGCACCGGGTGGTCGAGCACGGCCACCAGCCGGCGCAGCACGTTCGTGTCGCCCTCGCGCTCGACGCCCTCCACGCCCTTGCCCGAGAGCAGGCCGGCGAGCTGCGCCCTGGTCAGCCGCAGGGTGAGGTCGGCGGCGCCGTCGTCGCGCGGGTCGCGCTGCTGGACGAACGCGCCGTTCGACAGTGACGTACGGTAGCGCCGGCCCAGGTCGGTCAGGTGCCAGTCGATGGTCAGCCGCTCGTGCCAGGCGCGCGGCCCGTCCACCCTGATGGCGATCGAGTCGAAGATCTGCTCCACCGAGAGCGCGGCGAAGAAGTCGGCCTCGGGGCGGTCGGCCGCGCTGGAGCCGGCCGGCACGATGCCGTCGGCCAGCTCCAGCGCGCCCATGAGGTAGAAGTTGCGCCAGGTGGCGTTCTCGGCGCCGTGGCCCAGCCGGGTGTAGACCTCGGCCAGCAGGTCGCGAGCCTCCTTGTTGCCCTCGTCGGCGAAGACCGCGTGGTTGAGCAGCTGGGCGGCGAAGCGCAGGTCGTTCTCGTCGATGTAGCGGCGGGCGAAGGCCACCACCGCCGCGCCGCCGCCGAGGCACTCGACGTACCTGATCGCGCTCTCCTTCGGCGGGTGCTCCCACAGGTGGGCCGGGTTGCCGTCGAACCAGCCGAGGTAGCGCTGGTAGACGGCTTTCACGTTGTGGCTGACGCTGCCGTAGAAGCCGTGCGCGTGCCACGCCTGCTCCAGCTCGGGCGGGAGCTGGACGACCTCGGCGATCTCGGCCGCCGTCAGGCCCTTGTTGAGCAGGCGCAGGGTCTGGTCGTGCAGGTAGGCGTACAGGTCGCGCTGCTGCGACAGGAAGCGCTCGATGCGCTCGCGGCCCCAGGTGGGCCAGTGGTGGGAGGCGAAGGCGACGTCCGTGCCGTCGAGGAACAGGGCGAGCGCCTCGGTGAGGTAGCGCGCCCAGGCCCGCGCGTCGCGGACCTGCGCGCCGCGCAGCGGCAGGATGTTGTGCTGGTTGTGGGTGGCGTTCTCGGCCAGGCACAGGGCACGGCGACCGGGGAAGAACACGTTCATCTCGGCGGGGGCCTCCGCGCCCGGCGTCAGCTGGAAGATCATCC
The DNA here is from genome assembly GCF_040676995.1 of Nonomuraea sp. NPDC049419. Lineage (NCBI taxonomy): Bacteria > Bacillati > Actinomycetota > Actinomycetes > Streptosporangiales > Streptosporangiaceae > Nonomuraea > Nonomuraea sp. NPDC049419. The sequence continues at coordinate 191,409 of NZ_JBFAQB010000017.1, read as the reverse complement.
GTACGCCGTCCACGACCTCCTCCTGGCCGGTACGCGTGATCTCCGCGGTCGGCGGGATGAGCGACATCGTGCCGGTCGAGACCGTCATGCCGAGCCCGGCGCCGACCTGGCCCTCCGGGGAGCGGGGCAGGGCGGGGCCGTACATGTAGACGGCGCGGCGGGCCATCGCGGGGCCCGCGTAGACGTTCTCGGTGACCGCGTGCTCCATGAAGCCGGCCGGGGCAAGGATCGGCACGCCGCCGCCGGTCACCCCGCGCACGCCGCCGAAGTGGTCCACGTGGGAGTGGGTGTAGACCACGCCGGTGACCGGGCGGTCGCCGCGATGGGCGCGGTAGAGCTTGAGCGCGGCGGCGGCGCACTCGGTGGAGATCAGCGGGTCGATGACGACGACGCCGCTCTCGCCCTCGGCCAGGGTCATGTTCGACAGGTCGAGGCCGCGTACCTGGTAGATGCCGTCGGTGACCTCGTACAGGCCCTGGCGGGCGCAGAGCGCGCCCTGCCGCCACAGGCCGGGATGGGCGGTCCGCGGGCAGTCCTCCTTGAGGAAGTCGTAGGCGTCGTTGTCCCACACGACGTCGCCGTCCACCGATTTGACGACGCCTGGGGTGAGGGCGGCGATGAAGCCCCGGTCGGCGTCCTCGAAGTCGGCACGGTCGTGAAATGGAAGGTCTGCCATGCCAAGCCGCATGCCCCAGAGAACCAGACATATAGCCCAATAGATGCACTAAAGAGGATGAATCTCCGGCAAGCCCGGAGGTGATTAGGGTGGTCACGTGGATGCGTGCGTATTCGATCTCGACGGTGTGCTGGTGGACTCCGAGCCGGTGTGGGAGGAGGTGCGGCGGGCGTACGTCGCCGATCACGGCGGCACCTGGCAGCCCGACACGCAGACGAAGCTGATGGGCATGAGCACCGGCGAATGGGCGGCCTACCTGCACGAGATCGGCGTCGAGCAGGAGCCGGGCGACATCGCGCGCGGCGTGATCGACGAGATGGCGGCCCGCTACCGCGACGGCGTCCCGCTGATGCCGAAGGCCGTCGAGACCGTCCGCCGCCTGGCCGCGACGGCCACGCTCGGCCTGGCCAGCTCGTCCCCCCGGCGGCTGATCGACGTCGTGCTCGACACGGCGGGGCTGACGGAGTGCTTCGCGGCCACCGTGTCCACCGAGGAGGTCGAGCGGGGCAAGCCGGCGCCCGACGGCTACCTGGAGGCGGCGCGGCGGCTCGGCGTCGATCCCCGGGGCTGCGTGGCGGTCGAGGACTCCAGCAACGGGCTGCGGTCGGCGTACGCGGCGGGGATGCACGTGATCGCGGTGCCGCACCCGCGCTACCCGCCCGCGCCCGACGCGCTCGCCCTGGCCTGGCGGGTGCTGCCCGGCCTCGACGCGCTCACCCCCGAGCTGATCGGCTGAGCCCGGCCCCCTTCACGACTCGCGGGGCTGCTGCCAGGCCATGTCACCGCAGGTGGCTACGATGTGGGAATCGTGCGAGACATCACGGTTTTCAGTGGCAGTGCCCACCCCGAGCTGGCCGAGGAGATCTGCGCCCAGCTGGGCACTCCTCTCCACCCCGTACAGATCAACCGCTTCGCCAACGACGTACTCGAAGTGCAGCTCCAGGCCAACTGCCGGGAGCGCGACGTGTTCCTCATCCAGCCGCTCGTCCCGCCGGTGCAGGAGCACCTCGTGGAGTTGCTGCTGATGCTCGACGCCGCGCGCGGCGCCTCCGCCGCGCGGACGACCGTGGTGCTGCCGCACTACGCCTACGCCCGCAGCGACAAGAAGGACGCCCCGCGCATCTCCATCGGCGCCCGCCTGGTCGCCGACCTGATGGTCGCCGCGGGCGCCAGCAGGGTGCTGGCCATGACCCTGCACTCGCCGCAGGTGCACGGCTTCTTCAGCGTGCCGGTCGACCACCTCCACGCGCTGCGCGAGCTGGCCGCCCACTTCCGCCGCTACGACCTGTCCAACACCGTCGTCGTCTCCCCCGACCTGGGCAACGCCAAGGAGGCCGCCGCCTTCGCGCGGCTGCTCGGCACCGGCGTCGCCATGGGCGCCAAGCAGCGCTTCAGCGACGACCGCGTGGTGATCAGCTCCGTGATCGGCGAGGTGACCGGCAAAGACGTGATCATCCTCGACGACGAGATCGCCAAGGGCAGCACGGTCATCGAGCTGCTCGACCGGCTGCGCGAGCAGAAGGTCAGGTCCGTACGCGTGGCCTGCACGCATGGCCTGTTCTCCAGCGGCGCGCTCGAACGCCTCACCTCGCTGCCCGAGGTCGAGGAGATCGTCTGCACCAACACCGTGCCGCCGCCCAAGCCCGCCGACAACCTGACCGTGCTGTCGATCGCGCCCGCCCTGGCCGAGGCCATGCGGCGGATCCACGACGGCGAGTCGGTCAGCGCCCTGTTCAGTACATCCTGACCACCTGACCCGTCACCCGCCGCCCCTGGTGCGAGGCCAGGAACGTGATCACCTCGGCGACGTCGTCGGGCTGTGCCACCTCGGGCAGCACGCCGTCGGCGGCGACCGCGATGGCGACCTTCTCGTTGACCCAGCCGGTGTCGGTGACGGGCGGATGGACCATGTTGGCCGTGACGCCGTGGCGGCCCAGCTCGCGCGCGGCCGACATGGTGTAGTTCTCCTGGGCGGCCTTGGCCGCGCCGTAGCTGACCTCGGTGGGGAAGCCGTCGGGGCCGCCCGAGGTGAGGCCGATGATGCGGCCCCAGCTCGCGCCGCGCTCCAGGTGGCGGCGGGCGAACTCGGCGATCAGCAGGGCGGGCGCGCGTACGTCGACGGCGAACAGCCGCTCGTGGGTCTCGGCGTCGACCGGGCGCAGCGGGCGGCCGAAGGAGTCGCGCTCGGCGGGCGAGAAAGTGTCGCTGAGCCAGCCGCTGGCGTTGTTGACCAGGATCTCCACCGGGCCGAACGCCTTCTCGGCCTGGTCGAACAGGGCCTTGGGGACGGCCGGGTCGGCGAGGTCGGCCTCCACCGCTTCCGCTGTGCCGCCCGCCTCGCGGATGCGGGCCACGACCTCGGCGGCGTCGGCGGCGCGCGCCTGGTCGTAGGCCGCGGGATAGACCGGGTCGTTCAGCGGCGTCAGCCGCTTGTACGTGAGGAAGACCGCCACGCCCTCGGCCGCCAGCGCGCGGGCGGCCGCCGCGCCGATGCCCTGATTGGCTCCGGTGATCAGCGCGACCTTTCCAGACAGCCGGGTATCGATCATAGTTGCCATCATGCACGCAGCGACGGAACGCCTGCTGGAGGTTTTTCTCGAGGGCGTCGAGCCGGCCGTCCCCCTGGTCGCGCTCTGGGCCCACGGCTCGTTAGCGGCCGGCGACTATCAACCAGGACGCAGTGACCTCGACCTGGTCGCGGTGCTCGACACCACGCCGACCATGGATCACTGGCGGCGGATCAAGGCGGTCCACAGGAGGCTACGCCTGCCGCTCGCGGAGCGGCTGCACTGCTCGTACATGGCGCGACAGGAGCTCGACGACCTCGGCGCCGAGCACATCACGTGGGCGCACGAGCGCATCTTCCGGCGCCCTGTGACGGCGGTGACGCGGCGCGAGCTGCACGAGGGCGCCCGTGTCCTGTACGGCCCCCCGCCCGCCGGGCTGCTGCCCCCCGTCTCGGACGAGGAGCTGGCCCGCTTCATCCGCGCGGATCTGCGCGACTTCTGGCTCGTCCGGGCGCAGGGGCGGCGGCGCTGGCTACAGGACGTCTGGGTGGATCTGGGCATGGTGACGGTGGCCAGGGCCACGGTCACCCTGCGGGACGGCCGGCTGATCAGCAAGCGGGAGGCACTCGAGGTGCTGCACGAGCTGGGCGCCCCCGCCGTGCTGATCGCCGACATCCGCGCCCGCCGCTACGGCACCGAGCAGCCGGTGCTCAGCCGATACAGGCGGGGACGGCTGGCCCGCGCGTTCGTCAGGTCGGCGATCGCCCGGGCGCTGGCCTGAAGCCCGGAGCGGGATGGCAATCCGGGAGCCGGTTGTTACGAGCTACGTATCGACACACCTCATCCCGGGAGAGTGCGACCTATGGTCGAAAGCAGGCAGTCCTATTTGCTGGCCGCGGAGTCGGCGGTGGAGCTCCTCCGTCACCCGGCGGTGGCGGCGTCATGGGACAAGCCGAGCGCGCTGATGGAGTTCAGCGTCGCGGGGCTCGCCGGGCACCTGGCGCATCAGCTCGTCAGGGTCGGCGAGGCGCTCACCCCCAGCGGGACCGTCCAGCCGCCCGTCACGCTCATGGAGCACTACACGCGCTCGCCGTGGGTTCAGGCCGGGCTCGACCACGAGAGCAACCTCAGCATCAGGCGCGGCGGTGAGGCGGCCGCCGCCGCCGGGCCCGCCCTGCTGGTCGAGCGCAGCCAGGCGCTGCTCGACATGCAGCGCGCGGCGCTCGGCTCCGAGCCCGCCGACCGGGTCGTCAACACGCCCGCCGGCTGGACGCTGCTCCTCGACGACTTCCTGCTCACCCGGCTCGTGGAGCTGGTCGTCCACGGCGACGACCTGGCCGCCAGCGTCGGGGTCGAGACGCCTCGGCTGCCGCCGTCGGTGATCGACCCGGTGGTCGAGCTGCTGGCCCGCCTCGCCGTCCACCGCCACGGCCCCACGGCCGTCATCCGCACGCTGAGCCGCGCCGAGCGCGCCCCCGCCACCATCAGCGCCTTCTGACGTCCGGGGCGCTCAAGCGCCGCCTGAGGGCCGCTCAGCTTTCGCCGCGGTACGGGAGTGGTCGGTGACCTCCGGATAGTCCTTCACCGGCGTGCGCCGGCCCAGCAGGTGCCGGTCCGCGAACGCGGCCAGGTGCGCCCGGGTGATCTCCAACGCCCGGGCGCCGTCGAGCTTCTGCGCCGGGATGCCCAGCGGCTTCCTGAGCAGCGCGTAGTCGACGAACGCCGAGTGGTCGGTGTCCGCCACCGTGATCCACCGCTTCGGCCCCTTCAGGTGCGTCCATGCCTCGTCCCAGCTGCCGCTCCCCTCGCCGGGGGCGTGTGACGGGGTGCCGATCATCATGAACGGGCGCTTGAGCGGCTTGCCGACCTTGAAGGTGCCGTCCAGGTTGACGCCCGCCTTGATGCGGTGGTCAGCGAGCATGGTCTGGGCGGCGGCGTACCCGCCCATGGAGTGGCCCACCATGGCGATCTTCTCGCGGTCGATGCGCCGGCCCCAGCGGCCGTCGAGCAGCTCGTCCAGCACGAACCGCACGTCCTTCACCCGGCCCGCCGCCACGTCCGCGCCGTCCGGCCGCTGCTCGCAGGACAGGCACGTGGTGGTGCGGCCGTCGGGGAACGTGGTGCCGACCGACTCGTACGTGTGCTCCACCGCCGCGACGAGATACCCCCTGGCGGCGAAGTCCTCGGCCAGCGACGTCAGCGTCGCCCTCGGGAAGCTGAACCCCGGCGACATGACGACCAGCGGCAGCCTGCCCTTGGCGACGGGCGCCTTGAGCCGCGCGTGCGTGACGATCCGGCTGAGCACGCTCTTGTCCGGCACGTCGTAGTCGGCGAGCACCGCCTCCGACTCCGCCCGCGTCATGTACGCCGCCCGCGCCCCGACGGCCTTCTTCGCCGGGTACCAGAGCGTCACCATCAGCTCCCTGTGCTCCGCGTCGGGATTCCACGGGTCCCGCCGGCTGCGATCCACGAGGTGCAGGCTCTCCGTCCCCACGGGCCGCCGTCCGGTGGGAGCCGGCAGCTCGAGCTCCGAGACGTGGGCCTGAACGGGGGCGGTGGCCGTCCCGTGGGCCGATGCGTGAGCCGATGCGTGGGCCGGTGGGGTGGCGAGGGTCGTGGGGAGGGTCAGGGTGAGGGCCGTGAGGGCCAGGGACTTGTGCATGGTTGCCAGGCTGGCGCGCCGGGCCGCCGAGGTGTCCGCCCCGATCGTCGATCGTCGCTTACTACTTTCGTCGTAAGGCGCGTCCCGGTCGGCGGGTTACTACTTTCGTCGTAAAGCGCCGCGCGGCGTGCGGCCTACGCTGTGGCCATGCGGTTCGTTCTGCTCGGCGCGGTGGTGGCCGGGCTGTCGTGGTTCACCGGGGCCGGGCAGGCGGGGGTGCCGTCCGGGCTGCCGGTCCCCGTGCTCGTCCTGATCGCCGCCGTGGCCGGGGTCGCCGCCTGGCATGCGCGCCGCGCCTGGTGGCCGCTGGCCGCCCTGGGCGCGCTGGCGTACGTGTGGCTGCTGATGTGGCCGCCGCTGCTGGTCGCCTCCTATCAGGCGGGCCGCACGCTGCGCGGCGCCCGTCACCTCGTCGCGTACGCCGCCGGCTGCCTGGTGGTGTGCGCCCTTCCGCTCGCGGTCGGCGGGCCGCAGCAGGCGCCCGCCACGGGGCCGGGCAACGCGCTGCTCATGGCGGTGGCCGTCGTCGGGCTGCCGCTGGCGCTCGGCATGTGGACGCGGGCCAGGGCCGAGGTGCTGGCCGCCGCCAAGGAGCGGGCGGAGCGGCTCGAACGCGAGCAGGTCATGCGGGCCGAGCAGGCCAGGGCGCAGGAGCGGGCGAGGATCGCGCGGGAGATGCACGACGTGGTGGCCCACCGGGTCTCGCTGATCGTGCTGCACGCGGGCGCCCTGGAGCTGCGTACCGGCGACCCGGAGGCGGCCGAGACCGCGGCGCTGATCGGCGGCATCGGCCGCGAGGCGCTGGCCAACCTGCGTGACGTGCTCGGCGTGCTGCGCGCGCCCCGGCACGAGCCGACCGGCGCCGCCCTCAGCCCGCCGCCCACGCTCGGCGACCTCGACCGGCTGCTCGACCAGTCGCGGGCCCTGGGCATCGACGTGACCAGGCGCGACGAGGGCGAGCCCCGGCAGATGGAGGAGACGGTGGAGCGCACGGCGTACCGGGTGATCCAGGAGGCGCTCACCAACGTGCACAAGCACGCGGGCGACGCGGGCACCGACGTGCTGATCCGCTACGGCGAGGACGAGCTGCGGGTGGAGGTGTGCAACGAGGCCCCGCACGCTCCCCGCGAGGGCGGGGCGGTGCCGGGAGCGGGATGGGGGCTGGTGGGGCTGCGCGAGCGCGTCGAGCTTCTCGGCGGCACGCTCCGCAGCAGCGCCCAGGAAGGCGGCGGCTTCCTCGTGAGCGCCAGGATCCCCTCATGATCAGTGACACCGCCCAAGTGGGCGGCGTTCTCATGAGTGCCGGGGTTCCCGCGTGATCAGGGTGCTCGTCGTGGATGACGAGGAGCTGGTGCGGTCGGGGCTGCGGCTGATCCTGGAGGCGTCGGGGGACATCGCCGTCGCGGGTGAGGCGCGGGATGGCGAGGAGGCGGTGTCGGCCGTACGACGGTTGCGGCCCGAGGTGGTGCTGATGGACGTCCGCATGCCGGGCCTCGACGGGCTGGCCGCGGCGGCCAGGATCCTCGCGGCGCCCGAGCCGCCCAAGGTGATCATGCTGACCACGTTCGACCTCGACGAGTACGTCCACGAGGCGCTGCGGCACGGCGCGGTCGGGTTCCTGCTCAAGGACACCCCGCCGCGCGAGCTGGCCGCCGCCGTGCGCACGGTCGCGGCCGGTCAGGCGATGCTCTCCCCCTCGGTCACCAAGCGCCTGATCGCCTCCTACGCCGACCGCGCCCCCTCCCGCGCCGAGGCCGCCCGCCGGCAGCTCGCCGGGCTGACCGGCCGGGAGGAGGACGTCATCAGGGCCCTGGCCCGCGGCCTGTCCAACGCGGAGATCGGCCGCGAGCTGCGCCTGACGGAGGCCACGGTCAAGGCCCACGTCAGCCGCGTGCTGGCCAAGCTGGGCCTGGCCAACCGCGTACAGGCCGCCATCCTCGTCCACGACGCCGACCTCACCTGAGCGTCAGGAGACGGTCTCCGCGTAGTGGCAGGCGGCCTGGGCGTCCGGGACGGCGGGCAGGATGTCAAGGAGCTGAGTGCGGCAGCGGCCGTCCACTCCCGCCTCCGCCGCCTTGCCCGACGCCAGCACCTGGCAGCGGGCGTGGAAGCGGCAGCCGCCGGGGATGCGGGTCGGGTCGGGCGGCTCGCCGGTCAGGACGATCCGCTCGGGCGACTCGGGCAGCACCGACAGCAGCGCCTGCGTGTACGGATGCCGCGGCGCCGTCAGCACCTGCTCGACGGGGCCCGACTCGACGATCCTGCCGAGGTACATCACGGCGACCCGGTCGGCGATGTTCCAGGCCAGGCCGAGGTCGTGGGTGACGACCAGCGCCGACAGCCCCAGCTCCGCGCGCAGCTTGAGCAGCAGGGCGAGGATCTCACCGCGTACGGACGCGTCCAGCGAGGCCACGGGCTCGTCGGCGACCAGCACCTTCGGGTTGAGCGCCAGCGCGCCCGCGATGACGACGCGCTGCCGCTGGCCGCCGGACAGCTCGTGCGGGTAGCGCTGGAAGAACCGCTCGGGCGGCCGCAGCCCGGCCCTGGACAGGGCGGTGGCCACGATGTCGCGCTCGTCGGCCAGCCCGTGGATGCGGGGGCCTTCCGCGACGGCCTCGTACACGGTGTGGCGGGGGTTGAGCGAGCCGGTCGGGTCCTGCAGGACGAGCTGCACCTGCCTGCGGTAGGCGCGCAGCGCCTTGGTGGTGTAGCCGAGGCCCGCGCCGTCGTAGCGGACCTCGCCCGAGGTGGGGCGTTCGAGGCCGAGCAGGGTGCGGGCGAGCGTGGTCTTGCCGCAGCCCGACTCGCCGACCAGGGCGACGATCTCACCCTCGCCGATGGCCAGGTTCACGCCGTCCACCGCGCGGGCGCGGCGGCCCCTGGAGGCGAACTCGACGTGCAGGTCCCGCGCTTCGAGCAGGGCGGACCTGGTGGTGCCGACCTCCTCCGCGGCGGTGCGGGTCTCCGTCATGAGGCGACCTCCTCGTCGGCCCTGGCGTGCACACAGGCCGCCGTACGGTTGGGCCCGGCCGGCCAGAGCCGCACGTCGAGGTCGGCGCACGTGTCGAGCGCGACCGGGCAGCGCGGGTGGAAGGCGCAGCCGGTGGGCAGCTCCATCGGGTCGGGCGGGTCGCCGCCCAGGCCCTTGGGGGCCATGCGCGAGACCGGGTCGCCGACGGTGGGGAACGCCGCCGCGAGCGCCTTGCTGTAGGGGTGCTTGGCGTCGTGGAACACCTCGGCGGACGGGCCGTGCTCGACGACGCGGCCGGCGTACATGACCGCGAGCTGGTCACAGACGTCGGCGAGCACCGACAGGTCGTGCGAGATCATGATGAGCGAGATGCCGTGCTCGGCGACCAGGTCCTTGATCAGGGTGAGCACCTGCGCCTGCACCATCACGTCGAGCGCGGTGGTCGGCTCGTCGGCGATGATCAGGCGCGGCGAGCAGGCCAGCGCCATCGCGATCATGATGCGCTGCCGCTGGCCGCCGGACAGCTCGTGCGGGTAACTGCGGGCCCGCCAGGCGGGCAGGCCCACTTGGTCGAGCAGCTCGGCGACGCGGGCGCGGGCGGCGTCGGGCTTGGCCAGGTCGTGCACGAGCAGCGGCTCGGCGATCTGCTCGCCGATCCTGCGCACGGGGTTGAGCCCGTGCTGGGCGCCCTGGAAGACGATGGACGCCTCGGCCCAGCGGACGGCGCGCATGCGTCCCCACTTCATGGTCAGGACGTCCTCGCCGTCGAGCAGGATCCGGCCGCCGACCTGCGCGTCCTTGGGCAGGAGCCGCAGCAGCGCCATGGCCAGCGTCGACTTGCCTGACCCCGACTCGCCGGCGACGCCGAGCGCCGCTCCGGCGTCGAGCGCCAGTGACACCCCGCGTACGGCGGGCACCTCGCCCGAGGCGATGCGGTAGGTCACGGACACGTCGTCGAGTTCGAGCAGGCTCATGCGGCCCTCCTCAGCCTCGGGTTGAGCACGGCCTCCAGGGCCCTTCCGACCAGCGTGAACGCCATCACGACGAGCAGGATGGCGAGGCCGGGGATGAGGATGTACCACCAGGCGCCCTGGGTGGTGGCGCCGAAGTCGTAGGAGGCCCGGAGCATGGTGCCCCAGGACGTGCGGTTGGAGCTGGCGCCGAGGAAGGCCAGCGTGGACTCGGTGACGATGGCGCTGGCCACCTCCAGGGTGGTGCTGGCCAGCAGCAGCGGCGCCACGTTCGGCAGCACGTGCCGGGTGGTGATGTGCCAGTGGCCGGCGCCGAGCGCCTTGGAGCGTTCGATGTACGGCCTGGCCTCGACGGCGAGCGTCTGCGCCCGGATCAGCCGGGCGGTGGACGGCCAGGTGGTGATGCCGATCGCGGCGATGATCGTGAACGTGCTGCCGCCCAGGATGGCGGCCAGGACGAGCGCGGTGACCAGCGAGGGCAGCACCAGGAACCAGTCGGTGACGCGCATGAGCGCGCCGCCCGCCCAGCCCCTGAAGTGCCCGGCGGCGACGCCCACGATCAGCCCGATCACGATGCTGAGCAGCGCGGCGAGGAAGCCGATGAACAGCGACGTGCGCGAGCCCCACCAGACCATGAGCAGGATCGACCGGCCCGACTCGTCGGTGCCGAACGGCTCGGCGAGGCTGGGCGCGGCCCACCGCTGCCCGGTGTTCTGGATGACGCTGGTGACCGTCTCGTCGATGAACAGCGGCGCGGCGAGCGCGAGCACCACCGCGACGACGAGGACGACGAGGCCCGCGACGCCGCCGCGGTGGGTGCGGAATCCGGCCCAGAAGCGGCTCAGCGCCTGCTTCCTGCGGGCCGTGGCGACAGCCGTCATGCGGACCTCACCCTCGGGTCGAGCACGTGGTAGACCACGTCGGCCAGCGTGTTCATGATGATGACGGCGACCGTGATCAGCAGGAACGTCCCCTGCATGAGCGTGAAGTCGGGCACTCTGACCGCCTCGTAGAACAGCTGCCCGAGCCCCGGCCAGGTGAAGATCGTCTCCACGGTGACGGCGCCGCCGACGACGAAGCCGATGCGCATGAACACCAGCGTGACCGTGGGCAGCAGCGCGTTGGGCACCGCGTGCCTGCGGCGTACGTCGTCGTCGCGCAGCCCCTTGGCCCTGGCCACCGTCACGTAGTCCTGGCTGACCTCCTCAAGCAGCGACGAGCGCATGATGAGCAGGTATTGGGCGTACACGACGGCCACCAGCGTCAGGCAGGGCAGCACCATGTGGGAGGCGACGTCGAGCACGTACGCGAACCCGTCGGGCGCGTCCACGCTCTCGATGCCACGGAAGGGGAAGATGCCGGGGATGGGCCCGATGCCGACGCCGAAGACCATCATCAGCAGCAGGCCGAGCCAGAACGTCGGGACCGACCACAGCAGCAGCGACAGCCCGGTGGAGAAGCGGTCGAAGCGGCTGCCGTGGTGCCAGCCCGCCCTGGTGCCCTGCCAGACGCCCAGGCTGACCGCGATGACCAGGCCGGTGCCGGCGAGCAGCAGCGTCGGGCCGATGCGCTCGCCGATGAGGTCGACGACCGGGCGCTTGTACTCGTAGGAGGTGCCGAGGTCGAGCCTGAGCGTGTCGCCCACGAACTGGAAGAACTGGTCGATGAGCGGCTTGTCCAGGCCGAGCCTGCGGCGTTCGAGGTCGAGCTGGGCCGGGGTCATGTTGCGGCCCTGGGCCAGGTTGCGTACGGGGTCGCCGGGGAGCAGCCGGAACACGAAGAACGTTCCGATGATCACCATGGCGATGCTGAACAGCGCCCCACCGGCCTTGGACAGCGCATATCGCAGCATGCCGCGGCTGGTGGGGCGCTCGTCACCAGGGCCCGCCGCCTGGGCGGCGGGCTCTGCTGCTTCGAGCGGTGTCGTCATTCGCGTTCGTCTGCGGTGCTCTTGCGCCGCCTGCTCAGGAGGAACACCGCGAGGCCGATGACCACCACGCCGCCCACGACGCCCGCGATCAGGCCGGTGTTGGAGCCGCCCTCCGCGCTGGAGCCGGACGCGGCCACGGCCTTGGCGTCCACGGTGTAGAACGGCCAGTAGCCGCTGCCGCCGTAGAGGATGCCGTTGTCCTCGGGGATCGGGGTGATGCTGGTGATGCGGTCCTTGCGGTAGCCCTCAAGGTCGTTGGTGTAGTAGATCGCGATGACCGGGGCGTCGGTGTAGAGACGCTCCTGCATCTTCTTGATGATCTCGGCGCGCTTGGGCCGGTCGAGCTCCTTCTGCTGGTCCTTGTAGAGCTGCTCGAACTCGTCGTCGCAGTAGAAGGACTCGGTGCCGCCGCCCTCACCGGTCGGGCTGGGCCGCCGGCTGCACAGGTGGGTGGCGAGGACCTCTTCGGGGTCGGGGTTGACCGACCAGCCGCTGATGGCGATGTCGAACAGGCCCGTGACCCCGGTCTCCTCGGTGAACTTGCTGGAGTCGAGCTTCTTGGTGGTCAGCGTGATGCCGATCTCCTTGAAGAAGCCCGTCAGGTATTCGGCCAGCTTGTCCTCGATCGGGGTGTCCGTGTGGATGCTGAACCGGAACTCCAGCTTGCGCTTGCCGTCGGGCATCGTACGGACGCCGTCGGCGCCCTTCTTGTAGCCGGCGTCGTCGAGGATCTGGTTGGCCTTGGCCGGGTCGTAGCTGACCTTCTCGTCACCGGTGGCCTCCCAGAAGAAGTCCTGGTACATCGGCGGGACGATCGAGCCGTCGGCCGGCTTGGCCAGGCCGTTCTGGACCTCGTCGACGAGCTTCTGCTTGTCGATGGCGTAGTGGAGCGCCTGGCGGACCTTCTGGTCCTTCAGCGCCGGGTGGCCGTCACCGACGGGCTTGTCGTCGCTGGTGGTGGCGCCGTGGTTGATCTGCAGGTACGCCGCGCGCCGGCCCTGCTCGTTCCAGGCGACGATGTTGGGGTCGTTCTGGATGGCCTCGAACTCCGGCGGGTTCATCCGGCCGAGCAGGTCGATGTCGCCGTTCTTCAGGCCCGCGATGGCGGCCTGCGGGTTGTCGTAGAAGATGACCTGCAGTTCGTCGATCTTGGGCTTGCCCCGCCAGTAGTTGGGGTTGGCCTGCAGCTTGACGTACTGGTCCTTCTTGTGCTCGATCGCGAAGTACGGGCCGCTGCTGACGGTCGGGTACTTCTCCGCGTCGTAGTTGGCCATGTCGGTGACCGATTCCCAGACATGCTTGGGCATGATCGGGACCGGGTTGTCCAGCATGCTGGCCTGCGGCGCCTTGAGCTTGATGACCAGGTCCTGGCCGCTCGCGGTGACGCTCTCGAAGTTCTCCACCGCGGGACCGTTGGCCGTCTTGGCGGCCTCGTCGGTCATCATCTTGTTGAACGTCCAGGCGGCGTCCTCGGCCGTGATCGGCTGGCCGTCGGACCACTTCGCGGCACGGATCTTGAAGGTCCAGGTGAGCCCGTCCTCCGACGTGCTCCACGACTCGGCCAGGTCGGGGCTCGGCGCGAGCGTCTTGGAGTCGGGCACCGTGAGGAAGCCGTACATCCAGCGGTGGATCGACGTGGAGACCAGGCGGACCGCGAGGAAGGGGTTCATCGAGTCCATCGCCTGCGTGGCGCCGACGCGTACGATCTTCTTCCCCGCCGCCGGGTCCTGGGCGAGGGCAGCCGTGGTGCCCTGACCGGCCACTAATAGCGCGACGCCCAGCGCAGCCAGGCGTGCGAACCATTTCCTCATAAGTGCCTCACCTTCAGGCGGGGGGTCTCTGTGTAGAAGAAGGCACACCATACGGAGACCGCGTGTCAACGAGTGGCGGAAAATTGTTTCATCTTCGTTTCCAACGGCGGTGTAAATTTTCAGTGCCCTTGGCACGGCCGTGAGCTGGCGTCATGTCCCCGCGGGCGCCATCATGTGGCGCTGCCCGAACTCCTTCGTGGTCATGTTCCCCCAGTCTGCCCCTTCCTGGTACCGCGAGTACCAGGAAGGGGAGGGTGCCGGCTGGTCAGCGGGCCGCGACGCAAGCTGGAACCATGACGACGACACTGATCACCGGAGCCAACAAGGGGCTCGGATACGAGACCGCCCGCCGCCTCGTCGCCGCGGGCCACACCGTCTACGTGGGCAGCAGGGACGCCGAGCGCGGCCGCCGGGCGACGGAGCGGCTGGGGGCGCGGCACGTGCTCATCGACGTCACCGACGACGCGTCCGTGGCCGCCGCGGCCGCCGCGGTGGAGGCCGACGGCGGGCTCGACGTGCTGGTCAACAATGCCGGGATCGAGGAGCGGCGGCCGGACGGCACGGTCTGCACGCCGGCCGAGGTGACGGCCGAGCAGATGCGCACGACGTTCGAGACGAACGTGTTCGGCGTGGTGCGCGTGCTGCACGCGTTCCTGCCGCTGCTGCGCCGCTCGGCCGCGCCCGTCGTGGTGAACGTGAGCAGCAGCCTGGGCTCGCTGGCCATCGGCACCACCGAGGGCACCCCGGTGTACGCCTACCCCGGCGTCGCGTACCCGGCCTCGAAGGCCGCGGTCAACCGGCTCACCGTGCAGTACGCCAAGGCGTTCCCCGAGATGCGGATCAACGCGGTCGAGCCCGGCTACACCAAGACCGACCTCAACTTCAACACCGGCACGCAGACCGTCGAGGAGGGCGCCGAGATCATCGTACGGATGGCGCAAGTCGGCCCCGACGGCCCGACCGGCGGTTTCTTCACCGCGCAGGGCCCGTTGCCGTGGTGAGCTAGCAGCAGCCCCCGGAGCCGCAGCACGACTCCCCCGCCATCGGCAGCAGCTCGACGGGGGCCGCCCGGCCCGCCAGCTCGTAGCCGGCCTCCGTGACGGCGGCGCCGATCAGCGCGTCGTCGATGGGGGCCTGGCTGGTGACGGTCACCGCGCCGGAGGCGAGATCGACCTCGACTCCGCTCACCCCGGCGATGCCGCTCACCTCTTCTGTCACGGCGCTGACACAATGGCCGCAGGTCATGCCCTCGACCTGGTATGTGGCGACGGTCATGCGAACGCTCCTTCCTGGATCGGCTCCGATGCGCTCACTCTATACCCCCTAGGGGTAAAGACGCATACATGCGCGCCGCCCGGTAAGGGGACGGGAAACACGCAGTCCAAGGGGGTTCTCATGCTGGACGGCAAGACCATCGCTTTCCTGGTGGCACCCGAGGGAGTCGAGCAGGTGGAGCTCACCGAGCCGTGGAAGGCGGTCAAGCAGGCGGGCGGCACGCCCAGGCTGGTCTCCACCTCCCCCGGCCAGATCCAGGCGTTCAACCATCTGGACAAGGCCGACACCTTCGCCGTGGACGACACCGTGGATCAGGCCGACCCGGCGTCGTACGACGGCCTGGTGCTGCCGGGCGGTGTCGCCAACCCGGACTTCCTGCGCATGTCGCCAGACGCCGTGCGCTTCGCCAGGTCCTTCTTCGACGCCGGCAAGCCGGTGGCGGCCATCTGTCACGCGCCGTGGACGCTCGTCGAGGCGGACGTCGTCCGCGGGCGCACGCTCACCTCGTGGCCGAGCCTGCAGACCGACCTGCGCAACGCAGGGGCGACCTGGGTGGACAAGGAGGTCGTGGTGTGCACGGAAGGCGGCAACACGCTGGTGACCAGCCGTAAGCCGGACGACCTCAAGGCGTTCTGCCAGGCCGTGACCGACCTCTTCGGCGACAAGTAGGACCCACCGGGGCGGCCTCGCGGAAAAGGCGGCCGCCCCGGCCCCGCCGGATCGAAACCCGGCCGTAACGCCTTGTCCCCTGGGGAGAAATGGTCTAGACGTAGACCAAAAGGAGCGTCCTCCGCGCCCCCCAGGGAGACCTCAATGAGCACAGAAGAGGATTCCAGGCGACTGGCCGAGCTCGGCTACAAGCAGGAGCTGGCCCGCACCTGGAGCGGTTTCTCCAACTTCGCGATCTCCTTCTCGATCATCTCCATCCTCGCCGGCTGCTTCACGACCTTCGGACAGGCGTGGAACAACGGCGGCCCCATCGCCATCTCCTGGGGCTGGCCGCTGATCTCCCTGTTCATCCTCGTCATCGGTTTCTGCATGTCGGAGCTGGTCTCGGCGTACCCGACGGCGGGCGGCATCTACTGGTGGGCCGCCAAGCTGGGCAAGCCGATCCACGGCTGGTTCACCGGCTGGCTCAACCTCATCGGGCTCATCGCGGTCACCGCCTCGGTGGACTACGGCTGCGCGACGTTCCTCAACATCACACTCAACCGGCTGACGGGCGGCGCGTGGGAGGCCACGCTCCCCCAGGCGTTCCTGCTGTTCGTGATCGTCCTGGCGCTGCACGCGCTGATCAACATCTTCAGCCACCGGCTGATCTCGCTGCTGCAGAACATCTCCGTCTGGTGGCACGTCGCCGGCGCCGCGATCGTCGTCGCCATCCTCGTCTTCGCGCCCAGCGAGCACCAGTCGGCGAGCTTCGTCTTCTTCGGCACCAACAACACCTCGGGCTTCGGCGACGGGTCCGACGGCCTGCCCTTCTGGCTGTACGTGCTGCCGCTCGGCTTCCTGCTCACCCAGTACACGATCACCGGCTTCGACGCCTGCGCCCACGTGTCGGAGGAGACGCAGGGAGCGGCGAGGACCGCCGCCCGCGGCCTGTGGCAGTCGATCTTCTACTCGGCGATCGGCGGCTGGATCCTGCTGCTCGCGTTCCTGTTCGCGGCCACGAACGTGGACGAGATCAACGCCCAGTCCGGCTTCGTCGGCGCCATCTTCGAGACCGCGTTGTCGTCCCCGCTGGCCACCGCGATCTTCGCGATCTCCACCATCGGCCAGTTCTTCTGCGGGATGAGCTGCGTGACCTCGATGTCGCGCATGACGTACGCGTTCTCGCGCGACGGCGCCGTGCCCGGCTGGCGGCTCTGGTCGAAGGTGGACCGCAACCGCACCCCGGTCAACGCCATCGTGGCCGGCTGCGTGGCCGCCGCCCTCATCACGCTGCCCGCGCTCTACGCCCCTCCCGGGCTGACCACTCCGGTCGCGTTCTACGCCGTCGTCTCGATCGCGGTCATCGGCCTCTACCTGGCCTTCCTCATCCCGATCTGGCTGCGGCTGCGCATGGGCGACGCCTTTACGCCGGGGCCGTGGACGCTGGGCCGCAAGTACAAGGCGCTGTGCTGGATCGCCTGCGTCGAGATCGTGATCGTGTCGGTCTACTTCATCATGCCGTTCTCGCCGGCCGGCGTGCCCGGCAGCGCGGACTTCACCTGGACGTCGGTCAACTACGCGCCCGTCGCGGTGGGCATCGTGCTCGTCGGCATCGCGCTGTGGTGGGCGCTGTCGGCCCGCCACTGGTTCACCGGGCCGCGCCGAACGGTGGACGACGAGAACCTCGTCCCCTGACGCGAAACGCCCGGGGGCCTGCTGGCCCCCGGGCGTTCTCCAACGTGCTCTAGCCGGCCCAGCTCAGCCGGTCCGTCGGCCAGGCGGGCGTGCCGGCCTTGCGCTTGAGCAGGCTCTCCTCCTCAGGCGTGCCCACCGCGCAGCGCGTGCCGTGCGGGGGCACCTTCAGCGAGATCAGGTACTCGTCGAAGATGTCCGTCTGGCACTTGTCCTTGCCGTAGATGCGGTGCCCCCACCCCTCGTACGTGAGCAGCACCGCCTTCGGGCCGAGCTGGCGGGCCGCGTTGGCCGACCAGATCCACGGCGTGGCGGGGTCGTGCAGCGAGTTGCCGAGCAGCAGAGGAGCGTCACCCGTGTACCGCAGCTTGTGGGGCTTGTTCGTCGTCGGGTAGTTCATGCAGATCGGCAGGTCGTCCACCGGGTACGGGTGGTACCGCGTGTCGGGCGCCAGCTTGCCGGAGATCGCCATGAGGGCGGCGTATTCGGCGTAGTTGCGCACCCTGAGGTTGTAGTCCTGGCACAGGATCGTGGTCGGCAGCTCGGCCACGTCGCCCTCCACGGGCCCCCGGCCCGGCAGCGGCGGCACCCAGTCGGGCTCCGGCCCGCCGTTCAGCCAGTTGATGGTCTGGCTGAGCGTCCACCAGTCGGGCCCCTCGTTGCCCAGCGCGGCGTTGTAGATGAGCTGCAGCTCCGTCATCTTCGTGCCGGTGCTCGGGTAGACCAGCTCGCCCCGCTTGGCCTTCTCCCGCAGGCTCTTCCAGATCGCCCGCACGTCCTGGCCGTGCAGGACGCAGCTCGGCTCCTGGTCGCACCAGCCGACGAACTGGTCGAAGGCGTCCTCGACGGCCAGCGCCTCGGTCGTCATGAAGCCCACGACGTCGAGGCTGTGGTCCATGTTGCTGTCGAGGCCGAGCGCGCGGACGCGGTCGGGGAACAGCTCGGCGTACATCTGGCCGATCAGGGTGCCGTACGAGATGCCGTAGTAGGTGAGCTTCTCCTCACCCAGGGCGGCGCGCAGGGCGTCCATGTCGCGGGCCACGTCCACGGAGTCGACGTGGTCGTACAGGGGGCCGGTGCGCTCGCGGCAGTCCTGGTGCAGGCGCTTGGTGAAGGCGTCCCAGGCCTCGAAGTCGGCCTGGCTCTTCATCACCGTGTGCGGCATCTGGTTGTAGACCGAGGCCGAGCAGATCACCGGGTGGCTGCGACCCACACCCCGAGGGTCGAAGCCGACGATGTCGAAGCGGCGCTGCAGCTCCTCGGTGTAGGAGCCGGGCGCGCCGTACACGGCCTCGACCCCCGAGCCGCCCGGCCCGCCCGGGTTGATGACCAGCGAGCCGATCCTGGCGTCGGGGTCGGTGGCCTTGCGGCGGGCGACCGCGATGTCGACGGTCGGGCCGTCGGGCTTCGACCAGTCGATCGGCACGGTGAGCGTGCCGCACTCGGCCGACGGCTCCTCCTCGCACGGAGCCCAGGTGATGGTGCGTTGCGCCTGCGGGGCCGCCGCGTTGGCGGGCGCCGCGGGCGACAATGTCGCCACCGCCACTAAGGCGGCGGCGAGCAGCGTGAACCTCTTTCGCACGATGCTCCAATCTTCTGTCGATCCCCCCGTCGGGGCGTGCGACCGAAGATGGATCATCGCTTATCTGGAGTTATGTGCGGGGAGAAATGACGATTTTTCATCCCTGAGGATGACTCGTCCCGTCAGGACGCCTCGAACGCCTCCGCCACGACCTCGCGGACCTCGTCCATGTCCGCCCTGCCCAGCTCGCGCTTGAGCGAGGTCATGTCGACGTCGGGCATCCCGCACGCGACCGCCCAGTTCCACGGCGTCAGGTCGCCGTCGACGTTGAGCGCGAACCCGTGGCTGGTGACGCCCCTGCTCTGGCGCATGCCGATCGAGATGATCTTCCGCCTGGTCTCCACCGTCCACACGCCGGTCAGCAGCTCGGAGCCGGGCGGCGTATCACGGCGCTCGGCCGGCAGCCCCAGCTTGCCCAGCGCCTCCACCAGCCGCAGCTCGACCTCGCGGACGTAGTCGACGATGCCCTCCCCCTCGTCCAGCTTGACGATGAGGTAGCCGACGAGCTGGCCAGGCCCGTGATAGGTGAGCTGGCCGCCCCGGCCGGTCTCGACCACGGGGATGCCGCGCGAGGGGTCGGGCAGGTGGGTGATCGGGGTGCGGCGCCCGATCGTGTAGACGGACGGGTGACTCAGCAGCCAGAGCGTGTCCGGCCGCTCGTCCCGTTGGCGCTGCCCGACGAGGTCGGTCATGCGCTCCATCGCCTGGTCGTAATCGACGAGCCCATCGTGGATGAGCGTCAGCGGCCTTGCCCTCATGTTTCGAGGATATGCCCGTCCTTTGACTGACCCCGCCGCAGGTCGTCAGCAGGCCGCGACCCACTCGTCCACCAGCGCGCAGAGCCGGTCCAGCGCGGCCTCCACCCGCTCGCGCTCGCCCGTCGTGAGGAAGTCGATCTGCAGCCCGGTGTACGCCGAGTTCGCCAGCGTCGAGATCCGCGTCGCCTCGGGCTCGGGCACCCCGCGCTCGCGCAGCAGCCCGGCCACGAACTCCGACCGGTCCGACAGCAGCCGCGGCACGTGCCCGGCCAGCTTGCCGGCCACCGCGAGCCCCTCGATCTCGTGGATGAGCCGGGCGATCGGCTGGTTGTCCTCGCGGGTCTGCCAGTCCCAGGTGCGGCGGATGATCGTGCCCACGCTGTCGGAGCCGGACCAGCCGGGCAGCCCGCGCAGCCAGTCGCGGTGGCGCTCGTCGAGCCGCTCCATGGTGGCCGACAGCAGCTCCTCCTTGTCGGCGAAGTGGTGGGTGAGCACGCGGGTGGACTTGCCGAGGTGCTGGGCCAGCGGGCGCATGGACAGCGTGGACAGGCCGTGCTCGGCCAGGTAGTCGATGATCTGGTCGAGCAGCTCGCCGCGGCGGTGCGGGTCGGCGGTCCTGGCCATGCGCGATTCCCCTTTGACGCCATTGAGGTGACGACTGTTACCCTATCGAGGAAACGACTGTTACCTTAATTCCAGGGGATACCCATGCCCATCGACGTGCGCCGGCGTGCCCGGCTGCCCACGTGGCTGCTCGCGCTGACCTTCACCACCTTCACCTTCGCCACCGACGACTACGTGATCGCCGGCGTGCTGCCCGCGCTCTCCGCCGACCTGGAGGTGAGCGAGGCCGTGGGCGGCCAGCTCGTCACCGCCTTCTCACTGGCGTTCGCGCTGGCCGCGCCCGTCGCATCCGTGGTGACCGCCACCTGGTCGCGGCGCGGGCTGCTGACCTGGGCGCTGGCGCTGTTCGTCGCGGCCAACGCGGCGGCCGCGTTCGCCGGCTCGTACGCGCTGCTCCTCGGCCTGCGCGTGCTGGCCGCCGTCGCCGCGGCGGCGGTCGTCCCCGCCGCGTACGCGATCACCACCTCCCTCGCGCCCGCCGAGCGGCAGGGCCGCTACCTCGCGCTGGTGATGGGCGGGCTGACCGCGTCGCTCACGTTCGGCGTGCCGCTCGGCACCTGGGTCGGCGGCGCCTTCGGCTGGCAGGCCACGTTCGGGCTGGGGGCACTGCTGGGGCTGATCGCGCTGGTCGCGGTACGGGCCACGCTGCCCGAGACGCCGCCCGCGCCCGCCATGCCCGTCGGGCGGCGGCTGGCCCCGCTGGCCCGCCCCCAGGTGCTGCTCGGCCTCCTCGGGATCGTCGCGATCGTGCTGGGCAGCATGATGGTGCTGAGCTATCTCGCCCCGTTCCTGCGCGACCTGACCGGCGCCGGACCAGCCGAGCTGGGCTGGGTGTTCGTGCTGGCCGGGCTCGCCGGGCTGGCCGGCGGGCAACTGGGCGGCCGGGCCGCCGACCGCTGGGGCGCGAGCCGGGCGATGACCACCGGCGTCGCCGCCTTCGCGGCGGTGATGGCCGCCCTGACCTGCTGCCAGCTCGTCAGGCCCGTGCCGTTGCTCGCCCTGCTGCCGCTGCTGCTGCTCTGGGCGGGTGCGTCGTGGTGGATCCCGCCGCCCGCGCAGTCCCGCATGATCGCCCTCGCCGGTCCTGCGGCCCCGCAGGCGCTCGCGCTCAACAGCAGTGCCGTCTACGTGGGCGTGTCCTGCGGTGCCGCGCTCGGCGGGGTGGTGCTGGAGACGTACGGGAGCGGGTGGTTGCCGGCCGCCGCGGTCGGCGCCGAGCTGATCGCGCTCGCGCTCTTCCGTGCGGCGGACCGTGGCCGCTATGCCGCCCGGTAGCCCTTCGGGGCCTCCGGGACGAGGATCCACATGGCGACGTAGACCACCCAGAGCGGGCCGGGGATGAGCGACAGCAGCAGCCAGAGGATCCGGACGAGCGTGGGGGGCATGCCCGTCTTGTCGGCGATGCCGCCGCAGACGCCGGCCAGGATCCTGTGCTCTCGTGAGCGGTACATGTGCTGTTCCTCCGTCGTGGTTGTCGACCTACTTGAAGAACGGACGACACAGCGGCCCGACTCCCGTCAGGGACCCTGAGAAAACCCTGAGAGGGTCAGCCACTCCTGTGCCATGCCCAGATCGCGGCTGGTCAGTCCCCGCGCCGGATCCACGTGCACGAGCAGGAAATCGGTCAGTCCCTGATGGACCCTGAGGTACTCCTCGTCCTCCGCCCACACCTGGTCGTCGAACCACACGAACGGCCGCCGCCCCGCGTACGCCGCCACGTGCGGGGTCTTGAACATCTCCCCGTGCTCGCTCGGCGGCGTGTCGGGCGGAACGGCGATGACCGGCAGCGACGGCAGGCCGACGCGCGGCGCGATCCACTCGTTGGCGTGATGCTCCCACGTGGTGGCCCAGGCCAGCTCGGAGCCGGTGGCCAGGGCCAGCTCCAGCAGGCGGCGGCCGTGGCGCGGGTTGAGGTAGACGGTGTAGACCTCCGCGCCGATCGTGCACCGGTAGGGCCGGAAGTCGGGGCTGGGCCGGCACATGGGGTTCAGCACGCCGTCCACGTCGAGCAGGAGCAGGGGTTTCACGTGACGGCCCCGGCCCTGTGCTGCTGGGGGCTGACCCCGCGGACCCGCTTGAACGCCGCGCTGAGCGCGAACGGGCTGGAGTAACCGACCTTCCTCGCCACCGAGCCGATCGTGGCGTCGGGCTCGCGCAGCAGGTCGGCGGCCAGGGCCAGCCGCCAGTCGGTGAGGAACGCCATCGGCGGCTCGCCCACCAGGTCGGTGAAGCGCCTCGCCAGCGAGGCCCGCGACACCCCCACCTCGGCCGCCAGCGCGGCGACCGTCCACGGGTGTGCCGGGTTGTTGTGCAGCATGCGCATCGCCTTGCCGACGATCGGGTCGCTCATCGCGCGGTACCAGCCCGGCGCCTCGTTCGCCGCGAAGTGGGCCCGCAGCACCGCGATGAGCAGCAGGTCGAGCAGCCGGTCGAGAACGGCCTCCTGGCCTGGCTCGTCCTTGACGATCTCGCCGCTCATCAGCCCGATGAGCGGCCCGCCTGGCTCCACGATCAGCCGGGGCAGCGCGTCGAGCAGCCGCCTGCTGACCTCGCCCTCCAGGTTGTAGGTGCCGGTGAGCAGCACGGTGCCGCCGCCGGGGTCGTTGCCCCACGTACGGACGCCGAGGTCCATCGCCTGGTAGACGGACTCACCGTCGAGGGTGGTGCAGCGCTGGCCGGGGTGGATGACGATCTGCGGCTTCGTCGCCGGGTCGTCGGCCACCGTGTACGGCTCGGGCCCCCGGACGATCGCCACCCGCCCCGGCTCGACGCGTACGGGCTCGCAGCCATCGAACGTGATCCACGACTCGCCCCGCACCTGCGCCACCACCGACAGCGGAGCCTCGTCCTGGATGCGCAGGGACCACGGCGGATCGAGGATCGAGCGAAGGAGAAAGGCGCCGTGCGCTCTGGGCCCGTCGAGCAGCGCCGCGAGCTGATCCATGCGTCAGACGATGGCACATGGGATTCCCCTGCTCAACCAGCGGGGCGCCCGGCCCTATGAGCGGGCGAACAACCGGCCAATTCTTCATGAACAGGACGCATCGACCTCGCCACGGCGCGCGATCACAGCAGCTCAACGCCTTACGAGAGCAATCGCTTGACCTCCGATTCCGCTAGCCTCACCCTCACACTCGCTGCGTCCACGGAAGGTGTCGTCGTGATCGGCTGGCTAGAAGCGGTGGTTCTGGGGTTGGTCCAGGGGCTCACGGAGTTCCTGCCGATCTCCTCCAGCGCCCACATCCGGGTGGTGTCCGCTTTCGCCCAGTGGCCGGACCCCGGGGCGGCGTTCACGGCGGTCATCCAGCTCGGCACCGAGGCCGCCGTGCTCATCTACTTCCGTCAGGAGATCTGGGAGATCATCTCCACCTGGACCCGCTCGCTGTTCGTCAAAGAGCTGCGCGGCCACTGGGCGGCCCGCATGGGCTGGTACGTCATCGTCGGCACCCTGCCCATCGCCATACTCGGCCTGGCGCTGAAGGACCAGATCGAGACCTCGTTCCGCGACCTGCGCCTGGTCGGCACCACGCTCATCGTCTTCGCCGTCGTCCTGTGGTTCGCCGACCACACGGCGCGCAACAAGCTGACGCTGGAGAAGCACCTCAGCTTCACCCACGCGATCATCTACGGCTTCGCGCAGTCGCTCGCCCTGGTCCCCGGTGTGTCCCGCTCGGGCGGCACGGTGACCGCCGGTCTGCTGCTCGACTACCGCCGCGAGGACGCGGCGAAATACTCGTTCCTGCTGGCCATCCCGGCCGTGCTGGCCTCGGGGGTGCTGGAACTGGCCGAGATCGGCGAGGGGCCGGCCCCCGACTGGGGCCCCACCATCCTGGCCACGGTCATCTCGTTCCTCGTCGGCTACGCGGCGGTGGCCTGGTTCCTGCGCTACATCAGCACCCACCGCTTCACCGGCTTCGTCATCTACCGCATCGCGCTCGGCTTCTTCGTCATCCTGGCCGTCACACTGGGCTGGATTCCCGCTCAGGGCTGAGCCGGTAGTAGGCCGCCCACGCGTCGTCGCCCATGCGCAGCACCTTCAGGCCCAGGAAGCCGAGGGCGACGGCGGGGGCGGCCCACAGCGGCACGGTCAGCGGCCCGTACGACACCAGGAAGCCGCCGAGATACCCGGCCGCCACCAGCACCGGCACCCACCACCCCGCGAACCCGCCCCGCCACACCGCCACCGTCAGCAGCGGCAGCCCGACGAAGCCGAGGAACATCCACGGGAACTGGAAGCCGAACGTCACGCCCGGCAGGTCCATCATCTCGTCGAGGATGCGCTGCGCCTCCTCGGGTGAGTGGTGACGCCCGAGCCACCACTCGACGGGGTCGACGATCAGCAGCCCCGACAGCTGCAGGTAGCCGATCACCGCCAGCGCCCCGCCGACGTGCCCGAGCCGGGTGGCCCGCCGCCTGGTCAGGTGCGTCAGGCCGATGACCGCGACCGCCATCAGCAGCCAGCTCCAGTGGTAGAGCACGGACTGCGCCTGGGCCAGCGCGGGGTTCGCGCCGAAGCTGACCGCCTCGCGCTCGTCGCCCCAGGTCCCTGGATCGACGGCGACGGCGACGGCCTGGAGCAGCGGTGCCACGATCAGCAGCACGCCCGCCGCGACGCGGCGGAAGGTCACCTGGTCTCTGAGCATGCCGCCGACCGTAGGCGGGCGGGTGGTCGCCGGTCGTCCTCCCGGCGGGTGACCGGGCGTCCGCTGTCAGGAGGAGGCGGGCGCGGGCTCGGCCGCCAGGACTCTCGCCGGCCGGTACGTCACCAGCGTGAAGATCAGCACCGCCAGGCCGAGCCCGGCCGACAGCACGACCACGCCCGTCCTCCCGTACGTCTCCAGCGCCGCCCCGCCGGCCAGCCCCGCCACCACCAGCCCGAGGTACTGCGCCGACGACAGCAGCCCCAGCCCGATCGAGACGTTGCCCGGCACCGCCGTGACCGTCCTGAACTGCTGTGCGGGAGCGATCATCCAGCCGGTCGCGCCCCAGAGGAAGCCCCACACGAGGGCGGCGGGCAGCGCCAGGTTCGCCACCGGGATCAGGGCCACGAACACCACGGCCATGGCCAGGCCGCCGATGATCATGCGGCGGGGGCCGTACGCGTCGGTGAGCCGCCCGCCGAGCAGGTTGCCCACGATGCCGCCCAGCCCCCACGCCCACAGCAGCGCGGCCAGCGGCAGGTCGAACAGGGAGCCGATGTAGGTGTAGGCGGTGAACCCGGCGGCGAAGAACAGCAGCTGCGTCACCATCACCGCGGGCACCCGCCGGTCGCGCAGCGGCTCGAACCGCTCGCGCAGCCGTCCCGACGCCGGCAGCCGCAGCTCCGGCACCAGCGCCGCCACCCCGGCGAGGCCCAGCACGCCGAGCCCGGCGACGAGCCACAGCGTGGCCCGCCAGCTCACGGCCTCGCCCAACCAGGTGCCGAGCGGCACCCCGATGGCCGAGGACACGCTCAGCCCGCCCATCACGAGTGCCAGCGCACGCCCGCGCCGCTCGGGGGCGCTCAGCGCGTTGGCCACGGCCGAGGACGTCGGCGTGAACATCGCCGCACCCGCCGCCGCCACCACGCGGGTGATGAGCACCAGCGCGTACGTCGGGGCCAGCGCGGTCAGCACGTTGCCCGCCACGAACACGCCCATGGCGAGCAGCAGCAGGGTCCTGCGGGACATGCGGGCGGTGAGGGCGGCGAGCACGGGGGAGAGCACGGCGTACGCGAGGGCGAACACCGTCATCAGCTGGCCCGCGGCCGGCCGGGACACTCCCAGGTCGGCGGAGATGGGTGCCAGCAGACCGGCGGTGACGAACGTACCGGTACCGATCGCGAAATTTCCGGCGGCCAACGGATAAAGCCGCGAGCGCATGTGGGCCTCCCCCGAGAAAGTTGGATGCCCATCAAACTGACGTATAGTTGGATTGTTGTCAAACCATGGGACGGAGGTAGGGTTTCCCCATGCGCCTGCTCCCGCAACCCGCCACGGAGAACATCCAGCTCACCGAGGTCCTGCGGGCGCTCAGCGACCCCGTGCGCCTGGAGATCGTCGCTCGCCTGGCCGCCGCCGGGCAGATGAACTGCACGGTCGCCGGCGACGCCCTCGGCGTCCACAAGTCGACCGCCTCACACCACTACCGCACCCTCCGCGAGGCCGGCGTGGTGCGAACGGAGCAGGACGGCCGCCTGAAATACATGAGCCTGCGCCACGAGGACCTGGAATCCCGCTTCCCCGGCCTCCTGCCGGCCATCCTCACCGCCACCACCCTCCACCGCACTCCCATCACGCACGCGAGCACGATGAGCGTCACGGGCGACGCACCCGCCGCGCGCCCGCGCGAATCCGCGGCGTCCCGCGCAGGTGAACCCGCCGCGCCCCACGTGGGCGAGGCGAGCGCCGCGGGCCCTCACGTGTCCGCCGGGTCCCGCTGACGAGCAGAGTCGCCGCCTGTGACCGGAACCGACCTGCCCATCAGGGGCGTCCTGCCCGAGCTGCTCGCCGTGCTCGACCGGCACGGCAGCGCGGTGCTGACCGCGCCGCCCGGCACCGGCAAGACGACCGTGGTGCCGCTGGCGCTGGCCGAGCCGGGCCTGCGCGTGCTGGTGGCCGAGCCGCGCCGCCTGGCCGTACGCGCGGCGGCCCGCCGCATGGGCGTGAGCTACACGATCAGGGGCGAACGCCACAAAGGCGCCAACCCCAGGGTCGAGGTCGTCACCACCGGCGTCCTGCTCCAGCGCCTCCAGCGGGACCAGGAGCTGACCGGCGTCGACGCGGTCATCCTCGACGAGTGCCACGAACGCCACCTCGACGCCGACACCGCGCTCGCGTTCCTCCTCGACGTACGCGACACGCTCCGGCCCGACCTGCGCCTGCTGGCCACGTCCGCGACCGCCGACGCCGAGCCGTGGGCGCGGCTGATCGGCGGCCCGGTGGTGGCCGCCACCGGCGCCACCCACCCCGTGGAGACGATCTGGGCCCCGCCACCGCGCCCGGTCGCCCCGCCGCACGGCCTGCGTGTCGATCCCGCGCTGCTGACCCATGTGGCCTCGGTCGTCCGCAGGGCTCTCGCGGAGCGGGACGGCGACGTGCTGTGCTTCCTGCCCGGCGTCGCCGAGATCGCCAGGGTGGCCGGGCAGCTGGCGGGCGACGTGGACCAGGTCCTCCAGGTGCACGGCCAGGCCCCGGCGCACGTCCAGGACGCCGTCCTGACCCCCGGGGCGGGCCGCCGGGTGGTGCTGGCCACGTCGGTGGCCGAGTCGAGCCTGACCGTCCCCGGCGTACGCGTGGTGGTGGACTCCGGGCTGGCCCGCGAGCCGCGTACCGACCATTCCCGCGGCCTGGGCTCGCTCACCACGGTCAGAGCCTCGAAGGCCGCGGCCACCCAGCGAGCGGGCCGGGCGGGCCGCGAGGCCCCCGGCACGGTCTACCGCTGCTGGACGGAGACCGACCACGCCCGCCTGGCCGACCATCCCCGCCCCGAGATCGCCCTGGCCGACCTGACGGCCTTCACCCTCCAGGCCGCCTGCTGGGGCACCCCTGACGCCAAGGCCCTCGCCCTCTTGGACCCGCCCCCGCCCGCAGCCATCGCCGCCGCCACCGAGACCCTCACCATGCTCGGCGCCCTCGAACCCGGCAAAGCCGGCCTCCGAGTGACCGAGCGAGGCCGGCGGATGGCCCTGGCGGGCGTCCACCCACGCCTGGCCCGCGCCCTCCTCGACCTCGGCCAGGAAGCGGCCGAGGTGGTCGCCCTGCTCTCGGAACAGCTCCCCCGCGACGCATCGGACGACCTGGTGCACGTCTGGCGCACCACCCGCCGCACCACCACCCCCTTCGCCACCCGCTGGAAGCAAGAAACCCGCCGCCTCCGCCACAGCGCCACCAGCACCCCCTCCAAGGGGAGGTCCGAGGATGAGGTGGCGGGGATGGTGGTGGCGTCGGCGTTTCCCGAGAGGGTGGCGCGGCGGCGGGGTGGGGGGTACCTCATGGTGTCGGGGACGCAGGCCCAACTGCAGGAGGGTTCGCGGCTGGGGAGCGCCGAGTGGCTGGCGATCGCGGTCGCCGACCGTCCGGCGGGGGCGGCGTCGGCCCGCATCAGGCAGGCCGTGGCGATCGACGAGGCCACCGCTCGCATGGCCGTGGGCACGACGGTCGAGGACGAGGTCGCCTGGAAGGTCCCGCCGGGCGAGCGCCGCGGCGACGTGTCGGCCCGCCGCGTGGAGCGGATGGGCGCGATCGAGCTGAACGCCACCCCGCTCAAGGACGCCGACGTACGGGAGGCCATCCTGTACGGCCTGCGCACCGAAGACGTCCTCACCTGGACGAAGGCCGCCAAAGACCTCAGAGACCGCCTGGCCTTCTGCCATCGGGCCCTGGGCGCCCCCTGGCCACCGACCGGCGGCATGAAGGACCTCATCGACCTGGCCGACCAGTGGCTGGAGCCCGAGCTGTCCCGCGCCCGCCGCCGCGCCGACCTGGAACGCATCGACGTGGCGAGCGCGCTCAAACGCCTCGTCCCGTGGAGCGAGCGCCTGGACAGGACCGCCCCGGAGCGCATCGAGGTCCCCACCGGCTCCAGGATCCGCATCGACTACTCGGGCGAGCAGCCGGTGCTGGCGGTGAAGCTGCAGGAGCTGTTCGGCTGGCAGGAGACCCCGCGGATCGCCGGGGTGCCGGTCCTCGTGCACCTGCTCTCCCCCGCAGGCCGCCCGCTGGCGGTGACGGCTGACCTGGCGTCGTTCTGGCGTGAGGGCTACCGGCACGTACGGGCTGAAATGCGCGGTCGTTACCCTAAGCACCCATGGCCGGAAGACCCCCTCACCGCTCAGCCGACGCGCCGCACGAAGTGATCGCGGCGGCCCGCGACAACGCCGCCTGGTGCGACCTGATGTGCCGCGCGCACGGCAGGCCCGGCACGTTCGCCGGCGTGGCGTGGACGAACCCCGTCCGCACCCCGCCCTTCTACCCCGACGCCGTCACGCTCTCCCCGCTCGCCACGGCCACCGACGTGCTGCCCCACATCGACGCCGGCTCCGGCGCCTCGGTCAAGGACAGCTTCGCCACGCTCGACCTGCCGGGCTTCGAGGTCCTGTTCGAGGCGCGCTGGATCCACCGCCCGGCCCCCGGCCCGGCGGAGACGACCTGGCAGGCGGTCGAGGACGCCGCCACGCTGGCCGCCTGGGCGAGCGCCTGCGACCTCACCGACCTGTTCACCCCGGCCCTGCTCGAAGAGCAGGGGGCCACGATCGTGTACGCCCGCACCGGCGACGCCATCACCGAGGGCGCGGTCCTCACCTCGACCGGCCCCGTGGTGGGCGTCTCGAACGTGTTCGGCCCGAGCTCGGCCTGGGAGGGCGTGACGGCCATGGCCGCCCACCTGTTCCCCGGCCGCCCGCTGGTCGGCTACGAGATCGACCCCTCAGACGCCCTCACCCACGGCTTCACCACCACCGGTCCCCTCCGGGTCTGGCACAAACCCTGAAGCTCAGGGGATGAGGTCCTCCAAGGTCGGCTCTGGGAGGCCGGGGTAGCGTTCGGTGGCCACGCCGGTGTCCTTGAAGCCGCTGGACGTCGCGATGCACACCACGGGGCCGTCGAAGTCGCGGCGCAGGCGGCGGTAGCCGGCGAGGCCGGCGGCGCCGGAGAGCTCCTGCCACAGGCCGGCACGGGCGAGATCCCGCTGGGCCAGGCGGAGTTCCTCGTCGGTGACCAGGACCGGGTCGCCGCCGCTGTCGCGGACGGCCACCACGCCCCGGTGCCCGCCGACCGAACAGGCCACCCCGTACGCGTCCGTCGGCCCCAGCCCGACGACGGCCGCGGGGGCGCCGGTGGCCAGGGCCTTGGCGTGCGGCCCGCCGGCGGCCGTCTCGCAGGAGAACATCCGCGGCGTCCGGTCGGCGACCCCCAGCAGCCGCAGCTCGGCGAACCCCTTCCACACGCCGTACAGCAGCTCGGCGTAGCCGGTGGGCGTGAAGACGGCGGCAGGGACGGCGCCCAGCTGCAGGAACAGCTCGTACGCGATCGTCTTGTAGCCCTCGGGCCCGAACGGATGCCCGGTGTGCGTCACGGTCTGGTTGCTGACGGGGTGGTAGCCCAGCTCGTCCACGACCTGCCGGAGCAGCGGCCAGCGCGCCTCGACGGGCACGGAGACGACCTTGGCGCCGTACGACCGCACGAACGCCTGCACGGCGGGCGGCGAGTCGGCGGAGGCCAGCACGATCGCGGGCAGCCCGGCCCTGGCCGCGTAGGCGGCGGCGGAGGCGCCGTGATTGCCGGAGGAGGCGACGACGACGCCCGGCGCCCCGGACGCCACGGCGGCGCTGACGGCCACCCGGTTGAGCCGGTCTTTGTGCGACCAGGTCGGGTTGCGCGACTCGTCCTTGATGTGCACGTCACCGAACCCGATCAGCGGCGTGCCGCCCTCGCCCAGCGTGGGCGCGTCGAGCGGCGGCAGCAGCGGCGACCAGCGCGCGATGTCGGGGCCGGGCGGCCGGGTGAAGAGCCCTCTGTCGACCTTCGCGTAGTCGTAGACGACCTCCAGCGGGTAGGCCAGCTCGGCGGTGCTGGTCTTGGGGCAGCCGCGCGTCAGCGGCGGGAACAGCGGGAACTCGGCCGAGGGATCGCCCAGGGAGCGCTGGCGGAGGGCAAGCGAAGGTCCGTTCACGTGCAAGGACCCTACCGATCCTCGCAACGATCAGTGAAAAGCTGCACACTCTAACCATGGTGTGGGCAGGAAGGTCCGCCATCGAGATCGCGGCGGCCGTCAGGAGCGGTGACGTCAAGGCCACGACCGTGGTGGAGGAGCATCTCCACGTCATCGCGCGGCGCGATCCTGGCATCGGGGCGTTCCGGCTGGTCAGGGAGCAGGCCGTGGACGAGGCGCGGGCCCTGCGGAAGCGGCGCGACCTGGCCGAGCTGCCGCTGGCCGGGGTGCCGGTGGCGGTCAAGGACAACCTGGAGGTCGCGGGCGAGGCGACCAGGGGCGGCTCGGCGGCGACGTCCGAGGCTCCCGCGCCGCACGATCACGAGACGGTGGCGCGGCTGCGGGCGGCGGGCGCGCTGATCGTCGGGCTGACGAACCTGCCGGAGCTGGGGCTGGTGGCGTTCGGCGACAGCGCGTACGGCATCGTCCGCAACCCCTGGAACCCCGCACGGACGGCCGGCGGCTCCTCCTCGGGCAGCGCGGCGGCGGTGGCGGCCGGCATGGTGCCGATCGCGCTCGGCAACGACGGCATGGGCTCGTTACGCATCCCCGCGGCCTGCTGCGGCGTGCTGGCGATCAAGCCGGGCCTCGGCCTGGTGCCGCCGCCGGCGAACGACTGGGATCACCTGACCGAGAACGGCCCGATCGCGCGGACCGCCGCCGACCTGGCGCTCGCGCTGTCCGTGCTGGCCGCCGATCCGGCGCTGGCCGAGGCGTGGCGCGCGGGGCGTCGCGTGGAGCCGCCGCCGCGCATGCTGCGCTCGGTCTGGGCGGACGACGACGAGGTGTGGGAGCCGCAGCCGCCGCCCGACAGCCCTGAGCCGTTCGATCTGCGGGTGGCGTACGCGCCGCAGCCGCTGCCGCCGGGGCTGCGGGTGGACGCCGAGTTCAAGGCGGCGGTACGCGGCGCAGCCGAGACGCTGCGGGTTTCCGGGCACACGGTGGTGGAGCACGAACGGTCGCTGCCCGCCTGGCTGGGGCCGAGCACGATCGCGACCTGGCTGGTCAGGGCCGCCGAGGCGGTGGAGGGGCTCGACCGGCAGCGGCTCGAACGGCGTACCAAGGGGCTGGCCAGGACGGGCCGGGTGCTCGCGGCGCTCAAGCTGGACGGCGTGCGCGGCCGGGAGCGCTGGAGCGGCTACGGCGCCGACCAGTGGTTCGGCCGGGCCGACGCGCTCGTCACGCCGGCGCTGGCCGGCATCCCGCCCAAGGCGGAGCGGTGGGGCGAGCGCGGTTTCCTGCGCAACGCCCTCACCAACGTCGCCTACGCACCCGCCACCGGGCCGTGGAACATGTGCGGCTGGCCCGCCGTCGCCGTGCCGCTGGCCACCCATTCGAGCGGCCTGCCGATCGCCGTGCAGATCGTCGCCCCGCCGGGCGGCGAGCCCCACCTCCTGGGACTGGCCGCCCAGCTCCAGGCCGCACACCCACCACTCAGCCCACCGGGCTTCAACCCCTAGATCCCGACGGGGTGCCAGACGGTCTTGGTCTCCAGGAAGCGGGTCATGCGCCCGATCCCGGGGTCGGCCGTCCAGTCCTCCTGGACCGGCCGCGAGACCCGCTTGAGGTTCTCGGCGGCCGCCTGCTCGCAGCTCAGCGCCAGCTCGGCGTCGGCGACGCCGGTCAGGTCGAGCCCGTTGACGTCCATGTGGGCGGACAGCCAGGGGGCGAGCTCGGCGCGCCGCCCGGTGAGGATGTTCACCACGCCGCCGGGCAGGTCGGACGTGGCGAGCACCTCGGCCAGGGTGATCGCCGCCAGCGGGGACGGCTCGGACGCCACCACGACGCAGGTGTTGCCGGTCACGATCACCGGCGCGACCGCCGACACCAGGCCGAGCAGCGGGTCGTCGGGCGCCACCACGGCGACGACGCCGGTCGGCTCGGGCGTGGACAGGTTGAAGTAGGGCCCGGCGACGGGGTTGGCGCCGCCGTGCACGGAGGCGATCTTGTCGGACCAGCCCGCGTACCAGACGAGCCGGTCGATCGTCGCGTCGACCTGCTCCAGCGCCGCCCGCTTGGTGCCGCCCAGCTCGTCGGCGAACTGCGCGCGCCGCCCTTCCAGCATCTCGGCGACGCGGTAGAGGATCTGCCCCCTGTTGTACGCCGTCGCCCCCGACCAGCCGGGGAACGCCTTGCGGGCGGCCACCACGGCGTCGCGGGCGTCCTTGCGCGAGGCCCGCGAGGCGTTGGCGAGGAAGTCGCCCTTGGCCGAGGTCACCGGGTAGGACCTCCCACTCTCGGAGCGCGGGAAGGCCCCGCCGATGTACAGCTTGTAGGTCTTTCTGACGGACAACCTATTCATCGCCCCGACCCCTCCACGTGGACTCCTGCGACATCTGGACCGGCACGAAGACCTGACCGCACCGGCTGACGCCGCAGCGGTGGGCGTACCAGCCGGTGCGTACGGGCCGCCCGGCCCTGGCGTAGGCGTGCCCCCTGGTGGCCTGGGCGCGCAGCTTCCTGCGGCGGGGCCTGCGGTACTCACACGTCAAGGTATGCCTCCAGCCCGTGGCGTCCGCCCTCGCGGCCGTAGCCCGACTCCTTGTAGCCGCCGAACGGCGAGGTGGGGTCGAACTTGTTGAAGGTGTTGGCCCACACCACGCCGGCGCGCAGCCGGTCGGCCATCCACAGGATGCGCGAGCCCTTCTCGGTCCAGACGCCGGCCGAGAGGCCGTACGGGGTGTTGTTGGCCTTCTCGACGGCCTCGGCCGGGGTGCGGAAGGTCAGCACGGACAGCACGGGCCCGAAGATCTCCTCCCTGGCGATGCTGTGGGACTGCGCGACCCCGGTGAACAGCGTCGGCGGGAACCAGTAGCCGCGCTCGGGCAGCTCGCAGGCGGGCGACCAGCGCTCGGCGCCCTCCGTCTCGCCCAGGTCGCTGAGCTGCCGGATCTTGGCGAGCTGGTCGGCGGAGTTGATGGCGCCGATGTCGGTGTTCTTGTCGAGCGGGTCGCCGAGCCGCAGCGTGCCGAGCCGGCGCTTGAGCGCGGCCAGCAGCTCCTCCTGGACGGACTCCTGCACCAGCAGCCGCGACCCGGCGCAGCAGACGTGGCCCTGGTTGAAGAAGATGCCGTTGACGATGCCCTCGACGGCCTGGTCGATGGCGGCGTCGTCGAACACGATGTTGGCGGCCTTGCCGCCCAGCTCCAGCGTCAGCTTCTTGCCGGTGCCCGCGACCGTGCGGGCGATGATCCGGCCGACCTCGGTGGAGCCGGTGAAGGCGACCTTGTCGACGTCGGGGTGCGCGACCACGGCGGCGCCGGTCTCGCCCGCGCCGGTGACGATGTTCACCACGCCGGGCGGCAGGTCGGCCTGGCGGCAGATGTCGGCGAACGCGAGCGCGGTCAGCGGCGTGGTCTCGGCGGGCTTGAGCACGACCGTGTTGCCGCAGGCCAGCGCGGGGGCGATCTTCCAGGCCAGCATGAGCAGCGGGAAGTTCCAGGGGATGACCTGGCCGGCCACGCCGAGCGGCTTCGGCGTGCCGAACCCGGCGTACTCCAGCTTGTCGGCCCAGCCCGCGTAGTAGAAGAAGTGGGCCGCGACCAGCGGCAGGTCCACGTCGCGCGACTCGCGGATGGGCTTGCCGTTGTCGAGCGTCTCCAGCACGGCCAGCTCCCTGGCCCGCTCCTGGATGATCCGCGCGATGCGGAAGAGGTATTTGGCCCGCTCGGCGCCGGGCAGGGCGCTCCACACGCCGAACGCCTTGCGCGCCGCCTGCACGGCGCGGTCGACGTCGTCGGACGAGGCGGTGGCGACCTCGGCCAGCGTCTCCTCGGTGGCGGGGTTGACGGTCTTGAACGAGGGCCCTGAGCCGTCGACGAACTCGCCGTTGATGAACAGCCCGTAGGAGGACTTCAGATCGACGACGTCGCGCGACTCGGGTGCCGGTGCATATTCGAACATCGTCTAGTCCTGGGTGAAGTAGTCGGGGCCCGCGTAGCGGCCGGTGGCGAGCTTCTCGCGCTGCATGAGCAGGTCGTTGAGGAGCGAGGAGGCGCCCAGCCTGAACCAGTCGGGGGTCAGCCAGTCGTCGCCGGCGGTCTCGTTGACCAGCACGAGGTTCTTGATGGCGTCCTTCGACGTGCGGATGCCGCCCGCGGGCTTCACGCCCACCTGGCGGCCGGTGGCCTCGCGGAAGTCGCGTACGGCCTCCAGCATGATGAGCGTCACCGGCGGCGTGGCGGCCGGCGACACCTTGCCGGTGGAGGTCTTGATGAAGTCGGCGCCCGCCAGCATCGCCAGCCAGGACGCGCGCCGCACGTTGTCGTAGGTGGACAGCTCGCCGGTCTCGAGGATCACCTTGAGGTGGGCGGCGCCGCAGGCCTCCTTCACGGCGACGATCTGCTCGTAGACCTTCATGTACTGGCCGGACAGGAACGCGCCGCGGTCGATCACCATGTCGATCTCGTCGGCGCCGGCGGCCACGGCGAGCCTGGTGTCGCTCACCTTGACCTCCAGCGAGGTGCGCCCGCTGGGGAACGCGGTGGCGACGGAGGCGACCTTGACGCCGCTGCCCTTGAGCGCCTCGGCCGCGACGGCGACGAGGTCGGGGTAGACGCAGACGGCCGCGACGGAGGGCGCGTCGCCGCCGGGGCGCACGGCCTTGGCGCACAGCGCGCGCACCTTGCCGGCCGTGTCGGCCCCTTCGAGTGTGGTCAGGTCGACCATGGAGATGGCCAGGTCGATGGCCTGCGCCTTGGCCGTGGTCTTGATCGATCGGGTGCCGAGCATCGCCGCCCGCTGGTCGGCGCCGACCCGGTCGACGCCGGGCAGGCCGTGCAGGAATGCTCGCAGCGCCGCGTCGGATGAGGCGACGTCGGCAAGCGAGGTAGTCACAGTTGACACCTAGACAGCATCGCCGACCAGGGCCGCCTCCTCCAAACCGGATCACCTTAGGGCACGGCGGGCCTGGTCCTAGGGATGCGGGGAGGTCTGAGGCGGCCGGGCTAGGTATGCCGGAGGCGGCGCGACGGGAGAGATAGGGCATCCACCTGATGTGCGAGTCCGGGCCTTAGCCCGAATCTTGAATATGTCAGCAAGAAGCACAACATTTCAGGAGATTCTCGATGCATCCCGAGATCGAGTTCGAGTTCATGAAGAGCCAGGCCCGCGAGCTGCGCGCGGCCGCCGCCGAGCACCGCCTCGCCCGCGACGCCGAGCGGCGCAACAAGTCCGAGCGCCGCTCGCTCTTCGGCCGCCGCCGTCACGCATGACCGCCGCACGAGAGCCCGGCCACCCACTGCCACGTGGCCGGGCCTCCCAGCCCCCTTGAGACCGTGTCCAACAGCCGGACAAAAGCGTCGATAACAGCGGATGTGGCGTGACATGCTGGATGACATGCGGGGACGATCTGTCAGTCCCGTCTTCGTCGGGCGGGAAGAGGAGCTGACGGCTCTATCGGAAAGCCTCGACGACGCCAGGAAAGGCACACTGACCGCCGTCCTGCTGGGCGGCGAAGCAGGAGTCGGCAAGACGCGGCTGGTGCAGCGCTTCGCCGAGCAGTGCACGGCCGGCGGGGCCCACGTGCTCGTCGGCGGCTGCGTGGAGCTGTCGGCCGAGGGCCTCGCGTACGCGCCCTTCACCGCCGCCCTGCGCCAGCTCGTCAGGGAGCAGGGCCCGGCCGCGGTGACCGGGCTGCTGCCCGACGGCGCCGAGCGCGACCTCGCCCGGCTGCTGCCCGAGTTCGGCGAGCCGAACGGCGACGGCGAGACCGACACCGGCCGCGCCCGGCTCTTCGAGCAGTTCCTCACCCTCCTCGAACGCCTCGCGGACCACCGCCCCACGGTCCTCGTCATCGAGGACATCCACTGGGCCGACCGCTCCAGCCGCGACCTCATCGCCTTCCTCAGCCGCAACCTGCGCACCCCGCAGGTGCTGCTGGTGATGACCTACCGCTCCGACGACCTGCACCGCCAGCACCCGCTCAGGCCCGTGCTGGCCGAGCTGGGCCGCGTGCAGGGCGTGCTCCGCGTCGACCTGCCCCGCCTGTCCAGGGACGAGGTCGCCCAGCAGATGACGGCCATCCTCGGCAGGACCCCCGAGTACGCCAAGATCGAGAACGTCTACGAGCGCAGCGAGGGCATCCCGCTGTTCGTCGAGGCCATGCTGGAGAACGGTGACGGGTGCACGTTCCCCGACTCCATGCAGGACCTCATCCTCGCCTCCGTCGAGCGCCTGCCCGAGGAGACCCAGCGGGTGCTGCGGGTCGCCGCCGCGGGCGGCAACCGGGTCGGCCACGCGCTGCTCGCCGCCGTCAGCGGCCTGACGGACGTCGCGCTTGAGACCGCGCTGCGCCCCGCGATCGCCGGCAACGTGCTGCAGATCGCCGACAACCGCGCGTACGTCTTCCGCCACTCGCTCATCCGCGAGGCCGTCCACGACGAGCTGCTGCCCGGCGAGCACCAGCGCCTGCACGCGCGCTATGCCGAGGAGATCTCCAAGGACCGCACGCTCGTCCCGCCGGGAAGGGCCGCCGTCGAGCTGGCCCACCACTGGTACGGCGCCCGCGACGACCGCTGGGCCCTGCTGTCGGCCTGGGACGCCGCCCACAAGTCGTTCAAGACGTTCGCCTACACCGAGGCCCTGCAGCTGCTCGAACGCGTGCTCATGCTCTGGGACCGGGTCCCCGACGCGGCCGAGCTGACCGGCGTGGACCACACCGCCGTGCTCGAACGCGCCTCCGAGGCCGCCAACGCCGGCGGCGACGTGGACAAAGGGGTCAAGTTCGTCAAGGCGGCGCTCGCCGAGCTGGACGAGACCCGCGAGCCCGCCAGGGTGTCGCAGCTCATCGTGCGCAGGGCCGCGTTCAAGAACTCCAAGAACCAGCCCGGCGTCATCGACGACCTCAGGCACGCGCTGCGGCTCGTCCCCGAGAACACCCTCGACTGGGCCGAGGTCGTCACCCCGCTGAGCCGCCACCTGATGCTGCGCGGCGAGCTGGCGGAGGCCGACCGGCTCATCAGCGACGGCCTGCGCTGGGTCAGGGAGCACGGCGACCGCTGCCTCGAAGGCGACCTGCTGATGAACCAGGCGCTCGGCCACTCGCTGCGCGGGCAACTGGAGAGCACGACCGTCATCAACGAGCAGGCGATCGCGATCGGCCGCGAGCAGCGCAGCGGCCGCGTCATCAGCCGCGCGATCGGCAACCTGGTGGACACGCTGATCGACATGGGCCGCGCGGACGAGGCCCTGCGCCGGGCCGACGAGGGCTGGCGGGTCGCCAAGAAGTACGGGCGGCTGCGCGGCAGCGGCACGTTCATCCTGAACAACAGGGCCGAGGCGCTGGAGGCGCTGGGCCGCTGGGACGAGGCCGTCGAGACCGTCGAGACGGCGCTCAGCCACGGCCCCGTGCTGCGCACCCGCTATGCCCTGCTGCGCGTCCGCGCCGACATCGCGCTGGCCAGGGGCGAGATGCCGCTCGTCAAGGGCATCCTGTCGGAGATCGGGCTGTTCACGTCACGCGCGGAGGAGTTCGTCCAGGACATCATCAGCAACGCCAGGCTGCTCATCGGCTGGCACCTCACCCGGGGTGAGCCGGCCGCCGCGCTGGCCGCGGCCGAGCAGGTGCTGGCCCAGCCCAAGCGGTCGAGCAAGGCCATGCTGTCCTGGCGGCTGCTCGCGGTGCTGCGCAACGTGTGCGACGCGGCCCAGGAGACCGAGCCCGAACGCAGCGCCGCCGTGCGTGCGCACGCCGCCGAGGTGGCCGCTGGGTTGTCGGTGGACGGGCCCGTCGTGGAGGCGTACCGGCTGTCGTACACGGGCGACTTCGACGCCGCCGCGGCCGCGTGGGAGCGGCTGCGCCGCCCGCACAACCAGGCCAAGGCCCTGCTCAGGGCGGCGGGGGTGAGTGCGCGGTCCGGCGACAGGGAGGGCGCCGCGGCCCGGCTGAAGGTGGCGCTGCCGCTGGCCGAGGCGCTGCGCGCGACGCCGCTGATCGAGGAGATCGAGACGCTCTGCCGCCGGGTGGGCGGGCTCGACCTCGCCCAGGAGCCGTCGGAGCTGCTGACGCCGCGCGAGCTGGAGGTGCTGCGCCTGGTCACCCAGGGCCGGACGAACCGCGACATCGCCGCCGAGCTGTTCATCTCGGCGAAGACGGTGAGCGTGCACGTCTCGAACATCCTCGCCAAGCTCGGCGTCACGACGCGCGGCGAGGCCGCCGCCGCGGCCCACCGCCTGTCGCTGCTGAGCTGACGGAATGCCCTAGAAGATCGCCTCGGCCAGCATCACGACGCCGAAGACGGCGAACGCGGCGGCGGCGCCGTACTTGATGGCCTTCTCCGGCAGGTGCTTGCCGAGCAGCCGGCCCACCACGATGGCCAGGGCGTCGGCGGCGACCATGCCGATCGTCGAGCCGATCCACGTGCCCAGCCAGTCGTGCCGGGTGGCCAGCGTGATCGTGGCCAGCATCGTCTTGTCGCCCAGCTCGCTCAGGAAGAACGCCACGGTCACCGCGATCACGGCGTTCCTGGTGGTGCGGCGGGCCTTGCTCTTCTCTTCCTCGGTCAGCTCGTCGCCACGCAGCGTCCACACCGCGAAGCCGAGGAAGGCGATTCCCGCCACGATCGAGATGGCCGTGGTGGGCAGCGCGGTGCCGATCAGCCCGCCCAGGGCAACGCTCGCCAGGTGGACGGCGGTGGTGGCGATCGTGATGCCGGCCAGCACGGGCCAGATCTTGAACCGGGTCGCGAACGTCATGGCCATCAACTGGCTCTTGTCGCCCAGCTCGGCGATGAAGATCGCGCCGAGACTGATCCAGAACGCTTCCAAGAGAGGGGGTCCCCTTCCGCGCGACCGGACCGGAAGCGCGGCACCGAGGGGATTTCGGGCACGACATTCGGCCCGGCAACGCCTCGTCAACATGGCTTGCCAGGCCGAAGGTCTCGTCCGCCCGCGAAGGCCCGCATGACCGGGCGCCCTGAGGCGCCAGTGTGTCGATCACACGATTGGGACTACTCCCCTTCGGTAATTCCAGAACACCCTAACAGCAGCCCGCCCGTGGCTATTCCCCCAGGGTGCAGCCCACCATCACCGGCTCGTTGACGAGCGTGACCCCGAACTTCTCGCGCACGCCGTCGCGCACCTCCCTGGCCAGGGCCAGCAGGTCGCGCGTGGTGGCGGCGCCGGTGGGGTTGGTGAGGGCGAGCGTGTGCTTGGTCGAGATGCGCACGGGCCCGCGCTCGTAGCCCTTGGCGAAGCCCGCCTGCTCGATCAGCCACGCGGCCGGCACCTTGACCAGCCCGCCGGGCACCTCCCACTGCGGATGCCCCGGCGCGCGGACCGCCAGCTCCGCCGCCTGCTCGGCGGTCAGAATCGGGTTGGTGAAGAACGAGCCCGCGCTGCGCGTGTCGGGATCGTCGGGGTCGAGCACCATGCCCTTGCCCCTGCGCAGCGCCAGCACGGCCTCTCGGGCCTCAGCGAGCGGCACCCGGCCTCCCGCCTCGGTGCCGAGCCTGCGGGCCAGCTCCTCGTACGCCAGCGGCCCCGACAGCGCGGACACGTCGAGCGTGTATGTCACCGCGAGCACCACGTAACGCGAGAGGTCACGCTTGAAGACGCTGTCGCGGTAGGAGAACCCGCACTGCCGCGCCTCGATGTCCACGACCTGCCGGGTGAGCCGGTCGTAGGCCCGCACGCACCGGACGGTCTGGGCCACCTCCTGCCCGTAGGCGCCGACGTTCTGGATCGGCGTCGAGCCGACCTGCCCCGGCACGCCGGACATGCACTCGATGCCCGACCAGCCCTCGCTGACCGCGCGGGCCACCAGGGCGTCCCAGTCTTCGCCGGCCTCGGCGGTCACGACGATCTGCTCACGGTCGCGGGTGAACGTGACTCCCTCGGTGGCGACCTTGATGACCAGCCCGTCGAAGCCCTCGTCAGCCACCACGAGGTTGCTGCCCCCGCCGAGCACCAGCGTGGGGGTCGAGGTCCTGTCGGCCTCCGCGACCAGCGAGACGAGCTGCTCCGCCGATGTGGCTTCGGCGAAGTCTCGGGCGGGGCCTCCCAGGCGCAGCGTGGTGTACGGCGCGAGCATCTCCATGACCGACAAGCTTATGAGGCATGCAGCCTGCGCAGCACCTCGTCGTGGTTGCGGCGTGACTCGCGCTCCAGATAGTCGGCGGGGACGTCGTGCGGTTGCAGCGGCAGCACCGGCGGCCGTCCCTGGGGCACCACCAGGTCGCCCGGCAGGGCCAGGGAGAGCTCCAGGTCGGCGTGGCGGCCGTAGTGGGCGTCCTCGGGCAGCGCGGTCAGGGCCTGCGCCCGCCGTACGGCGATGATGCCGCCCGTGAGCGCCCGCACCTTGCCGGGGCCCGCCTCCAGCCACGTACGCTCGTCGTCGGCCGGCTCCGCGCCCCGCCACCCGGCCGCGACCGCGCCCTCGTTGACCGCGGCCACGAGCGGGGTCAGCGCGTCGCCGTGCAGCTCCAGGCCGGTCTCCATGAGGACGTGCACTTCGGAGTCGTCCAGGTGCAGCAGCTTCGCGCGGCTCTCACCCCAGGTGGCGGTGCCGCCGCGCCAGTGCGGGGTCTCGGCCACGTGCCAGGCGGTGATCCGCTCGGGGTGCCGCTGCGCCAGCTCGGCCAGCACGTCTCCGGCGCCGTCCACGTTGCCCAGGTCCAGGGCGAGCACCTTCGCCCTGGTGTGCGCGATCACCGACTCCAGGCAGCGCCTGACGTCCTCGGGCCAGCCGTCCACCAGCACGCCGACGCACTCCGTCACGTCCTGCGTCGCCACGCGCTGCCGCTCGACGTTCACGCCGAGGTCGTCGAGCCGGTTGGTGGCCAGCGTGCCGTCCCAGGTGCGCTGGGCATGCAGCATCTCGTCACCGGGAGCGCCGTGCTGGCCGGGGTCGCCGGAGAAGCCCAGCTCGGCGGCCGGGTTCATGCGGGCGTGGGTGCCGCGCGTCCCCACCCCGGACGCCCGCCTGCCTTCCACCCCGGTAGTCGCACCGGTACGCGCACCGCCCGCCGTGTCACGCCCGGTGCCGGTGCCGCCCGCGACCTGCTCGATGCGGGCGGCCTTGAGATGTCCTGGGGGTCTCGCGTCGGTCACGGCGGAAACGGGGATCGATCGAACCGTGGGCCAAATGTGTCGTACGGCTTCACTCATAGGGTCACGCGCTACCCGAGACCCGCCCACTTATCACTGAGCGTTTAAGCGAGCCGGACGACCGCGCGGGCCGGGAAGCGAGTCACGCGAGCCGGACGACCCACGCGGCCGGGAAACGAGTCACGCGAGCTGGACGACCGCGCGGGCCTTGGAGAGCACCCTCGCGTCGCCCGACGTGGCGGTCAGCCCGATGACCACCCGCTTGTCGGGCAGCTTGTCCTCGACGACCCCGCTCACCGTGATCGTCGCGCCCCTGTCGTCGTCCGGCACGACCACCATCGACGAGAACCGCACCCCGAAGTCCACGACCGCCCCCGGATCGCCCGCCCAGTCGGTGACGAACCGGCCGGCCTGCGCCATCGTGTACATGCCGTGCGCGATCACGTCGGGCAGCCCGACCATCCTGGCGAAGCGCTCGTTCCAGTGGATCTGGTTGAAGTCGCCCGAGGCGCCGGCGTACATCACCAGGTCCAGGCGGCGCACCCGGTAGTCCACGGCCGGGATCTCCTGCCCGACCTCGACCTCGTCGTACTTCACGGCAGCGCCCATCTCAGCTCGCCCCTCCGCGCTCGACGATCGTGTTGTAGGTCACGCAGACCGGCTCGCCCTCGACCGTGCGCACGTCGCTCCTGACGGTCAGCAGCTCGTTGTGCCCGGCGGTGCGGATGTCGGTGATGGCGGAGGTGATGACCAGCTCGTCACCGGCGTGGATCGGGCGGACGTACTCGAAGCGCTGCTCGCCGTGGACGACCATGGCGAGGTTGAGGCCCAGGTCGGGGTCCACGAGCGCCTCGCCGCCGCTCTGCAGGCTGAAGACGATGGGGAACGTGGGGGGCGCGATGACGTCGGGGTGGCCGGCGGCCCTGGCGGCCTCGCGGTCGCGGTAGAGCGGGTTGTTGTCGCCGATGGCGGCCGCGAACTCTTTGATCTTCACCCGGCTGACCTCGTACGGGGCACTGGGCGGATACGTTCTGCCCACGAAGTCACGGTTCAAGGCCATGGTTGCTCCCTCGCATGTCTCCGTACCGGCGTCAATGAGCGAGACGCTAACAGAACAACGTTCGGCTGTCCCTACGATGAAAGCCTTTTTGCCGAGGGCACGGAACCGGGGCCTCAGACACGACGAACCGGCGCCCTGCGAAGGGACGCCGGTT
Source organism: Nonomuraea sp. NPDC049419 (assembly GCF_040676995.1). NCBI lineage: Bacteria > Bacillati > Actinomycetota > Actinomycetes > Streptosporangiales > Streptosporangiaceae > Nonomuraea > Nonomuraea sp. NPDC049419. Next base: position 148,350 of record NZ_JBFAQB010000017.1, on the reverse strand, counting down.
GTGCGTTATGAGAGATATGGAGGCAGAAGCCCTGCCCGGAGAACCTAGCGGGTCTCGCGGTGCGCGCGGTGGCAGCGGCAGTTGGGGCAGTACTTCTTCAGCTCAAGCCGATCCGGGTCGTTGCGCCGGTTCTTCCGCGTGATGTAGTTGCGGTGCTTGCACTCCTGGCAGGCCAGCGTGATCTTCGGCCTAACGTCGGTGGCAGCCACTTGGGAGTGCCTTTCTACGTTCGGGACATGGACACGCCCGTGCCCAGGTCGGTGGACCTGGGCTAGGGCAGTAGCGGAGGCCGGACTTGAACCGGCGACACAACGATTATGAGCCGTTTGCTCTGCCTGACTGAGCTACTCCGCCTTTGAGCCGGAACGACCCGGCCCGTAGAGGATACCCGAAGCGGTGAGCACGTGAGTAACTCGCCCGATCGGGTGGGGTGCTCCCAGTATGCCTCAGGAACCCCCGTCAATCGAAATCGTTTGTGCGGCATCCCCCATGCCGCACCACGCGAGGGTGATCAGCGTAGCAGCGCCACCCGACCGCCGCGAACCCGCACGCGCCCGCCACCCTGCCCTGACGGTCCCGGGCCTTGACGGTCCCGGCGCGAATCCGCGCCGCCCCCCGGCCGCTCCCCCCAGCGGGCGGGTCCGGACAACGAAAAACGCCCGGCTCCGAAACCCGGAGCGGGCGTGATGTCGGTGCGAAGTGGAGCCCCCAAACGGAATCGAACCGTTGACCTTCTCCTTACCATGGAGACGCTCTGCCGACTGAGCTATAGGGGCCTGTCCGGCGCTGCGGACAGGTGTAACCATACACGGCACTCACCGATGATGCGAACTCGTTCGGCCCTCTCCAGAAGAGCCCGCCGAAGCACCCGCCGAAGAGCCCGTCACGGGGTCCGTCACGGGGCCGACCGGCCGCCGCCGCGGGAACTCGACGACCTCGCACAGATCGGCCAGATCGACGAGCGAGGCCACCTCCGCCACGGACGTGCAGTCGGCGACCACCCACCCGTTTCTGCGCACCCGCAGCACCTGCCGCCCCGCGCGCACGGCTCCGACGACCTCCCAGCCGTCGACGCCGACCCAGCGCCTTCCCGTTGGCCTTTCCACAACGGCACAGAGTAGCCCTGGGGTCTCTCATTTTTCGTCGCGCACCACGCGTTACCGGCATACCGAATCGGTAGGAGCCGGGCGTTCAGTACCGGTAGAAGCCGGCGAGGTCCTTCTTCTCGGCGATGGAGTCGACGCGCACCACGGCCCCGGTCTCGGGGGCGTTCATCATCCTGCCGCCGCCGAGGTAGATGCCGACGTGGTGGGTCCTGATCCGCTTCTTGCCGATCTTGCCGAAGAAGACCAGGTCACCCGGCTTGGGCCGGCTGACCCGGCGCATCCTGCGTACGTGCGCGTCGGTGTTGCCGGGGCCCAGCACGTCGCGGCCGTGAGCGAGCGCGTACACCCAGCGGGTGAAGCCGGAGCAGTCGAGCCCGCGCGTCTTGGCGGCCGGGCAGGGCTTGATCGAGCCGCGGTAGCCCCTGCAGGTGCCCTTGGACGGTCCGGGGTCGGGAGCGTGGCCGCCGCCCCAGGAGTAGGCGATGCCGCGCTGCTGGATCTCGTACGCGAGCCGCACGGTCAATGGGGGCAGGGACAGCCCCAGTGGCACTGATGCCGTGACCAGTGCCATGACCGATGCCAGGGCGGTCAGCAGGAGCAGCGCCGCCGTCACGGCTGACCGCCGCCTCATTCCGCCCCCCAAACACCGATTTATCGGGCTTTAAGGGTAAGTTTCACCGATCCCACCGTCACGTTCATCCCGACCGTGCCCTTCGACTTCCTCGGCTTGGTCGTGAACACGAAGGTGATCTTCTTCCCGCGCGGCAGCTCCTTGACCACGCAGCGCACCGCCGTGCCGCTGAACGTGCAGCCAGGCGCCTTCACCACGCGCTGCCCGCCGAAGGCGCGGCCGGACAACTTGACGTTCGTGACCGGGTGCGGGCCGGTGTTGCCGATCGTGACCGCGTACGACGTCCTGCCGCCGACCCGGCCCGACACCCGCACCTCGGCGGGCGGGTTGGCCAGCTCCTTCAGGCTCGGCTCCGAGCCGTTGAACGCGTTGCCGCCGCCGACCAGCGGCCCCTTCTCCGCCGACTGCCAGAACGTGTGCTTCTTCCAGCTCTTCGGCAGCTCGCCCGGCTCGCTCCCCCAGCGGGCCAGCCAGAGCGGGTTGGCGGCGAACTTCTTGGAGTCGCCCGTACACGTACGCCACCAGCTCGTGGTGGTGTAGATGATCGCCCGCCGCCCGGTGGCCTCGTGGTACTTCTTCGTCCAGTCCGTGATCCAGGTGACCATGTCCTTGGCGGACAGGCCGTAACACGAGTTCTTGCCGTTCTTCGACTGGTACGGGTTGTCCTCCAAATCGAGCACACCCGGAAGTGTCTGGCCGTCGCTGACCCAGTTACCGCCGTTCTGCAGGAAATAGTCGGCCTGCGCTGTCCCATCGGATTCGTGCGGTTGCGCGAAGTGATATGCGCCGCGGATGAGACCGGCCGCGGCGGCGCCGCCGTACTGGGAGTCGAAAATCGGATTGCGATAGTTCGTACCCTCGGTGGCCTGCACGAACGCGAATTTCCCGCCACCGGCCACGACGGCGGGCCAGTCGATCTCGCCCGTCCAATTACTGACGTCCACGCCGGGCACGTCATCGGCGGCATGGGCGACGCCGGTCATGCCGATCGAGGCGATCACCGTAGATAACAACAGACGTTTCACGCCGGTGATCATTCCGGACCCTTACACCATTTCGCAAGCTCGGAAATATCAACGTCTTTTGTGGTGCCCACCCGCTGGACCGGGCCCAGTGCCAAAGGCCGCGCCCCGGCCGCCCATTCGGCCCATCGCTCGTCCCCGACCTCGTCGTCGTGGTGCACGGGATGCCGTACGCGGCTCTCGTACCGGCTCCTGGCGAGGTCGAGCGGGACGTCGCACCAGACCTCGCGCACGTGCGGGCCCGGCTCGACGCCCGCCCGCCGCAGCCCGGCCTCCACCACCGGCCGCAGCGGCGCAAGCCAGGGGCTCTCCAGGACCGCGCCGGGCCCGGCGGTGGCGAGCAGCGTCCACAGGCTCTCGGCCGCGGCCCTGCCGAGATGCCTGCTCCACTCGCGCGGCTCCAGGCTCTCGGGACGCGGGATCGAGTCGGCCAGGGTCTCCTTCAGCAGGTCCTTACCGAAGACCGGCAGCCGCAGCCGCCGGCCGAGCCGGCGGGCCAGGGTGCTCTTTCCTGAGCCCGGGAGTCCGTTCACGAGGACGACCAGTTCGCACATGACGGGCATCGTCGCAAAAAATCTTCATGACGTAGGGAGAAACCGCACTTCAGCGGCCGGAAATCGGCTTATGTCAAGGACGTGGGAATGACGTCGTTTTCGCAGGTCAGAGGCATTTGTGTACGTGACATTCACGTTTGCTGAAATCCGATCCGGCGCCCAAACTTGAGCCGACCCACGAATGCGGCCCCGACCAGGGGTTTCTTCGTCATGCCCGCAGGAGGCCGACCATGATCCACACACGGGGACTGACCCGTGACTTCAAGGTGAAGAAGGAGACCGTCACCGCCGTACGCGGCATCGACCTCGACGTCGAAGCCGGCCAGCTCGTCGCGTTCCTCGGCCCGAACGGCGCGGGGAAGTCCACCACCCTGCGGATGCTCACCACGCTGCTGCCGCCCACCTCGGGCACCGCCACCGTGGCAGGCCACGACGTGGCCGCCGACCCGAGGGCGGTGCGCTCCCGCATCGGCTACGTCGGGCAGCGCAACGGCGCGGGCGAGGACCAGCTCGTCCGCGACGAGCTGGTCTCCCAGGGCCGCTGCTACGGCCTGCGCCCGAAGGAGGCGGGCGCCCGCGCCGACGAGCTGCTCGACCTGCTGGAGCTGACCCCGCTGGCCAAGCGGGCGCCGGGCACGCTCTCGGGCGGGCAGCGCCGCCGCCTCGACATCGCGCTCGGCCTCATCCACCGCCCCGACCTGCTGTTCCTCGACGAGCCCTCGACGGGGCTCGACCCCAAGAGCCGCGCCGACGTCTGGCGGCACATCCTGCGGCTGCGCGAGACGTACGGGACGACGCTGTTCCTGACCACCCACTACCTGGAGGAGGCCGACACCATGGCCGAGCGGGTGGTGATCATCGACAACGGCCTGATCATCGCGGACGGGACCGCGGAGCGGCTCAAGAACGACCTGGCCGGCGACCACATCACGATCACCACCGGCACCGAGCGCGAGGCCGCGGCGGCGGCCGGGATCGGCGGCGGCAGCGCCGAGGGCACCACCGTGCGGCTGCGGGTCGCCCAGGCCCCCGCCGCGCTGCCCGACTACCTGCGGGCGCTCGACGCCGCCGGCATCAAGGTCACCACGGCCGAGACCACCCGCCCGACCCTCGACGACGTGTTCCTGACTCTCACGGGGAGAAGCATCAAAGATGACGACGTTCCTGCGTGACACCGCCACCGTCTTCACCAGGGAGCTGCGGCCCAGCCTGCGCAACCCGGCCGCGATGCTGTTCGACATGGGGCAGCCGCTGCTGTTCCTGTTCCTGTTCGGGTCGTTGCTGGGCGGGGCGGTCGGGTCGTCGTGGCAGTGGTTCGTGCCGGGCATCCTGGTCATGATGTGCCTGACCGGGCCGATGAGCTCCGGCTACACGCTGCTGGTCGAGCTGATCGGCGGCGCGATGGAGCGCATGATGGTGACGCCGCTGAGCCGTACGGCGATGCTGGTCGGCAAGAGCATGAAAGCGGTGGTCACGCTGGTCGTGCAGGCCGTGCTGATCATCGTGCTGGCGCTGCCGCTCGGGTTCGAGCTGCACGCGGCGGGGGTGCTGGCCGGGCTGGCACAACTGGCGATCTTCGGGGTGGGGCTGGGGGCGCTGTCGTTCGTGCTGGCGATGAAGTCGGTGCCGAGCGGCACCCTGTTCTACGTGGTCAGCCAGTCGCTGCTGTTCCCGTTGCTGCTGCTGTCGGGGGTGCTGCTGCCGCTGGAGACCGCGCCGGGGTGGCTGAAGGTGCTGGGGCAGATCAACCCGGTCACGTACATCGTGGACGCCCAGCGCGCCCTCTTCGCCGGGAACCTGGCCGCGCCCAGCGTCCTGTACGGCACGCTCACCGCCTGCGTCGTCGCCGCGATCGGCCTCTACCTGGGCAACCGCGCCATGAGCAAGGGTCTCTGAGCCGTTTTGACACCCGCGCGCGGCGGGGACCAGAGTGAGCCGGTGACTCAAGTGCTGGCCACGCTGACCGTGCCGTGGATCCCGGTGGCCCACCGCCTCGAGGTCGTCAGGACCGCGAGCCTGCCGCCCGACGGGCGGACGACGTCGGCGTTCGCGTTCGTGTCCGACTCCGCCGGCCGCACGCTGATGACGTGCGTCGATCGCGTGGGCCGCGGCTGGGACATTCCGGGCGGCCACCTGGAGCCCGGTGAGGGCGCCGTCGAGGCGGCGGCCAGGGAGCTCCATGAGGAGACCGGGCTGCGGCTGCCGCCGTCCGCCCTGTCGGTCTTCGCCTGGCAGCGCATCGAGCTGCTGGAGCCGCCGCCCGCCGGCTACCGCTACCCCTCGCTGGCCTACATGGTGATGTGCCGGGCCGCGCTGCCGGGGCCCGGCGCCGCCACCCGCCCGCCGGCCGGGTCCGAGAGCACCAGGGCGGCGTGGCTCACCCGGGCCGAGATCGACCGCCTCTGCGGCGAGCAGACGTGGTCGCTGCTGCTCTAGACGCTGTGCGCCCGCTCCAGGTCGTCGTCCGGCCGGTAGAGGCGCTCGGGGATCGTCGCCAGCGTCGAGCGGTGCACCTGGGGGCCCAGGCCGTACAGGTGCTGGAAGCTCATGATGAGCGGCCGCCAGGCGTCCGGGTCGATGCGGTCGTCCGTGCCCGTCATGCGGATGCCCTCGTGCACCCAGACGCGCTGCACCCGCACCTCGAACGCCAGCACGCCGCCGTCGTCGACGGCGTGGTGGCGCTCCAGCACGGCCTCCATGGCGACCGGGCACTCGGCCGCGCGGGGCGGCGCCACCGTCTCCGAGGCGAGCGGGGTGAGCCCGGCGCGGCCGAACTTGTCGCGGACGAACCGGTATCCCCGCCGCTGCTTGCCCTCGGGCACGGGGTCGGAGCCGGTGGTGAGCGCCAGCCGGTCCACGGCGGCGGCGAGCGCGTCCGACGGCAGGTTCAGCACGCACTCGCGGGTGCGCAGCAGGTTCTGCGCGGTCTTGGCGCGCCGGCCGAGGCCGAGCACGGCCCGCCAGCCGAGCCAGAAGGCCGACGACATCGGGGCCAGGTTGGGCGTGCCGTCCTCGTTCGCGGTGGAGATCAGGACGACGGGGGTGCCGAAGTAGAGGATGTTCGGCTCGATCGCGGTGTGAGCGTGGACGGTCGTGGTCATGAACGTCCACTGTCGCGGGTGCTCACCGCGTGCGCTGGCGGCCTTCGGACCTCGCGTCAGCCGCAGAACGTCCGCACCGCGATGCCCATGACCTCCTCCGTCGACGGGTTGCGGGTCGAGGGGTTGAGCGAGAGGGTGAGCGACTTGCCGGTGTCGGAGCGGAAGACGAAGGTCAGGTAGCCGATCAGCTCGCCGCTGTGCCCCCAGACCGTGCCGCACGGCAGCTTGTACGCCTGCAGCCCCAGCCCGTAACCGAACCCGGCCCCCGTCTCGACGGTCGTGCGCATGGCGCGCAGCGACTCGGCGCTGGTCAGCTTGCCGCCCAGCAGCGCCGCCATGAACCGCTCGAGGTCGGCCGCGGTCGAGATCATCTCGCCGGCCGCCCAGTCGAGCGACGGATTCATCCTGGTCGCGTCCACCAGCTTGCCGTCCACCGGCTCGTACCCCTTGGCATGCGGCGACGGCACCCCCGCCCTGTTCCCCGGCACCAGCGTGTGCCGCAGCCTCAGCGGGCGCAGGATGCGGCGCTCGACCTCCTTCCCGTACGGGCGGCCGGTCAGCTTCTCCACCAGCAGGCCGAGCACCACGTAGTTGGTGTTGGAGTAGTGCCACTTCCCGTCGTCGGGCAGCTTCTTGGCGAAGGCCACCTTGAGCAGGTCCTTCGGCCGGTACGAGCGGAACCTGGCCGTGCCGCGCCACCGGTTGGTGGAGTGGCCGGGCTCGCTCATGTAGTCGTACAGGTGGCTCGTGTGGTCGAGGAGCGCCCGGACGGTGATCTTCTCGCCGCCGGGCACCAGCCCTGGCAGGTGATCGGCGATGGGGTCGTCGAGGCGCACCTTGCCCTCGTCCACGAGCTGGAGCACCACAGTGGCGACGAAGGTCTTGGTCACGCTGCCGATCCTGAAGTAGCCGTTCGGCGCGGGCTTGCCGGCGCGGCGCAGGTCGCGTACGCCGGCGGCGCCCGCCCATGTCTTCCCGCCGTCGGTCACGCGGGCCAGCGCGGCCGTCGCGCCCTTGCCCGCGACGATCTTCTCCAGGTCCTGGCCCACCCCCGGGCTCGCCGTCGCCACACTCGCCGCCACCAGCACGTTCATCAGCGTCTGCATCATGATCCCCAACGCTAGGGACCGCCGGATCGCGGCAGAATGCGGTGCTCCGTCCACTTCCCCTGCGGAAAACCGCAGGGCGGGAGGCGCTGGTGGAGGTGGCGACGGGGCGGCGGTGGACGTACGCGGAGTTCGACGCCGCCGTGAACGAGGTGGCGCTCGGCCTGCTCGCGCGCGGCATGGGTCGGCATCTGGGCGCCGAACTGCGCCGAATGGGTGCTCACGCAGTACGCCACCGCCAAGATCGGCGCATCGTCGTCGTCGGCCGAATCAAAGACGTGACCCTGCGCGGCGGTGAGACGATCAGCGGTCGCGGCCAGATGGCGCGGGTTCGCCACATGCTACCCGCGCGAGTCCCCCCGCTGAGCGCGACCCCTCAGGCGTCGGCAGGGGCGTAGCTCGCCAGGATCACGCCCGACGACCACGTCTCCGACCCGGTCAGCTTGAGCGGGTGCGTCGGCGTGTCCTCGAACAGTCGCTGCCCGCGTCCCACCGCGATCGGGTGGACGAGCAGGTGCAGCTCGTCCAGCAGGCCGTTGGCGAGCAGCCACCGCACGGTCGTCGCCGACCCCGACATCTGCAGGTCGCCCTCGCTCCGCTCCTTGAGCTCGCGCAGCCCGGCGGCGACGTCGCCCGAGATGACGGTGGTGTTGGCCCAGTCGGCCTTCTCCAGGGAGCTGGAGACGACGAACTTCCTGGCCTCGTTGAACGTCGCGGCGATCTCCGGGTCGGCGTCGGTGGTCGTCCAATAGCTGGACCACTCGTCGTACAGCTTCCTGCCCATCAGGAAGCCGTACGCGCTCTCCATCCCCGCCTGGACGAACGCTCCCATCTCATCGCACCAGTACGGAAAGTGCCACTGGTCCGGCGACTCGACCACGCCGTCCACCGAGATGAAGAAGCTCGACACGATCTTGCCCACGGTTGGGTCCTCTTTCCTTCTTTCGCTTTCGTCGATGAACGAGACACTAGGCGGCCGAGTCCCTGCCGGTCTTGTACAGAACCGACAGCGGCGCTTTCCTGGTGGCATGAGCGGTAGGTGGCCCGTCCCGCGCCTGCGGCGGCCTGAGTGAGTGCGGGGTCAGGGACGCGTACGCCGCGCTGGAGAAGCGCCGATGACGACCCGGGACGCGGCACCGGCGACGGCGACTCCTGCGGCTGCGGCTGCGGCGACGCGTAATGCGGATGCGATGGGCGGCGCCCCTCTGGCGCGCCGCCCGAAGGGTCGCCGCCGCCCTGCGCGCAGCGGCCGGCCCACAGGGAGCCGGGCTGCGGTGTGAGGGGGTGCGGGTGTCGTCGGCCGACGGGGAGGCTGCCGGGCAGGAGGTCTTTCACCTTCACCTCCATGTGGTGCCGCGTTATCCGGGTGACGGGATCGTGCTCGCCGCCGGTGGGCGGCGGCGGGCGCGGGGCCTGCTCGACCGTGACGCGGCGCTCATCCGGGACGCGCTGCCCGGCTGAGCAACGAGCTCCGAGAGAGGTGGTGACTAAGCGCATAGTCAGCTCTAGACTGCGAGTACGAAACACTCGCGGCAAGAGGTCACGACCAGGTGGCCGGCGGGCTCCGCGGGCGGCATCGATACCACGCACTCGGAGTCGAAGGGGGCGAGGGTCGCGGATGGCCCGACGGCAGGCCCGATTCACCGCGCAGGACTTGGCGGCAGATCCCCGGCTGCGTGACCACTCTCCCGATCTGTGGAGGGCGGACCTCGGGGAGGTGCAGCGCGGCCTGCTGTCGTCGGCGGTGCGCTGCTTCGCCGCCAACGGCTTCCACGCCACGACGACGCGCGACATCGCCGAGTGCGTCGGGCTCAGCCCGGCCGCGCTCTACGTGCACTTCCCGTCGAAGGAGCTGGTCCTGTTCGAGGTGATCAGGGCCGGTCATGAGCGGGTGCTCGCGCACATCAGGGACCCGGCGATCGTGGCGCTTGAGGGCTCGGCGGAGCGGCTGCGGGCGATCGTGTCGGCGTACACGGTGTGGCATGCCCGTCACCACGTGACGGCGCGCGTCTGCCAGATGGAGCTGAACCATCTGACCCCCGAGCACTACGGCGAGATCGTGGAGCTGCGCCACCAGACCAACGGCTACTTCAGGGGCGCGGTGGCGCGCGGCGTGGCGGACGGGTCGTTCGCGAAAGTCGACGTCAAGCGGGTCACGCGGGCGATGTTGTCGCTGACCATAGACCTGGTCCGGTGGTACCGGCTGGACGGGGCCGACTCCCCTGAGCAGCTCGGCGAGTTCTATGCCGACCTCGCGCTGAAGCTGCTGGCGCCGGACGGCGAATAGTCCGGCCACCGGTTGACAAGCGACCGTTCACGGACTGACTATGCGCTTAGTAACCTGGCGGACTCCGATCAGACCCCTGCTCGTTGTGCTCTGGAGGCCCCATTGCATGCCCTGTCGCAGGACCTGACCACCCTTCCACGCCCACGACCCGCCGGCCCGCATGCGTGACCATGCCGTGCCCGCGCCCCGGCCAGCGCCCCGGCCCGCACCCCGGGCAGCGCCCCCGACAGCGCCCCCAGCAGCGCCCCCAGCAGCGCCCCGGCCAGCGCCCCAGGGCGTGCCCCAGACTGTGCCGCCGCCGACCCCCCGCACCCGGACGGACGCGCCGATGACCGTGCAAATGACCGTGCAAACCCCCCTCGCATCGTGCAACGTCTTCCTCGACCTGCTGGCCAGGGAGGCCGCGCCGGTCGAGTTCGAGGAGCCGGTGGCCTCGGCCCGCGCGGCGGGCGCGACCCCTGAGACGCTGGCCCAGCTGGAGGCGGCCAAGCTGACCGCGCTGCGGGTGAGCGCCGGCATGCGCAGGCAGGCGCGCCGCGAGGCCGAGCTGACCGCGCTGTTCGACCTGGCCGGCGACCTGGCCGGGCTGCGCGACCTCGACGCGATCCTGGAGGCGATCGTGCGCCGCGCCAGGCGGCTGCTGAACGCCGACATCGCGTACGTGACGCTCAACGACGACGAGTGCGGCGAGACCCGCATGCGCATGACGGACGGCTCGATCTCGGCCGCGTTCCGGCGGCTGCGGATCCCGCTGGGCGACGGGCTCGGCGGGCTGGTGGCGCAGACCGCGATGCCGTACAGCACCGAGCACTACCTGCGCGACCCGCAGTTCAGGCACCAGGCGTTCATCGACGCGGCGGTGGCCGAGGAGGCGCTGGTGGCGATCCTGGGCGTGCCGATGCGGGTGGGCAGCCGGGTGATCGGCGTGCTGTACGCGGCCAACCGCACCGAGCGGCCGTTCGCGCCCGAGCAGGCGGTGCTGCTGGGCTCGCTGGCCGCGCACGCGGCGCTGGCCATCGGCACCGCGCGGCTGCTGGCGGAGACCAGGGCGACGGTCGAGGAGCTGGACGCGGTCAACGGGCGGCTGCGGGCGCGCGGCGCGGCGATCGAGCGGGCGGCGCAGGCGCACGACCGGATGACGGCGCTGGTCGTCAAGGGCGGCGACGCGGGCGACGTGGCGGCGGTGGTCACCGAGGTGCTGGGCGGCACCCTGTACGTGCTGGACGCGGCCGGCCGCTGCCTGGTCGCCTCGGGCGGGGCGGTGCCGCCGGCCGAGGACGACCTGCCGGCCGTCACCGCCGCCGCGCATCCCCGGGGCGGCACCACCCGCCACGGCGACCTATGGGTCACCCCGATCTCGACGCCCGGCGAGGTGCTGGGCACGCTGGCCCTGCGTACGGACGCCGACCTGGACGACGCCGACCGCCGCATCCTGGAACGCGCCGCCCTGGTGACGGCGCTCGCGATGCTCCTGCGCAGAAGCCCGGCGGAGGCGGAGGCGCGCGTCCAGGGCGAACTTCTGGACGACCTCCTGGACGGCAAAGTGGGTCAAAGGACCGGCGGCTGGTCCGACGGCTGGGCGACGGACGGGGCGACGGACGGGGTGACGGACGGGGTGACGGACGGGGTGACGGGCCGGACCGGCGGCGGCGCGGCGGATGGGGTGCCGGGGCTCGAAGCGCGGATCCGGCGCGTGGGTTTGGAGCGCGACGTGCCCTACGTGGTGCTGTCGGCGCGCTGCGCCTCGCCCAGGCATCGCGGACGGGCCGCGTTCTGGGCGGCGTCGTATGCGGCGGCGGCGCACGGGCTGGCGGCGGCGCGCGGCGAGGAGGTCGTCCTGCTGCTGCCCGGCGACGTGCCAGGTGAGACGGCACGACGGGTGGCCAAGGAGCTGGGGGCGGCGCTGGCGGCGCCGGTGACGGTCGGCGCGGCGGGCCCGGTGCGCGACCTGTCCGGGGTGCCCGCCGCGCACCGGGAGGCCAGGCGCTGCGCCGACACGCTGCTCGCGCTCGACCGCATGGACGACGGCGCCGACGCCCGCGAGCTGGGCTTCGTCGGCCTGCTGATCGGCGCGCACCGCGACGCCAAGGGGTTCCTGGAGGCGACGCTGGGCCCGGTGCTGGATTACGACGCGCGCCGGGGCACGTCGCTGGTGCGGACGCTGGAGACGTACTTCGGCAGCAGGTGCGCGCTGTCCAGGACGGCGGAGCGGCTGCACGTCCACATCAACACCGTTCACCAGCGGCTGCATCGGGTGAGCCGCCTGCTGGGCGAGGACTGGCAGGAGCCGGAGCGGGCTCTGGAGATCCAGCTGGCGCTGCGCCTGCATCGGCTGCGGAGCTGAGCGGCGGCGCGGTACGGCGGGTGGCGAGCAGGTGGCGGACGGTCCCCCAGATGCCGCGGCGGAACAGCAGCACGATGACGATGAAGATGGTGCCGGTGACGATGCCGATGCCCTCGAACCCGGCGGTGGCGAGGAAGTCCTGGAGCTGGACGACGATCGCGGCGCCGATGGCACCGCCCCACAGCGTGCCGATGCCGCCGAGGATGACCATCATCACGACCTGGCCCGAGGTGGTCCAGTAGAGGCCGTCGAGCGAGGCGAAGCCGTGCCCGATGGCGAAGACGCCGCCGGCGACGCCCGCGAGCGCGGCCGACAGCACGAACGCGAGCAGCCGGTAGCGCTCGACGGGGTAGCCGAGTGCGCGGGCGCGGGAGGGGTTGTCCCTGATGGAGACCAGCACCCGGCCGAACGGCGAGCGCACGATCCGCCAGGCGGCGGCGAGGCCGAGCAGCACGAACGGCAGGCCCGCGTAATAGAAGGAGAAGGGGTCGTTGAGGTCGAGGCCGAGCAGGTCGCGCGGGATGCCCTGCAGGCCGTTCTCGCCGCCGGTGACGCCGCGCCACTGGTTGGCCAGGAAGTAGAGCATCTGGGCGAAGGCCAGGGTGACCATGGCGAAGTAGATGCCGGTCAGGCGTACCGAGAGATAGCCGATGGGCAGCGCGAGCAGCGCCGCGAACGCCGCGCCGCCGATGATCGCCACCGGGAACGGCAGCCCGCCGTGCAGCACGATCAGCCCCGTGGCGTACGCCGACCCGCCCCAGAACGCGGCATGCCCGAACGACAGCAGCCCGGTGAAGCCGAGCAGCAGGTCCACGGCCGCGGCGAACAGCGCCCAGCAGACGATGTCGAGCGCGACCGGCGGGTAGATGAGCCACGGCAGGACGAGGGCGGCGACGAGCCCGGCCACCAGGAGCACGATCCCGCCCCTGCCGGAGCGGGCCAGCCTGGACATGATCACCGGTACGCCTCCTCGCGTCCGAACAACCCGGCGGGCCGCCACAGCAGCACGGCGGCCATCAGGATGAAGACGAGGATCTGGGAGAGCGCGGGCACGTAGAGGTTGCCCAGCGCCGACACCAGCCCCACGGCGAACCCGGCGGCGACGGAGCCGAACACCGAGCCGAGCCCGCCGATCACGACCACGGCGAAGACCGTGATGATCAGGTCGGCGCCCATCAGCGGGTTGACCGCGCGCATCGGCGCGGCCAGCACCCCGGCGAAGGCGGCCAGCGCGATCCCGAACCCGAACACCGGCGTCACCCAGCGGCCGACGTCGATGCCGAGCGCGCGGGTCAGCTCGGGCCGCTCGGTCGAGGCTCTGACGATCATGCCGACGCGGGTCCTGGTGAGCACCACCCAGACCGCGAGGCACATCAGGACCGAGACGCCGAGCACGAACACCTGGTACGCCGGGTAGGTGAACAGCCCCAGATCCACTGTGCCCTCCAGGGCGGGCGGCCGGGGGTAGGGCTGGGAGTTGACGCCGTACTCGCGGCGGATGAGGTCCTGGAGTATCAGCGCGAGCCCGAACGTGAACAGGAAGTTGTAGAGCGGGTCGAGCGGCGCGAGCCGCCGGATGAACAGCCGTTCCAGCACCGCGCCCGCCACGCCGAGCAGCAGCGGCACCAGCGCGAGCGCCACCCAGAAGTTCAGCCCGAACGAGTCGAGCGCGATGAACGCGCCGAAGGCGCCGAGCATGTAGAACGCGCCGTGGGCGAGGTTGACCACGCCCAGCATGCCGAAGATGACGGCCAGGCCGAGGGCGAGCAGGGCGTAGAACGACCCGCCCACCAGCCCGTTGAACGCCTGCTGGAGCACGCCGGCCGCCTACAGCTTGCAGGCCGGGTCGGGCTGCGGCTGGAACGCCTCAGCGGCCGGGATGGTCTTGAGCACCTTCTCGTAGTCGTACGGCTCCTTGACCTCGCTCTTCGCCTTGACCTCCGTCAGGTACGCGTCGTGCAGCAGCAGGTGGTCCTGAGCGCGGATGGTGCCGTTGCGGACGAACATGTCCTCCATGGAGTGGCCTTCGAGCTGCGCGACCACCTTGTCGGAGTTGTCGGTGCCGGCGCGCTGCACGGCTTCCAGGTACTGCAGGGCGGCCGAGTAGTTGGCGGCCATGTTGGAGGTGGGCCGCTTGCCGACCTTGGCCTGGAACTTGTCGGCCCAGGCGCGGGTCTGCTCGTCGAAGGTCCAGGCCCACATGGTGGTGTAGCGGGTGCCGGCGAGGGCGTCGGGCCCGAGCGAGTGGATGTCGCTCATCGACAGCAGGCCGAGCGCGAGCTGCACGCCCTTGTCGCGCAGCTTGTACTCGTTGTACTGCTTGACCAGGTTGATCAGGTCACCGCCGGCGTGCATGGTGCCGAGCACCTGCGGCTTCGGGTCGAGTCCGGGGGCCTTGAGCAGGAACGTGGAGAAGTTGTCGTTGGGGAACGGCGTCGGGTCCGACTGCACCACGGAGCCGCCGGCCCCCTGGATGGCGGTGCTGAATGTCTTGTTCATGTCCTGCCCGAACGCGTAGTCGGGGTAGACGATGTACCAGTTCTTCGCGCCGTCCTTGGTGACCTCGGTGCCGGTGCCGTGGGCCAGCATGTAGCTGTTGTAGCCGTAGTGGAAGGTGTACTTGTTGCACGCCTTGCCCTCCAGCTCGGTGCTGGCGGCGCCGACGTCGATGAAGACCTTCTTCTTGTTCTTGGCGACCGTGGCGACGGCGAGCGCGGCCGACGAGGTGGGCACGTCGAGGATGACGTCGGCGTGCTCGCGGTCGTAGAGCTCCTGCGCCTTGGAGTTGGCGATCTCGGGCTTGTTCTGGTGGTCGGCGGCCACCACCTCGACCTGCTTGGCCACCGCCTTGTCGCCGTATTTGGCGCGGTAGTCGTCGACCGCCATCTTGACGGCCTCGACCGTGCTGCGGCCCGAGGTGTCGGCGTAGATGCCCGACTGGTCGTTCAGCACGGCCAGCACCACCCCGCCGTCGCTGATCGCGCCGCCGCCACCGCCGGGCCCGCCGCCGCATCCGGCCAGCACCAGCGTCGCGGCGGCCAGCCCGCCGCTCCAGCCCGTGATTCTCATGTGCGGCATCTCCTCTACCGTTCTGTCTTCCTCAGGGGTGGCGAATCGTCCATATGTCGTCAGATTCCGAGGTATTCGAGGAGCTGGTGCTCGCGTTCGCGCACCTGGTCGCGGTCGAGCGACTCGACGATCCGCCCTTCGGCCAGCAGGTAGTGGCGGTCGGCGACCGTCGCGGCGAAGTGCACGTTCTGCTCGACCAGCAGCACCGTCGTGCCCGCCGCGCGCACCTCGCGCAGGATCTCGCCGATGCGCTGCACGAACAGCGGCGACAGGCCCTCGGTCGGCTCGTCGCAGAGCAGCAGCCTGGCGCCGGTGCGCAGCACCCTGGCCAGCACGAGCATCTGCTGCTCGCCGCCCGACAGCGTGGTGCCGGGCGAGCGGCGCCGCTCCTTCAGATGCGGGAACGTCTCGTAGACCCGCTCCAGCGACCACGGCGCGGGGCCGCCGCCCTTGACCGGCGGCGCCAGCGTCAGGTTCTCCTCCACCGACAGCGTCGCGTAGATGCCGCGGTCGTCGGGGACGTAGCCGAGGCCGCGCCGGGCCCTGGCATGCGGGGGCAGCGCGGTGATGTCGGCGCCGGACAGCGCGATCGTGCCGGTCGTCCTGCCGTACGTGCCGTGCAGGCCCATCAGGCAGCGCAGCAGCGTGGTCTTGCCGGCGCCGTTGCGGCCGACCAGGGTGACGATCTCGCCCTCGTCGACCCGCATGGACACCTCGCGCAGTGCCTGCGCCTCGCCGTACCAGGCGGACAGTCCTTCAACGCGCAGCATCGGAGTCTCCGAGGTAGGCGGTGATGACGCGGGGGTCGTGGCGGATCTCGGCGTACGCGCCCTCGACCAGCACCTTGCCGTGCTGCAGCACGGTCACCCGGTCGGCGAGGCTGGCGACCACGTTCATGTTGTGCTCCACCATGACGACGGTGCGGCCCGCGCGGATCGTGCGGACGAGCTCGATGGTGCGGTCCACGTCCTCGACGCCCATCCCGGCGGTCGGCTCGTCGAGCAGCAGCACCTTGGGGTCCATGGCCAGCGCGAGCGCCAGTTCGAGCGCCCTCTTGCGGCCGTACGACAGCGAGCCGGCGGGGACGCCCGCGTGGCCCGCGAGCCCGACCCGGTCCAGCAGCTCGGCGGCGGGCGCGGCGAAGCGGTCCAGTGCCCGGTCGGAGCGCCAGAACCGCCAGCCCAGGCCCGTCGGCCCGGCCAGCGCCAGCTCGACGTGCTGCTGCGGGGTCAGGTCGGTGAACAGGCTGGTGATCTGGAACGAGCGCGCCACGCCGAGCCGGCTGATCGCCTCGGGGCTGCGGCCGGCCAGCTCGCGGTGCCCGTCGATCACCACGCTGCCCGCCGTGGGCTTCAGGAAGCCGGTGAGCAGGTTGAACAGGGTGGTCTTGCCGGCGCCGTTCGGCCCCACCAGCGCGTGTACGCTGCCCTCGGCCACGTCGAGATCGACGCCGTCCACGGCGCGGAACCCGCGGAACTCCCTGACCAGCCCGCGCGCCCGCAGCACCGGCCCGGCGGGCGGGCTCGCAGCCTGCGCCGCGGGACCTGCGGACCCCGTGGGTCCTGCTCCCATGCGCCCTCCTCACGTGTCACAACGCGACCTCGGACACCGTGAACGCTAGGTCGCGCCCACGACGGCGGACCAGGTGAGGCACCCACACATTCGGACCGCCCGCTATGCGGTGACACACACCGGTACGCGGCATCCGTCGCCTGTTCCGGCTTTCCGGCCGGCCGATCGGGCTCTCACCGGCGAACCGATGGACACCCTCTCCACAGGTCGCCGCCGAACAGTGGAGACCACGTACGTCGCCGCGCCGGGAACGCTGGATCAGCATGGCGTCCGTCTGATCGATGGGAGTCGCACATGCCTCTGTCCCTTCGCCGAACGTCTCTCTCCGCCCTGATGGCCGCGCTCGTGGCGATCCCCCTGGCGCCGATGGCGTCCCCCGCCGCCGCGGACGCCCGCTGCCACGGCATGAACCGGCTGCGCGTGCCCGGCGCGCAGCACCAGGTCGCCGCCTGCCTGGACGACCTCACCACCGCGGGCACGGTCGCCTCGGGCCACACCGACCAGGCCGACTGGCAGGGCCTGCACGCGGCCGGCACCCGCAACCCGAGCGGCGTGCCCGGCATCCAGCTCGACGGCTACTTCGCCGACACCTCCACCGCCAACCCCACCCACGGCTGGAACCACGACGCCCAGTTCGTCATCCGCCTCCCCGAGCGGTGGAACGGCGGGCTGGTCGTCGCCGGCGCGCCGGGCAACCGCCGCCAGTACGCCAACGACTACACGATCGCGGACTTCGTGCTGGCCAAGGGGTACGCCTACGCCTCCACCGACAAGGGCAACGTGGACGCGAACTTCTACCACGACGGCAAGCGGCCAGGGGACGCCATCAGGGAGTGGTACCACCGGATGACCGAGGTGACGGTCGCCGCCAAGGCCACCGTGGCCCGCCACTACGGCCGGCAGGCGCGCAGGACGTACGCGATGGGCATCTCCAACGGCGGCCAGCTCGTCCGGTGGGCGCTGGAGAACCACCCCGAGCTGTACGACGGCGGCGTCGACTCCGAGGGCACCTACTGGCCGCCGGGCAGGCAGCAGCGCAACGCGCTGACGTACCTGCCGGTGGCGCTGCGCGAATACCCCACGTACAAGGCCACGGGCGACGAGCAGGCGCACGCCGCGATGCTGCGGGCGGGCTTCGCGCCCGGCTCTGAGTTCCTGTGGGACTTCAACTACAGCGTCCTGTGGGACGGCACCCAGCGCCGCTACCGCGAGGAGGTGGACCCCGGCTTCGACGGCGACCTGGACGCCGGCATCCCGTACTGCCGGAGCGGCACCCCCAACTGCGACGCCGACTACGACTACGCCAATCGTCCGAAGAGCGTGCACGACGCCGTACGGCGGGCCTCCCACTCCGGCCGCATCGGCAAGCCGCTGATCACCGTGATGGGCACGCTCGACACGCTGCTGCCGATCAGGGTGCACGGCGACGCGTACGCCCAGGCCGTGCGCGAGCAGGGCAGGAGCGCGCTGCACCGCTACTACCGCATGGAGGGCGCCTCGCACCTCGACATCGAGTACGACATGTTCCCCGACCGCATGCGGCCCCTGCTGCCGTGCATGCGGACGGCGTTCGAGGCCCTGGAGCGCTGGACGGACCGCGGCGAGCAGCCGCCGCGCAGCGCCACCGTCCCCCGCGCGACCTCGGGTGACCTGGTCAACACCTGCGCCATCAGCTGACCAGCTCGCCCGCCCGGTCCCTGATGAGCCGGCGCACGATGAGCGCGGACGGCGACGGCCTGCTGTCCTGACGCTGGGTCAGGCACAGGTGCACGGGCTCGGCGTCGGACAGCGGGATCCACACCACGTCGGTGATGTCGGCCGAGGTGTCGAAGCGGGCGAGCACGCCCAGCCCGACCCCTTGGCCGACCATCACCTTGACCGTCCGCGCCGACATCGCCTGCACGACGACGTCGGGTGCCGGCACATGCCGGTGCAGGGTCTCCCACATCACGGTGCCCGCCCGCATGGTGACGACCGGCCAGCTCTCCAGGTCACGCCACTGCACCTGGTCACGGCCCGCCAAGGGGTGGTCGGTACGCGCGTACACGCCGACCGGCGCGGACGCCAGCGGGATCCTGCGCAGCCCCGGCGCGGCCGGCCCGGCCGGCATGGTGACCACCCCGAAGTCCAGCTCGCCGTCCAGCACCGCCGCCTCCACGGCCGCCGACGCCCCCTCGCGCACGCTGAACCGCAGCCCCGGGTGATAGCGCCGCAACCGGCCCACCACCGGCGCGATCACGGTCTCCACGGCCACCGTGACGCCGCCGATCTGCACCCGCCCGCGATAGGAGCCGCTCGTCTCCATCGCCGACTCGCGCACCGCCTCCTCGGCCGCGACCAGCCTGCGCAGCGGCTCGATCAGCGCCTGGCCCGCCGGTGTCGGGTGCACGCCGTGCCTGCTGCGGGTGAGCAGCACGACGTCGAGCTCCTCCTCCAGCAGCGCGATCTGCTGCCCGACGGTCGGCTGGCTGACCCCGCACCTGGCCGCCGCCGCACGCAGCGAGCCCGTCTCGATCGCGGCCAGGAAGTATCGCGCCCGTTCCACCCGCACCGCGCCACCATAAAGGCGAAGCCTTCCACCTGTGAATCCCTCCGCCGTCTTCCCGCCGCTCCGGCTGAGGGGGATCGTGACCCTCGTACTCTCGGGTGAAAGGAAAGTTCTTTGTCTGACCGTCCGCTCAGCGGGGTGCGCGTCCTGGACGTGTCGACGATCCTGGCGGGGCCCCTGGCGGCCGCGCTGCTCGGAGAGTTCGGCGCCGAAGTGATCAAAGTCGAGCATCCCGCCACGGGCGACCCGGCCCGCCACTACCCGCCCCTGGAGGACGGCGAGTCCGCCGCCTGGACGATGGTCGGGCGCGGCAAGCGCAGCGTCACCATCGACCTGCACCACGCCGAGGCCGCCGCCCTGGTAGGGCGGCTGGCCGCGGCCGTGGACGTCGTCGTCACCAACTTCCGCCCCGCCACCCTGCGCCGCTTCCGCATCGACTTCGACGACCTGCGCGCCTACCGGCCCGACCTGGTGATGGTGCAGGTGAGCGCGTTCGGCAGGACCGGCCCCTACGCCGACCGGCCCGGCTTCGCCCGCGTCGCCGAGGCGTTCGCCGGCCTCACCCACCGCACCGGATCGCCCGACGGGCCGCCCGTCTTCGCCGGCTATCCCGTGGCCGACGGCGTGACCGGCATCTACGCCGCGTTCGCCGCCATGCTCGCGCTGCGCCAGCGCGACCGCACGGGGCAGGCCCAGCTCGCCGACATCCCCCTGTACGAGCCGCTGCTGCGGATGATGGAGGACTTCATCGTCGAGTACGGCGTCACCGGCGAGAACCGCGAGCGCCAGGGCAACCGCAACCCGCACATCAGCCCCAACGACCTCTACCGCACCCGCGACGGCCGCTGGCTGGCCCTGCCCGCCTCGACCGAGCAGATGTGGCGCCGGCTCGTCAAGGTCATGGACGCGGGCGACCTCGCCGTCCACGACACCATGACCGCCCGGCTGGACCACCGCGCCGAGATCGAGGCGCGGGTCGCCGCCTTCGTCGCCGCGCACGACCTCGACCCCCTGATGGCGCTGCTCACCGAGGCCGGCGTGGCCGCCGGACCGGTGAACACCGCCGCCGACATCTGCGCCGACCCGCACATCCGCGCCCGCGGCTCGATCGTCGAGGTGCCCGACGCCAGGACCGGCCGCGCCCGGCTCATGCAGGCCCCGGCCGGCCGCTTCTCCGGCTTCGACCTCGCACCCGGCATCCCCGCCCCCGCCCTGGGCGAACACACCGCCGACGTCCTCCGCGACCTCGCCGGCCTCACCGACCCCGAGATCCAAGCCCTGCGCCACCGAGGAGTGGTCTGACCGACCTGACCCTGACAACCTCCGAGCGAACCTTCCCTGCCCGCGCAGGGCTCGCCTGACCGACGGAAGAGGCTGCCCATGACCCTGGCGACCCTGTCCATCATCGTGCTGGCCGGACTGCTCGCGGCCACCCTGATCCCCGGCTTCGACCTCGGGCTCGGCGCCCTGGCGGCGGCGTTCCTGCTCGGGCTCGCGGCCGGCGTCACCGAGAACGACGTGACGGCGTTCTTCCCCGCCGACTTCTTCGTGCTCATCGTCGGGGTGACCGCGCTGTTCGCCGTCGCCCACCACAACGGCACCCTCGACTGGCTGCTCGACCTGCTGCTGCGGCTGGCCGGCGGGCGGCTCGTGCTGATCGCGCTGGCCCCGTTCGCCATCGGCGCCGTCCTCACCGCCGCCGGCACCCTGCCCGCCGCCGCGACCGCCATCGTCTCCCCCATCGCGCTCGGCTTCGCCGCGCGCTACCGCATCTCACCGATGCTCGCCGCCGTGCTCGGCGTCACCGGCATCATCAGCGGCCTGCTGTCGCCCCTTGCCGTGTACGGGGTCACGGCGCGCGAGCTGGGCGGCAAGCTCGGCATCGGCCTGCCCGGCTCCGCCCCGGTCACGTTCCTGGCCGGCGGCCTGCTCGCCGGGCTCGTCGTGTGCGCGGGCGTCCTGGCGGTGGGCCGCTGGAAAGGCGGCATCCCCCGCGGCCGCACCTCGACCCCCGCCCGAACCCCTCCCATCGCGCCCACCACTCCCACCCCCACGTCGTCAGGGGGCGGGACAGTGACGGTCACCGCTGAGCCGGAGGCGCCTGCCATGGCGCCGCAGCGGCCGGGGGCTCGCGCCTTCACCCTCGTGTGCATGGGTGCGGTGGTCGTGTTGTCCGTCGGGTTCGGCATGAACGTGGGGTACCTCGGCCTCACCGCCGCCCTGATCCTGCAGCTGGCGTTCAGGATGCCGATCGGCGAGGTGGTGTCCAGGATCCCGTGGAACGTGGTGCTGCTGATCGGCGGCCTGCTGACGTACGTGGGGCTGATGCAGCACCTGGGCGCGTTCAAGCAGATCAGCGACCTGCTGGGGGTGACGGGCGCGCCGCTGCTCAGCCTGCTCGTGCTGTGTTACGTCGCCGGCATCACGTCCTTCGCGGCCAGCTCGATCGCGGTGTTCGCGACCGTCATGCCGCTGCTGCCCCCGCTGGTGGACGCCGGCCTCCCCCCGGTCGGCGGCGTGCTGGCCCTGGCGCTGGCCTCGGTGCTGGTGGACCTCAACCCGCTGGGCATCACCGGCGGCCTCATCCTGGGCGCCGCCGAGCCCGCGGTGCGGCCCAGGCTGTTCCGGCAGCTCCTCACGTACGGACTGATCTCGATCGTCGTCGCACCGGCCCTGACCTGGGCCGCCTTCGGATGGTGGTGAGGCGTCACGCCCCTACGGCGTCGATGAGCTTCGCGGTGAAGCGGTGCATGTGCGGGTCGAGCCGCCCGGCCGGCTCGTCGAGCACCTCCCGCGGCGACAGCCACCTGATGCCGGCGAACTCCCCCTCGTCGTAGGAGGTGACGGCGTCCGCCTCCAGCAGGAACCAGAGCGAGACGTCGGTGTGCGGGTGCGCGCCCCTGGTCCGCGTCGCGGTGGCGAAGAACGGCCGCCGCCCGGCGACGGGACCCGGCCGCGCCGCCATGTGCAGCTCCCGGCACTCCCGCTCGACGGTCTCCCACACCTCCTCGCCCGGCTCGACGTGCCCGCCGCTGGGCAGCCACAGCCCCGCCTTGCGGTGGTCGACGAGCAGCAGCCGCCCGTCCGGGTCCATGACCACGGTGTAGGCGACGAGATGCGGGTCGGGGACGTCGGGCGCGTCCGCCCGGTGCAGCGGCACGCCGCTGGCGATCCAGGCGAGCGTCTCGGCGAGGTGCGCGGCCTCCTGCTCGTCCCACGGGGTGATGCCGGCGACCTGTCGCGCCAGCCGCTCCCGGAATGCGTCCGTCATGATCGCCACCGTACGGGAAGGCGCGGTTTGTCGGGTGTTCACCGGACACCGGACGGGCCCGCGGAGCCGTAGCGTGGGGACGGTTGCTCGGGCGGCGTGGGCCAGGGGTTCTCGCGTCGCCCGCATCACCCGAGCGGCCGACGCATGGCCGCCGCCCTGGGAGACCTCAGCTTTCGAGGAGGTTGGCGGCCATCCGCTCGGCGAGCGCGTTGCGCACCGATCGGGCGGCGGCGCTGCCGGGTTTGCGGCGCGCCTGGTCCTCGAAGGCGGCCAGGAGGTCGGCGGCGAAGTCGCGGCGGGGGTGGCGGGCGAGCACGTCCGCGCGCACGTCGTCGGGGAACCGCTCGTGCCAGCGTCCCACCACCTCGAAGCTGGACGCGACCTGGAGGACGTGCGCCTCGGGGTCGTCGGCGGCGGACACGTCGGCGCGCATGTGCAGCACGATGATCTCCTCGGCTCTGGCGGCCCGCTCGTCCGGCCAGCCGGCCGCCGTGCAGAAGACCCAGCCGAGGCACCCGCCCGCCTCTTCGAACGGCATCGTGTGGCTGTCGAACGCCTTCGTCAGGCCCATGTCGTGCAGCAGGGCGGCGACGGAGAACAGCTCGTCGTCGATGGCGATGCCGTGCGCCGCGGCGTACGTCGTGCCCCACAGGCGGGTGCGGACGCAGTGGTCGAGCAGCGCCGGCGGGTAGAAGCGCCGGGCCACCGCCAGCGCCGCCGTAGAGGCGGGAGTCTCCAGGGTCACGAGCCGAGTGTCCCTCACGTGAAGACCGCGGCACGGTGGTCAGGGGTGCGTGTCGCCGGTCAGTCCTGCTCGAAGAGGCGGTCCAGGCGGTAGTCGATGATTCTGAGTGCGTCCTCGTGGCTGCGCTGGCCGCTGAGGACGCTGGAGGTCAGGCCGTTGGCGAGGGCCAGCAGGGACGCGACCTCGATGCGCGGGTCGCGGTCCGCGGCGATGGCGCCGGCCAGCCGTACGGTGAGGAAGTCCTCCAGCGCGTCGGGCAGGGTGAGGCCGGCGGCGGCGAGCGCCGGGTCGGTGAGCGCGGCCGTGTAGTAGGCGGTCCAGGCCAGGGAGTCGAGGCGGCTCTGCTCGTCGTACGGGACGATCGTCGCGAGCACGGCGGCGAGCAGCTCGCGCGGCGCCGGCGTGCCCGAGTCGGTGATGCGCCGCCTGACCCGGCGGTTCATGCGGGCGCCCAGCTCGGTCAGGCCCGATTCGAGCAGGGCCTGCTTGTTGGCGAAGTAGTACTGGACGACGCGCAGCGAGACCCCGGCCTCGGCGGCGATCTCCCGCATCGACACCGCCCCCAGCCCGCGCGTGCTCGCGATGCGCAGCAGCGCCTCGGTCAGCTGCCGCCGCCGCTCGTCATGATCCACCTGTCGGGGCATGCGCGTCTCCCGCCTGCTCGGTCCCGGGAAAGGAGAGGATACGGTCGGCGACCAGCTCGGGGGCCTCGACCGACGGGGCCCGCGCGATGCACGCGGACGGTGCCGGCCCGGGTCTCGACGTCGAAGGCGTCCACAGGCACCGGCCACAGCTCCTGAAGCAGGCGGTCGTAGACGGCGTGGTAGCGGTCACGGGCACGGTCGCTGGTGAAGGCGGACGGCTGGTCGGGCATGCTGGCGATCTCCTTATGGATACAGTTGTATCCTAACCTCCCGCAGGTAAAGTCGGCCAGATGAAGCTTGACGACATCGCCTCCCGGCTCGGGGTTCCCCTCGAGGACGTCGAGCGCGTGCATCGCCTCGCCGGCGATCTCCCGTCCGCGCCGCCGCCCGCCAAGGCCGACGCACCCGCGATCCTCGACCGGCTCGCCGTACGCCCCGACGACGCCGCCGAGATCATGGAGGGCTGGCCGGACCCCGATTCCCCGCTGTGGACGCCGGAGCTGCGCTGGCTGCTCGACCGCGCGACCGCCATGGTCCGCGCCGACCTCGGCGGTTACGGCTGGTTGCCGTTCGGCCCCTCGCTGCCGCGCGATCGGGGCCCCGCCTGGCGGCACCTGTACGTCTACGCCTACCTCGCGCTGATCGACGTCGTCCTCGGCTACCACCGCGACCACGGCGTACCCGAGGACGTGTCCTGGACGACCCTCGCCGACCTCGGCCGCAACCTCGCCATCGACCGGCGGATGGAGCGCGAGGGCTGGCCGGTCATCCAGAACTGGCTGACGCTGCACGTCCGCGGCGGCCTCTACGACCTGGGCCGGCTGCAGTTCCACCGCGGCGACACCGCCGTTCAGCTGCACATCCCCGAGTCGGGTCCGCTGACCCCCGAGGCCATCGACGCCTCGCTCGACCGGGCCCGCGCGTTCTTCCCCCGCCACTTCCCCGACGAGCGCCACACGGCGTTCTCCTGCGGCTCGTGGCTGCTCGATCCGCAGCTCAGCGAATACCTGCCGGCCGACTCCAACATCGTGCGGTTCCAGCGCAGGTTCGAGCTGCAGCCGTACGAGGAGCCCGAGGGGATAGACGCCGACGTCGAGGTGCTGCGGTTCGTCTTCCGTACGCTGACCACGCCGCTCGACCAGTTGCCGCGCCGCACCGCGCTCCAGCGGGCGGTCATCGACCACCTCAAGGCGGGCCGCCACTGGCAGTGGCGCGACGGCCGCTTCCCGATCTGAAAAGCGGCCGCATTCAGGACATCAAGTGGCCGCACCGCTGGCGACCATGCGTGCATCCCTTCGTTCCGCTTGCTGAAAGGACGCACCATGACCGCAGTGCCCGCGGGTTCCAACACCGTGAACCCGTTCATCGTCACCGACGACGCCGCCGGACTGATCGACTTCCTCATCGCGGTGTTCGGTGCGGTGGACGTGCCCGAGGCCCGTACGAACGACAAGGACGGGCTCGTCCTGCACTCCGAGCTGCGCGTCGGTGACTCGCTGCTGACCATCGCCGACCGCAAGCCCGACTGGCCGTTCACGCCGGCGCTCACCCGCGTCTACGTGGACGACGTCGAGGTCACCCTCGACCGGGCGGCGGCGCGCGGGGCCCGCGTCGTGACCCGCCCGACCGGCTTCTTCGGCGACATCCTCGCCCGCTTCCAGGACCCTTCGGGGAACCTGTGGTGGGTGTACCGCCACGACCCTGCGGCGGCCGGGAGCACCTGGAGCGACTCCGACGACGCGTCGGCGGACGCCGCCGAGGACACCGCCGAGGACACCGCCGAGGACGCCGGTGAGGACGCCGGTGACTGGACGGACTTCACCTCGCCGGAGCTGGAGTACATCCACGAGACCCTGGTCGACACCATGCGCTCGCTGAAGGACCCACGCGATCGATGATCCGCTGTACGCGCGGAAACGCCTGAGGGATGCTGGACGCCTGCCGTCCAGAGGAGGAGCGACGTGATGAACATCGGGTTGGCCGAAGTGATGATGTTGCTGTTCTACTGGGTCATTCCAGCGGCAGTCGTCCTCTTCTTCCTCTACTGGACGATCAGGCTCGCCATCAGGCACGAACTCCGGCGGACGGACGCGCGCCGCCCGTAGCGGGCTTGCAGCGATTGCCGCACGGACGCTCGTGTGGCAATCGCTTCCACCGAGATCACCCCAATCGTCCCCGGGATGATCGCTGCTTCTCCTTGCAAGTGCTGCATACGTTTGCAGTATGGTGGTGTACGCCTGGCCCGAGGAGGAGCACCTTGTCCACCCCACTGACCCGATTCACGGCGGACAGCCTGCCCGTCGAGGTTCACCCGAGCGAGGCGGACCTCGGCCGCGCCGCGGCCGAGCGCGCCGCCGCGACCATCGGGGAAGCGGTGGCGCGGCGCGGCGCCGCCCGCGTCGTCATAGCCACGGGAAACTCCCAGTACGCGTTCACCGACGCGCTGCGCGAGCAGGAGATCCCGTGGGATCGGGTGACGGTCTTCCACATGGACGAGTACGTCGGCATCGCGGCCGACCACCCCGCCTCGTTCCGCCGGTGGATCAAGGAGCGCATCGAGGACCCGTTCGCGCCCGCCGCCGTCCACTACATCCACGGCGACGCCCCCGACCCCGAGGCGGAGTGCGCCCGTTACGAGGCCGAGCTGCGTACGCTGCCGCTCGACCTGGTGTGCATGGGCGTCGGCGAGAACGGCCACCTGGCCTTCAACGAGCCGCACCAGGCGCGCTTCGACGACGAGCGGTGGGCCAGGGTGATCACGCTGACGCAGCGCTCGCGCGAGCAGCAGGTCGGCGAGGGCCACTTCGCCACCGTCACCGACGTGCCCGCCACCGCGATCTCACTCACCGTGCCCGCGCTGCTGGCGGCCGCGTCGGTGCAGGTGTGCGTCCCCGAGCAGCGCAAGGCCGCCGCCGTCGCCGCCACCCTCACCGACCCGATCTCACCCGCCTGCCCCGCCACGATCCTCCGCCGCACCCCCCACGCCACCCTGTTCCTCGACTGCGACTCCGCCGGCAAGCTCGACCTGCCACGGTGATCGGGTGCTCCGGTGCGAAGGCGTCGCCGACGTGATCCCTCCTGAGGGCGTCCGCGACGCCACGGACGCGACCCTGACCGGCGGCCCCCATCCGAAAAGCGTGGTGACGTGGACGCGACCCTGACCGGCGGCCCCCTTCCGAAGCGTGGTGACGTGGACGTGATCCTGACCGGTGGCCGGGTGGTGCTGGCCGAGGGGGTTCGTGATGACGTGGACGTGGTCGTCTCGGGTGGGCGCGTCGCGGCGGTGGCGGCGCGCGGGAGCCGTGCCGACGGGCAGGTGATCGACGTCGGTGGGCGGCTGGTCACGCCGGGGCTGATCGACCTGCACGTGCACGGGTTCGCGGGCGCGTGCTTCGACGAGGGACCAGGCCAGGGGGTCGCGGTGCTGCGTGGCCTGGCCGGGCAAGGAGTCACCAGCGTACAGGCGTCGCTGGTGTCGGCGTCCGTCGGGCGGCTGGAGGAGTCGCTGGCCGGGTTCGGCGGCGTGGACCGTACCGTCGAGGGCGGCGCGGAGCTGCTCGGCGTCCACCTGGAAGGGCCGTTCCTGGCGGCGGCGCAGTGCGGCGCGCACGACCCCGCCGTGCTGCGCCCGCCGACCACCGCGGACGTCGGCGTGCTCCTGGAGCACCGCGACGTGCTCAGCATGATCACGCTCGCCCCCGAGCTGCCCGGCGCCGTCGCGGCCACGGCCCGCCTCGCCGCCGCCGGGGTCGTCGTCGCCGCAGGTCACAGCGAGGCACGCGGCGACGACCTGCGCGCGGCCGTCGACGCCGGGCTCACCCACGTCACCCACCTGTGGAGCGGCCAGTCGAGCACGATCAGGCAGGGCCCGTGGCGGCTGCCCGGCTTGCTGGAGGAGTCGCTGGCCGCCGACCACCTGACCGCCGAGGTGATCGCCGACGGCCGCCACCTGCCGCCTGCGCTGCTGGAGATCGCCCGCCGCTGCGTGGGCGAGCGCCTGTGCGTGGTCTCCGACGGCACGCCCGGCACCGGCCTGCCGCGCGGCGCCCGCTACCGCCTCGGCACCGTGACCTGCGAGGTCGGCGACGGCGTCGGGCTCGTGGTGGGCGCGGACGCGTTCGCCGGATCCACCTCGGCGCTGCCCGCCATGCTCCGCCACCTGACCGGCGACCTCGGCTGGCCCGTACCCGAGGCCGTGGCCGCCGCCACCGCCACGCCGGCGCGGGTGCTCGGCCTGACCGGCCGCAAGGGTGTGATCGCGCCCGGCGCCGACGCCGACCTCGCCGTCTTCGACGAAGGCTTCCATCCGTGGGCGACCGTCCTGCGCGGCAGGTGGATCGGCACAGAAGGGAACAGCGCATGACCAGAGTCATCCGGTTGCGAGAGGGCGACACGGTGGCCGTCACGCTCGACGGGCTCGCCCCCGGCGACCCCATCGGGTACGGGCTCACGGCGGCCCAGGACGTCCCGCCCGGCCACAAGGTCAGCCTCACCGCCGTCGAGCCCGGGGCGGAGGTCATCAAGTACGGCCAGGTCATCGGGCACGCCACCGAACCCATCGCACCCGGCCGCCACGTGCACACGCACAACCTCGGCTTCCACGACACCGAGCGGGCCGAGGTCGTCCCCACGCCGGGGACGGTCGTCCCCCAGGAGCCCGAGACGTTCCAGGGCATCGTGCGTCCCGACGGCCGGATCGCCACCCGCAACTACGTCGGCATCATCACCTCGGTCAACTGCTCGGCGACCGTCGCCAAGCTCATCGCCGACCAGACCCGCCGCTCAGGGGTGCTGGACGCGGCCCCGCACGTGGACGACGTCGTCGCCATCACCCACGGCAGCGGATGCGGGCTGGCCTCCGACGGCGAGGGGCTCGACCTCCTGCGCCGTACGCTGTCCGGCTACGCCGCCCACCCCAACTTCGGCGCGCTGCTGGTGCTCGGCCTCGGCTGCGAGGTCAACCAGATCGCCGAGCTCGACCTGCCCACCGGCACCCCGATCGCGACGATGACCATCCAGGAGGCGGGCGGCACGGCGGCGGCCGTGCGCAAGGGCGTCGAGGCCATCCGCGAGCTGCTGCCCGTGCTCGACGTGACCCGCACGCCCGTGCCCGCCTCGCACCTGGTGCTCGGGCTCAAGTGCGGCGGCTCCGACGGCTACTCCGGCATCACCGCCAACCCGGCGCTGGGCGTCGCCGCCGACCTGCTGATCGCGCAGGGCGGCACGGCGATCCTGGCCGAGACGCCGGAGATCTACGGCGCCGAGCGGCTGCTCGCGGCCAGGGCCGTGGACGAGAAGGTCGCGCGGGCGCTGCTCGACCGCATCGACTGGTGGCGCGACTACACCGCGCGGCACGGCGGCTCCCTCGACAACAACCCGTCCCCGGGCAACAAGGAGGGCGGGATCACCACGATCCTGGAGAAGTCGCTCGGCGCGGTCGCCAAGGCCGGAAGCGCGCCCTTGACCGGCGTCCACGGCTTCGCCGAGGCCGTACGACAGCCCGGCCTCGCCTTCATGGACACTCCCGGCTACGACCCCGTCTCGGTCACCGGCATGGTGGCCGGCGGCGCGAACATCGTCTGCTTCACCACGGGACGCGGCTCCGTCTACGGCTGCAAACCGGTCCCGAGCCTGAAGCTCGCCACCAACAGCGACGTCTACCGCCGCATGCGCGACGACATGGACATCGACTGCGGCCCGATCGCCACAGGCGAAGCCACGATCGATGAGATCGGCCGCGCCATCTACGACCTGATCCTGGCCACCGCATCTGGCCGGCAGACGGCCAGCGAACTGCTCGGCTTCGGCGACGAGGAGTTCGCCCCCTGGCAACTCGGCGCCGTCATGTGACCCCGGACGGGAGGTCGCGCGGAACGACCCCGCGGCCTCTCGCCCCGCGTCCGTCGCATGACAGGACCGGCACGACGCCTCACCCTTCGACGCCGCGTCCGCCCTGGAAGGCCGATGGTCAGGTGGTGGGGGCCGGGGTGGTGGAGCCGCGGACCACCAGGCGGGTTTCCAGCTGGACGACCGGAGGTGCCTCGTCCGTCGGGTTGGCGATCATGTCGAGGAGCAGGTCGACGGCGGCCATCCCGGCTTCCGTGCCCGGCACGTGGATGGAGGTCAGCGTCGGGTAAGCCATGCCGGACATCGGGCTGTCGTCGATGCCGATCACGCTGAGGTCCTGGCCGACCCGTACGCCGCGCTCGGCCAACCGGGTCATCAGGCCGAGGGCGATCAGGTCGTCGTAGGCGATGACCGCGGTGACGTCGCCGGCGTGCACCAGGTCGGCGGCCCGTACCCCGGCCTGGACCTGCGGCTCGAAGGGGCCGTACTCGACCAGCTCGATGTCCTGCGCCAGGCAGGCCGCGACGACGGCCTTGCGCCGCTGCGCGTTGGACCACGAACGCCGTGGCCCGTTGAGGTAGGCGAGCTTGCGGTGGCCGAGCGCGGTGAGGTGCTCGACGGCCTCGATCATGCCGTCGGCGTTGTCGACCAGGACGTTGGCCGCGCCCTCGACCCGCCGGTTGACGAACACGATGGGCTTGAGCCTGGCCAGCTCGGCGAGCCGCTCGTCGCCGGTGCGCGGCGAGACCATGATGAGCCCGTCCACCCGCTTGCGGAGGATCTGCGCCCGTTCCACCTCGTCGCCGGGGTGTTCGTCGACGTCCGTGATGATCACGGTCTTGCCCTTGAGGCCCGCCCGCGCCTGGATCGCCTTGATGATCGGCGGGAAGAACGGGTTGGCGATGTCGGGCACGATGAGGCCGAGGATGTCGTGGTGCCCCGAGATCAGCGAGCGGGCCGTCTGGTTGGGGACGTAGCCCAGTTCGCGGGCCGCGCGGCGCACTCTTTCGCGCGTGTGCACGTTGACCTTGTCGGGATCGGACAGCGCCCGCGAGACGGTCGACGCGGACAGCCCCGTTGCCTGAGCGACGTCCGCAAGCGTGACTGGCATGTGCCTGGCCCTCCTGGTTTGCTGCAACGAAGGCGACCATATCGCAGGCGCGGACCGGCCGAGGCCGACTGCGATTGCAGGATCATGCTGCTATTGCTGCCATCGATTGCCGCGCCTTCTTCCTCACCTCTCTCCCGCTTCTCCGGTACGCCGAGCGCGTCGATGAGCCGTAATGACCATCACCCCGGGTGCTGTTGATCGCCGCCGGGTCGTCCACGACACGCCTTCTGCAATCGTTTGTTGCAATTTCATGACCGCTCTCGGCATCATGACACAGGAACCGAGGAGGATCCCATGACTGCGTTTGCGGAGGCGAGCGGTATGAAACGGTACGTCATGTGCGGGCTGTCCAGCCGAGGGCTGACGAGCTTCGTGCTGCCGCTCATCGAGCGCGGCGACACCCTGGCCGGCGTGATGGACCCCGACCGGGCAAGGGTGGCGGCGTTCGACCACTCGGTGCCGCCCGGCGGACACGAGCCGCCGGCCTGGTACGCGCCTGACGACTTCGACCGCATGGTGGACGACCCGGCGCCCGGCATCGTGATCGTCGCCTCCCCCGACCACACCCATGTCGGCACCGTCGTGGCCGCGCCGGCCCGCGACCTCGACGACATTCCCGGACTCCTGTCATGATCCTGCACTTCGGCCTCGGCGCCTTCCACCGCGCCCACCAGGCCGTCCACACGCAGGAGGCGGGCGACGGCTGGACGATCTGCGCCGTCGCGCCGCGCTCCCCCGACGTCGTGCGCGCGCTGCGGGCCCAGGACCACCGCTACACCCTGCTGGTACGCGACGGCGACCGCGTCTCCGCCACCGAGGTCACCTCCATCCGCCGCACCCTGCACGCGCCGACCGAGGCCGAGCAGGTCATCCGGTACGTCGCCGACCCCTCGGTCCGGGTGATCACGCTCACGATCACCGAGAAGGCGTACGCCGACACCGCGCCCGGCAGCCCCATCGGCCTGCTGGCGGCCGGGCTGTCCCGCAGATCCGCCGCCGGTGCCGGTCCTGTGGCGGTGGTCAGTTGCGACAACCTGCTCGCCAACGGCGCCCGCGTACGTGCAGCCGTGCAGCACGCTTGCGGCAACGTGCCGGAAGGCGTGTCGTTCCCCGCCACCGTCGTGGACCGGATGGTGCCCGCCACCACCCCCGACGACCTCACGACCGCGGAACGGCTGACCGGGCGGCCTGACCTGGCGGCCGTGGTGGCCGAGCCGATCAGCCAGTGGGTGCTCCAGGACGACTTCCCCGGTGGGCGGCCTTCCTGGGAGCGGGCGGGGGCGCGGTTCGTCGCGGACGTGGAGCCGTACGAGCGGGCCAAGCTGCGGGTGCTCAACGGCGTGCACAGCGCGCTCGCCTACACGGGCGCGCTGACCGGCCACGAGTACATCGCCGACGCCCTCGACGACCCGTCACTCGCCCACCTCGCCGAGCGACTGCTGGCTGAGGACGTCCTGCCCACCCTGACCCCGCCTCCCGGCGTGGACCTGCCCTCGTACGGCGAGCAGGTGGTGACCAGAATGCGCAACCGCGCGCTGCGCCACCGCTGCGCCCAAATAGCCATGGACGGCTCCCTGAAGGTCCCGATCCGCCTTCTGGGCACCGCCCGCGACCGCCTGTCCGCCGGCGCTTTCCCCCATTGGACCTGCCTGGCGGTGGCCGCCTGGCTGAGACACGTCACCGTCTCCGTAGACGACGCAGGCCGCCCGGTGGACGTCAACGATCCCCGGGCAGAGGACCTCCGCCGCCTGGCCCACACCCCCCGACGCCTGCTCGCCGAGGTGGCCCCCGACCTGGCCGACCACCCGGACTTCGTCACCCACCTCCGCGCCACACTGTCCGACTTCGCAGAACACGGCGTCCGAGAAACCCTGAACCGCGCATGAACCACCCCAGCACCAACTGCGTGGTGACCTGGAAGGCCGGCAAGTACCAGGGCAGGCTCAGCACCACGGGCGCCTCCATCCAGAAGCAGGGCGGCGGCCGGATCGACGACACCGACTTCTACAAGATCTACGCCGGTCCCGTGAAGGTGAGCGCCAAGGGCACGTGCGTCTCGTGGGGCGGCGTCGCCTCGAACGGCGCCGGCGCCGGCGACAGCTGGCAGTCCGGCTGGACCCGCTGCGGCTGACGCTCGCCAGGAAGGGGCCCCTCGACGCAGGGCCCCTTCCTTTTGCGTCAGGACCAGCACCGGCGACCTGCACCGAGAACCGCGTAAGCTCGGGCGCTATGGAGAAGGTCACGCGATATGGGAAGTTCGTCGCTCAGGATGGGCAGGGGGCGGAGCTGGCCGAGCTGTTGCTCGGGGCCGCGAACGCTCTGAAGGGAGTGGCCGGGTGTGAGTTGTACCTGGTCAATCGGCAGACTGATGCGCCCGACACCATCTGGGTGACCGAGCTCTGGCGTAGTCAGGCCGACCTCGACGACGCTCTGCAGCAGGTGGCCGGTAGTCCGGAGGCTGCCGCGGCGATGCGGCTCGTTCAGTCGGCCGAGATGATCGAGCTGGATCTGCTGGGTGGCGCGGGCCTGGCCTCGTCAGACTCCCCGGCCGCCTGAGCCGGGGGTCAGCGGGGCAGTTCGAAGCCGTCGTGGCTCCTCGTGAAGCCGAGGGAGTCGTAGAAGCGGTGGGCGCCGGTGCGGCGCTTGTTGCTGGTGAGCTGCACCAGCGTGCAGCCCCGTGCTCGGGCGCGGTCGATCGCCGACCCCGGCGGCGCTCACCTGGGTTCTCGCCGCTCAGCCCTCCCGGCTCCGGTAGGTCGCGCGCAGCTCGATGAGCTTCTGCTTGGCCACCTCGTCCAGGGCCCGCCGATGCTCCGGGTCCTCCTCCCAGGTGGCCTCCGCGCACAGCACCCTGGCCGCCTCGTGCGGCTCGGCATCGCGTACGCGGTACCGGACGGTGTCGCCGGAGGCGCCCCTGTCGGGGTCGGGGCACAGGATCGTCACGATGCCGGAGACGAGGACCTGCCTGGTCCACGGGTTCCTGGCCAGCACCTGCCGGTCCACCGTCAGCCCGCCGTCCATGAGCTCGCCGCCCAGGTAGTCGTCCTCCCACCGCCACACGCGCCGGCTGACGCCCGGCCGCAGGTAGAGGCCGCCCCGGCCTTCGACGGGCACCGAGAACGTGTGCGTGCCGGCGCGGCACAGCTCCTTGGCGATGCGGTCGGCGTCGGCGCGTTCGCGCAGCCGGTCCTCGTCGGGGTCCTGCCCGGACAGCGGGTTCCGGTGCCGCTGCTCGGCGTAGTAGCGGTCGAGCAGCGGATCGGCGTACCGGCCCGCACGCATGCCCGGCGGCATGCAGGTCGCCGCCGTGAGGTCGGCGCCGTCCTCGATGTCGAGCCCCTTCTCGCGCAGCCACGCGTGTACGGTGACGCCCTCCTTCTCGGCCAGGCGGTGGACCTGACGCAGCCAGCCGTCGAAGGTGTCGAGGTCGGGCTCGGCCCGCAGCGACGCCCAGTCGGCCGCCGCCGAGACCGGCACCGGCGCCTCCCGGCGCGACGGAGGCTGGACGAGCTGCTCGGGCTCGAGGTCGATCGAGTAGTAGAGGACGCCGCGGGCGATGTAGGAGAACGGGGCCGCGTGCACGATCGGGTCGAAGACGTCCCGGATCGGCCAGAACCTCAGCAGCCACGTCTCGTCGCACTCGCCCGTGCCGTGCCCGTCGCCCGGCCGGGGCTCGCGTAAGTGCATCTGGACGCCGTACTCGAAGTGCGGCGGCCCGATCAGGAAGTCGTGCCCTCTGCCGTCCATCGACGCGAGGACGGCGACCACCCCGCTCTCCGCGACGAACGTCGACGAGCTGACCGGCGTCCACGAGCCGTGCGCGGGCTCCGGCTCGGCGTCCCAGGACTCGAGCCGGACGGCCGCGGTGAAGTGGTATATCTCCTCGGTGGGCGACCCCCAGGCCGGCAGGTCGGTGCCGTCGAGCCCGATCGAGTTGTACTCGACGTAGACCTCGTCATCGAGACTCCGCAACAACCGCGCCATCGCCCGCCACCCTCACCTCGTGATCACCTGACCCGGCGAAGTATGGCCGACCCCACCGACAGTCCCCGCGACGGTCTCAGATCACGCAGAACTCGTTGCCCTCGACGTCGGCCGTCACCACCCACAGCTCCGGCGGCGTGCGGCGCTCGACGACCGTGGCGCCGAGCTTCGTCAGGCGGGTCACTTCCTCCTCGATGCGGCTTTTGCGCTCGTCGCCGGTGAGGCCCTTCGAGACCCGGATGTCGAGGTGGAGCCGGTTCTTCGTGGCCTTGGACTCGGGGGCCCGCTGCGGATCGGCACAGTCGAACGCGACCTGCAGCTCCGTCTCCATGTCTTCCCTTTCGTGTGAGCCCAGTCGGATGCCCGGCGATGCCACGCGCTGCCACCGACAGCACCGATCACCGTTCGGTGGGTTTGGTGTGGAGGATTTCGCGGGCCTGGCCGGCGGCGCGGGTGATGCTTTCCGCGACGAAGTCGACGAAGCGGGCGATGTTCTCCAGGCGGGCGGCGGCCGGGGTGCCGGGGCCGAGGATGCCGACGCCCTGACGGGCGATCTCGCCCAGGTGGGCGATGGAGTGGGCGCTGGCCATCGTGGACTGGTACAAGACGTCGTCGTCCACGACGTAGCGTTCGCGGCGGCGTTCGTCGCGCTCGCGGCGGATGAGGCCCTGGCTCTCGAGGAACGTGACCGCCTTCGACACCGATGCCGGGCTGACCTGGAGGTGGGCGGCCAGCTCGGCGGCGGTGAGGCTGCCGCTGTCGGTGGTGTAGAGGGCGGTCAGGAGGCGGGCCGTCATCTTGGGCAGGCCCGACTGCATGAAGACGGTGGTGAAGGTCTCCTCGTACTCGCGTACGGCCTCGGTGTCGCGGCCGTCGGGCTGCGGGGCCGCGCCCGGCGCGCGGGTGGCGGGCTTCTTGCGGCGGTGGGCGCGGCGTTCCGCGGTGAGGTGGGCGAGGTCGGCGCGGTAGGAGGTGGGGCCGCCGTTGCGCATGACCTCGCGGGTGACGGTCGAGGTCGGGCGGTCGAGGCGGCGGGCGATCTCGGCGTAGGCGAGGCCGTCGGCCAGGCCCAGTGCGATCTGCTGGCGTTCCTGCTGGGTGAGTCTGCCGCCCGGCATCGTGGGCCTCCTCCGTGATCCGCGGTGTCCGCACACCATAGCGTTCATCGCTGATCTGTTGCAACGCAACAGGGTCGCGTTCATTGCGTTAGATTCAAGGCGGTTGCAATGATTTCATGGCTACTAGCTGCTAATACTCCGTCCTAGAGCAACGATTGTGTTGTCAGAATTTGGAAAGCAACGTAGCTTTTCGTTCGTCGGAAACGAACGGACAAGAGGAGCAACACCATGCAGCGCTTCGACACCCCCGCCACCATCTCGACGGTCCTCGACATCGCCGCCGG
Organism: Nonomuraea sp. NPDC049419; assembly: GCF_040676995.1. Classification (NCBI taxonomy): domain Bacteria; kingdom Bacillati; phylum Actinomycetota; class Actinomycetes; order Streptosporangiales; family Streptosporangiaceae; genus Nonomuraea; species Nonomuraea sp. NPDC049419. The sequence goes on along the minus strand of NZ_JBFAQB010000017.1, from coordinate 112,006 downwards.
GCACATCACGTTCGTCGCCGCCGACCGCGCCGACACCACGGTCGAGGTCCGGCCCGCGGACGCCTCCAAGAGCCGCGACGTGAAGGCCGCCGAGGAGACCGCGGTCACCTACGACGACGGCGTCCTGCGGATCCACACCCCCGAGCCCAAGAACCAGTTCTTCGGCCCCTCCGGCTCCGTCGAGGTGACGGTGCAGCTGCCCGCCGGCTCGCGGGTCGAGGCGAAGGCGGCCGCCGGCGACCTCCGGGGCGTCGGGCGGCTCGGGGAGGTGTCCTACACCGCCGCGAGCGGCACGGTCAAGCTCGACGAGGCCGCGAGCGCCGACCTGACGCTCCAGGCCGGTGACGTCACCGTCGGCCGCCTCACCGGCCCGGCGCGGATCAGCACCCTGAAGGGCGACCTGCGCGTCGCCGAGGCCGTACGCGGCACCGTCACGCTGCGCACCGAGCACGGCGACATCGAGGTCGGCGCCGCCCGCGGCACCTCGGCCTCGCTGGACGCCGGCACCACGTACGGCCGCATCAACAACTCCCTGACGAACAGCGGCGCCGCCGACCTGACCATCCACGCGACCACCGCGTACGGCGACATCACCGCCCGCAGCCTGTAAAGCCACCCGTCTCACCGAAGGAGCACCATGTCCATCACGCGTTCCGCCCAGGCCCGCCCCCAGTTGCAGCAGATCATCGAGGAGATGATCGACTCGGGCTTCATCGGGGTGACCCTGCGCGTCCACGACGAGCAGGGCGAATGGGTCGGCACCGCCGGGGCCGCCGAGCTGGGCGGGAGCGCCGGGCCGCCGGTCGACGGCCACGTCAGGATCGGCAGCAACACCAAGACCTTCGTCGCGACCGTGGTGCTGCGGCTCGTGGCCGAGGGCAGGCTCGGGCTGGACGATCCGGTGGCCGGGCGCCTGGCGGGGTTCGGGCTCGACCCGCGGATCACCGTACGGATGCTGCTGCAGCACACCAGCGGCGTGTTCAACTTCACCGGCGACTTCGACCCCGACGGCACGTACGTGCCGGGCAGCCCCGCCACCACCTCGGGCGAGGAGTGGGTGGCGGCCCGGTTCACGACCTTCCAGCCGGAGGAGCTGGTACGGCTGGCGCTGTCGAAGCCGGCCAGGTTCGAGCCGGGCACCGACTGGAGGTACTCCAACACCAACTACGTCCTGGCCAGGCTGCTGATCGAGAAGGTCACCGGCCGCCCACTGGCCGACGAGATGCGGCGGCTGATCCTGGACCCGCTCGGCCTGACGGGCACCGTCCAGCCGTCCGACGAGGTCGACGTCCCCGAGCCGTACGCCCATGCCTACTACCGATCCGAGCAAGGGACGGTCGACGTCACCCGGCACAACCCCTCCTGGATCTCCAGCGGCGGCGACATGATCTCCACCACTCGCGACCTGCAGACGTTCATCGCCGCGCTGGTGGGCGGCAGGCTCCTGCCGGACGCGCTGCTCGAAGAGATGTGCGCGCCGCACCCGACCGGCATCCCCGGGGCGGGCTACGGCCTGGGGGTGTTCGTCCAGACCACGCAGGGCGGCGGCACCGTCATCAACCACAACGGCGGCATCGCGGGCCACGCGGCGCTCATGTACAGCACGCCCGACGGCGCCAGGACCCTGACCGCCGCACTGAACTACACCGACGACCCCACGCTCTCCCTGGGCCCGGCGTTCCAGAAGGCGACGGAGCGGCTCGTCAGGGAGGTGTTCGACGCGCCTCAGGAGAAGGCTTCGTCGAGCTGCGGATCATAGAGAACCGGGCCGTGCCGGGCGGCCGGCGAGCATCCGCCGAGCCGCCTTCGTATCCCCGCTCATGCCGAGGACGGCGAGGGTGTGGCTCATGGGGCGGCGGTGATGTCCAGAACCAGCTCGGCGACGTGGTGATCGCCGCCCTCCACGGCGGAGGGGTCGGGCAGGGCCTCTTCGAAGGTCACCAGTGCGGTGCCGGGGCGGCGCAGGGCGGCGACGAAGCCGCGTACCAGGAGAAGGCTGTCGAAGTCGAGGTACATGGGCTTGTGCCACTTCTCCTGGGCCTGAGTCCACGAGACCGGGGATTTGGTCTCGTCCATGTCGTCGGGGTCGGGGCGGGTGCGGAAGAAGCACCTTCGGGGGATGCCCTCCGCGCGCCGCCACTCCGCCAGCCGCAGGAGGAAGCGGCTCTCCTCCTCGCCCTGGCCGGGCAGCGGCACCTCGCCGGCCGGGAACCTGGTCTGGGCCCGGCCGATCACCAGTGAGCCCGTCACCAGGCGGGGCCAGTCGCGGCGGCCGTCACGCGGGGCGGTGCGGGACGGGTGCGGCGGCAGGATCGTGAGAGGCGGCACCTCGCCGGACAGCACCGTCAGCAGCAGCGAGAACGGCGGCAGGAACTCGCGCGCGGCCGCGCCGGTGTGCACGACGCGCACCTCGCGCCCGCCGGTCGTCGCCAGGCCGAGCAGGCCGGTCCGCTCGTCCAGGCGGACGACGAGGTCCTGGATCCGCAGCCGGGCGCCGCCGTCGCCGAGCAGGTTGGGGGTGCCGCCGAGCTGGAACGGGAGGCAGCGGCGGTGGTCGTTGAGCGAGATGCCGAACCGGCTGCCGAACTCCGCGTGGATCGGGCCGGTGCCCGGGTCCTCCACGCCGGGGTCCCGGCGGCCGGTCAGGTGGTCGAGGCGGGCGCGTACGGAGCCGAAGCCGGTGCCCAGCGCGTTGACCACGCCCAGACCGTCGGCGGGCTGGACGTAGGCGCTGATGGATCGCACCTCCGGCACCCACGCGGGGTAGGCGGCGATCGCCGCCCGCAGCGCCTCGACGGGCACGGCGACGGCTCCGGCCCCTCCGGTCTCGTACGGGGTCAGGGCCGCGAGGGCGGTGGCCATCACGCCGGCGAGCCGGCGTACCCCGTCGAGCACGCTGTCCTCGGGGTGCCGGGCCGACGGCGCGAGGACGGTGCCGCGCAGCTCGGCGCCGACCTCGTCCATCTCCGTCATGGCCCACTGGTACTCGCGGTAGAACGCCAGCACGGGGACGGGGCCGCGTTCGCGCAGCCGCTCCCCGAACAGCTCGGTCAGGGCCAGCCTGGCGGGGAGGTGTGGCGCGAAGGGGGCGATCCATCGGCGGATCACGTCCAGGTCGCCGGCGACCGGCTGCCAGGTGCGTACCGAGCAGGCGGCCGGCGGCTCCGCGGCGACCGCGGTGTCGCGGACGTTGACGGCGGTCAGCGAGGTGAACATCGCGTGGTGCGGGCTGCCCGGTGTGGTGAAGGCGGCCAGCTCGCGCAGCCTGCTCACCACCGTCTCGCGGCGCGCCCGGTAGAAGCCGGCGTCGTCGGCCGCGGGCCGCGCCCCCAGCGCGGCGGCCGCCCGCTCCAAAGCGCCGGCCAGGGCGGGCGACGGAACAGCCGCCGAAGCGTCAGGAAGGCCGGTTGACGGCCGGGTCCACGTGGCGGCGCCGGCGAGGACCTCGTGGGGGTGGGTGAGGGGGAGGCCGCGGACCAGGAGGCCGGCGTCCAGGAGGTGGTCGACGAAGGCGTCCAGCTCGTCGTTCAGGGAGGTGTCCCCCGAGGTGAGGCGGTCGCGGAGGACGGGGCGGGGCAGTCCGCCGGGCTCCTCGCCCAGCACGTCGATCAGGGCGAGGACGGACGGTCGGGCGGGGATGGCGCAGAAGCGTTCGCCGCCGAGCAGCCCGAGCATGCCCAGACCGCGCAGGAAGACGATCTGCTCCCCCAGGCGCTGAGTGGAGGCGTTGAGCGCGATCGGCGCCCGATCGGCCGCGTGGTCCAGGACGAAGGCGGCGATGTTCTCGCGGATGTGGTAGTAGGAGAGCTCGAAGGCGCCGGAGCGATCGGCCGGAACGGTCTCGACGGCCGGGCCGCCGGCGCGCCACCGCACGGGGCCGCTGGTGGCGAACGTGCTCAGGGGGCTGGTCTTGGTCGCGGCGCGGGCCAGGTAGCGGGCGAGGGTCGTCGTGGTGCCCGGCCTGGGAGTTCTGCCGGGGTCGGCGATCCACTTCGCCAGCTCGGCCGCGAGTACGGGGCTCGTCCCGCCGAGCGCGATCCGGAACACCGGGTCGGTCGCCGCCTTGAGCAGCGCGCTCAGGCCGCACTCCCGCTCGGCGGCGAGGACCTGCGGCAGGCTCTCCTCGACGGCGGCGAGGGCGGCGGTGCCGGCCAGCCAGTCCGCGATCCCGCTCGACACCTCCGACGGCAGGCGTGCGGCGATCTCCGGCGTCCATTCGCGCGCGGCCGGTCGCCGCCCGGCGTGCAGGGCCCGGCGCAGGCCGATCACGCGCGGGCGTACGCGGTCGCGGGGCAGGCCGCCGATCACGGGGTGCAGCGCGTCGGCGAGCGCGCGTCCCTGCGTGCGCAGCCCGTCACGGCGGGCCAGCACGTCGTCGAGCGCCTCGGTCAGGCGCGGCGAACGGATCCAGTCGAGCACCGCCGTCGTCAGTCCCGCGACGCGGACCACCGCGTCGCCCGTCACGCCCACGAGCAGGGCGGACGCCTCCCCTGAGCTCATCGGTCTCCTTCGCACTCCGGGAGCACCCGGCCCGGCCGTGAGGCGCCGGGCCGGGATCGTCGGCCGGCCGGTGGGCTACCTCGGTGACTTGGGCGAAGCGCTGCAGCAGCTGCAGCCGACCAGCTGGCAGGAGCAACTGCAGTTCCTGGAGGCGCCGTGCTCCAGCATCCCGTGGCCGCCGGTCAGCGACTCGATCTCCAGGTCGCCGGTCTCCAGCTCGAAGACGTCGACGGGCAGGTCGGCGACGGAGAACTTCGCAGGGCTCATGGCGTTCCTTTCTCTCACCCGGCTCCCCCGCTGGGAGCCGGAGCACTTACGGGCGCGAGTCCGCCCAGGTGGTGGGCGAGCAGCTCGGCGTACAGGTCGTCGGTCTCGCTGAGCTCCTCGTGCGTCCCGACGGCGCGGGCGACGCCCTGGTCGAGGAGGACGATGCGGTCGGCGTCCACGACCGTCGAGAGCCGGTGCGCGACGACGAGGACGGTGACCGACCTGGCGATGCCGCGTACGGTGTCGCGCAGGGCCGCCTCGTTGACCGCGTCGAGGTGCGAGGTGGCCTCGTCGAGCAGCAGCAGGCGCGGCCTGCGGAGCAGGGCGCGGGCGATGGCGAGGCGCTGCCGCTCGCCTCCCGACAGGGTGCCGCCGCGGTGCCCGACGGGCGTGTCGAGCCCGTCGGGCAGAGCGGCCACGAACCGGTCGAGCCTGGCCATCCGCAGCACCTCGGCCAGCTCCGCGTCCGTGGCGTCCGAGACGCCGAAGGTCAGGTTGTCGCGGATGGTGCCGGCGAGCACGGGGGCGTCCTGCTCGACGTACCCGATGGCCTGGCGCAGCTGCGCGAGCGGCCAGTCCCTGATGTCGCGCCCGCCGACCAGGATGCGGCCGTCCTCGTGCTCGTAGAACCGCTCGATGAGGCCGAACACCGTGGACTTCCCCGCTCCCGACGCTCCGGCGAGCGCGGTCACGGTGCCACCCGCCGCCGAGAAGCCGAGCCCCTTGAGCACGGGGCCGGTGCCGTAGCCGAAGCGCACGGAGTCGAAGCGCACGCTCAGGGGCGAGCGGTCGGCCTGCGGCTCCGGCGGGTCGTGGCCGGGCTCGGCCGGGTACGCGAGCGCCTCGGCGATCCTGGTGACCCCGGCGCCGGCCGACTGGTACGACGCCAGCGCCTGGATGACGTTCTGCATCGGCCCGATCAGGTAGAACACGTACAGCAGGAACGCCACGAGCACGCCGGCCTCGATGGTCCCCGTCGCCACCCGGGCCGCCCCGGCGGTCAGCACGGTCAGGAGCGCGAGCTGGTAGGTGAGGCCGGTGACGTTCGCCGACACGCCTTCCCACAGCGACGCCCTGGTCCTGGCCCTGCGTACGTCCTCCGCCGCGCCGTGCAGGCGAGCCTCCTCCGCCCGCTCCGCCCCGAACGCCCGGATCGTGCGCAGCGCGCCCAGTGCCCGCTCGAGGTCGGCGCTGAGCGTGCCGACGGCTTCGGCCGTGGCCATGCTCGCGTTCCTGATCATGGGCGCGACGAGGCGGAACACCAGGAACGAGAGCACGACCACGGCCAGCGTCAGCCCCAGCAGGAGCAGGTCGAGCCAGGCCATGAAGACGAGCACCGCGACGATCACGGGGATGTGCACGCCCAGCCCGACGAGCACGTACGTGGCCAGATCGTCCACGCTCGCCGCGTCGGCGGTGGCGCGGGACAACAGGTCACCGGGCCTGAGCCGGTCGAACGTCGGGATGCCGAGCCGCACCAGCCGCGAGGCCAGCCGCTGCCGGACGTCCCTGGTCAGGATGACGCCCGTCCGGTCGAGCAGGAACCAGCTGCCCGCGTTGAGCAGCAGGTTGGCCAGGACGAGCGCGACGATCAGCAGCACGGACCCGGCCGTCCGGTCACCGCCGGCGATCTGCCCGACGAGCCGCTGCGTGGCCGGCGGCAGCGCCAGCACGCTCGCCGCGGACAACAGCGCCAGCACGAGGCCGAGCGCGAGCCGGGCGCGGTAGGGCCGCGCCCAGCCCAGGAAGGTCCGCCACACGGGCGCCGCCTGTCGAGTCATGATCTCCTCCGCGGCTTCAGGGGAACGGGTGCGGATCGGTGCTGAGGTCGTCCTCGGTGAGGGGGCGGCCGATGTGGCCGAGCCGGTGCGGCACCTCCAGCAGCCGGGGCAGCCCGCTGGTACGCCGGTACCGGTGCCCGAACGTCATCGGCACCGTCCCGGGGATCAGCACCTTGACCGCGTGCAGGTCCATGGCGCGCAGCTCGTCGGAGGTCTGGTCCACGACCACGACGTCCATCCCCGACGCGGTGTAGCGGCCGACGACCGCGCGCATCAGCTCGCCGAGGTCGTCGGAGGCGAACTCCTCCGTGCCCGAGCCGACCTCGCCGACCGCGCGGGTGGGCGTGCCGGCGGTGAGGAAGCTCAGCCGGGCCGCGGCGCGCGGGTCGTGGTAGAGGAGCGGATGGTCCTCCATCTCCTCGACGGCGGAGGAGTTCGCGGCCATGGCCGCCGCCCTGGCCCTGATCTCGGGGCTGCCGCCGTACTTGATGCCGTTGGTCAGCATGTCGCCCAGCTCGGCCACCGCGCCCGTGACCGCGCGGCGGCCGGACAGGTGGGAGCCCGCGGTGCAGAACGCCGCCGGCAGGTCCGTGCCGGGAGGCGCGGTGGCGAGCGCCCAGACGGCGGGGATGCCGTGCTCGGTGGTGATGTCGAACAGGCGCAGGTCGTAGCCGGTCTCGGCGCGCAGGGCCGCGAGGTGGAGCGCGTCGACCTCGTCGAGGGTGGCGAGGTCGAGCTCCGGTGCGGGCAGCCGCGTGTACCAGGTCAGCAGGAACCCGTCGCGCTCGGCGATCTCCAGCATCCCGTACAGCACCGCCTCCTCCAGGCTGGAGCCGAGCGCGCAGCCGTTGGAGATCTCGTAGACGAAGGGGCGGTTGTCGGGTTCGTGGGAGTGCGTCCCGTAGTAGGCGACGGTCTCGGGCACCAGGATCGGCTCGCCGCGCAGGAACGACCAGCCCCACACCCAGCGGTAGTTCCGGTCCGGGTCGAACGGCTCGTACGCGAAGCCGGGCTCCTCGTACGCCTGCGGCGGGTGCAGGCCGAGCGTGCGCGGGTCCAGCGCGCGGTCCCGCAGCTCGTGGTACGTCCCTGCCTTCGGCGGGTGCAGCCGTCCCGGCGAGGCGGAGAACCGTTCGAGCGCCTCCAGCAGCGCGATCGTCCTGCTGACCCGGCGCTCCGAGGCGCGGCCGTAGCCGCCGGACCCCCGGGCCCACCGGTGCGACACCTCCGCCGTGCTGAGGATCGCGCCGCCGGAGGTGCGGTCGTGCAGCAGCCAGACCACGCCGGTGCGCTCGTCCACGTACGTGTCGGTCAGCGCGTCCAGCTCCCCGACGAGGTCGCGCCCGCGTACGGCGCCCTCGGCGTGGCTCGGGACCGGCCTGGGCGTCCCCAGCGCCGTCGGCGGCTCGTCGGTCACGCGCGGGCCGCAGACCGCGCAGAGCGGGTCGGGCAGCACCCGGTGCGGGGTGATCGACAGGTCGTGCAGGTCCACGGTGAGCACCGTGCCGCGGGTGCGCGGCGTCGCGCCTTCGGCGTACGCGCGCAGGTCGCCGGCCATGAGGGCCGCGGCCAGCCCGGCCGCGCCCTCAGTCAGCAGCGGCGAGGGCGCGGCGAGCCGGTCGGCGTGACGCTCGCGGACGATCTCTCCCCGTTCGTACGCAGGAGCGGCCCACGACTGCCGGTACGCGGCGCAGGAGGCGCACCCCTGCTCGCCCGGCGTCTCCCAGGGGCCGATGACGATCGTGTCCAGCTCGACGCGGGCGGGGAGCACGGGGCCGGTGAGCCTGGCCCGCAGGTCCCGCGTGACGACCTCGGCCCAGCCGTCCGCGGCGGCGACGGTCGGCCCCGGGGGCAGCTCACCGTCGGGAAGAGGGACGGCCGGCACGCCGAGCCGCTCCGCCACGGCGCCGGCGATCCGCCCGCCCGCCAGCACGGTCACGGGGTGCTCGGTCATGCCTGCCGTCCTTCCTTGGTGATCGCCACCCGCACGCTCAGCGGGGCGATCGCCGCCGCAAAGGGGTCGTGGTCGAGAGGGAGGACGACGGCGCGGCGGCCGTCGGCGGCCAGCGCCGCCGCGACCTCGTCAGGGTCGATGGACCGGCCTGGATCGACCCACATGGCGGTCGGCAGGGACGGCCTGGGCTCGGCGGGCGGGCGCGGGCGGCCCGCGTGGACGCGTACCTGGACGGCGTAGAGCGCGTCAAGCAGGCCCCTGGTCCAGGCCGCCGACGCGGTCCCCGCGGTCCTCGCCACCTCCACGCCGCCGCGGCGGAACGACAGCACGGTGACGCCGAAGCGGCCCCCGTGCTCGCGGACCTCGGGCAGCTCGCCCAGCTCGGCCAGCAGGGCGAAGCAGCGGCGGCCCGTCGCGTCCAGCTCGCCGGGATCGACCGTGACGGGGATTCCCCGCACGTCCTCGATCAGCTCCTGGTCGCGCGTCCAGTGGGTGCACAGCCCTCGGGCCACGGCCTCGTCCCAGCTCGCGCCATAGCCCTCGCCCACGCCGGTCGCCGGGCGGGGGAATGCCTCGTGCGCGGGCAGCCGTACGGGCGCCGCCGCCGCCAGGTCGTACGCGAGCGCGGAGCCGCCGCCGTCCACCAGGCGGCGCGGGTCAACCGTGGCGGCGGCGTACCTGGTCAGCGCGGCTCGGGCCGCTTCGATCCTGGTCTCCGCGTAGTCGAAGCCCACCGCCCGTACGACGCCGTCGCCGACCTCGGCCTCCGACACGTGCAGGGGGCTCTGCGCGGCGGAGTCGTCAGGCAGGAAGCGGAACGGGCCGAACAGCTCGTCGGCCGCCCTGACCGCCGCGTCCGAGAACGCCTGCCCGTCCTCGACGGGCCGGAATCTGAGGTGCACCACCCGGGTCAGCAGCGCCTCGGGGGTGGACGCCGTGGCCGGCAGCTCGTACGGGTGCGGCGCGCAGTGGTGCCTCGACGTGGTGAGGTCGGGGCCGATCCTGGTCACCTTGCCCGCGTGGCGCGGGTCGGCCGTGCCCGTGGCCCAGCGCAGCACCGCACGTCCCACCTGGGCGGCGGCGGCCTCCACGTGCAGGTCGCTGATCGGCTCAGGGGCGCGTGGGGCCGTGCGGAGGCGGGCGTGCAGGGAGGCCGGGCCGAGCGGGTCCTCCTTGGCCGCCCGTACGGGGACGTACCAGATGTCCGTGCCGTCCCGCAGCACGTGCCCGACGGCGAGCCCGTTCCGCGCCGCCCCTTCATGCCCGCTCGCGCCCAGCTCGCCGATCACCAGCAGCGCGTCCAGGCCCCACAGGTCGTCGTCGCCGAGCGCGTCCGCCGCGCACACCCTGACGTCCGCGGCCCCTGACGTCCGCAGCGCGTCGGCGACCGCCTCCGCCAGCGGTTCGCCCGCCTGGCCTTCGTGCGCGACGGCGACCTTGAGCTCGCGGAAGCGCGCGAACGCCGCCCCCGCCCCCTCGGTGTGCGCCCCCACGAACGCCACCTCCGCGGGCCCCGCGACCGGCTCGCCGCCGGGCGGGGCGGTGACCTCGCGGACGACGCCGGCGTCGAGCAGGCGGGTCAGGATCTGCCGGGCCATCACCGCGTGCGCGGTCGGCAGGCCCGCCGTGATGTCGTCGAGGCCGGATCGGCCGTCCAGCTGCGGTACGAGGGCCTCGACCCACCGGGCGATCGACGGCCCCGTGAGCGTGACCGGGCCGGCCGGGGTGACGATGTGCAGCCCGTTCTCGATCGGCGCCATGTACGTGTGGTCGGCCAGGCGCAGCCTCATGCGTTCCCCTCCGTGTGGTGCTCCCCTGCGACGGTGCCGAGCATGAACTCCCCCACCACGTCCTCGCTCAGGGGATCGGCGCCCGAGATGCGCTGGAAGGCGCGCGGCGCGCCGGCGCCCAGGGCGCAGCCGCCGAGCCCCATGGCGGTGGCGACGAGGTACATGGTCTGCACCAGGACGCCGAGGTTCTTCAGGATCAGCGCGTACGCCAGCCCCTCGTACACCCACATGAGCCGCTCGAACCTGGCGGTCACCAGCACCAGCACCTGCGGCATGGCCGAGGCGTCGGACATGGAACGCGCCGCCTCCAGCAGCGTCCGCTCGGCGCCGGCCTGCCGGCCCACCAGCTCCAGCCGATGCCCGTAGCCGTCGTAGTGGTACGTCCCCGGCTCCAGCCCCGCCACCTGGTGCGCCACCACGTACAGCTCCAGCTCGTGCACGCCGCCACCGCCGGGATAGGCGCGGCGTGGCCGGTCGCCGTGCGGCGTCGGGTGGTCGGCGGTCGCGGCGCAGCGGTGCAGGAACTCCGCGAGCTGCCCCAGCGTGACCGGCCTGGCGGCGTCGTGGTCGCGCAAGGACCGGCGCGCCTGAAGCACCTCGGTCAGCTTCGGGTCGGCGGCGATGACGCGGGCGAGGTCAGGGCGGGGCAGCTCGGTGACGGGCCCGCTCGGCGGCCGGTGACCCGCGTCGGTGACGTGCTCCCGCCCCCAGTACGTGGCCCCGAACCCGCCAGCCACCCCCACCTCGCCGTCGATGCCCCGGCTGCTCCGGTGGAACGCCAGATCGACCGCCGACCACTGCCGCACCCGGAACTCCGCGTCCTCGTCCCCGGTCACGGCGAGCCCGGCCCGCAGCAGGTCCCGCCGCAGCATCGAAGCCGCCCGCGCGCCGACCCCCGGAGGCGGGACGCGGGCGCCGGGGTCGGCGAGCACGGCGAGCGCACCGGGAGCGTGCACGGTGACGGACGCCCACGCCCGGGGCGACGTCGCCCGCAGCCCACCTCCCGGCGCCGCCGCGATCGTGGTGAAACGCGACAACCGGACGTCAGCAGGGGCCGCGGGGCCGTCGCCGTCCGGGCAGACCTGCGGGTCCAGGGTGTAGACGGGCGTGTCGCCGTCGTACACGGTGGCGACGAGCCAGCCGTCCTCCCGCAGTCCCGACAGCAGCCGCCGAGCCGGTGGCGGAAAGGCGTCGGCGCGGTGCTCACCCGAGGCGAGCGCCCGCACCACGGCCAGGTCGTCGCCGCCGATCGGCCGCACGTCGGGGTAGCCCACCAGGTGGACGCCGCTCCGCCCGCGACCGGCCGACACCCCGGCGCGCAGCCGCAGGGTCTCGTACACCGTGCCGCTCATCCCACGTCCCCGGCCGCCGCGAACACGCGCAGGACGTCGGTGGCCTGCCTGCCGGTGCGCCGTTCCACGGCGGCGGCGACCAGGTGGCAGAGGAAATACCGTTGCAACGGCGTCACTCCCAGGCGGGTGAACTGCAGGTACATGAGGTTCAGCACGAGCCGGAAGAGCGCGAACCACGTGGAGGGCAGCACCTCGGCGAGCCACCGCTCGTTCTCGGCGAGCGCCCGGTGGAACGGGCTGAGGTCGCGGTAGGCGTCCCGCACCGAGGAGAGGTCGCCGTCTTCACCGAGCGGGAGCAGGCCGCGCCGACGCAGGCCGAGGCCGCGTTCCCGGCTCGCGAGCAGGGCGGCGACCAGGCTCTCCGTCGCCTCGTCCACGGCGCCGGAGTCGAGCAGCGCGTCCAGGCGGCCCGCGAACGCGCCGGCGCGGGCCTCGAAGCGCGCGTCCCAGGCGAGCCGCCGCGCCGCGCCGCCGCCCTGCTGGGCGAGGAAGGCGTCGGCGTGCGAGCGGAAGCTGAGGTAACCGGCCTCGATGCCGTCCTCGTGGAACTCGTCGGCCACGACCACCATGGCGTCGAACGCCGCCGTGAGCACGTCGCGCCCCTCCAGGACGGCGAAGGCGTGCTCGTTGGCGGCGCACATGAAGTCCGCGTACAGGGCGGCGGCCTCGGGCGTGCCGTGCACCGCCGTACGGTCGTCGTACGGCTCGACGTGCCAGGAGTTGTCGGCGTAGAAGGGGGTCAGCGGGCCACGCTCCGACTCGGCCTCGGCCAGCCGGCGGTGCAGCGGCAGCAGCGCCTCCATGTCGGGCGACACCGAAGGCAGCCCGGCCAGGTACGGCTCGATCCTGGCCGCGACCACCGGCAGCACGTCCGTGAGGAAGGCTGGTTCCGAGGCTTCGACGTGCAGCCGGACGTGCGGCCCCTGCCGCCAGTGCCGGGCGAACCAGGACCGGTGCCCGCGCCCGGCCAGCTCCGCCATGATGGGCCGCACGGCGTCCAGCAGCAGCCGGTCGGTCGCGTCGCCGTAGTGGTGGACGTGCACGCTGTGCCAGCCGGTCGTCATGCGAGCGCCTCCTCCTCGACCAGCTCCGCGAAGGTCCTGTCGGCGAGGTCGCGCAGGTGGAGCTCCTCTTCCTGGCCCACGCCGAGCCGGTTGCAGGTGAGGTGGGCGCACATGTCGAGCACGGGCCCCGCGTCGGGCCGGCCGGCCAGCGTGGCGGCGGAGGCGGCGAGGGCGCCGGCGAACCCGGACGGCCGATCGGGCGGGTTCGCGGCCAGCGCGCGCGTCCGCTCGGCGAGGGCGCGCAGGGCGGGGCGGCGGCGCAGGTAGCGGGCCCGCTCGCCGGGCTGCCACGGGTGCGGCTCGCGCTGCGGCCATCCGGTGCCCCGCGAGGCGATCCACCGGTTCAGGGCGAGCACGGCGAAGGCGGCCGTGGTGCGCCGGTCGTCGGAGGGGCCGGTGGCCAGCAGCCGGCGTACGGCCGTGCTGCAGCGGACGAAGTGGTCCTCGACGGCGTGCAGGGCCGCGCCGGTGCCGTACTTGTCGGTCTCCGGCCGGTATGGGAAGAAGGCGAACGAGTTCGGTGGCCGGCGGCGGCGCTCGTACGACTGCCGCAGTTCCCGCGCCGCCATCGCAGGCGCGTAGCGGTCGTAGTCCTCCTGGGTCACCCGGACGAGCGCGGGAAGGCGGTTGAGCGCGTCCGCGACCGCCCCCGACAGGATCCGCCGCACGTCGTCGACGCGTCCTGGCCGGGCGAGGACGCGGACCCGCAGGTGCGGCCCGCCCTCCCAGTACCGCAGGAAGAACAGCCCGCGGGCGGCCCCGTCGGCGTCGAGCCGGCTCTGCACGGCGGCCAGCAGGTCGGTGATGACGAGGTCGAGGTCGCCGTCGTGGAAGACGTGGGCGCTGACCCACGACCGCGCGTCGGCCATCCGCACCACCCGCTCCCTGGTCCGTCCCGACCGGCTATCACGCCGGTCGTCACGAATGACTGGATTGCGGGGAGCGTAACGAGCGGTGGAATACGTCCGGCACACGCCGCGTATACGCGGCCGAAGGCGGAACCCCCGCGCCCATCGGCGCTGCCGACGCTGATACGGCGGGTCGGATGAGTTCCAAGGTCATTACTCGTACTCTGACCAGGCATGCATCGCCAGGCGCGCGGTCGAGATGACTCGGGGGCGGCCGCGCCGGGGCGGCGATGCCGGCGGTCATCCCCTCCGCTGGCCGGTCTCTGTCACAGCCCCCGACGGCAGACCACTCTGTGGTCATTCGGTTGGAGGATGCTTGTACGCGCCGTACACCGAACTCATCCCGCTCCTCATGCTGGCCGTCATCGCGACGGCCGTGCTCACCCGCCGGACCCGCAACAGGTCCTGGCCGATCAAGATCCTGCTGGCCACCGGGGCGGGGCTGTGGATGGCCCTCGCCGGAGGGTCGATGTGGATGATGAGCAATGCGCTCGCCGAGCGATTGCCCGACATCCAGCAGCCGACCCGCCATCCATGCAGCGGCAAGAAGCCCAAGACGTTCAACGTCTCACTGATCAACCTGCCGCTGTTCGTGAACCGCTTCGGCGACGTGGTTCCCGAAGGCCGCATGTACGTGCTCGACGAGAACATCGCGGCCGTGCGGGCCAACTACACGCGGGCGGCCGACCCGCGCGAAGGCGGCTTGCGCGACCTGATCGAGCCGCTGGTGCTGCGTGCCAACCAGGGCGACTGCATCAAGGTGTTCTTCACCAACCGGCTCAACGAGCCGGCGCCGCCGCTCAACAAGCGGATCCGCAACAACGCGATCTACACGCTGCCCGGCGAGCGGCTGCTGCCGCCCGGCACGCCGACGCCGCGGCCGCGCGAGTTCGCTCCGGCGCTGAGCGTGCCGGAGATCGACTTCGACCCGCGCAAGGCGCCGAACGCCTCGATGCACTTCGACGGCCTCGACTACGACGTCAGGCGCGCGGACGGCACCGTGGTGGGCAACAACCCGGACTCCACGGCCCGGCCGGGCGAGACGATCAGGTACAAGCTGCACGCCCACATCCAGGGTGAGTTCCAGTTCAAGGACGGGGCGGACTTCACCTCGCAGCAGACCCGCCCGATCGACCGCGACGGGAACGTGCGCTTCATCGGCTCGCACGCGTTCGGCGCGTTCGGCGCGTTCATCATCGAGGAGCCCGGGGCGACCTGGGTGGACTCGCGCACGGGCGAGCCGCTGGAGTCGGGGACGCAGGCCGTCATCATCCGGCCGAACGGCAAGGACTTCCGCGAGCACGTGATGTTCATGCACGACGAGGTGGAGGCCGAGCCCGGCATCCTCACCCGGTTCTGCCGCGAGGACGGGGGCGGCCCACAGGCGGGTGGCACGTCCTGCGTGCAGCCCAGCAGGGAGCAGCTCAGGCTGCTCACCAGAGGGACGATCCGCGCTCTCGGCGGCGGCGACGCCGACGCGCTGGTGCAGGGCGAGGTCCCGGTCAAGCTGGAATACTTCGCCTTCAACTACCGCTCAGAACCCGGGTTCAACCGCGACGAGGTCGGCTGCCCGGCGGCACGGCGCCAGGCCCAGGGCTTCGACGCCGAGCGCTGCATCGGTGAGGAGACGTCGCTGTCCTCCTGGGCGTACGGCGACCCGGGCGGCGGCGACCTGGTGATCGGCAACTACCGCGGCGAGCCGACGCAGGTCCGCCTCATGCACCCCGCGGAGGTCGAGACCCACACCTTCCACTGGCACGTCAACCGCTGGATGTTCGACCCTGAGGACGAGGGCGGGATCGACGAGATCAGCGAGCCCGCCAACGTGACGAGGAAGACCAACCTCCTCGACGTGCAGGCGGTCTCGCCGGGCAGCCACTACCCGCTGATCATCCAGGGCGGCGCGGGGTCGGCGAACGCGGGCAAGCCGGCGTCCTTCGGCGACATCATCTTCCACTGCCACCTCTATCCGCACTTCGCGAACGGCATGTGGGGGCTCAACCGCACGCTGGAGACGCTGTCGGACGGCACGCGGCGGCAGCCGGACGGCACGCGCCTGCTCCCGCTGTTCCCGCTGCCCGATCACGACTACCAGCCCGGCGTCCCCGGGCGGCAGCCACCGCCCAGTCCGACGCCGGAACGGCCGGGCTTCCCGAACTTCATCCCGGGAGTGTTCGGCTTCAAGGCGCCCAAGCCGCCACTCGGGCTCGCCTCGCGGGCCGAGGACGGCGTCTTCCCGCCGACACCGCTGGAGCGGGCGGCGGCCGACCCGGGCGGGCAGCAGCCGGGCGCCTTCTTCCAGGACCCGTGTCCCATAGGCCGGCCGACCAAGGTCTTCAAGGTCGCGGCCATCCAGATCAAACAGACGTACAACCCTGATCTGAAATGGACGATCCCGCAGTCACGGGTCTATGTCCTGGAACGTGACAAACAGGCGGTGCTGAACGGCAAGAAACCCGAACCGTTCGCGCCCATCCTGAACGTCGGCGACTGCGTGATCTACAAGCTGACGAACGAGTTGCCCCGGATGTTCGGCGGCAACGTCTTCGACCGGTCGCAGGAGACCAACGAGGTCGGCATCCACCAGCACATGGTGCACTTCGACGTGTTGAGCTCCGACGGCGCCGCCAACGGCTGGAACTACGACCAGGGCGCGGGACCGGGCGAGACGATCACCTATCGGGACTTCGTGCAGGAGAACACGAAGACGAACTCGTTCCACGACCACTTCTTCCCGAACACCCACCAGAAGAACGGGCTGTTCGGCGGCGCGACCATCCACCCGGCGGGCTGCGTGCCCGACGTGCCGGGCGCGCGGACCCGCGGGGTCGTCGGGACCCAGTTCGACGTGCACTGCGAACCGGTGATCGACCACAACAACCAGCTCACGGACGGAGTCGACTACCGCAACTTCTCCCTCTTCATCGAGGACCACGTGCCGTTGTTCCAGCCGAACGATCCGCGCACGCGGGCGGACGACAAGTTCGACACCCCGGACGGGGTGCCGATCTTCCCGGCCAAGTTCCCGTCGAGCAACGACGACCAGGGCGGCATGGGGGTCAACTACCGGCTGGAGCCGTTCGAGGCCCGCAGGAACAGGGACCCGTCGCTGCTGTTCAACTCGAAGGTGCACGGGGATCCGTTCACGCCGGTGCTCAAGGCGTACCGGGGCGATCCGATCAGGTTCCGGCTCTTCCAGCTGTCCCAGGAGGAGTCACACGGGTTCAACCTGGACCACTTCCGATGGCGCCATGAGCCACGAGATCCCGATTCGAACATCGTCGGCGCCCAGCACATCGGCATGCTCGAATACTTCGACGTCGATCCGCTGCCGGACGAGATGCCACCGCCGACACCCGATCTGAAGGTGACCGACTACCAGTACGCCTACGCCGGCGCGGACGACTGGTTCCTCGGGGACTGGGGACTGCTGCGCATCTTCTCGTGCTCCAACCCGAGCGCGGGCGGGCCACCGATTCGGGAGCTCCCGGACTTCCCGCGCGACACCTGTACGGGTGAGAACGAGCGCGACGAATGGTCCGAGCTGACAATCGACCAGCACGAGTCCCGCGCCGGGATGTTCGGGACGACGGGAGCCGCCCGGCTGCGGAGCCGCCCGATGACACCCTGCCGGACCGGCCAGAACCGCTCGTTCGACGTCATCGCCATGAACCACGACATCGTCTACAACAAGAACGGCGATCACGACCCGAACGGCCTGATGTACGCGCTCGCGGCCGACGAACAGGCGCTGCGCGACGGGAGGAAACAACCGGAACCGCTGGTGATCAGGGCGAACGCCGGCGACTGCGTGACGGTGAACTTCACCAACAAGCTCGATCCACGCAAGATGCGTCCGCACTGCCACGAGGCCACCGAGCCGGGGCAGCTCGGCTTCAGGGAGAACGTGCTGCGCTTCCCGCAGTGCATCCAGCGGCCGCCCAGGAACCACCAGAACGTGCCCGGCTTCGAGCCGTTCCCGGTGAGTTCCAAGGCGTCGATCAGCCCGCAGCTGGTCAATGCCGAGCCGCCCGAGGCGGTGGCCCCAGGGGAGAGCATCCAGTACCGCTGGGAACTGCCGGCCGACACGACCGGCATGGCGCTGCTGCGGGACAACGCCGACGTGCAGAACCACCTGCACCACGGCCTGTACGGCGCGCTGATCATCGAGAAGCCCGGCTCCGAGTACCTCGACCCGAAGAACGGCCGGCCGCTGCGCAGCGGCACCAGCGCGGTGATCACCCATCCGGAGGATCCTGACTTCCGGGAGAACATCGTGCTGATGAACAGCGACCTGGCGCTGTTCCGCAAGACCGGCAAGCCCGTGCCGGACAACTTCGACCTCGTGCTCCAGCCGAGCAGGGAGGCCGACGACCCGGAGGACCTGGGAGAGTTCTCCATCAACTACACCAACGAGCCCTGGTCGTGGCGGTACGCCAGGAACCAGAACATCACCGAGATCTTCAGCTCCCGGGTGCACGGTGACCCGGCGACGCCGGTGTTCCAGGCCTACGCCGGCGATCGGACGATCTTCCGGGTCGGTCAGGCCATGGGCGACCCGCGTTCGACGAGCTTCGCCCTGCACGGCCACACCTGGCGCCGCGCGCCCCGCGACCCCGGCTCGCAGATCGCGGCTACCCAGGGGCAGTTCAACCCGGGCAGCGTGTACGACATCGTGCCCGGCGTGGTCCGCGACCTGCTGGCCGACCCGGGCAGCTCGGGCGGCGCCGGCGGGTTCCGTCACGTGCCCGGCGACTATCTCTACCGCTCCGGCACGCTGCCCCGCCACCTTCCCGGTGGTCAGTGGGGGCTGTTCCGGGTGCACGCCAGGCTCCAGCCCAACCTGATCCCGCTGCCCGACAGCAGGATGGCGGGCGCGAACCAGATGCCCGTACGGGACGAGGGCGGCGATCCCGCCGGGTCCGAGCTGCCGTACGCGTGGTTCGGCACCGCGGGTCAGGGCAGCAGGGCGAGCTACGGAAGGCGGTCAGGATGAGCCTGCTCAGCAAGCTCAGGTCGTCCCGGGACGAGCAGCCGCCGGCCCGGCGGGTGCCGAGCCCGCGACGGGCTCCCGGCAAGGCGCCCAAGAAGCCGGCCGGGCTGACGCCGTTCCGCCAGGGGCTGGTGCTCGGGGGGTGCATCGGGATGACGTTCGCCCTGTCCATCGGGGCGATCGGCTTCCTCGTCACCCGGCCGACGATCCAGGCTCCGGCGGCCGGGACGGACTCGGCGGCGGCTCCTGGACCGCACGGAGCGCATCCGAAGGCGGCGATCGACATCACCGCCACCCACCTCGGCGACCTGCAGGTGAAGATCGAAGCCAAGGTGAGCGCGCCCGGCAGCTACGACCCGATCACCAAGGCGCAGGTCGTGGCCCATACGGACATGGTGGCCATGCCGATGGCCCATCGCCAGGGGCCCATCGTGATGGCCGAGGTGCCCGGGAAACCGGGGACGTACCAGGCGCTCACGCAGGTGGCGATGGTCGGCGAGTACAACGTCACCGTCGAGACGCTCCGGCCGATGGCCTCCAAGGCCGACAGGCGGCTGGACGTGCGGGAGGTGAGCGGCAGGAGCTGACGCACCCGCTGTAGCGCGCCGTGGCCGGCTCCTGCGCAGGAGCCGGCCACGGCGTTTTTCTGCGGGGGTCAGCGCAAGGTGACGGCCGTGACCCGCCAGGGGGCGCTGCGCTTGGGGCGTTCGAGTGCGACGAACGCCGTCATCGTGAGGGGCTTGCCGCGCCAGCCCCCGGCGCCGATCGGGGTGACGGTGAGCTGCCACTGCCGGTCGGCCTGGGTGGCGGTGTCGGGCGGGCGCGTGTCGCGGCCCTCGGTCAGGGACGCCCGCGTACGGGCGCGGTGGGCGGCCCACGTGGCCCAGGCGGCGTCCGTACCGACCTGCGGGCCGTCCCGCAGCTCCGCCAGGTACTCGGGGCTCAGCCAGCCGGCGGCCCGCAGGGCGGCGTCGCGCTGGTCATGGTCGGTGGTGGTGTCGACGCTCCACATGGCGGTCAGGACGGCGGTGCTGACGGCGTCGGCGTCCCGCTGGTCGATCGAGGCGGGGTCGAGGGCGGCCACCGTGGACCTGCTCGGGGTGGGCGTGGCCGATCCTGGACCGAACATCACCGAACCGGACGCCGGCGGCGCGGACGTGACAGGCACGGACGCACGAGGCGGGGGCGTCACACGCCCGGTGGCCACCGAGCCGGGGGCCGCGGCGCAACCGGCGAGCGCGAGAGCCGTCGCGACGGCCGTGAGCGTGAGGGGTCGGGGGCTCATGCGTACCTCCGGATGGTCCAGGCGGCCGAGGCGAAGTTCTTCAGCGGGGCGATGCGGACGACGTCCCCGGTCTGGGGCGCGTGGATGACCTGGCCGCGACCGGCGTAGATGACGATGTGGCTGATGCCGCGCCCGTCGCGGTGGTCGATGCCGATGACGTCGCCGGGCAGCAACTGGTCGCGGGGCACCGGGGTGCCGTACTCGGTCGCCTGCGTGGCGGCCAGATGCGGAAGCTGGACGCGCCCGCCCGAGGCGGCCCAGACGGCGTGCAGCACGAGACCGCTGCAGTCGAAGCCGACGATCCCGGTCGCCCTGCCGATGCCGGGGGTCGGGCCGTTGGGGCCGCCGCCACCCCACGAGTAGGGGGTGCCGAGCCAGCGCTGCGCCGTGGCCACCACCGCGCTGCCGAACCGGGTGGCGCCGAGCGCCGTGAGCGGGATGTCGGTGAAGTGCGCGACGCGGGCGAGGACGCGGCGCACGTACTCCTGGGTTTCCGGGTACGGCGGCACGCCCTTGTGCCGCAGGACCGCGCCGGGTCCCGCGTTGTAGGCGGCGAGCATGTTGGAGGTCGGATCCCCGGGCAGCCGGGCGGTGGTGCGGGCCAGGCCGCAGTCGTACCGGGCCATGGCCATGATCGCGTCCTGGGGGTCGTCGGGGCTGGTGACGCCGTCGCCGTCGGCGTCCCGGCCGTAGCTCGCCCAGGTGGCGGGCATGAACTGGGCGATGCCCCGCGCCCCCACGCTGGATCGCGCCTTGGACCGCCAGCCGCTCTCCGCCTCCACCTGCGCGGCGATGAGCGGCGCGCTGACGTGCCCGCACAGCCGGCCCGCCCGGCTGAGCCACGCCTGGTAGGCGGCGGGGACGCTGCCGGGACGCAACGACACCACCGACCCCGTCCTCGGCGGCCCGCCGCTCAGGAGGAGCACCAGGCCGACCAAGAGAGCCAGAGATGTGGCCGTCGCCAGGATGACCAGCTTTCCACCCTTATTCATAAAGAACGTCTCTCTTGTCGGTGCCATTCACCATGTGCCGGGAAGCTAATTCCAGCCCTCGCGAACCCCGCTGGGAAAAGGTGTCGCTAGTGGCCCTGCACAATCCCGAGCAGTAAGGTTTTACCTGGTCAACGGCCCATGCAGCGAGTAATTCCGGTGGTCGGCCGCTGCGCGAGTCCCCGCACCGGAGAAATAAGAAAGGCTTGGTCATTCTCTTTACGAGCACGGACCTTGGGGGGTTGCCATGGGCCGGCGACGCGTACCGGAACATCGCATCTGATCACCCCGGAGGACCTTCATGACGCAATTTCTGGCCGGTGTGCTGCCGCTCGTGGGCGTCCCCGATCCGGGCATCGGCACGCCGCCGCCCGGTTCGGAGAAGCTGCTGACGGCGCTGGGCTGGGCGACGTGGATCGTCACCGGGATGTGCGTGGCCGGGGTGATGGGGGTGGCCGCCAGGATGGCCCTGATCCACCACCGTGGGGAGGGCGGCAGGCACGCGGTGGGGCTGGCGTGGGTGATGGCCGCCTGCGTCCTCCTCGGCTCGGCATCCGGCCTGGTGAGCGCCCTCCTGTCATGACCGCCACCAACCACCGGCCCCCTGAACCACCCACCCACCCCACGCCACCGCCACCTACCTCACCTCAGCACGACACGACCCCGCGCACCGCGGCCTCACGCGACCCGGCCCCACGCGACCCGGCCCCGCACGACATAGCCCCGCACGACACGGCCTCCCATGGCGCGGCCTTCCGTGACGCGCCCCCTCGTGGAGCCTCCCGTGGGGCTGCGTTCTGGGTTGCAGCGGTTTTCGTGACCTTGATGGCGGTTCTTGCGGTGATGGTGCTTCTGCGGCCCGACCGCGAGGACACCGCCGACCGGCCGGCGCGCCACGCTTCACCGCGCTCGGCCGTACCGGCGGCGCCGCCGCCGTCCCCGTCGACGCCGGCTTGGGCGGTCACGCCGCCGGCCGCGCCCTCCGTGCCGCCCACGCCGACCGCCGCCGCGCCGGGTCACTGCCCGGCCACCCCCGCGACGGCCTCCCAGGACGTTCCCGCGCAACCACCCGCCGACGTCACGTGGACGGTGTTCCACGGCGTGGCGGAACCCGCCTCACGCGAGCACGGCCCGCACCGCAAGGAGGCCGACGTGCACCGCTGCTTCTCCCGTACGCCCACCGGCGCCCTGATCGCCGCCTGGCAGATCGCCACGAGGTTCGTCCTGGCCGACGGCTGGCGGCGCGTCGTCGACGAGCAGGTGATGCCAGGACCGGGCCGCGACGCGTACGCGGAACAGCGCCGCCAGGTGAACACCGGCGAGGACACCGGCGGCAAGGGCCAGCTGGCCGCCTACGCGTTCGCCTCGTACACCCCCGACGTGGCCACCGTCCAGCTCGTCTCCCGCTTCGCCGCCACAGGACACCTCCAGGTCAACACCGTCACCGTGGTGTGGAGCGGCGGCGACTGGCGGCTGCGGCTGCAGCCGGACGGCTCCATCAGCCCGAGCCTGCAGGCGGTGACCTCGCTGGCGGGGTTCGTGCCGTGGGGCGGCGTGTGATGAGGTCTCCCACACCCGAGGGCACGAGCCTGTGCGACCTGCCCGGCGCCGACGCGGTCTGCGCGGGGGTGACCGGCGCCGCCGAGGGCGGCGGGGTCATCGACGAGCTGGCGACGGCCCTGCAGGAGGCCCAGGTCAAGGTCCTGGGCATGATGGCCGGCTTTTCCGGCAGCAGCGCCGCGGCGCCGCCCCTGTCCGACAGCGTGGGCCCGGTGGCCTGGCTGCAGGAGCGTACGCACTGGTACGTCGCCCTGCTGGCGGTGCTGGGCCTGGTGATCGCAGCGGGACGCCTGGCCATGCGCCGCAGGTCGGAGCCCGCGATGCGCGCGGTGACCGGCCTGCTGACGCTGGCGGTGGTCACCGGCTGCGGGACGGCCGCGATGTCCCTGCTGGTCGAGGCCGGAGACGCGTACTCCGGCTGGATCATCGGCCAGGCCCTGGACAGCGGCGGCTTCGGCGGCGACTTCGGCGCGGCGATCACCCGCCTGGCCGGCTTCCAGGGCATGACCCTGCCGCCCGGCCTGATGATCGTGCTGGCGTTCGCCTCGATCATCTCCTGCATCCTGCAGATCGTGCTGATGCTGGCCCGCGTGGCTCTGCTCGGCCTGCTGGTCGGCATGCTGCCGATGGCGGCGGCCCTGAGCGGCACCGAGGCGGGCCGCGCCTGGCTGGCCCGCATCGCGGTGTGGGCGCTCGCCTTCGCCCTGTACAAGCCGGCCGCCGCCACGGTCTACAGCTACGCCTTCCTGGCGATCGGCGACCCGTCATCGGAGCTGGCGCAGCTGTCCGGCCTGGTGGTGATCATCCTGGCGGTGGCGGCGCTGCCGGCCCTGCTGCGGCTGCTGGCCCCGGCGGTCGGCGCGGTGCGTCACGGCGGCGGTTCCCTCTCTGCCACCGGGGACGTGACCGTGGCCATGGGGGCCCGCATCCTGCCCACGCTCGCGAGGAACGTGGACGCGGCCAGGCCCGCCCGCCCCGCCGGCCCGTCGGGCGCCCGTACCGCGACGCTCACCAAGACGGCCGCCGACGGCGAGTCACCCCTACGAGAAAGAGGATCGGATGGCGACTGCTGACAGCGAGCGCACCTACGGCAACTGGCGCCGCCCGGCCAGCCCGGGCATCGGCGACCTGGGCCTGCTGGGCACGTTGCTGCTCCTCGGCGGCCTGGTCGCGTGCGTGATCACGATGATGGTCTCGCTCAAGGCGGCGCTGGTGCTGGCGGCGGTGATCGCGTTCGTGCTGACGCCGATGTTGCTGCTGCGCGACCGGCACGGCCGCACCGGGCTGCAGATCGCCGTCGCCCGCCTGTCGTGGCTGCGCGGGCGGGGGCGGGGCCGGCACCTGTACCGGTCGGGGCCGCTCGGGCTCACCCACAAGGGCGCCTTCCAGCTCCCCGGCCTGGCCGCCGGCTCGCACGTCGTGGAGGCCACCGACTCACGGGGCCGCGCGTTCGGCCTGATCGTGGTGCCGGCGACCGGCCATCACACGGCGGTGTTCGAGGCGTCCGTGGAGGGGGCCGCGCTGGTCGACAGCGACCAGGTGGACACGTGGGTGGCGCACTGGGGCCAGTGGCTGGCCGGGCTCGCCCACGAGCCGTCCCTGGTCGCGGCCACGGTCACCGTCGAGACCGCGCCCGACCTCGGCACCCGCCTGCGGCGCGAGGTCGCCGACAACCTCTCGCCCGACGCCCCTGCGCTGGCGGCGGCCGTCCTGAACGACGTCGTCCGCACCTACCCCGCCGGCTCCGCGCAGGTCTCCACCCGCATCGCCGTCACCTACGCCGCCAACCCGCGCGGCGGCGGCCGGCCCCGCGGCACCGCCGCCATGACCCGGGAGATCGCCACCCGGCTGCCCGGCCTGACCGCCGGGCTGAGCATGGCGGGCGCGGGCGCCTCACGTCCCATGACCGCCGCGGAGATCGCGGAGGCGATCAGGATCGCGTACGACCCGGCCAGCCAGCGGCTCCTGGACGCGGCCCGCTCGGGCGGCGAGCCGATCGCCCAGCCCTGGGACCAGATCGGCCCCGTGGCCGCCCAGGAGTCCTGGGACCACTACCGCCATGACTCCGGCGTCTCCGTCACCTGGGGGATGAGCGAGGCACCAAGAGGAGAGGTGCTCGCGCCGGTGCTCACCGACCTGCTCGCGCCGCACCGCGACATCGCACGCAAGCGGGTCTCCCTGCTCTACCGCCCGTACGACCCGGGCAGCGCCGCCCGCCTCGTCGAGCGCGACCGCAAGGACGCCCGTTTCCGCCTCGGCGGCGTCAACGCCGCCGCCCGCGACACCGTGGCGGTGGCCGCCGCCGACCAGAGCGCCAGGGAGGAGGCGAAAGGGGCGGGTCTCGTCCGCTTCGCGATGCTCGTCACCGCCACCGTCGCGCGCTCCGAGGACCTGCCCGCCGCCGTCGCCGCGATCGACACGCTCGCCCCTTCCGCCCGGGTACGCCTGCGCCGCATGTACGGCGCCCAGGCCGCGAGCTTCGCCGCCGCGCTGCCCCTCGGCCTGGTCCTGCCGGACCACCTGCGGATTCCCGCGTTCGTCAGGGAGACGCTGTGACCCGTTCCTCCGAAGGGAGCTGACCATGCCGTACACCTCCCCGCGGCTCGGCCCGCGCGGATACGCCGGGCGCGGCGGTGGCCGCGTACCGTACGTCGAGGCGCCCCCGGAGTGGCGCGGCACCACCGTGCAGGTGTGCGGGCTGTGGCCGTTCGGGGTCGGGTTCAGCACGCCGGCGATCGGCGTGCCGCTCGGGCGCGAGCTGACCGGCGGCGCGACGCTGTGCTGCGACCCGATCTCCTGGTTCGCCCGCGCCGGTCTCATCCACAACCCGTCGGAGCTCGTGCTCGGCAAGCCGGGGCTGGGCAAGTCAACGCTGGTACGCCGCCAGGTCGTCGGCCTGGCCGGCTACGGCGTCACCCCGCTGGTGCTCGGCGACCTGAAGCCCGACTACACCGACCTGATCGCGGCCATGGGCGGCCAGATCATCAAGCTCGGCCGCGGGCTCGGCGCTCTGAACGTCCTCGACCCCGGCGAGATCGGCGCCGCCGCCGCGCGCCTGTCCGGCCTCGACCGGGAGCGCCTGCTGGCCGACGCGCACGGCCGCCGTCTGAACGCGGTCGCCGCCCTCGTCACCATCGTCCGCGGCCGCCCGGTGGCCGACACCGAGCGGACGATCCTGTCCGCCGCCCTGCGGGTCCTCGACGAACGCCACCCCGGCGTCCCCATCCTCCCCGACCTGATCCACGTCATCGACGCCGGCCCCGACCCCGTACGAGCCGTGACCCTGGCCCGCGGCAGCGAGGAGCGTTACCGGCAGGTCGTCGACCCCCTGCACGCCTCCCTGCTCGGCCTGGTGGACGGCCCGCTCGGGGACGCCTTCGCCCGCGCCACCACCACCCCCATCCGCTTGGACACCCCGGCCGGCTGCTGCATCGACATCTCCGGCATCGACGAGTCCGACCAGGAGTTGCAGGCCGCCGTCCTGCTGGCCTGCTGGTCGGAGGGCTTCGGCGCGATCGAGGCCGCCCACGCCCTGGCCGACGCCGGCCTCGCACCGCAACGCCGCTTCTGGGTGGTCCTGGACGAGTTGTGGCGCGTCCTGCGAGCCGGCCGCGGCCTGGTGGACCGCGTGGACGCCCTGACCCGCCTGAACCGCCAGCGCGGCGTCGGCCAGGCGATGATCACCCACACGATGAGCGACCTGCTGGCCCTCACGGAGGAGGCCGACCGTCTCAAGGCGAGGGGCTTCGCCGAACGCGCCGGCATGATCCTCTGCGGCGGCCTCCCCGAGGCCGAGCTGTCCGCCCTGACCCAGGTCGTGGGGATGTCCGCCGCCGAGCAACGCATGATCGTCGACTGGTCCACCCCACCCAGCTGGGACAACGCCCGGGCCCGCGACGGCGAACCCCCCGGCCGCGGCAAGTTCCTGGTGAAGGTGGGAGGCCGCCCCGGCATCCCCGTCCACGTGGACCTGACCCCGGCCGAGCTGGAGGTGGACCGCACCAACAGACGCTGGACCTGACCTGGAGCCCGCTCATCGGGCTGCTGTCGAAAGACCCTGATCAGCACGCCCTCCACCGCCGGCGAGAGGACCACACCAGATTCCCGCCCAGCGCAGACCCTTCACATAGGGGAGCCGTTGACTGTTTCGTCAGCGAACTGGTCTACTTTCCCGCCGTGACAACCCTGACGAACCTGCAGCCTGCACCCATCATCGACGAGACGGCCGGGCTGCTGACCGAGCACTACGTCTTTCCCGAGGTGGCCGGGCAACTCGCCGACCTGCTGCGCCGCCGTCTCGCCGAGGGCGCCTACGACGTCGGCAGCGCCGAGGAGCTCGCCGATCTGGTCACCGCGGACCTGCAGTCCGTCAACGGCGACAAGCACCTGAGGCTGAAGCACCACGCCGACCCGGTCTCCTCCGAGCAGGGCGCGGCGACCATGGAGTCCATCCGCCGGGACTTCGACACCTCACTGGGCGGCGCGCCCCGGGTGGAGCTGCTCGACGGAGGCGTCGCCCTGGTGGAGCTCGCGCCGATGCTGTTCCCGCTGGGCTGGGCCGCCGAGCCGCTGACCGCCGCGCTCACCCTGGCCTCCCGCGCCCAGGCCCTGATCGTGGACCTGCGCGGCAACCGGGGCGGCGACCCGGACACCGTCGCCTTCGTCTGCAGCCACCTCCTGGACAAGCGCACCCACCTCAACAGCATGTACTGGCGCAAAGGCGACCGCACCGAGCAGTCCTGGAGCCTCCCCCACGTCCCCGGCGCCCGCTTCGGCGGCACCAAGCCCCTTTACATCCTGGTCAGCACCACCACCTTCTCCGCCGCCGAAGAACTGGCCTACGACCTCCAGCAACTCGGCCGCGCCGTGATCGTGGGCGAGCCGACCCGCGGCGGCGCCCACCCGTGCAAGGGCTGGACCGTCCACCCCCACCTGGAAGTCACCGTCCCGACGGGCCGCGCCATCAACCCGATCTCCGGCACGAACTGGGAAGGCACCGGCGTACAACCCGACATCCCCTGCCCCGCCGAAAAGGCCCTCGACCAGGCGCTGGCCCAACTGACGAGCTGACGCATCGCCGGCCACCACGGCCTGCGTGGACGAGGAAGCCGATGAGTTCGCAGCGATGTCCGCCGCCAACCGCTTGCTTCCCGGGTTCGCTCCGTAAACGCGACAGCATGACGGCACCGCAGGAAGAGTACGAAGACCGTCACCGCCTGGTCGATCAACTCCGGCCTGGCCAGGTGCGGGAAGAGCGCGCGCGACTCCTCCACCTTGTCCACTCACGCACCGAAGAACCCGAGCACGGCCCCGACGGTACGCCCACCCTCTTCGGTGCCTACCAAGCCGGCCGGAGCGACGCCTCAGAACTGGTGGAAGACATCCTAAAGGAGGGCTACGGTCACGAAGCGTGATCGCAACCCGACACCGGCCCCATCGTGGCCGCGACCTTCCAGGATGACAAAAACCACGAGCGTTGCGTACGGGCGCGAAGGCGGAGGCAGCCTTCCTGCGTCTGCTTGACGCCGGCTGGTTCCGAGTCGTAGATCTCACCGAGTCCGACCTGCCGCGCGGGCAGCGGCGGCGAGGCGGACAGGCTCACATTGGCGTTCCGCGCGAGATACCCGGCCCGCTCAGCACCCATCAAGCGCCGAAAGCGCCACCCTCGCCCAAATCCGCCGCGCCTCCCCTGCCCGGGATCCTGCGCAGACACGAGATCGTGCTGCCACGCCGCCAGCCACGAGTTGCCGGCCTCGAACTCGGTGCTTCCCCAAGCCCCATCCACCCCTAGTCTTCTGGCTGTGCTCTTCCAAGAGATCAACGAGCTCATCACGTACGACGACCGTCAGCGCATGATCCCCACCGACCGCGACCGGCTGGCCGCGCTGGTCACCTCAGCCCGCACCGAGAACCCCACCGACTACACCACCCTGCGCGCACTAGGGGTGGGCCTGCTCGTCCTGGGCGAGCACGCCGCCGCGATCGACCACCTCACCCGCGCCCTCGCCCAGGCCGACACCGCCCGCAGACGCATAGCCGCCTCGCTCAACCTGGCCGACGCCCACCGCTACGCAGGCGATGCGACAACCGCAGAAGCCCTCTGCCGGGCAACGCTCACCCTCTCAAGAGAGGAAGCACCGGAAATGACGTGCTTCTCCCTCCAACACCTGGGCAAAGCCCTCACCGACCTGGACCGCATGCAGGAGGCCCGCGAGGCATTGCAGGAGGCCCTCGCCCTACGCACAGCCAAAGGCGACCCCAACCTGATCGCCAGCACCCAAGCAGCCCTGGAACTCCTGACCCACCGCCCTCAGCAGATCAGGTAGCGTCCGTCCGCAGCGCGGCCGGCACGATCTGCTCGTACGTCGGCAGGTGCTTGACCAGCCCGGTCATCCGGTGAAAGGCGAGGGCCGCCTCGAAGGAGGAGCGGGAGAAGCCGATGCTCGAGGGAATCTCGGTACGCATGAGCCCCGGCAGCTCGGTCAGCGCCTTGGGATCGATGCCCTTCAGATAGACGCCCAGCGACCGGATGATCTCATCGGGCTCGGCCTCGCGGGATGAAGCGCTGGGCGCGGCCGAGAGCAGCCTGGAAGGCCGCGACCTCTTTGGGCTTCTTGTCGATGATCCGCTGTGTGGTGAGCACGACCCCATGGGAGGTCCGATCCAATCCTGGCACGTCGCCGGCCTCCCCAGCGGCTTCCACCGGCTCGCCCGCCGGTCGAGCAGCCCGACGACCAGGTTCAGCAGCGCCGCGATCACGCTCAGCACGACGAGCGTGGCGAACCCCCTGCGGTGTCGAACTGCGCGGCCGCGTCGTTGATCAGGTAGCCGAGCCCCTGTTGGACGCCACCAGCTCACCGATCACGCCGCGCCCTGTTGTCCCAGATCCGATAGCCGCCGGGCACGCCTCTGGCGACGTAGCGCCTCTTACCCATGGCTCCTCACCTCACGATCCACGAGTCCAAGGGCCGAGCTCGACAATCAGCCACGCCACCCGATGAGCCAGGTCAAGGGAACAACCCACCGCTGCACCTGGAACGGCCAGAGGTCTCAACACAGTGATAGGGCCTCCACCTGCGCCCTAGGACGTCTCCCCTGTTGCAGGACATGCGGTCTTTCCGTCGCGCAAAGTACAGAGCAAAGCCGTGAGCACGAACCCGACCACCACGGAAAGACGCATCGCAAGATTGTCGCAATCCCCACCCGGACAGGTCGATACCCAAAACCCGCCGTCATGATCATTGCCCGCATAGTGCATGACTCCCAGAGACCCGCTGTGCCTATGCTGCCCTCGTGGACAGAGAGACGCTCGTTCAACTCCTCGACAACGCAGAAGGAGAAGCAATCCCTGCGTTCCGCCAGGCGCTCGCGGCTGGAGCCGACATCACAATATGGCCGGACCCGGTTGAGACGCTCTACCTGATCAGCACGTACCGGCGTCGCGCACGTCTCACTCACCGGCAAGAGATCCCATCCTTAGGCTTCGACGAGGCGGTCGCGCAGCTCAGCTCCTGCGAACATCAGCACCTCATCCTGGGCATGGTCACCAGCACGGACCCCGCCTACCACTTCCAGCTCTTCCTGGCCTCGGACGCATCACGCGTGGTCGCCTGCCTTGGCGTCAGCCGGCGTCCCCGCGAGGTACACCACTCCTGACTGAGATCACCCGAGAGCCACATGCCGCGCCGACGGGAGCACGGTCCCATGGTTCTGTCAGTGACTGTTTGTATCGTTTCACGTCGTCCTGCGCCGATAGACAAGGAAAGATCATGGGAGATTGGTTTCAGACGATCGTGGACGTCCAGGCGACTCCTGAGGAGGCGGAAACTCTGGCGGCGGACGTTCGGAGCTGGCTGATTTCCGCAGGAATCGTGTCTGCAGAGCCCACGCACTGCGTCCTAGGCGCCGATCTCGGGCACCCGCCCGGCCCGCGCGCCGATACAGCGGTAAATTCGTCCGGTTGGAGCGTGCCCTGGCATGACGGCCTCGCCATCACTGTCGGCCGTACCGTCTTCGACGCGGGGCAGGGCGACCCCATGGCCGTTACCTGCCCGCACTGCTCGATGACGACCCACCTGGTCGACGAGGGCTTCGAACTCAACTACGAGGTATGGGAACCCTTCCGTGCAGTCGTACGAGGCTGGGATGAAGGAGACGACATCATCATCGCCTGTCCAGGCTGCGCGCAGCCGGTCGAACCGACTTCCTGGAAGTGGGCCGATGACTACTTCGTACTCGCCCATCTCGGCTTCACGTTCTGGAATTGGCCACCGCTACGCTCGCAGTTCGTCAATGAGCTCGCTCGCCACCTCGCCGATCACCGCACCGTGCTCCTCGAAGGCAAGCTCTAGCCAGCGCCCCGGAGTTCGCCGGGTTCGCCCAGGCGGTGAAAGAACTGGGACTTCGTAGCACTGATCACAGTCTCCGCGACTCCCCGCCGGGTCACGCCCCGGGGGCGGCGGTCCAGAGTGTTGTCCCCCCAACCAATAAGATCGCCCGATATGCCCGCATTTTCTCGCCGGCGGCGACGGACAGCGATCCCCGTCGCCGTAGCTCTGATCGCCGTCCTCGGTCTGGGCATCGCCGTCTACCTGACGGTACGCACCAAAGGCTCGCCCCAGCAGACGGCGACCGCGTTCCTGACGGCCTGGCAGCGCGGCGACCTGTCCGCCATGAAGGCCCAGGTGCTGGAGCCGCCCCGAGACTTCGACGGCATCTACAACGCCTTCACCAAGGGCTCCCAGGCCAAGCGGATAATCATCCATGGCATCCGCGTCCGCCCCAAGACGTACTTGAATTTCGGGGAGACCGCCACCTACTACGCCTCGTTCGCCGTCACCCTCGACGGACCGGTCCCCTACACCTATGACGGACAACTGGAGATCATCGATTTCGATCGCGCCTGGAAGGTGCACTGGTCACCGACGGCGATCCACCCCGAACTACAGGAGGTCGGCTTCAGCGAGGTGCGGCAGATCCGCGTCGTACCCCAACGCGACGGCTCCTCCTGGCTCGTCCTTCTGGAAACACGTGCCAAGGGAGAGCAGGCAGGACGACTTTTCGCCGACGAAGGCCTCAAACTGGCGGCCATCCTGGCCGACTCAGCGCAACCTGGGGTCACTGGGTGATCGTCATCGCGAGGACCGGTTCATCGCGCGTCAGGTGAACGGGCGCATCCGCCGGACACAGGCCGGCAGAGGCTCCAGCCGTACAGGCTTCAGGACGCCGCAGAAGTCCGGTGGGCCGGGGCTGAGGTACGAAGCCCTGGACCGGCCGGCGGACCTTGGGCATCGCATATTGCACGTCATGGTGAGCTGTTGCTAGAACCAGGCCGGCACCTATCCGCGTCCCCCCTGGCTGTCCCTACCAGATGGAGTGCTCATGCCCCTGACCGCTGAGACTGCAACCGCCATCGAGCAGCACTTCACCCGGTACGGAAGACGGCGCCACAGATTGGCACGCCTGTATGGCGACACGGTGAAGTTCCTGGTCGCCCAACACGGGATAGAGGCCCTTGACCGAATAGAGGTGGATATCCCGTGCGCATGCTGCGACGAGGAACAGGCGCGTGCGGAACGGCTATCGTGGATAAAATCCAAGTACCGCCGACGGAGGACCGCCCGTCGATAAGGGAGGAATGAAACCCTCCGAGCCCCCGGGGACGGGTGGCAGAATCGAACCGCGCTGTCAGCTTGGGAATTGCTGGAATCTTGGCCTGTAGGGGTGTTGACCTGGCTCTGAAGCCGGTTGTGCGTGACCATGGTTGACCCCTCGCTACCTCGGTTGATGGCACGACCATCCTGATGTGAGCGGTGGAAGCGGTTACTGCGGTTGGTGCCGGTCAGGGTGACGGCGAGCGGGATGCCGGTGGCGTCGGTGATCAGGTGGTGCTGCCGGCCCGCCCTCGATCAACCGGGAACGGGCTCGACATACTCGGACATACCGGCGATCCCTACGGTCGACTTGTCCGCAAGAATCGACTCTTGGGGGAGACCAATGACGAGCAACCGTACCCGCTGGGTCACCGCCGTCGTGAGCGGCCTGGCCGCCGCGACCGTCGGACTCACCGTCTACGCGCCCGGTGCCCAGGCCCGCGGCGGCCTGGACGACCCGAGCAAGGCGAGCAACGTCAAGACCCGGGACACCGACACCGTCTGGTCGGGGCCGTTGGGCTTGAAGTGTCAGGTGCGCACAGGCACGTACAAGGGCACGACCTATGTCTGGGGCCGCATAACCAAGGAGCGCACCGGCACGTTCAAGTCGCTGAAGAACGGTGTCGGCATGAGCCAGCTGGACGTCGACCTGGGTCCAGGGCAGACGCACTACAGCCGGGGCATGGTGTTGCAGAAGGGGTACACCTACGAGACGTCCTTCTTCGAAGGCAAGTACCGCTGCAAGGCCAAGTGGACAAACAAGTAGACGGCTCCTGAGCTGGATTGCTGGATAGCCGGATTCCGGGATCGTTATTCGGCGTACGTTGTGATCTTTGTAGCGAGCCCGGCCGGACAGAGCAGAGATCCGGTGGCCGAGTGGGCAGGACACAGCGTCGACGTCCTGGTGCGGGTCTACGCCAAGTGCATCTACGGTCAGCAACGCGACGCCATGCACCGTATCTGGCAACCCGCCCAATAACCCAACGGACGCCTTCGTTGGCGGTTCCGCAGCTACAACCGCGCGCGCGGTCCGCGCCAGCCGGCGACGGGCCGCTTCATCCGCCGACGGCCTCGGTGTAGCGGCGGGCGAGCGTGCGGACGTGCTCGACCAGCTCCGGCGGGCCGTCCACGCGGAAGTCCATCATCAGCATGCTGAGGTAGATCGCGATGGTCTCCATGGCGTCGGCGCCGGTGACGAGGACGCAGGTGCGCGCGTCCACCGCCTCCACCACGCCGACGGCAGGGTTGATGCGGGCGATCACGGTCTCCGCCGGCGCGAGGACGGTGACGCGGGCGTGCACCTTCCAGCCGGTCTGCGCCACCTCGCGCAGGACGAAGGCGACGAGGTCGTCATCGGGCAGGGAACGGGCGGCGAAGCGGCGGGACGTGGAGCGCACCTCGGTCAGGCCGGCGACCGGCAGCGCCCGCCAGGCGTGCGTGCCCAGGTCGTAGGCGACGAGGAACCAGCGGCGCCGCCAGCTGATGAGACGGTAGGGCTCGACCTCGGTCTCGACGCCGGCGGGGGCCACCAGGAGGGTCGCGCCGTCCCGGATGGCGCCGGCCAGGACGGTGAGGGTGGCGGCGGGCACCGGCGCGTCCGGCTCGCGGGAGCCGACCGTGGCGGGCCCGACCGCGGTGGCCGACCGCAGCGCGGTCACCTTGCGCTGCAGGCGTTTCGGCAGGATCTGCTGGAGCTTGGCGAGTGCCCGCCTGAGGCTGACGTCGATGTCGGCGATGCCGGTGGAACCGTCCCCGGCGAGGTCGACGGCCAGGGCCACGGCCACCGCCTCGTCGTCGTCAAGCAGCAGCGGGGGCATGTTCGCGCCCTGCCCGAGCCGGTATCCGCCCACGGCGCCGCGCGCGGCGTGCACCGGGTAGCCGAGCTCGCGCAGGCGCTGCACGTCCTGCCGCAACGTGCGCTCGGTGACGCCGAGGCGCGCGGCGAGCTCGCGGCCCGTGTAGGACCGGTCCTGCAGCAGGGAGAGCAGCCGGAGCACCCGGGTCGTCGTAGGAGCCATCGATTCCTCATTCCGCGCCGGATTTATTAGGAATAAAAATAGCCTAATAGCGCCCTAAGCTGGTCTCACCAGCAAGAAAGAACCCCGAAAGGTGCGACCATGAACGCCATCGACAGCGCCACCGTCACCTCCCTGCGGCCGGTCTGGCGCCAGGTGCTGGCCACCTCCTATCGGGCGCTGGAGGACAGCGTCGCCGGAGTGCGGCCGGGCCAGGAGGACAACGCCACCCCCTGCTCGGCCTGGACGGTCACTCAGGTGATCCAGCACGCTGCCGGCGACCAGCTCGCCTACGCGAAGATGCTCGGCATCGGCGCCGGCCCGTCCTACGACCCCTTCTCGCCGTCCGGCACCGTGGACGGCACCGCCAGCGCCCTGGTGAAGGAGGCCATCGAGCAGACCGCCGCGGCGTGGGCGACGGTGTCCGACGACACAGAGACGGTGCCGACGCCGCTGCCGCACGGCGATCTGCCCACCCCGGTCGCGGCCGTGATGTGCGCGCTCGACGCCGCCGTGCACGCCTGGGACATCGTGATCGCCGCCGGCGGGCCGTCCCCGCTCGACGAGGAGCTCGCGGGCCACCTGCTCGCCGCCGCGCGACAGGTCGTCGAGCCGCTGCGCCAGTGGGGCGCCTACGCCGCCGTGGTCGAGGCCGGCGGCGCCCCGTCCGCCACCCCGGTGACCGACGAGCTGCTCCGCTACCTCGGCCGCGTCCCGCGCTGAGCGGTTCACGCGCCGGAAGGGGTGGCACGGAAGAGCGTGCCGGGCAGCGCGATGCCGGGCACCGACAACACCGGAAACGTTCCGAGCGAGCCGCCGATGGGCAGGCCACCTCGGCGGTGCCCGTGCCGGCCGCTCCGGAGGCCCGGTAGGTCGCGGTGACCTTCGCCAGGTCCTTACGCATGGCGTGGTAGGTGAGGTCCTCAGGAAGGCCGTCGGTGTGCCGGTCGACCAGGGTGGAGACGTACGGGCCCGGTGAGACGTCCTTGCTGAGCCACGTGGTCACCAGCGTGTAGGTCAGCCCTTCGGGGCGGGAGCCTGTGCCGCCTGGGCGGGTACCGCACTGATCGTCCCCGCCAGCAGAACAGCGAGGAACGCCTTACCTGAAGTCATGATGTCGCTTCAAGAATGAAGGGGTACACGGGTCTCACCGGGGAAGCTCGTCCGTCCACTCGGTGATCAGCTGGATGAAGTGGCCGTTGTTCGCGCCCGCGATCCCGCCTGTGGCGGTGGGCAACCAGTTGGTGCGGGTCACCCGGGACGTCTCCGGATCGACCACCATCCTGGCGTCGTACTTGCCGCGCTGGATCAGCAGTTCCTCGCCGCCCTCGGTCGTGCCGACCCGCTGCACGCCCGGCAGGTCGGCGAGCGCTCGGAACGCCGCCGATCGGACGTCCGCAGGCGCGGGAAGCTCTGCGACCAGCGAGGCCAGCGGCAGGAGGGCGACGTCCTCCCCGAAGCTGGGGTCGCCGTGCTGCATCGCGGTGACCTTCTGCCGCAACGCCTGGGGGTCCGTCGGCAGCGCCTCGAGGTCCTTGACGGAGACCTCGGTGCCGCTGTCGGCGGGGCCGATCCAGAACGTGCCCGAGTCCGCCTGCACCACGGGGGCCCCGTCGTCCGATCCTCTGGTCCACCGGCGGCCGTCGCGCGTGGTCCAGCTCTCCTCGAAGACGCGCCCACCGGTGTCCTTCTCCCGCTTGATGTGCCAGTACCTCCCGGAACCCTGCGGCGTGCGCTGCGCGCTCTCCGCGGCTACGAGCAGGACGTTCCTGGCGGAGGTCAGCGGCAGGGCCTCGCCGGCGGAAACCGGCGGTTGCGCGGGAACGGTGGCCTGGTTCGTCAGGACCACGACGGCGGCGGCCGCCGCCAGCCCGGCGGCGGCGACGCCCGCGACCCGCACGGTCAGCGGCCGGCGGGCCCGCTGGGGTCGGTGGGGAGCCGCCGTACCGGCCATCGCGGCCAGCAGCCGCCCGCGCGCGCCGGCCAGGGCCTCCGGGCCGGTCTCCGTCACCTCTGCGCGCAGTTCGCTGATCAGCTTGAGGTCATCCATGGTCTTCTTCTCTCGTCTCGGTTGGATTGGCGCCGCCCAGGGCGTGCGCGACCTTGCGGCGGGCCCGCGACAGGCGCGAGCGGACGGTGCCGACGGGCACGCCCAGCGCCTGGGCCGTCTCCTCGTACGTCAGATCGCCCCACGCGATCAGCAGCAGCACGTCCCGCTCGCCGCGGCCGAGCTTCGCCAGCGCGGCGGCCAGGCTCTGCCGCGTGGACGACGCGGAGACCTTGGCGGCCACCCGCTCGTCGAACGCCGCGATCACCGGGTCCTCGCCCGTCCTGGCCAGCGCCCGGTAACCGCGCACTTCGGCGCGCCGGTGCAGGCCGATGAGGTTCGTGGTGATGCCGTACAGCCAGGGCAGCGCCTGTGTGCGACCGGACTCGTAGCGATGGCGCGTCTCGAAGGCCCTGGTGAACGTCTCGGCCACGACGTCCTCGGCGTGATCGGGGCCGAGGCGCCGTACGACGTAGCGGTGCAGGGCGGCGGCATGGCGATCGAAGAGCTCGGCGAAGCACTCTGGTGTGTGCAACGACGCTTCGATGATGGAGGCGTCATCCCGGTCGTCCACCAGCCCCGTTCGTCCTCTTGAGGGTGGTGGTTCCGTCAAGACGTGCTCCCGTTCTGAGGTGATTGTCACAACTGTCTTTATCCGTAAGGCATTTCACGGTTCCATCGGACGGTCCGAACCAGCGAGACCCTGGAGGTAGAGCCAGGTCCACCTGCGATCCTCATCCGTCCGCCCATGTGCATCCCGAGCCGGGGCGCTTGGATCACGGTCATGATGGCGAACGAGCGTTTTCCCGGCAGATGGATCGAAGGCGCCGGCCTGATCCTGGGGCCGATCCTGGTGCTGGCCGGCGTGCTGCTGAAGCTCGGGCACGACGCGTTCTTCCCCGAACAGCTCGCCGCCTTCGCGACAGGCCCCGCCCGGATGACGGCCGCGTACAGCTGCTTCGCAGCCGGGCTCGTGCTGCTGGCCGCGGTCCTGGCGCTGGACCGGAAACCACAGGTGCACGGTTCGTCGCCCCTGGATGACGATCGGGTCGTCGAGCCTCTCGGTTCGACAGGACGCTTCCCGATAGCGCCGGTTTTCAGTTCTGTGTCTACGGCAACGATGACTGGTGGACAGAAGCAGAAGAGGTCTTCATGAACGGGGCCAGATGGATGGCATTGAGGAAGGCCGTAGCCGCGGCGGCCGCCCTGGTCATCGCGGCCGTGCTTTTCTGGACCATCGTGCTGAAAGACGATCGGGGGCCACTAGCCTGGCCATGTAGGCCCGACTGTGACGCGCCGCGCAGCGAGGTCGTTGCCACGCTTGACCGCGGAGAACGCATGGACTGGGCGGATATCATCATCACAAACCCAACGGATCGGTCGGCACGTATCGAGTCCATCCAGTTGCTCGGGCGACGACCGGCGCCGGAGATGCTCCTGATGGAAGCGCGCGTCGTAGGGCCCGGGCGCAGGCTGGGCGGTGGGATCTTGCGTGCAGGCAGTGACCGCCACGAGTGGGGCAGCGACCCAGTTCCAGCGAAGGGCGCGACGATCCCAAGCTCGGCGGAGGATCCAAGCCGCCGGGGAGTCGCTTTGGTTCTGACGGTGGCCGCTACATCGGCGGGTCTCACACAGTTGCACGGCATCGAGATGACGTATCGGATAGGCGACGACGTCTACACCGACCGGTTTTTCGGTGATCTCTTGATCTGCCCGCGCGCCATGGTGGGCAAGTCCGAATGCAGAGTCGACCCCACCTCGTGACGCGGAGCGCTGACCAGCAACCGCCCGTTCCGTTGCCACCTCAACGGTAGTAGTTGCTCATGTGCGGTTACAGCGGCCCCTCGGGCAGTG
Source organism: Nonomuraea sp. NPDC049419 (assembly GCF_040676995.1). Lineage (NCBI taxonomy): Bacteria > Bacillati > Actinomycetota > Actinomycetes > Streptosporangiales > Streptosporangiaceae > Nonomuraea > Nonomuraea sp. NPDC049419. Next base: position 73,994 of record NZ_JBFAQB010000017.1, on the reverse strand, counting down.
CGGGCTCGCCGCATTCCCACCAGCAGGGCGAAGGCGGCGACGTGCAACGGCATCGACAGGCCTGCCCTGGTGTCGATGGGCAGTAGGTAGATGAGCACCCCCGTACCGCGGCGTCGAGGAGCAGCCCGGCTCCAAAACGAGGCCCAGCGCGGTGAAGCGGCGGCGCAGTGCGGCCTCAGTACGCCACCGTTCCTCCCAGCGCTCAGCATCGTTGAGCCGGCCGATGACGGCGTACATGATGATCCTGCCTATGACTCAGGAGCCCACGAGGCGCAGGCCCGCCGCGCCGGTCAGGATCGACTCCTTGGCGAGCAGGATCCTGGCTTCCGTGAGCAGCGACGCGACGAGCAGTACCACGAAGGTGACGCTGACGAGGGCTGCAAGGCCGTTCAGTCTGCGGCGTACGACGGCGACGTAACCCACTCTCGCCAGGGCGGCGGACCCGCCCACGGCGTTGCCGGAGATGGCCCCGTACCCGCCCGCGCCCTGAGGCTCGGCCGCGTATTGGCCGTGACATGCCGTAGGCGACCGGTGATCGTCGTAGACGGCCGGACACAACGCGAGAGGCCCGTCACCACGTTTCCGCTGGTGACAGGCCTCTTCCCGCTGGTGTGGCAGGTGCAAGGTTCGAACTTGCGTAGGCTGAGCCGACGGTTTTACAGACCGCTCCCTTTGGCCACTCGGGCAACCTGCCGTGCCATCCGCTCTCGCGGCGACAGAAAGAAGGATAGCGGACTTCGGAGGTGTACGTGACACCGGTTTGTCCCGAGCCGGATCTCTTTCGATCTCCGCCAGGCCCACCACGCCAGTGGGAGGAGCGGCGGATGGGGTCAAAACGGATGGATCGGGCGTACGGGAGGGTCGGGGTACGGGGTGAGCAAGGGGGCGGGGTCCTGCACGGCGGGCCGATGCTGGCTAGGCTCGTGCGCTGGGTCCGTGCGTTCGAAGCCGGGCCGGTTCACCGCAGCTGAGAGGATGGGTGCTTTGGCCGATTCATCTTTCGACATCGTTAGCAAGATCGACCGCCAGGAGGTCGACAACGCCCTCAATCAGACGGTCAAGGAGCTCGGACACCGCTTCGACTTCAAGGGTACGGGGGCGAGCATCAGCTGGTCCGGACAGAACAACATCGAGATCAAGGCCAACAGCGAAGAGCGGGCGAACGCGGCGTTCGACGTCTTCAAGGAGAAGGTGGTCAAGCGCGGGCTGTCGCTGAAGGTCCTCGACGCCGATGAGCCGAAGCTGTCCGGCAAGGAGTACCGCCTGATGGTGAGCCTCAAGGAGGGCATCGATCAGGAGCACGCCAAGAAGATCTCCAAGCTGATCCGCGATGAGGGCCCGAAGGGGGTCAAGGCGCAGATTCAGGGCGAGGAGCTTCGGGTCAGCTCCAAGAAGAAGGACGACCTCCAGGACGTCATCGCCCTGCTCAAGGGTAAGGATCTGGACATCGCCCTGCAGTTCGTGAACTACCGCTGAATGCTGAGCCGGCTCGTGTTCCGGGGCACAACGGCGGCGGACCGCGCCGTCCAGCGACGCGCCTTGTGCCTCGGGCCGCTCCGTTCCGGCCGAAACGTCCCGTCGTACGACCACGACCGCTCCGTTCCGGCCGAAACGTCCCGTCGTACGACCACGACCACGCCGCTTCGGCCCGAAACGTCCCACCGCACGACCACGACCACGCCGCTTCGGCCCGAAACGCCCCATCGCACGACCACGACCACGACCACGACCGCGCCGTTTCGGGCCAGTACGTCCCGTCGTACGACTGCGACCGTATGCTCCATAGACGTGACGAAAATCCCCCTGCGTCGCTTCACGGCGCGCGTGCTGCCCATCGACGAGCATGACCGCGTCCTCCTGCTGCACGGTCTCGATCCGGCTCAGCCGGACAGGCGATTCTGGTTCACGATCGGCGGGGCCAGGGAGGACGGCGAGACGCTGCAGGAGGCGGCGGCGCGCGAACTGTACGAGGAGGTCGGCGTCCAGGCGCGGGCCGAGGAGTTTACGGGGCCGCATGCCGAGGCGCTGGTCGAGTTCGAGTGGGGTGACTACGCCTTCACTCAGGACCAGGCATTCTTCGCGATCCGGCTCGGCGGGCAGGCTGCGGTGTCGTTCGAGCACATGGAGCAGATCGAGAAGGACACGACGCTCGGGCACCGCTGGTGGAGCGCCGAGGAGCTCGAGGCCACCGACGAGACCGTCTTTCCTGAGGACCTCGCGGTGATCCTGCGGAAGATCACCGCGACCGAGTAGGCCTCAGCGGCGGTAGCCCGCCATGCGCTCCAGGCGGGCCACCCGCTCCGAGGTGGGCGGGTGGGTGGAGAACAGGCGGCCGAAGCCGGAGCCGCTGAACGGGTTCGCGATCATCATGTGGGAGGCCGAGGTCAGGCGGCTGTTCTCGGGAAGCGGAAGCCGGCGGGCGCCCATCTCGATCTTGCGGAGGGCCGAGGCGAGGGCGAGCGGGTCGCCGGTGAGCCGGGCGCCCGATTCGTCCGCCTGGAACTCCCGCGTACGGGAGATCGCCATCTGCACCATCATGGCCGCCACCGGGCCCAGCACCATCATCAGCAGCGCGCCGAGGAAGCCCGGCCCCTCGTCGTCGTCGGAGCCGCCGAAGAACACGGTCACGTAGCTGAGCCAGGTGATCATCGTGGCGAGCGCGCCCGCCACCGAGGAGATCAGGATGTCGCGGTTGTACACGTGGGACAGCTCGTGCCCGATCACGCCGCGCAGCTCGGACTCGTCGAGCAGCCGGGTCAGCCCGTACGTGACGCACACGGCCGCCTTGCGCGGGCTTCTGCCGGTCGCGAACGCATTCGGCTGCGCCGTCGGCGAGATGTACAGGCGCGGCATCGGCTGGCGGGCCTCGGTGGACAGCTCGCGGACGATTCGGTAGAGGGTGGGCTGCTCGACCTCGCTGACCGGCCTGGCGCGCATCGCCGACAGGGCGATGCGGTCGGAGAAGAAGTACGCGACGCCGTTGCTCGCCAGCGCGAGCATGAGCGCGACCTGCACACCGGTACCGCCGCCCAACCACGCGCCCACCGCGAGAATCAGCGCCGACAGCCCGCCGAGCAATACGGCGGTGCGCAGACCGTTGTGGTGCAAGGTCCCCCCCTTCGTGGTCCGGGTTCACCACGTCCAACGATGATGACCCGGCTCTTCGTTCCCCAATGTGCTCACGTGGGGGCGGAGCGCGACGCGCGGGGGGTCAGGACAGGGACGACACGTCGAGCACGAGCTGCGGCGCGAACGAGAACAGCACGGCCGCCACCACGGCCACGCCCATGGCGTACCAGGCGGTGGCGGGCGCCCTGAGCGGCGCGCGGTCGCCGGGGGCGAACAGGCGGGCGGTCCAGACCGCGTAGTAGTAGAGGCCGATCACGGTGTTGACGGCCATGACGAGCGCCAGCCAGCCGGCGCCGCCCGCGACGATCTCGCGGAAGACGAACACCTTCGCGAACAGCCCGGCCAGCCCGGGCGGCAGGCCGGCCAGGCAGATCAGGCAGAACGCGAGCGCCAGCCCGGCCACCGGGCGCCGGAACACCAGGCCGCGGTAGTCGTCGAGCTCGGTGCGGGAGACGAGCATGACGACGGTGAACGCGCCGAGGTTCATGGCGGCGTAGATGACGAGGTACGCGATGGACGACCGCACCGCGGACTCGCCCGTCACCGCGAGCGGCGCGAGGATGTAGCCGGACTGCGCGACCGAGGACCAGGCCAGCAGGCGTACGGCGGACCGCTGGCGCATCGCGAGCAGGTTGCCCACGGTCATGGTGAGCGCGGCCACGATGCCGACGATCGGCGCCCAGGTGTCCGCCTGCCCGCCGAGCGCGGCGACCAGGACGAGGATCAACCCGGCGAATCCGGACGCCTTCGAGATGACCGAGAGCAGCGCTGCGACCGGGATGGGCGCGCCCTGGTAGACGTCGGCCACCCACGCATGGAACGGCACCGCGGCGATCTTGAAGGCGAACCCGGCGACCACGAGCACCACGCCGACCGTCACGACCGCGGGCAGGCCCTCGGACATGGCCTCAGGAGCCCCTGGGGCCGCCACCTGGCCGCCGAACACGCCGGACAAGCGGGACAGATAGACCGTGCCCGCGATGCCGTACAAGAGCGACACGCCGAACAGCATGATCGCGGTCGAGACCACCGACACCACGAACAGCTTCACCGCCGCCTCCGACGAGCGGCCGTCGTAGCGTTTGAGCGCGGTGAGGGCGAAGACGGGGAGCGAGACCAGCTCGAGCGCCACGACGAGCATGATCAGGTCGCGGGACGCGGGCAGGCTGACCGCGCCGACGAGGGTGCAGAGGAGGAGGAAGTACCACTCGCCGACGGGGATGCCGCCGCGGGCCAGCTCGGTCATCGACATCAGGACCACCACCGCCGCGGCCACCAGCACCAGCCCGGCGAACACCAGCGTGAAACCGTCGGCCACGAACGAGCACGTCATCGCCGTTCCGCCCAGGTTCCGCGGGACGCAGAACGTCGACCGCGAGCCCGTGCCGAGCGCCTGCGCGACCACGAACCCGGCCGCGATCACGACCCCCGCCAGCGTCAGCAGGCCGCTCAGGAGCGGGCGGGACGGCAGGAACGCGTCGAGCACCAGCACCAGGGCCGCCGTCAGGGCGAGCACCAGCGGGGGTGCGATCACGAAGTAGTCAATCTGCTGGATCATGAGAGGGCTCCCAGCAGGGCTTGCACGGGGGGTGTGGTCAGGGAGAGCAGCAGGCCGGGCCAGAGGCCGAACAGCAGGGTCAGCACCACCAGCGGCGTCCAGGCCAGCCACTCGTTGGGCTCGACGTCGGGCCCGTCGGGCGCCGGAGTCGCTCGTTCCGCGGTCGCGGTCACAGTGGTGGTGGCCGCCGCATCGGGCTCCCGGCCGATCGGTGCGACCGGGCGCTCGTCCGGGACGGTGCTGGGCATCAGGCGGTCGTCGACCGCCGGCCGTTCCGTCCCGGCGGCCGCGCTCGGCCGTCCGTGGGTGACGCGCGACAGCATGACCAGGAAGTACGCCGCCGTCAGCACCGCACCCAGCCCGCCGATCACCATGTACGTACGAAACAACCCGAGCGGCAGCCCGGCACCCGGCTGGAACGCCCCGAGCAGCGCCAGCATCTCGCCCCAGAACCCGGCCAGCCCCGGCAGCCCCAGGGAGGCGATCGCCGCGAACGTCAGCAGCGAGCCCAGCCTGGGCAGCCGCGCCAGCAGGCCGCCGCCCAGGGTGGGCATGTCGGCGGTGTGGTGGCGTTCTTTGATGGCGCCGGCCAGGAAGAACAGCAGGCCGGTGATGAGGCCGTGGGCGACGTTCGCGAAGAGTGCGCCGTTGATGCCGACCGGGGTGAGCGTGGCGAAGCCGAGCAGGACGAAGCCCATGTGGCCGACCGACGAGTACGCGATCATGCGCTTCAGGTCACGCTGGGCCAGACAGGCCAGGGCGCCGTACACGATGCCGACCACCGCGAACGCCCCCAGCCACGGCGCCACCGCCGCCGCCCCCTCGGGCAGGACGGGGATGGCGATGCGGGCGAAACCGTACGTGCCCATCTTCAGCAGCACGCCCGCGAGCAGCACCGAGCCGACGGTGGGAGCCTCGGTGTGGGCGTCGGGCAGCCACGTGTGCAGCGGCCACATCGGCGTCTTCACCGCAAGACCCACGCCGATCGCCACGAACGCCAGGATCTGCACGGACCTCGACATCCCCGCCCCGTGGGACTCGGTGAGCGCCACGATGTCCAGCGTGCCCGTCTGCGCCCACACCAGCAGCAGGCCGAGCAGCATGACGACCGAGCCCAGCAACGTGTACAGGATGAACTTGACCGACGCCGCCCTGCGCCCCTCGCCGCCCCAGAGGCCGATCAGGAAGTACATCGGGATGAGGACGATCTCGAAGAAGACGAAGAACAGCAGCAGGTCGAGGGCCAGGAACGTGCCGATCATGCCCACTTCGAGCACCAGCAGCGTGAACACGAGCGCCCTCGGCCGTGCCCCCACGGATCCGCGTCCCCGGCTGAGGTAGACGAAGCACAGGAACGTCAGCAGCGCCGTCAGCGTGACCAGCGGCAGCGAGATGCCGTCGACGCCGAGGTGGAAGCGCAGCCCCAGGTCGGGGATCCACGGCAGGTCCAGCTCGAACTGCATCGCGGCCGGGCGGGCGTAGTCGAAGGCCGCCACGAGCACGAGGCTCGCGACCAGTGTGACGGCCGAGAGGATCAGCCCGTACGTTCTGAGCACGGGGCGCAGGGCGTCTGGGGCGAGGAGGAGCAGGAGAGCGCCCAGCAGCGGCACGGCCAGGAGGACGACCGTGATCCAGGCCATCATCTGCACACCACCGCCCGGAACCGCCCCGTGATCGGCGTCGAGGGCCAGGCCATCATGCGCACATCACCGCCCGGGTCCGCCGCGTCATGTGAACACCACCGCCCCCACCGCGATCAGCAGGACGCCGGCCAGGAGGCCGCTCACGTAGAGCTGGACGTTGCCGTTCTGGGCCAGGCGCAGGACCGCCGACAGGCCGCGGGCTGATGTGCCCGATCCGCGTACGGCGCCGTCCACGACCGTGTCGTCCGTCCTCACGACCGCCGTGGCCAGGGCCAGGATCGGGCGGACGAACAGGGACGCGTACAGGGTGTCGGCGTAGAACGCCCGCTCGCACGGCGCCCGCAGTGGCCCCAGGAGGCGGGCCGGGTCGGCGAGGGGGTCGCTGCGCCAGAACGCGTAGACGACGCCCGAGCCGAGCAGCGCGAGCACGACGCTGACGGCGGCCACGCCGAACGCGACGTGCAGCTCACCCGCGAAGCCGAGCAGCAGGGCGGGGACGGCCAGGACGGCGACGGGGACGAGCATCGTGCGCGGGGCCTCCCTGGCGTCCACGACGTGGGCGGTGCCGGGCGGCGGCTCCGGGAGCGCCACGGCTCTGGGCTCGCCGAAGAAGGTCCGCAGCCAGGCTCTGGTGGCGTACGCGCCGGTGACGGCGACGGTCGCGAGCGCGCATCCGTACAGGAGGAGGGCCGCCGCGTCGGTCAGGCCGGGGCCGGCCAGGGCGCGGTCCATCGCGAGGAGCAGGCCGTCCTTGCTGAAGAAACCGCTGGCCGGCGGGAGGCCCATCAGGGCGGCGAACCCGATCGTCATCGTCACGAACGTCACCGGCAGCTCCCTGCGCAGGCCGCCCATCTGCGTCATCAGGTTGGAGCCCACGTGGTGGATCACCACGCCCGCGCAGAGGAACAGCAGCGCCTTGAACGCGCCGTGCGTGAGCAGGTGGAAGACGGCCGCGGTGTCGGAGCCGGCCGCGAGCCCGCCGGCCATGTAGGCGAGCTGGCTGACCGTGGAGTAGGCGAGCACGCGTTTCAGGTCGTCCTGGGCGAGGGCGGCCAGCGCGGCGCCCAGCATGCCGAGCGCCGCGATGACGGCCAGCACGTCGAGCGTGGGACGTGCGGCGAGGAACGCGGGGAACAGCCTGGCCACGATGAAGATGCCGGCCGCGACCATCGTGGCGGCGTGGATCAGCGCGCTGATCGGGGTCGGGCCCGCCATGGCGTCGGGCAGCCACGTGTGCAGCGGCACTTGGGCGCTCTTGCCCGCGACGCCGGCCAGCAGCAGCATCGTGGCCGTCACGACCGTCGCCGTGGACATCTCGGGCACCTTCGCCAGGACGTCGGCGATGCGGAAACTGCCCGCGCCCATGCCGAGCACGAAGATGCCGAACAGGAAGCCGACGTCACCCAGCCGCGTCACCAGGAACGCCTTGATCGCGGCGCGCGAGTTGCCGCGGTCTTCCCACCAGTGGCCGATGAGGAGGTAGGAGCAGAGGCCCATGATCTCCCAGCCCACGTAGAGGACCAGGAGGTCGCCCGCGTAGACGACCAGGAGCATCGCGCTGGTGAACAGGCTGATGAAGGCGCTGTAGGAGGGGTAGCGCGGGTCGTCTTTGAGGTAGCCGACCGAATAGACCTGGACGGCCAGCGCCACCAGGGTCACGAGGACGCCCAGGACGGCGGAGAGCGCGTCGGCCTGGAGCGTCAGGGAGATCGGGACGCCGCCGGTGGTGATCGTGCCGTAGGTCTGGCCGGTGGGTGGGGCTGGTGTGGTGGTGTGCGTGAAGTAGCTGAAACCCGGCGTCCAGGCCAGCCAGGCCGCCAGGACGGCTGCGGCCGCGGTGGGGAGGATGGCGATCCAGGCCGCCCGGTCGGTGCCCGTGGTGGTCGTCGGCGGTCTGCCTGGGCGCCGGCGGGACAACAGCAGACCGGCCGCCGCCGCGGCGAACGGGAGCAGCACGGCCAGAAGGGGGAAGGTCGTCATCGCTTACCACCGCCTCGGTTGACGGGGCGCTCGGAGTCGTCCTGGGCCTGGTCGGCGGGTCTCGCGGGCTCGGCCGTCGTGCTGGGGCGACCGTCGGGTGGACTCGCACGACCGTCCCCGACCTCGTGGGGCGTGCCGGCGTGACCGGCCGCGGCACGGGTGTGGTCGTCGGTGGGGCTTGTGATGGGGCCTGGGCTGTCGTCGGCGGGCTCGGTGAGGGCGCGGAGGTGGTCCAGGTCGATGGTCTGGCGGTTGCGGTAGAGGGCGAGCACGATGGCCAGGCCCAGGCCCACCTCGGCGGCGGCGATGACGATGACGAAGAGGGTGAGCACCTGACCGCTGTGCAGGCGATCGCCCAGCCACACGTCGAACGCGACCAGGTTGAGGTTGACGGCGTTGAGCATCAGCTCGACCGACATCAGGACGAGGATCGTGTTGCGTCGAGCGAGCACGCCGTAGACGCCGATGGAGAACAGGAGCGCGGAGACGACCGCCGGGTAGACGATGTGCACTACTGACCCCCGGTCTCGTCGGGTGGTGCGCCGCCCGCGGCCTCGTCGGATGGCGGGCCGTTCACGCTTTCGTCGGATGACACGTGGCGCACGGTCTGGTCCGAGGATGTGCTGCGCTCGGGTCCGTCGGATGGTGAGGGGCTCTGTCGGTTGCCGGGTGTGGGGGCGGGGCCGTTGTTTCCTTGCTGCTGCGCGGAGGCGCGGGCGGGGGCGCCTGGGATGTCGGTGCGGGACAGGACTATGGCGCCGATCAGGGCCGCCAGCAGGAGGACCGACAGTGCCTCGAAGGGGAGGACCCAGGTGGCGAAGATGCTGGCGCCCAGCTCCTTGGCGGCGCCGGGGCCTGGAGTCAAGGGTGTGTAGGCCGTGCGGAAGCCGTCGATCACGACCGTGACGAGGATCGCCGCCGTCGCCACCGCCACCACGGCCGCCACCACTTTGTTGCCGCTGTCGAGGTCGGCGGAGCGGCCAATGGGGGCGCGGGTGAGCATGATGCCGAACAGGAGCAGCACGATGATCGCGCCCACGTAGATGAGCACCTGGACCCAGGCCACGAACTCCGCCGTGAGAACGAGGTAGCCCCCGGCGAGCGCGCCGAAGCAGACCACGAGCCAGAGGGCCGCGTGGACGATTTGCTTGGTCATGACGACGAGCAGCGCCGATCCAACCGCTACCGCTCCCAGCAGCAAGAAGACGATCTCTTGCCCGGTGGGTGACAGGTAGGAGGGCACCGCCTCGGTCACGACTCCTCCTCGGACTCCTCCGACTCGTCAGGACCGAGCCGCCCTGGGGGGCGGATGGACCGTGGATCGGCCATCCTGCGCCGGCGGCGGCTCGCGGCAGAAGTCTGCCCTTGCTGATCGGGCTTCGGCGGCGGCTCGTCTTCGGCTGTGGACAACTCGCCGGGAGGCGGCTCGCCTGTGGATGAAGGCCCTTCTCGGTCTTTCTGTGCGGGGTTTTCTTGTGGTGCGGGGTTCTCTTGTGGTGCGGGGTGCTGGTCTTGTGGTGCGGGTTGCTGGGTCGCGGCTGGGGTGCCCTTCGCCTCTTGAGGCTGTGGGGCTGGGCTTGTGGAGGGTTCGTCCTTCGACGGGAGGGCGCCTGGAGGGCGGATTCCTCGTACGTTCGTCATGGCGCGGCGAGGACGGCCACCTGGGCGGGACGGCCCGGCGGTGGGGCCCTGTTCGGCGGGCGTGGCGCCCTGAGTGAGCCCCGCATCGGATGCCGGTGTGGCGCCCTGGCCTGCGCCGGAAGTCGCCGTTGTGCCCTGGTCTGTGCCGGCAGTTGCCGTGGTTCCCTCATCCCTGCTGGGTGTTGTGGCCTTCTCCGGGGTTGGTGTGCGCTTGGCCGCGGGTGGCTGGTCTCGCTTGGGAGATGCGGGGCGGGGTGGGCGGCGGGCTGCGGTCAGCTCCTTGGGGGGCTCGGCACCTGGGTCGTGGGCGGGCGGCGGGGGGACGGTCTGGACCCAGGTGGACAGTTTGTCCTTCTCGTGGAGGAGGTTGCGGATGTCGCCTTCCGCGTACTCGAACTCCGGGGACCAGAAGAGCGCGTCGAACGGGCAGACCTCGATGCAGATGCCGCAGTACATGCACAGCGAGAAGTCGATCGCGAAGCGGTCGAGGACGTTGCGCTGCCTGGCCCGGCCGCCCTCAGGCGCCGGGATCGTCTCCTTGTGCGAGTCGATGTAGATGCACCAGTCGGGACACTCGCGGGCGCAGAGCATGCACGAGGTGCAGTTCTCCTCGACCAGCGCGATGACGCCACGGCTGCGGGGCGGCAGGTCGGGCTTGACCTCGGGGTATTGCTGCGTGACGGATTTGCGCAGCATGTGGCGAAGGGTGATGGACAGCCCCTTCGCCAGTCCCACTCCCGGTATCCGCCCCATAGTTCAACATCATGACGCACTTGGGGCTGGACGTGAATGAGGGAGTGGGTTGTCCCCAGGTTTTCCACAGCTATCCACAGGCTGGCGGGTAGTTATCCACAAGCTGTGTGCATGTCCGATATGAACGGGTGGCAGGGCGATAGTCTCTCCGCCATGCAGCACAGCCATCCGATCCGGCCCAGCGGCCTGCGGTGGACGGCCGCCGTGGTGTGGGCCTGTCTGCCGCTGCTCACCTGCGGCTTCGCGACCCCGTTCACGGTGGGGTTCGCGGCGTTCTGGCTGCGTAACGTCTGGCACGGGGTGGCGGCGTGTGTCTATCTGGTCGGCATGGGGTCGTTCACCATCGCCGTGCTGGCCTACCCCAATGACGACGCTCCCGCCGAGCTGACCGTGCCCGTCACGCTGGGGCTCCTGCTCAGCTGGGTCGGCGGGGTCATCCACTCGGGGATTCTGGTGCCGTTCATGGCCAAGGCTCGCATGACTGCGGTTTTCGCTCCGGCTGCGACTCCGACTCCGACTCCTCGTCCCCCTGCCGACGTGCGGCAGCGCACCACCGCTCCGTCCGTGCACCGGCCGCTGGGGCAGCCGCAGTGGATCGGCCACTACCGCGTGGAGCGGCAGCTCGGGCGCGGCGGGCAGGGGGCGGTCTATCTCGCCATGGCGCCCAACGGGGTGCGGGTGGCGGTGAAGGTGCTGCACGATCTGGTCGATGACGTGGCCAGGACGAGGTTCGCGCGGGAGGTGGAGGCGGCGCGGCGGGTGGCGACGTTTTCCACAGCCCGGGTGCTCGACGTGAACATCGGCGGGCGGCACGCGTACATCGTCAGCGAGTACGTGGACGGGCCGTCGCTGGAGCAGCTCGTCAGGAACCACGGGCCCCGGGATGAGGACGGTCTGACGCGGCTGGCGTTGTCCACAGCCGGGGCGCTGGCGGCCATCCACAAGGCGGGGGTCGTTCACCGGGATTTCAAGCCGAGCAACGTGCTGATCGGGCATGACGGGCCGCGGGTGATCGACTTCGGCATCGCCAGGGCGCTCGATCAGATGACGATGACGTCCGGGAAAATGGTGGGCACTCCGCCCTACATGTCGCCTGAGCAGCTCAAGGGCGAGACCGTGGGGCCGCCGTCCGATGTGTTCAGCTGGGCGGTGACGATGGTGTTCGCGGCCACCGGGCGGCCGGCGTTCGGGGAGGACACGGTGCCGGCGGTGTTCAATCGGGTGCTCAATCATGCTCCCGATCTGTCGCGGTTGCCGGCCGGCTTACGCGACGTCGTGGGCGCCTGCCTGAGCAAGCAGCCCACGGATCGTCCGTCGGCCTCCGACGTGATGCTGGCCATCGTCCGCTGACCCGCTCGGCGCGATGCCCGTCGGCAGTCCCCTCAGTTGGACCAGGTGAAGCCGTCGGTGCCGACCTGGCCACCGCTGGGCGGATCGGTGACGGCATTGGCGGGGCTCGCGGCCATGAAGCCGACGACGGTGATCGCTATGGCCGCGACGACCTGTGCTGCTGCTTTCTTCGAGATCATGTGACACCTTCGGGGGCGTGGGTTGGAGGCTCTCGTGGGAGCCTTCTGGTCTGCGCGGGGTGCGGTCAGTTGGACCAGATGTACCCGTCGGTGCTGGGCGGGTCCGTTGCGGCGTTGGCGGGGGCGGCGGCCAGGATGCCGGTGGTGATGATGGCGGCGGCTACGACCAATTTCGCGAGCAGGCGTTTTGAGAGCACGTGAACACCTCCGTACGGGACGTTCCTTCTCGGATGGTGATCGTACGTAGGCGGTTGAAGGGGTATCAAGGACCAATAATTCGGTCTAAAGGGATTGGATTATTGGTCATACCGGGTCAGATCAGGACCTTGATCAGGCCGGTCAGGGCCAGCTGGACGAGGGCCAGGGGGACGAGCACCGCCCAGGCGAGTTTCTGCAGCTGGTCCTCGCGGAGCCGCGGGTACGTCACGCGCAGCCAGATCACCACGAACGACAGGAAGAAGACCTTCACCAGCGTCCAGAGCCAGCCGGGCAGGAACGGGCCGTGCCAGCCGCCGAGGAACAGCACGGTGGTCAGGAAGGACAGCACGACGATGCCGACGTACTCGGAGAGCATGAAAAGGGCGAAACGCATGCCGGTGTACTCGGTCATCGGGCCCATGATGATCTCGGACTCGGCGATCGGCATGTCGAACGGCGGGCGGCGCAGCTCGGCCAGGCCGGCCACGAAGAAGACGATGCCGCCGATCGCCTGCCACGGCAGCCACCACCACTGCCAGGCCTCGACGATCCCCGACAACGACAGGGTGCCGGCCGCCATCGCGACCGAGGAGGCGGCGAGGACGAGGGGCAGCTCGTACGACATGAGCTGGGCCGCGGAACGCATCCCGCCGAGCACGGAGTATTTGTTGGCCGACGCCCAGCCCGCCATGATCGAGCCGAGCACGCCGACGCCCATGACGGCGAGGACGAAGAACAGGCCGAGGTCGAGATCGACGGCGGCGCGGCCGCGGTCGATGGGGATGACGATCAGGACGAGGAGGTACGGGACCAGCGCCACCCCGGGGGCGATCATGAAGATGCGGCGGTCGGCCGCGGCCGGGATGATGTCCTCCTTCTGGGCGAACTTCACGCCGTCGGCGATGAGCTGCGCCCAGCCGTGGAAGCGGCCCGCGTACATGGGGCCGAGCCTCGACTGCATGTGGGCCATGACCTTGTGCTCCGTCTGACCGACGATCAGCGGCAGCACCAGGAACACGACGAGGATGACGACGAAGCTCAGCACCACTTCAAGCATCGGGCGGCCCCCAGTCGGCTGGAACTCCGGGCGGAAGGGTCTTGCGGCGGCTCGGGGCGCCGTGTCCTGATTCGCCGGGCTCCTTGGCGCCGGGCCAGGGCTTGGCCACGCGGGCGGCCAGGATGAAGTCCTTGCGGAGCGGGTGGCCTTCGAAGCCGTCGGGGAGCAGGAGCGGGACGAGGTTGGGATGGCCGTCGAAGATCACGCCGAACATCTCGTACGTCTCGCGCTCGTGCCAGTTCGCACCCCGGTAGATGGGGACGGCGGTGGGGAGGTGGGGGTTGTCGCGGGGGACGCGGGTGCGGAGGAGCAGCCTGCGTCGCGTGTCCGGGTTGTAGACGTGGGCCACGATCGCGAACGTGTCGGGAGGCTCGTCGACGCCCGTCAGCCAGTCGAAGAAGGCGTGGCCGAGGGTGTCGCGGGCGTATTCGAGGAGGTTCGTCCAGTCTGTTGGGGGCACGTCGATGGTGATGTCGCCGTAGGACTCCGTGACCTCGGCGCGGTCGCCGAAGCGGGCTTCGAGGCCGGCTGCGAGGTCGGCGCTCATGCCTGGCCGCCGGACGGGTCCTCCGCGTGGGAGCGGGACCAGATGTAGCGGTCTGACAGCTTTTCGCCGGCGATCTTCTCCTGGAGCTTGGTGATGCCGTACAGGAGGGCCTCGGGGCGAGGCGGACAGCCCGGGACGTAGACGTCCACGGGGATGATCTGGTCGACACCGTTCGTGACGCAGTAGGAGTCCCAGTACGGGCCGCCGGAGTTGGAGCAGGCGCCGAACGAGATCACGTATTTGGGGTCGGGCATCTGCTCGTACAGGCGCTTGACCGCGGGGGCCATCTTGTCGGTGACCGTGCCTGAGACGATCATGAGGTCGGCCTGCCTGGGGCCGTTGGCGAACGGGATCACGCCGAAGCGGATGAAGTCGTGGCGGCTGGTCGAGGCCGCGATGAACTCGATGGCGCAGCAGGCCAGCCCGAAGTTGAACACCCACAGCGAGTAGCGGCGGCCCCAGTTGAGGATGAAGCGCATCGGCTTGGGCGCCAATCGCGAAACCGGGCCCACTGTGGGCATCGGAAGGTCCGTTGCTGCCATACGGCCATTCTTGCGCGGATCACAGGACAGGCAAAGGAAGGGTGGTGCGGAAGGGGTTGGTGGGAGTGCTGTGAGGACTGAGGTGATGGCGGGGGTACGGAACGCGCTTCAGAGCTTGGCGGTGGCGGGTGGGCGCGAGGGGGGGTGGCGAGGCCAGGTGGCCAACGCCGGCGGGGCGCAGGTGGCCAACGCCGGCGGGTGGCGCAGGAGGGTGGCGTAGGAGGGGGTTCCCGATGCGGGGTGGGTTCGTCAGGCGGGGCGGGTTACGATCCGGGCATGGACGGCTACTTTGGCTCCTATGTGCTGGTGGCCGCGTTGCTTGCCATCGGTGTGGCGATCGTCGCCGGGGCGCTCTTCGCCAATCGGTTGCTGCGGCCGTCGCGGCCCACTCCTGAGAAGCTGACCACCTACGAGTGCGGGGTCGACCCTGTGGGTGAATGGTGGGCGCAGTCGCAGGTCCGGTACTACGTGTTCACGTATCTGTACGTGGTGTTCGCAGTGGATGCCGTGTTCCTCTTCCCGTGGGCGACGGTGTTCGATGCGCCTGGGTACGGGCTGACCACGCTGGTGGAGATGTTCGTCTTCCTGGGGTTCATCGCGCTGGGGATCCTGTACGCGTGGCGGAAGCGGGTGCTCAGCTGGACCTGACCCGGTGCCCAGCGTGGTCAAAGTGTCCGGACTGATCACACAAAATCCGGGTAAACCATAAGATCACACCCATACCCTGACAAGCATGCACAAATCGCGATTCTGTACGGGAATCGCTCTGCTGGCCCTCTCGGCCTCCGGTTGCGGCTTCGCCGCCGCCTCCAACGGGAGGGACATCATGGTCCCGGCAGAGCCGACGCTGATCGACTTCGTCGATCCCGCCACCGTCGTCGGCCTGTCCACCACGACCGTCACGGAAGGCGACCCGACGGCCGGCAGATACGTGCACATCAAGTACCCGGTGCTGACCGGCGCCCCAGCACTCAACCGGATGCTCAAGGCCGGCGCCGAGCGGCAGCTCAAGGACTTCAGGCGCACGACCCGCGGCGACGCCCCCATCCTTCCCAAGCCGGAGCTGAACGTGGAGTGGCAGTTCGCCGCCGCCTCCCCCGAGGCGGTCGGGGTGCGCCTGCGAACCGGCGAGTTCCTGGGCACGAACTGGGGCAACTCCACGCGTACGTACTGGTTCGACCCGCGCAGCGGCAAGGCCGCGACATCGACGGGACTGCTGGCGGGCAGGCCGGCGCTCGACAGGCTGGCGGCCCTGGTCAAGGAGGCGCTCGCGGAGCGCGGCGCGCAGGTGGAGCGCAGCCGGGTGACGGCGGACGCGGACATGTTCGACTCCATGGCGTTCAACAGGAACGGCGACCTGGTCGTGGAGTTCGACGACTGCGAGGTCGGCAGGTGCTCGCTCGGCCGGGTCGCGGTGGCCGTACCGGCGCAGCAGGTCACGCCGCTGCTGTCGGGCCTGGGACGGCGGGCGCAGCAGGCGGTGAGGGAGGCGGCCAGGCGGTCGGCGCATCCGGTGAACCCCGGCTTCGCGGCCACGAGCAGCCCCGACGCGGTCAGCAACCGGGCGGGCAACGTGGACTGCGCGAAGCGCAAGTGCGTGGCGCTGACGTTCGACGACGGCCCTGGCCCGTACACGGGACGGCTGCTCGACCTGCTGGCGGAGCAGCGGGCGCGGGCGACGTTCTTCACGGTCGGCGGCGGCGTGGCGTCGGAGCCCGCGCTGGTCCGGCGGATGAGCATGGAAGGCCACCTGGTCGGCAACCACAGCTGGGCCCACAGGGACCTGTCGAAGCAGCCGAGCAGCAAGGTCGCCGATTCACTCGGGAAGACCTCGGACGCGGTGTCGGAGGTCATCGGGCAGACGCCCACGCTGGTACGGCCGCCGTACGGGGCGGTGAGCCAGCAGGTACGCGACGTCGCACGCGAGATGGGCTGCTCGGTGGTCACCTGGGACGTGGACCCGAAGGACCAGACGGCCACCAAGGCGTCGGACATCGCGGACCGGGTCGTGCGCGAAGCGCATCCAGGTGCGATCATTCTCATGCACGACATTCATCGGGAAACCGTGGATGCGGTTCCGGACATCCTCAAAAGGTTGCGCGGGAAGGGTTACAGCTTGGTGACCGTTCCTGAGTTGTACGGCTCTGCGGGGATGCAGGCCGGCCGCATGTACAGGTCAGGGAACGAGCTGCCGGGTAAGCAGCCCCTGACGTAGCGCACGTGTTGGGGGGACGTATAGTTGGCGCTCGTGACCCGAACCGTCCTGTTCGCCCGCCTGCATGTAGACCTCTGCAGGCTGGCCGCCGGGCTGTGTCGTCGCTCTCCCACCTCACCCTGACCTGACTCCGACCGCGTTTACCCGCTTTGGGTGGCATGCAAACGCGTGACCTTCCGAGGATCTAGCATGGAAACAGAGAACGCGCCTAAGGCAACCGCGCAGTGGCGCGTCGAGGAGGACTGAGCTGTGACGAAGCAGGTCCAGCAACTCGACCGCGTGATCATCAGGTTCGCCGGTGACTCCGGCGACGGAATGCAGCTCACCGGCGACCGCTTCACCGCCGGCACGGCGGAGTTCGGCAACGACTTGTCGACGCTCCCCAACTTTCCCGCCGAGATCCGCGCCCCCGCAGGCACCCTGCCGGGAGTGTCGAGCTTCCAGCTCCATTTCGCCGACCACGACATCCTCACGCCGGGCGACGCACCCAACGTGCTGGTGGCCATGAACCCGGCCGCGCTCAAGGCCAACCTGGGCGATCTGCCCAAGGGCGCGGACATCATCGCCAACACCGACGAGTTCACCAAGCGCAACCTGCAGAAGGTCGGCTACGCGGCCAACCCGCTGGAGGACGACTCGCTCAGCGAGTGGCGCGTGCACGCGGTCCCGCTGACCTCGCTCACCGTGAAGGCCCTCGAGGGTTTCGACCTGTCCAAAAAGGACGCCGAACGGTCGAAGAACATGTTCGCTCTCGGCCTGCTGTCGTGGCTCTACCACCGGCCGACCGAGCACACGATCAAGTTCCTTGAGCAGAAGTTCGCGCGTAAGCCCGACATCGCCAAGGCCAACATCGCGGCCTTCCAGGCGGGCTGGAACTACGGGGAGACGACCGAGTCGTTCTCGGTCTCGTACGAGGTCAGGCCGGCCAGGCTGGCGCCGGGCGTCTATCGCAACATCTCCGGCAACCAGGCGCTGGCCTACGGCTTGATCGCCGCGAGCGTGCAGTCGAAGCTGCCGCTGTTCCTCGGGTCCTACCCCATCACCCCGGCCAGCGACATCCTGCACGAGCTGTCCAAGCACAAGCGGTTCGGCATCCGCACGTTCCAGGCGGAGGACGAGATCGCGGGCGTCGGCGCGGCGCTCGGGGCCGCGTTCGGCGGCGCGCTCGGCGTCACGACCACGAGCGGTCCCGGTGTGGCGCTGAAGGCGGAGACGGTCGGCCTCGCGGTCACCACCGAGCTGCCGCTGATCGTCGTGGACGTGCAGCGCGCCGGCCCCAGCACCGGCATGCCGACCAAGACCGAGCAGACCGACCTGCTGATGGCGCTGTTCGGCCGCAACGGCGAGTCGCCGGTGCCGGTCGTGGCGCCGATGTCGCCGAGCGACTGCTTCGACGCGGCGGTCGAGGCGGCCAGGATCGCGGTGAAGTACCGCACCCCGGTCATGCTGCTCTCCGACGGCTACCTCGCCAACGGCTCCGAGCCGTGGCGCCTGCCCGAGGTGTCGGAGCTGCCGGACATCTCGCAGCCGTTCACCACCGAGCCCAACGGCGACGACGGCGCGTTCCTGCCGTTCAAGCGCGACACCGAGACGCTCGCCCGCCCGTGGGCCATCCCCGGCACCGCCGGGCTCGAGCACCGCATCGGCGGCATCGAGAAGGCCGACGGCACCGGCAACATCTCCTACGACCCCGACAACCACGACCTGATGGTGCGCACCCGCGCCGCCAAGATCGCCGGCATCGACGTGCCCGACCTGGCCGTCGACGACCCGGACGGCGAGGCGAAGGTGCTGGTCATCGGGTGGGGCTCGACGTACGGGCCGATCGCCGCGGCCGTGCGCCGCATCAGGAAGGCCGGCGGCAAGGTCGCCCAGGCCCACCTGCGCCACCTCAACCCGCTGCCCGCCAACACCGGCGAGGTGCTCAAGCGCTACGACAAGGTGCTGCTGCCCGAGATCAACCTGGGCCAGCTCGCGCTGCTGCTGCGGGCGAGGTTCCTCGTCGACGTGATCAGCTACAACCGTGTGCGCGGGCTCCCGTTCAAGGCCGAGGAGCTGGCCGGAGTCATCCAGGACGTGATCGACAGTGACTGAGCTGGTGAACGGGAGGGGCCTGTCGCTCGTCCCCAAGACCGACGTGAAGCAGAGCCTGAAGGACTTCAAGTCCGACCAGGAGGTGCGCTGGTGCCCGGGCTGCGGTGACTACGCGATCCTGGCCGCGGTGCAGAGCTTCCTGCCCGAGCTGGGACTGAAGCGCGAGAACATCGTGTTCGTCTCCGGCATCGGCTGCTCGTCGCGCTTCCCCTACTACCTCAACACCTACGGCTTCCACTCCATCCACGGGCGGGCGCCGGCGATCGCGACCGGGCTCGCGGCCAGCAGGCCCGACCTGAGCGTGTGGGTGATCACGGGTGACGGTGACGCGCTGTCGATCGGCGGCAACCACCTGATCCACGCGCTGCGGCGCAACGTCAACCTCAACATCCTGCTGTTCAACAACCGGATCTACGGTCTGACGAAGGGCCAGTACTCCCCCACCTCCGAGGTCGGCAAGATCACCAAGTCGACCCCGATGGGCTCGCTGGACAAGCCGTTCAACCCGATCTCGCTGGCCATCGGCGCCGAGGCGTCGTTCGTGGCCCGCACCATCGACTCCGACCGCAAGCACCTGCAGTCGGTGCTGCGCGAGGCGACCGCCCACCGCGGCACGTCGCTGGTCGAGATCTACCAGAACTGCAACATCTTCAACGACAACGCGTTCGAGCAGCTCAAGGACCCCGAGGTCCGCGACGACATCACGCTGCGGCTCGAGCACGGCCAGCCGATCGTGAGCGCCGGCAAGGCCGTCGTACGCGGCCCGTCCGGCGGCATCGAGGTGGTGGCCCGCGACAGCGTGAGCGAGGACCAGATCCTCGTGCACGACGCCCACAGCCCCGACCCGTCGGTGGCGTTCGCGCTCAGCAGGCTCGACGAGCCGGCGTTCGAGCACGTGCCGATCGGCATCTTCCGCAGCGTCGACCGGCCGTCCTACGAGTCGCTGATGGCCGAGCAGCTGGAGGAGGCCGTGGCGCAGAAGGGTCCCGGCGACCTGAGCGACCTGCTCATGGGTGGAGACACCTGGCGCATCAGCTGAAACCGCCTCTGAACGCCGCCGCCCCTGCGAGGGCGGCGGCGTTCGGCATTCTGGGGCGTTCCCCGCGTAACGGCGCGGAGGCAGGCCGGGATACACCTGTGACCGGGCCGTGGGGGGCCGGGGGGAAGGTGCGCTGATGACGTGGACGGGCAGGCGGGCCCTGGTGACGGGGGCGTCGGGGTTCATCGGCGGCCACCTCGCCGCACGCCTGGCCGCGCTGGGGGCCGAGGTCCACACCGTGAGCCGGCGCGCCGGGACGGAGGGAGACGACGCCGCGAGCACCCCAGCGGACGAGGTCCAGCGGCACCAGGTGGACCTGCGCGATCCCGAGGCGACGGCCGAGCTGGTGCGCACGGTGTGCCCCGACGTCCTGTACCACCTGGCGAGCGAGGTCAACGGGGCCAGGGACCCTGAGATGGTGCGGGTCACGCTGGCGGGCAACCTCGTCGCCGCGGTCAACGTGCTGGACGCGGCCCGCGCGCACGCCGTCAGGACCGTGATGACCGGCTCGATCGAGGAGCCGCGGCCGGGCAACGGGCACGCGCCGCCGTCGTCGCCGTACGCGATGGCGAAGTGGGCCGCCACCGGCTACGCGCAGCTCTACCACCGCTTGTGGGAGCTGCCGGTCACGGTGCTGCGGCCCAGCATGGTGTACGGCCCCGCCCAGCCCGACACGACGAAGCTCATCCCGTACGTGACGCTGTGCCTGTCACGCGGCGAGCGCCCCCGGCTGACGAAGGGGACGAAGCTCGCGGACTGGATCTACGTGGACGACGTCGTGGACGCGTACGTGCGGGCCGGGGAGTCGAACAAGGCGATCGGCCACACGATGGACATCGCGACCGGGGTGCGGACGTCCGCTCACGACATCGTCATGAAGCTCTTCGCGATCGCCGCCCCTGGGCAGACCCCGGATTTCGGCGTGGCGCCCGACCGTCCGTACGACATCACGCAGGTCGGCGACATCGCCCCGGCGGCGGAGCTGCTCGGCTGGCGGCCTGTCACGGACCTGGACGACGGGTTACGGAGAACAGTCGATTGGTACGGGAAGGTGCCCGCGTGAAGAGCCGATTGAACGCCCTGCGCAGCCGCTTCGTGGACGCCCCCGACTCGCTCGGGGCCAAGGCGCGGGCACGGCGCTGGCAGTGGTTCGCGAGCCGTTTCCCCGACCTCGGCCGCATGCACGTCCTCGACCTCGGCGGCACGGCCGGCGCCTGGCTGCGCGCCCCCGTCAGACCGGCCCACGTGCACATCGTCAACCTCGAGGAGCCGCCCGCCGACCTGCCCTCCTGGCTGCGCGCGGACGTGGCCGACGCCTGCGACCTGCCGCCCGCGATCCGCGGCGCCCGCTACGACCTGGTCTTCTCCAACGCGGTCATCGAGCACGTGGGCGGGCACCAGCGGCGGCAGCGCTTCGCCGACACCGTGCACGAGATGGCCGACCGGCACTGGGTGCAGACGCCCTACCGCTATTTCCCGGTCGAGCCGCACTTCCTGTTCCCCGGCTTCCAGTTCCTGCCGCTGGCGGCGCGGACGACGATCCTGCGGCGCTGGCCGCTCGTGCACACGCCGACCTCCGACCGGGACGCGGCGCGCATGATCGCCATGGAGGTCGAGCTGCTCAGCGTGACCGAGATGCGGCACTACTTCCCCAAGTCGCGGCTGCACTTCGAGCGGCTGGCCGGGCTGGTGAAGTCGGTGATCGCCATACGGGGCTAGCCCGCCGTCACGCTCGCGACGCCGTCCTCCCAGGTGTTGCCGCGCCAGACGTTTCCGGGGCCGTTCGCGTCCCAGTACGACACCGGGCCCGCGTAGCCGCCCTTCGGCCACACCCGGCGGCTGAAGACGTTGTCGATGACCTTGATGTTGGACGACATGCCCTTCTTGCCGGCGCCCGCATAGAGGGTCCAGCCGCCGCCTGCCAGCAGGTTGCCCTGCACGGTGACGTTGCGGGTCACGCCGAAGTCCTGGAACAGGGCGATCGCGCCGGTCTGGTTGAGCGTGTTGATGACCGTGTTGTGGCGGATGATCAGCTCGGTGCCGGGGGCTGCGGTGCCGGTGGACATGATCATGTCGGTGTGGTCGCCGGAGTAGTACTTCGGGTCGTGCACGTACGAGTCCTCGATCAGGCCCTGGTCGGTGAGGATGCCGTTGGAGATCGTGTGGATGTCGACCCGGCGGATCGTGATCATCTTGCCCTGGTTGAGAATCCCGAACTGGGTGCGGCGCTTGCCGTTGCCGAAGATCTCGCTGTCCTCGACCTTCAGGCCGGTGTGGCCCGCACGCTGGAGGATGCCCCAATAGTCCTTCTGGCCGCGGACGCGGGTGTTGCGGATGGTCACGTTGTCCGCCTCGACCGTGATGTCGCCCGTGACGTCCCAGCCGTCGATGACCATGCCGTCCTGCTTGATGATGATCGAGCCGGTCTTCTCCACCATCCTGGTGCCCGCGGGGACGCCGGTGTTGCCGGGTCCCGGCCAGTCGCCCGAGGGCGGCACGGTGGTCCTGGTCGGCTCCGGGGTCGGCGTGGGAGTCGGGGTCGGGGTCGGGGTCGGGGTCGGGGTCGGGGTGGGCGTCCTGGTCGGCTCCGGGGTCCGGGTGACGGGCGGGGTCGGCGGCAGGGTGATCGTCCGCGTCGGGCCGGGCGTGGGGCTCGGCGGGAGCGGCAGCGTCCACGTCACCGTCGGGCTGGGGAGGGGCAGCGTGCGCGTCCGCGTCGGCGTCGGGACGGATGTGCGGGTGCGGGTGGGCCTGGGAGCCGGGGTCGCCGTGCGCGTCGTGGTCGGCGCGGCGGTCGGGCGGCGGGTCGGGCGGGGCGCCTGTTTCGTGGGACGCCGGGGCCACCACCGCCAGAAGTCCCGCTCGCGCCGGTACCAGGGCGGCGTCGTGGCGGGGCCGCGCAGCTGACGGCCCGCGGCGGCGCCGGGAGCGACCGCCCGTGACTCGGCGCCGCTCAGGCGGGGCTCCGACGCGTCGGTCAGGACGGTACGGGGCTCCGGCTCGCCGACGACGACCACGTACGTGCCGGCCAGCGCCGCCACCACGGAGACTCCGGCGAGGGACAACCAGCCGGCGTGCCTGCTCTTCCTGCGCTGCCTGGACACAGGCGGCTCCTTCCGATCACGGCCACGTCAAGTCCCCCAGGGGGAGAGATTAGCCATGCAGAAGGACAAAAAGAGGATATTCCGCGAAAAAGGACTCGCGCCCTTCTCATTCTCAGGAAACTCACGTTTCCCGAATATCGCGAAAAGTGATCTCCACAAGCCGGCTATCCAGGCGAAACCGTTTCCCCGTTTTCCCAGACGTTCCCCTCCCACCGATTTCCGGGCCCGTCATTATCCCAGTACGAAACCGGCCCCGCCGCCCCGCCCTTCGGCCACACCTTCCGGCTGAAGACGTTCCCGATGACCTTGATGTTCGACGACGTGCCCTTGTCCCCCGCCCCCGCGTACAACGACCAGCCGCCGCCCGCCAGCAGGTTGCCCTCGACCGTGACGTTCTTGACCACCCCGAAGTCCTGGAACAGGGCGATCGCGCCGGTCTGGTCGAGCGTGTTGATCACGGTGTTGTTCCTGATGATCAGCTCGGTGCCCGGGGCGGGCGGCCCGGTGGACATGATCATGTCGGTGTGGTCGCCGGAGTAGTACTTCGGGTCGTGCACGTACGAGTCCTCGACCAGCCCCTGCTGGGTGAGGATGCCGTTGGAGATCGTGTGGATGTCCACCCGGCGGATCGTGATCATCTTGCCCTGGTTGAGAATCCCGAACTGGGTGCGCTGCTTGCCGTTGCCGAAGATCTCGGTGTCCTCGACGGTCAGCCCCGTGCGCCCCTCCCGCTGGAGGATCCCCCACCAGCCCTTGGTGCCGCGGACTCGGGTGTTGCGGATGGTCACGTCGTCGGCCTCGACCGTGATGTACCCGGTCACCTCGACGCCGTCGATGACCGTGCCGTTCTTGGTCACCCGCATCGAGCCGGACTTGCGCAGCCGCACGCCTTCGGGCACGCCGGTGTTGCCGGGCCCCGGCCAGACCTTCTGGGAGGGCTCGGGAGAGGGTGCGGCCGAGGGAGTGGCCGAGGCGCTCCCCGTGGCGGGCGCGGCGGTCGAGGGCGCCGGGGTGACGTCCAGACGTTCCCGCCCGCCGGACGCCTGACAGGCGGTGCAGACCAGCACGAGCAGCGCGGCCAGGCCGGCCCGGAGGCCCCTGCCCGCAGTGCGCGACCTCACTCGCCCTTGGTCTTCCGTCCGCCGACCAGGTCCGCCAGCGCGGGCGGCGTCCAGCGTTTGGCGACCTGGCGCAGGTTGCTCTTCCACGCCTCGCCTGGACGCTGGCGGAACAGCGTGGTGTGCTCCTCGGTGACCTCGTCCGCGGGCCGGCCGTTGGAGTAGTAGTAGAGGGCCATCGAGCGCCGCGCCCGGTCCTCAGGGCAGGTGAGCGGGTCGGGGTGGCCGTGGTTGGCGTCGTCGGTGGTGGCGAACAGGACGAACCGGTTGAAGATCGGCAGGATCTTGCCCTCGCACGCGGTCATGTCCTTGTTCCAGAGCTGGAGATGCCCGCCGTAGTCCTCCTGCCAGTCCTTGTTGAGGTAGAGCAGGCCGTTGAGCCGCCGGTCGAGGTTGAGCCGGCGGCTGCGGTTGAAGTCGGCGTGCACCTTCAGGAAGCCGCCTGGGCGGATCTGGTGCAGGCCGCCGCCCTCGAAGTGCGGGTCGGAGACGAGGTTCGTGATGCCGGTCAGCCGCTCCAGGAAGTCGATGAACACCCCGCCGTTGAACTCCGCCAGCAGGTGCCGGGTGGCCGGGCCCATGCGCTCGGGGTCGGCCAGGGCGAGCTTGACCTCGCGGGCGGTGTCGAAGCGCTGCCAGGTGGCGTCCCTCGGCTCGGGAAACTCCGCCAGCACCGGCTCCAGCACCTCGGGCGGCAGGAAGTCGTCGATCACGACGTGACGGAACGGCGACGCCGTACGGAACTGCTCGGAGTACTTGTCCGCGAGCGGGAAGAGCTCGTCGCGACGAAACGTGAAAGCCTGCAGATCCTGCATGGATTGTGTCTCCGTCTCTACGACACCGGCCCCTGATCCACATATCGCCCCACATGTGCCTTCTGTTACCTGTAACGATCCATTCCTGGGGGGCGATGGCCGATTTGTGACGCCCGCCCGAGTCGCGATCGTGATCGTGACCTACAACAGCGCGCCGGTGCTCGGCGGCTGCCTGGACTCGCTGGCCGCGGGCGCGGAGGGGACCCGGCTCGCGGCCGTCGTGGTGGCGGACAACGCCTCCAAGGACGACTCGCTCGCGCTCGCCGGCAAAGCCGAGCTGCCGGTACGGCCCGTCCAGGTCGGCAGGAACGCCGGGTACGCGGCCGCCATCAACGCCGGCATCGCCGCGCTCGACCTCGCCGAGCTGGACGCCGTCCTCGTCCTGAACCCCGACTGCCGGCTCCGCCCGGGAGCGCTGGCCGCCCTCTGCGCGGCGCTCGACCGTCCCGGCACCGGCATCGCCGTCCCCCGCCTGGTCAGCACGGACGGCGTGCTGCACCACTCGCTGCGCCGCACCCCGGCGGTGCGCAGGGCGCTGGCCGAGGCGCTGATCGGCGGCGGGCCGGCGGCCCGGATCGGCACGCTGGGCGAGATGGTCACCGACCCGGAGCGGTACGAGCGTCCCGGCCCCGCCGACTGGGCCACTGGAGCCGCCATGCTCCTGTCGGTCGAGATGATCGAGCGAATCGGCCCCTGGGACGAGTCGTTCCTGCTCTACAGCGAGGAGACCGACTACGCGCTGCGCGCCGGGGACGCCGGCTGGACGCTCTGGTACGACCCGGAGGCCGTGGTCGAGCACATCGGCGGCGAGGCGAAGACCAGCCCCATGCTGGCCGCGCTGCTCACGGTCAACCGGGTGCGGCTGTTCAGGCGGCGGCGCGGCCGGGTGGCGAGCGCGGGCTTCTACCTCGCGGTGCTGCTGGGCGAGGCGATGCGGGCGGCGGCGGGCCGGCGTACGGCGCGGGCGTCGGTCGTGGCGCTGCTCAGGCCGTCCCGCCGGCTGCGGACCCTACCGGGATGAGAGGAACGCGATGAGAGTCGAGCGCCTGGAGCTCGAAGGCGTGCTGCTGTTCGTGCCGACGCCGCACCACGACGAGCGCGGCTTCTTCACCCGCACGTTCGACGCCGCGCTCGCGGCCGAGCACGGCCTGGACCCGCACGCGTTCGTGCAGGACAGCCAGTCGCGCTCGCGCAGGGGCACGATCAGGGGCATGCACGGGCGTTCCGGACGCGGCGAGGCCAAGCTGGTGCGCGCCGCGCACGGCGCCGTCCTGGACTTCCTGGTGGACGCCAGGCCCGGCTCGCCGACGTTCGGCGCGCAGACGGCCGTCCGGCTCGACGACGTGACGTTCGCCCACCTGTACGTCCCTCCCGGCTTCCTGCACGGCTACCAGGCGCTGACCGAGCACGCCGACGTCTGCTACCGCATCGACAGGGAGCACGACCCGGCGGAGGACCTGGCGGTCCGCTACGACGACCCCGACCTGGCGCTGCCGTGGCCGTTGCCGGTCAGCGTGGTCAGCGAGCGGGACCGGTCGGCGGGGTCGTGGAAGGACCTCAGGGCCAGGCTGGGGGTCTGAGCGGCGCGTTCAAGCCGCAGCATCGCCCCGGCCGTGCCGACGAGCAGGAACAGCACGCTCGTGATGCCGGGAAAGGAGAGCAGGTCGAACGTGGCCGCGCCGAGCAGTGGGATCACCAGGCAGGCGGCGACGGTCAGCCCCAGGTTGCGCACGTCGGGGTCGGCGCTCATGCGGCGTACCCGAAGCGCCGTCACGATCCCGGTGACGATCACGGCGACGAACCCGAGCACGCCGAGCAGCCCGGTCTCGACCAGGGACAGCAAGTACTGATTGTCGAACACCTGGTGCTTGAACGGATACCAGGTGCCGGGCCCGCGGCCGAAGACCGGGCTCTTGGCGAACTCGCGCATCGCCCAGGGGTAGTCGTGGGTGCGGTAGATGATGCTGCTGTCCTCGCCGGCCCCGGCGAACAGGTTGTAGAAGGTGCCGAGCAGGCCGGGCGCGAGCAGCTTCATGAAGCCGAGGAACGCCCCGAACGCGACCAAGGCGGCCAGGCGGCGCCGGTTGTTCCAGCCGATCAGCAGGATGAGCCCGGCGCCGGCGAGACCGAGCACGGCGGTCCTGGAGACGGAGAACATCAGGCCGGCCGCGATGACGGCGGCGCAGAACCACCAGCGCGCCGCCCCCTGGCCGCGACGCCGCGCCTGGAAACCGAGGTGCGCGGCCAGCGGCAGCAGCATCGCCGACAGCGCGCCGAACTCGATCGGGTGTCCCAGCGTGCCGGCCACCCGGCGCAGGTCCGAGCGGGAGATGACGGTCGGCACCTCCTCGGTCGAGGAGTGGCGCAGGCCCGGGAGCTGCAGATATTGCGTCAGGTCGAAATCGAGCCTGAACTGCAGCAGCGCGACGGCCGCCGCGAACGTCCCGCCGGCCACCAGCGCCTTGAGCACGAAGTCGAGCCGCTCGCGGCTGCCGATGCCGTCGCACATGACCAGGACGAGGCTCACGTAGCCGAAGTAGAGCACGAGCGTGTGGTCGGCCAGGTTGAGCTCGTCCGAGGGCAGGTAGAGGGAGGTCGTGTAGCCGTAGACGGCCAGCAGGACCAGCGCGTACGCGAAGATCGCGGTACGCACGGGGTTCGACCCCTTGGCCACGCCGGTGGTGCTGACCATCTGCGCGCACGCCCACACCACGCCCAGCGACAGCGCCACGATCTCGGCCGGGGTGAGCGACAGCGGCAGCCCCGCGACCGCCATCCGGGCCGGGACGAACAGCAGCACCAGCGCGAACAGGCCGGCCAGCGTGGCGCCGTCCGCGCGGCGCGGCACGACGACGGGAGCGGCGGTCAGACCGGGGGGACGCCGGGCCCTCATCCCTCGTGTCCCGCCGGCGAGCGGGCCCCGTTGGAGGCGGCCGTCTCCAGGGGCGCGGACGCGGCCCGCGTACGGCGGCGGGCCAGGCGGTGGCGGGCGAAGCTCTCGGCCGCAAAGGCCGCGAACAGGCTCACGAAGAACGCCAGCGCGCCGGTGACGACCGCGCTGCGCATCCTGCTGCCCTTCTTCTCGTCGGGCTCGGTCGGCGGCACGACGACGGTGGCGCTCACGTACGTGGCGGGCGGCGCCTTGACCTGCTGCTGCCGGGCGCGCAGCTCCCTGGCGGCCAGCTCGGTGACCTTGACGACGATGGAGCGGGCCTGCTCGGCGCTCGGGGCCTCGCAGGTGATGACGATGAACGGGGTGGCCGGCATCAGCTCGGGGTTGGTGCCGCCGCTGGTGACCTTGAGCGTGACCTCGCCGCCCGGCGGCACCCCGGCTTCTGCGGCGGCCCTCGGGGTGTTCAGCGCCTGGATGAGGATCGAGGAGGTCATGCTGAGCCCCTGGTCGAAGGAGACCAGCGGGTTGGTGCGCGGGTTGGGGAACTTGGGGTCGCTCGGCAGGCTGCCGCCGGTGACGGGCAGCGTGAGGACGAGGGCCGAGGTGGAGACGAAGGTCTTGGGCGCCACGGCGTACACGCCGAGCGCGGCGGCGACCGTCAGCAGGAAGGCGGGCACCGTCACGTACCAGCGCCTGAACAGCACCGTCACCGTCGCCCAGAAGTCCATGGGGCCGCTCACCCCTCGCCGTCGTCCTGGCCGGCCTTCCTGGGCCCGGGGACGGGTGAGAGGTCCTCGCCCCGGTAGGCGGGGAACTCCACGGTGGCGGAGCTGTCCTCGTCGGCCGGCGACTGCTCGGGCTCCTTCGCCTCGACAGCGTCGGGCTCGGAGTGCTCGGAGTGCTCGGAGTGCTCGGAGTGCTCGGCGGGCTCGGCGGGCTCGGCGGGCTCGGCGGGCTGCTCGGTCGGGCGAGCCGGGCGCCTGACGACCAGCGCGTACGCGATGCCCATGCCGAGGACCAGGCAGAGCAGGCCGGCGCCGATGCCCGCCTGCCACTTCAGGCTCTCGTCGGCCTCGGGCACGGCTGGCGGGACGATGTCGGTCGAGGTGATGAAGGTGTTCGGCGGGGCGCCGAGCGCCCGCTGCCACTGCGCCAGCTCGGTGGCCACCCGCTGCCGTGCCGCCATGAGCACGGAGGTGGCCCGCTCGGCCGAGTCGCTGGTCACCTGGATGTAGATGTAGGGGCCGTTGATGTCCAGGACGTTGGGGTTGCTGCGGCCGTCGTCGATGACGATCTCGGTCGGGCCGTCCTTGGGCGCCCCCAGCTCCGTCCAGACGTCCTGGGTGTTCATGGACAGGATGACGATGCTGGCCCCGGTCTTGAGCGCGTCGTTGAACGACAGGAACGGGTTCGTCATGCCCTGCTTGGTCTTGTCGTTCGGGATCGTGCCGCCGTTCACCGGCATGGCCAGCACGAGGGAGACGTCGGCGGTGTAGCGGGCTGGCACGAAGGAGTGCACGGCCAAGCCGGCCAGGATCGACAGCAGGATCAGCGGAGGACCGATGAGCGCTCTTCGGAGGAGAGCGAGAAGCGCCTTCCAGAACTCCATTTGGTACGTTCCCCCGCCTCGCGACGCTTGCTCTATAGAGACCCATCGCCGGTCAGCCGTCCAACGTTACATCTCACCAGATCGGTTACATCTCGGCCAGCTCACCCGATAGACGGACGACGTCCGGCGACGGGGGTGGGTGTGGTGGGGCTGACGGCGGAACAGGTGTCGACGCGGGGGCGGCTGGCCGGGCTGGACGGCGTACGCGGTGTGGCCGCGCTCTTCGTCGTGCTGCACCACTGCTGGTTGCTGGCGTTCCCCGGGTTCCCGGTCAACGACGCGCCGGGCTGGACGGGGTGGCTGCTCTACGGGCACTTCGCGGTCGTCGTGTTCATCGTGCTGTCCGGGTTCTCCCTGGCGGTCTCGCCGGCCAGGTCCGGGTGGCGGCTCGGCCGGGCCCGTACGTTCTTCGTCCGCCGGGCCTGGCGCATCCTGCCGCCGTACTGGGCGGCGCTGCTGTTCAGCCTGGTGGTCGCGTGGGCGGTCATCCCGCAGCCCGGCCAGGAGGTGCCCACGGGCAAGTCGGTGATCGTCTACGGGCTGCTGCTGCAGGACGTCTTCGGCTCGCCGAGCCCCAACGGAGCCCTGTGGTCGATCGCCGTCGAGGCCCAGCTCTACCTGGCGTTCCCGCTGATGCTGCTGGTGCTGCGCAGGTGGGGGGCGGTGGTCATGCTCGGCGCGGTGACCGCGATCGTGGTGGCGGTGGGTGCGCTGGCGCCCGTCGTACCGGCCGTGGACCTGCTCATGCGGCTCACCCCGCAGTTCGCGGCGCTGTTCGCGATGGGCGCGGTGTGCGCGGGCGTCCTGCGGGCCGGGGAAAGGGCCGGAGAGCGGGCGGGGGAAAGGGCCGGGGAAAGGGTCCGCCGCCTGCCCTGGCCCTGGTTCGCGGCGGCCGCCGCCGTGCCGGCGCTGCTGCTCGTCGTGCTGGCCGGGCCCGAGTGGGTGGTCGGCCACTTCTTCTGGGTCGACCTGGCGATCGGCCCGGCGGCCGGGCTGCTGCTGGCGGGGCTCGCCACCGGGCGGCCCGCGCCGCTCGTGCGGCTGCTCGACTCCCGGCCGCTGCGGCGGCTCGGCTCGTTCTCCTACAGCCTCTACCTCAT
This sequence comes from Nonomuraea sp. NPDC049419, assembly GCF_040676995.1. NCBI lineage: Bacteria > Bacillati > Actinomycetota > Actinomycetes > Streptosporangiales > Streptosporangiaceae > Nonomuraea > Nonomuraea sp. NPDC049419. Next base: position 43,430 of record NZ_JBFAQB010000017.1, on the reverse strand, counting down.
CCACTCGCCGATCGTGGTCGTGCTGAACCGGCTCGTCGTCGCGCCGAACGTGCCGCCCGGCATGCCGGCGTTCCTCGTCACGCTGGCCGTGGCCGTGCCGGTCAGCGTGGCCGCCGCGTGGGGGTTCGCCGCGCTCTTCGAGCTGCCCTTCCAGCGGCACAGGAGCTGGAAGAGCCTGCGGGCGGCGGTGCGGGCGCGCTTCAGCTGAGCGGCAGCTGCGTCTCGGTGTCGGGACGAGCCACGTACGTGGAGTAGTCGGGGTGGTCGAAGCGGTGCAGCGCCTGGATGTTGTCGTTCCAGGGCGCGGGCACCGGGCGCTTGTGCCGCAGGCCGTTGATCGGAGCCAGCTTCATCAGCTCGTGGGCCTCGTTGAACTCCCTGATCGCGCTCAGCTCGCCGACGTACTCGTTGTGGATGACCTGGTCGTCGTCGCCCACCGTGTCGTCGAGGTAGCAGAAGACGCGCGGCAGGAAGTATTTGTGGTCGCCCTCGAACAGGTCCAGCGCCGCCGCCGTCGAGCTGTAGAAGTCGACGTCGATCGAGACGAACCCGATCGGAGCCGGCCGCTCCACGTCGAGGAAGTCGATCACGGTGTCGCTGATGTCGCCCAGGACGAGCTTGGCGTCGCCCAGACGGGCCCGCAGCGCGTCCACGTCCATGACGAAGTCGCCCTCGCGCCAGATGTAGGGCAGGTCGCGGTAGTCGGTGGGCTTGGGCAGGCCGGCGCCGGTGTCGAAGCCGTACACGTCGATGCGCACGCCCGTCGCGGCCGTGGCCAGCGCCGCCATGCGGTTGAGCTCCACGATGCCGGCGCCGCCCGCGACGCCGAACTCGACCACGCTGATCCGGCCCACGCCGAGCCGCCTGGCCAGCTCGGCGGCCTGCCGCACGCCGTAGGCGTAGTGCGGGCGCGGGTAGAGGTCGAGTGCGCAGCGCAGGTCGTACGAGCCGAACGGCAGGCGGCGCATGACGGCCAGCAGGATCCGGCCGGGCTGCATGAGCAGCCGCACGAGACGTATCAACACCGGCGATTCACCCTTTCGAGGAGACGGCCCGGGCGGCCAGCCCGGCGAGTTTGCGGCCACGGTGCGTCAGCATCTGCCGCTGCCGCCGCCAGTACGTGCGCGCCAGCACGGCCCGCGCCCTGCCGCGCTGCTCCGCGGACAGCTCGACGATGCCCAGGGCCCGGTACATCGCCCGGAACTGCAGGGTGGTGGCGAAGCGCGCGGTCCAGACCGGCACGCCGAGCGCGGCGGCGATCCCGGGCAGCCGCCGCTCACGCAGGCTGCGGTGGGCCAGCGGCTCGGGCACGTGCCCCCAGGGCGCGGTCAGCGCCAGCATGGTGGCGTAGACCTCGTCCTCGCGGATCATCAGCGGCCTGGGCACGGCGGCCACCCGCTCGCGCCGCATCAGGCCGTAGAGCGGGTCGAGCCCGTGGTGCTGGATGGTGACGACGTCCCACAGCTCGTCGAGCCGGTCCACGGGGTCGTCGGAGAGCATCCGCGTGCCGCGGTAGCGCGGCCGGTGCACCGATCCGTCGGCCCGCGTGTACGTCATGTCGGTGGTGACCAGGATGAGCCGCTCGTCGGCCAGGAACGGCCGCAGGGCCTTGGAGACGTACGAGGGTTCGAGCAGGTCGTCGTCGCCCATCCAGCGGAAGTACTCGCCGCGCGCCCGCCGCAGCACCTCCACGAAGTTGCCCACCACGTGCAGGTCGCGCGGCTGGCGGTGGTAGGAGATCCGCTCGTCCTGGCGGGCCAGCTCGCGGCAGAGCTCCTCGGTGCCGTCGGTAGAGGCGTTGTCGGAGATCACCACCTCGATGTCGGCGTGGTCCTGGGCCAGCGCCGACCGCACGGCCGTCTCCAGGCGGTCCGCGCCGTTGCGGACCGGGATTCCGATGGACACCAGCACGCTCTTCTCCTCGGGGGTCATCGCGCTCGGGCGGGAAGCAGCCGCACGAGACGATCGCTCAGCAGGGTGAACTGGTCGCGGGTCACGACGACCAGCGCGTACGCCAGCAGCCCGCCGCCGCCGGCCACGACGAGCTGGACGAACGGCAGGCCGTCGGTCACGGTGGCCAGGCCCAGCATGACGGCGGCGCACACGAGGGCGCCGAGCGCCGGGCGGAGCAGGCCGGGCAGGACGGGCGCCAGCCGCACCCCGGCCCGGTGCACGGCGAGCATGGCGAGCGGCAGCGCCACCAGCACCGCGGCGGCCGCCTGCCCGACGGCGGCGCCGCGGATGCCGTCGAGGTGGGTGCCGACGATGACGGCGGGGATCATCGCGGCGGCGTGGCCGAGGTTCATCCACACGGTCGAGCGGGTGGCGCCCTGGCCGTTGAGTATGTCGAGGGCGAAGGAGGTGAGCATGCGCACCACCATCAGCACCGCGAGGAAGCGCAGCACGCCGGCCGACAGCTCCCACCGCACGCCGTAGATGAAGATGATCAGCGGGTGGGCCAGCACCGCCATGAACGCGGCGAGCGGCAGCACCATGGTGACGAGTAGCGGCACGCTCTTCTGCACGCCGAGCGAGAGCGAGGCGCCGTCCCGCTCGGCGAGACGGGAGAAGCCGGCGATCGACACCATGCGGATGGCGCTGCCGATCACGCCGGGCACCCAGCTGGAGACGTTGAACGCCATCAGGTAGAAGCCCAGCCAGTCCTTGCCCATGATGTTGCCGACGATGATGTAGCCCACGTTGAGCAGCATGATCTCCAGCGCGATCCCGGCCGCCGACGGGACGCCGAAGCGCAGCAGCCGCCCCGCGATCCGCCGGTCGAACCCCAGCCGGTACGGCAGCCGCGCGTAGTACAGCATGAAGAACCCGGTCACCACGGCCCCGACGAGCTGTCCCCAGGCGAAGCTGTACGGCCCGGCCCCGCCCGCGGCCAGCACGATCGCCACCGGCGCGTTGACCAGGAAGCCCGCCAGCACGGCCTTGGTGTTGCTGCCCGTGCGGAACCAGCGCAGCAGGGCGGCGCTGCGCACCGCGGTGATCGCCTCGACGAGGATGACCGCGGTGAGGATGCGCACCACCGGGGTGGCCTCCTCGCTGCCGGCCAGCGCGGAGAAGTAGGGGGCGCCGACCCAGAAGAGCCCGTACAGGCCGAGCGCGGAGCACATGGTCAGCGTCGTCGCCGTGGGCGCGATCTCCTCCAGCCGGCCGCGCCACTGCACGACGGCCGACATGACGCCGACGTCCTTGACGACCATGACGAGCTGGGTCGCGGCCAGCGCGACCGCGTAGATGCCGAAGTCGGCGGGTGCGAGCAACCGGGCCAGCACGAGCCCGAGGACGAACGAGCCCGCCCTGGTGACCAGGGTGCCGAGCAGGCTCCACACGGCCCCTCGGCCGGCCTTGCGTCCGATGTCGCTGATGTCCGGGCCCGGTTGCTCTTCCATGCCCGCCTTTCCCTAGCTCGGCTCGTCGATCCGCTCCAGCCAGATCTCCCGCCAGAACGGGATGAACGCGCGGGGGCAGTTGGACTTGTAGACGCCGTCACAGATGACGCCGTCGAGCGCGATGCAGGGGTTCTTCATGGTCAGCATCACGCCGGTCTTCTCGTCGATGCAGCGTTCCACCCGGGCGGCCACCCGGGCGGTGCGCCCGCAGGAGCGCGCCATGTCCTCCTCGAAGCCGAGCCCCCTGTTGTAGCCCTTGGTGGTCAGGGTGGCGACGATCTCGTCCTTGGACTTGATCCTGACCAGCTCGCCCGGCTGCAGGCCGGTCGTGCCCGTCGGGGCGGGTCCGGTGTGCGGGCCTGGCTGGACGAACCCCCAGGCCAGACCGTCCTTGATGCGCAGCCGTCGAGGGAACCTCCGCGACAGCCGCTGGTAGCGGTTGAACAGCCCGAAGAAGATCGTCCGTAGCGTCGGCCCGATCCCGGCGTTGCCCACCCGGATATCCGTCACGTACTGCCCGACGTTACGGAAGGGCAGTAACTCGGGCGCCGCCCGCAGCAGCTCGGTGGCCTGGCAGCGGAAGCGCTCCTCGCCGCCGGGGCCGGGCTCCTTGCGGGTGTTGACCTCCAGGATCGGCAGCGGCGGCCGCTCGGGGCTCACCCGGTCGGGCTCCGGCGTGGGCGGGCCGTCCACCTTGCGCACCCAGGCGGTCTTCCAGTACAGCAGGCAGGCCGTCTGGCAGCCGCCGTGCGCCGAGCCGTCGCAGCGGGTGCCCGCGAGGTGCACGGCGTCCCGCATGCGGCGCATGCCGGTGCTGCTGATCGTGTCGCAGAGCTTGTTGGCCACCTTGTGCACGGTGAGCCTGCGTCCGCAGTAGCGCAGCATCTCGGGCATGAAGGGGAGGTTGTCCAGCTCCCCGTTCTCATCCAGCGTGGCGAGGATCTCCTCGGCGCTCAGGACCTCGACCACGTCTCCGACTTTCAGCGTCGGACTCAACTAATCCACTCCTTCAGCAAACCGGCGTTCTGCAATGACCGTGCGGCGTCCGCCAGCGCGGCGAACGGCATCGTGGAACGACGTGCTATGTCGAGGAGGCTGTGTTCGGTGTCGGAGAGGTTCAGCACCCACAGCATGGCCAGCTGGGCCTCTTTGGTGTCGCTGCGGCCGCCGAGCGAGCCGTACAGGCCGCGGGCGCCGAGCTGTGGCTCACCGTACGGGCTGAGGTTCTGGTAGCGGCGGTTGCCCTCCAGCACCTGTACGGCGGCCCACAGGGTCTCCAGGGTGTCCTCCATGGCCTCGGGGCGGACGAGATCCGGGTCGTCCCCCGAGGTGTGATATTCCGGGTAACTCCCGTAGGTGGACCGGGTCAGCGATCCGACGGGCAGGTTGAACCCGGGTGAGCCGTACTGGCGCTCGTCGTAGCCGTACGGGGTGAAGTCGAGCAGCGTGTGCGGGCGGTCCTTGAGCACGTACGCGAAGACCTGGTCGATCTCGGCGTCCCCCCGCCTGCTGCGCTTGTAGGTGAGCCGGCCGGGGTCTCCGGCGCAGGCCAGCGTGAGACCGTGGCTGATGAGCCCGGTCCTCTCCCTGTTGCGGGCCAGCCAGGTGATGGCCCCGATGGTCCCCGGCGCGAAGACGAACCGGTAGGTGTAGCGGCGCTCCGGCAGCTCGGCGAGCCGGCGGGCCAGCGCGACGGCCACCGCCACCCCGGCCAGGTTGTCGTTGGCCAGCGACGGGTGGCAGACGTGGCAGGAGATCAGCACCTCCTGCGCGCTCTCGCCGGGCACGACGTGCTCGCCGTAGGTCAGGTGGCCGTCGGCGAGCGTGGCGTCGATGCGCACCTCGTAAGGCCCCTCGCCCATCGTGTCCAGGGTGTCCTGGCTCAGGCAGAAGCCCCACGTCTCGGCGTAGTAGCTGGTCCGGTACGGCACCAGATGCGGCTGCTCTGGCAGCGTGTGCAGGTGCCCGCGCAGCTCGTCCAGGGTGAGCGTGGCGTGGACGGGCACGCTGTAGCCCACGACGTGCAGGTTCGACTCCTGGAAGTCGACCACCCTGGCCCCCGAGGGGTCCTTGATGGAGGCGTCGCGGATGTTCCACTCCCGGGGGATCGTCCAGTCGAGCACCTTCGTGCCCGTCGGCACCTCGGTGAGCCGCAGCGGCGCCGACTCGCCGATGATCTCCAGGGTGCGGCGCAGCCCGTCGCCGGTGATGCTGCGGCACAGCGGATAGAGGCGGCGTACGAGGGCGTGCATCTCCTCGCCGGTCATGGCCGCAGCGTGGCGTCGACGGTGCCGGCCGCGCGCCGGTCGCCGAGCCTGGCCAGGCGGGTGTAGCGACGTTCGAAGTCGTGCCTGGTCAGGCCGTAGTCGCGGTAGGCGTCCATCAGCTCGACCGCGCCCGCCTTGACCGTCCAGCGCGCCTCGAAGCCCAGCGCGGCCCTGATGCGGGAGAAGTCCACCCGGTACGAGCGCGGGTCGGCGCCCGCCTCCCCCGTGATCGTCAGCGTCGAACCCGGCACCGCCTCGATCACCTCGTCCGCGATCTCGGCCACGGTCACGTTGTTGACCTCGGTGCCCACGTTGAAGGCTCTGGCGTGCACGGCCTCGCGGGGTGCTTCGAGCGCCGCGACGAACGCCTGCCCGATGTCCTTGGCGTGCACCAGGGGCCGCCACGGCGTGCCGTCCGACAGCACCCGCACCTCGCCCGTCAGGTACGCGTGCCCCACCAGGTTGTTGAGCACGATGTCGGCCCGCAGCCGCGGCGAGAAGCCGAAGGCGGTGGCGTTGCGCAGGAACACCGGCGTGAAGCCGGCGTCGGCCAGCGCCACCAGGTCGTCCTCGACCCGCACCTTCGACTCGGCGTACGGGGTGACGGGCCGCAGCGGCGCGTCCTCGTCCAGCAGGTCCGCCCCGCCGGACGCGCCGTAGACCGAGCACGTGGAGGCGTAGAGGAACCTGCGCACGCCCGCGTCCTTCGCCAGCCTGGCCAGCCGGACGGAGGCGTGGTGGTTGATGTCATAGGTGAGATCGGGCGCGAGCGCGCCGAGCGGGTCGTTGGACAAGGCGGCCAGATGGATCACGGCGTCGCAGCCGGCCACGTGCTCGGGCTCCGCGTCCCGCAGGTCCACGGCGTGCGCCCGCACCGGCTCCGGGGACGGGCCGAGCACGCAGTCGGCGAACAGCCCCGAGTCGAGGCCGATCACCTGGTGCCCGGCGGTGACGAGCATGGGGGCCAGCACGGTGCCCAGGTAGCCCTGGTGGCCGGTGAGAAGTACCCGCATCAGTTCTCCAGATCGACGGTCAGCTTGGAAACGTGGAACGCCTCTGCGTAGCGCGCGTGGCACTCGATGCCGCGGATCCGGGCGAGGCCGAGGAACGCCTCGCGGTCGTACCAGGGGCGGTGCCGTTGCGAGGCGTAGTGCCGCTGGAGCAGGTCCGCCTTCAGCGCGGCCACCTCGTCGGCGAGCGGCTGGTAGACGGAGGCGGCGGCGAGGTCGCCGTCCCATTTGACGATCTCGTAGCCGAGCGTCAGGTGATCGCGGAAGGCGGTGGGCACCAGCTTCGCCAGCCCTCTGTGGTCCTGGTGGGCGTCACCCCGCCAGGGCGCGAAGATCAGGCCGGGGTCCGTACGCGAACGCAGGTCCTCCACCGCCGCCTTGGCCTCCTCCCACCGGGCGGGCAGGTAGCCGTCGGGCAGCTTGAGCACGGTGACCCGCAGGTCCGCGCCGGGGCAGAAGTCGGCGAGCGCCGCGCGCTCCTCGTCCTCCCGCGCGGTGCCGCCGCCGGTCAGCACCAGCGCGTCCACCCGCAGCCCAGGGCGGGCGGCGCAGACGGTCAGCAGGCTGCCGCCGGCCCCGATCGCGAGGTCGTCGCAGTGGGCGGCGAGCGCCACGATGCCGGTCAGCCGACCGACGCCGAGCCCGATCACCGGGACCGTTCCCACAGGGCCCACGGCCGCTCGCCCCGCGAGTACGCCTCGTCCAGCTCCATCCGCTGGTTCACCGTGTCGGTGGGCCGCCAGTAGCCGCGGTGCCGGTAGGCCAGCAGCCGGCCGCGCTTGGCCAGCTCGACGCAGCCGTCGGCGACCAGGTCGCCGTTCTCCGGGATGTGCTCGAAGACCTCCTGGGTGAGCACGAAATAGCCGCCGTTGACCCACACCGGCATCTCGCTGACCGGGGAGATGCCGCCGACCAGGCCGTTCTCGGCCACGTCCACGCAGTGGAAGGTCTGTGACGGCGGCACCACCATCATCGAGGCGGCGGCGCCCGAGGCGACGAACCGGTCGATGATGTCCGGCAGCGGCGCGTCGGTGAGCACGTCGGCGTAGTTGGCGAGGAACATCTCCGCGCCGCCGAGGTGGTCGCGGACGCGGCGTAAGCGCTCGCCGATCGGCGAGTTGACGCCCGTCTGCACGAACGAGATCGACCAGTCGGAGATGTCACTGGACAGCAGCTCGACCTCGCCGCCGCGCAGCACGAAGTCGTTGGAGGTGGCCTCCTGGTAGCCGAGGAAGAAGTCCTTGATGTGGTGGGCGCCGTACCCCAGGCAGAGGACGAACTCCTTGTGCCCGAAGTGCGCGTAGTAGCGCATGACGTGCCAGAGCAGCGGGCGCGGGCCGACGAGCGCCATCGGCTTCGGCACCTCGCCCGGCACGCCCGTCCGCATGCGCGTGCCGTAACCGCCGCAGAACAGGACGACCTTCACACGACCTCCAGGTGGGGAATCGGGAAGACCAGCCGGCCTCCCCATTCGTGCACGTAGGAGAGCTGGGCGGTGAGCTCGTCGCGCAGGTTCCAGGGCAGCACCAGCACGTAGTCGGGGCGATCTCGGGCGATGCGCTCGGGCTCGGCGATCGGGATCCTGGTGCCCGGGGTGAACCTGCCGTGCTTGTACGGGTTGCGGTCCACCGTGTACGCCAGCAGGTCGGGCCTGATCCCGCAGTGGTTGAGCAGCGTGTTGCCCTTGCCGGGCGCGCCGTACCCGACGACGGTCTTGCCCGCGTCGGCGGCGTCGATGAGGAAGCGCAGCAGGTCACGCCTGACCTTGGCGACCCGGTCTGCGAAGCCGGCGTACCCGGACAGGTCGTGCAGCCCGGCGGCCTTCTCACGGGCGAGCACGTCGCGCACCCGCTGCGACGGGCTGCCCGACGGCCGGGCCCACAGCCGGATGGAGCCGCCGTGGGTGGGCAGCAGCTCGACGTCCACCAGCGTCAGCCCGCCGGCGGCCAGCGCCCGCTGCGCGGAGGCGACCGTGTAGTACTGGAAGTGCTCGTGGTAGATCGTGTCGTACTGGTTGAGCTCGACCAGCGTCAGCAGGTGCTGCACCTCGATCGAGACCCAGCCGTCGTCGGCCACGAGCGCGCGCAGGCCCTCGGTGAAGCCGATGACGTCGGGGATGTGCGCGTAGACGTTGTTGGCCACCACGAGATCTGCGGGACCGTTCCCGGCCCGCACCTCGGCGCCGGTCTCCGGGGTCAGGAACGCGGTCAGCGTCGGCACGCCCTTGTCCCTGGCCGCCTGCCCCACGTTGGCCGACGGCTCGATGCCGAGGCACCGGATGCCGCGCTCGACCACGTGCTGCAGCAGGTAGCCGTCGTTGCTGGCCACCTCGACCACGAAGGACGGCTTCAACCGTTCCACGGCCGCGGCGACATGGCGTCCGGCGTGCGCGACCCAGGACGAAGAATAGGAGGCGAAGTATGCGTATTCCGTGAAAGTTTCTTCCGGTGTGATGAGCGGCGGTATCTGCGCGAGCCAGCACTGCGTGCACACCCGGAGGTGCAACGGATACGTGGTCTCGGGTTCGTCAAGGCGTTCGGCGGTGAGAAAAAGCTCACAGGGCGGCGTCGCCCCCAGATCCACCACGCTGACCAGGTCTTTCGCCCCGCACAAGCGGCACGCTGTCGTCATCGATGGATCCCACCCGTTAATGGCACGATTTCCCCCTATATCAACCCACAGACGTACTTCGGATAGGTGGCAAAGAGTGTTACAAGTGTCTGCATGAAACGCCTGAGCATCGACGGGGCATTGCTGCACACCCCCCGCATCCACAGCGACCACCGCGGCGATTTCCTGGAGAGTTTCCGCGCCGCCGACCTCCGCGAGGCCCTGGGGCACTCGATGGAGCTGGCCCAGGTGAACTGCTCCGTCTCCAGGCGCGGCGTCCTCCGCGGCGTGCACTTCGCCGACGTGCCACCCGGCCAGGCGAAATACGTGACGTGCGCGGCGGGCGCGGTGCTCGACGTGGTCGTGGACGTGCGCGCCGGCTCGCCCACCTTCGGCCGCTGGGAGTCCGTACGGCTGGACGACGAGTCCCGGCACGGCCTCTACATCGGCGCGGGTCTCGGCCACGCGTTCCTGGCGCTCAGCGAGTCGGCCACGGTCGTCTACCTCTGCTCCACGCCCTACGACCCGGCCCGCGAGCACGGCGTCCACCCCCTCGACCCCGATCTCGGCATCGAGTGGCCCTTGGACGGCGAGCCCCTGCTGTCGGCCAAGGACGCCGCCGCGCCCACGCTCAAGCAGGCGCTCGACGCGGGCATCCTCCCGTCATGGTGAGCGTCGTCGTCCCGGCGCACAACGAGGCCGCGGTGCTCGGCCGGCTGCTCGGCGGCCTGCTCGCGCAGGCGGCGCCGGGCGAGTTCGACGTCGTGGTGGTCGCCAACGGCTGCACCGACGGCACCGAGGGCGTGGCACGTTCCCACGGCGTGCGCGTCCTGACGACTCCGGTGCCGTCCAAGCGCGAGGCGCTGCGGCTCGGCGACGCCGCCGCCCGCGGCTACCCCCGCCTGTACGTCGACGCCGACATCGAGCTGAGCACCGCCGCCGCCCGCGCGCTCGCGGCGGCCCTGTCCGCGCCGGGCGGCCCGCTCGCCGCCGCCCCAGACCGCGAGCTGCCCATGACCGGCCGCCCCTGGACGGTCCGCGCCTACTACGCGATCTGGACGCGGCTGCCGCACGTGCGCGCCGGGCTGTTCGGCCGCGGCGTCATCGCGGTCGGCGAGGAGGGCAACGCGCGCATCAGGGCGCTGCCGCCCGCGATGGCCGACGACCTCTCCGCCTCGCTCGCGTTCGAGCCCGGCGAACGGGTGATCGTGCCCGGGGCCCGCGCCGTGATCAGGCCGCCGCGCACGTTCGCCGACCTGATGCGCCGCCGGGTGCGGGCCGTCACCAGCGTGAGCGAGCTGGAGCAGGCCGCCGCCACGGCCGGCGAGCGCACGGGGGCGCGCGACCTGCTCGCCGTCGTGGCGAGGCGGCCGTGGCTGGCCCCGGCGGCGGCGCTGTTCGCGCTGGTCGCCGTGCTCGCCAGGAGGCGGGCCGCCCGCGCGATCCGCGCGGGCGACTACACCACCTGGCTGCGCGACGAGAGCAGCAGGAGCTGATCCGGTCATGTGATGGGGGTGTTCATGTCGGTGACGATCTCGGCGGGAGTGAGCGCCCTGGCGTAGATCCGCACCTCGTCGATCTGGCCGCCGAAGTGCTCGCCCGAGCCGCCGTTGCCGCCGATGCGCAGCGGGCCCGTGCCGGTCCGCAGGTCGCCGCCGGTGAAGTTGGTGGCGACCTCCGTGCCGTTGACGTACATCCGCAGCGTCGTGCCGTCGTAGGTGGCCGCCAGGTGGCTCCAGGTGTTCAGCGGCAGGTTCGCAGGGGCCTGGGCGTTGGCGCCCGACGTGGTGTGGACGAACGCGCCGGGGCCGCTGCCGCCGCTGCCCATCAGCGCGTACGCCAGATCGGCCCCGAACTCCTTCATCACCACCGTCCGCCAGCCCGTGACGGTCGTCGGCCGCACCCACGCCTCCACGGTCATGCCGTCCGTGAGCCGCAGCGCGGGCGCGTCGGCCACCGTGACCCAGCTGGACGAGCCGTTGAACGTCAGCGCCTGCCCGTACCTGCCGGCCGTCCAGGTCGTGGCCGTCGCCGTGCCGTCATGGCCACCCGAGGTGTCCGCCACGGTGGTGCCCGACCCGGCGTCCATCCCGTACGCGGCCACCGGCCCGTCCCCGCCCGGCGGCTCCGTGACCACCGCCGACGCCTCACCGGACGGCGGGCCCGTGTTGCCGGCCCCGTCGAAGGCCACCACGCGGTAGTGGTACGTGCCCGCCGCGACCCCGGAGTCGGTGAACGACGTGCCCGCCGTCGAGCCCACCTGGTTGGCCCCTGAGGGGGTGAACCCGGCCGTCTCCGAGCGGTGCACGGTGTAGCCGGTCACGCCGGTGTCGTCGGTGGCGGCCGTCCAGGAGAGCTGGACGCTGCCGGGGCCGCCCGCCGCCGTCAGCGAGCCGGGCGCGGTGGGCGGCTGCGTGTCGGGCGAGCCCTGCTGGCCGACCGGGGTGTTCATGTCGGTGACGATCTCGGCGGCGGTGAGCGCCTTGTCGTAGACGCGTACCTCGTCGATCTGGCCGCCGAAGTGCTCGCCGGAGCCGCCGTTGCCGCCGATGCGCAGCGGGCCCGTGCCGATGCGCAGGTCGCCGCCGGTGAAGTTGGTGGCGACCTCCGTGCCGTTGACGTACATCCGCAGCGTCGTCCCGTCGTAGGTCGCGGCCAGGTGGCTCCACGTGTTCAGCGGCAGGTTGGCCGGGGCCTGGGCGTTGGCGCCCGAGGCGGTGTGGACGAACGCGCCGGGGCCGCTGCCGCCGCTGCCCATCAGCGCGTACGACAGGTCGGCGCCGAACTCCTTCATCAGCACCGTCCGCCAGCCGGTGACCGTGGTCGGCCGCACCCACGCCTCCAGCGTCATGCCGTCCGTCAGGTCGAGCGAGCCGTCATCGGGCACGGTGACCCAGCTGGAGGTGCCGTTGAAGGTGAGTGCCTGGCCGTACTTGCCGGTCACGGCCCACGAGGTGTTCGCGGCTGTCCCGTCGTTGCCCGCGCCGGAGGCGTCGGTGACGGCCGTCCCGGCGCCGGCGTTCATCCCGTACGCGGCCACCAGGCCATCGGGGGCCTCAGCCTCCTCATAGGTCGCCGTGTACGTCGCCGCCGTGGCGGGCGCGGTCACATTGTGCGTCGCCGCGCCGCCGTCCGACCAGGACTCCAGCGTGTACGACCGGCCGTCGGCGCTCTGCGGCGACGGCGCGGAGACCGAGTTGTGCGAGCCTGCGATCACCGTCCTGGTGAAGGGCGCGATCGTCTGCTCGCCGTTGAAGCCCAGCTGCAGCCCGGCCGGCTCGGTCTGGAAGGTCAGCTCGACCGTCTTCGGCTGCAGCAGCACGCTCGCGGTGTCGCTGAGCCCGTGCGCGTCGGTGACGGTCAGCCTGAGCTCCAGGTGCGACGGGTACTCGTGGTCGGGAGCCGCGAATGAGCCGCTCGCGCCGGTGTAGGTGGTGATCTCGTGCTCGTGGCAGGTGCTCGGGCAGTGGTGCAGGATCAGCCGCCACGACATCCGGGAGCCGGGGATCGAGCCGTCCTGGGCGTCGGTGCCGGTGCCGGAGAACGTCACCGTGTCGCCGACCGCCCACGTGTAGCCGGCCGACGGGGTCGTGATGGCGGCGACCGGCGCCGTGTTGTTCACGTTGATCGTCACCGTCGCGTCGCCCTGGCCGCCCCGGCCGTCGTCGACCCGCAGCTTGACCACGTACGAGCCGGGCTGGGTGTAGGTGTGCGACGGGCTCGCCGCGGTGGAGTCGTCGAAGTCGCCGTCCCCGTCGAGGTCCCAGCGGAACGTCACCGGGTCGCCGTCGGCGTCGCCCGAGCCCGCCGAGGTGAAGTTCACGGTGAGCGGGGCGCTGCCGGAGGTGGCGCTGGCGCCGATGACCGCGGCCGGGGGCGTGTTGTCGTACAGGTAGCGGACGATGCGGCCGTTGTTGTAGTCGACCGCGAACAGGTCGCCGCCCGGCCCCGTCTCCAGCTCCACGGCCGGGATGCCGGAGTCGAACGTGGCGATGGTGGCCGGGTCGGGCAGGCCGTTCGCGCCCTTGGTCATCACCCACACGCACGAGCGGCTGTAGTCGGAGAAGAACAGCGCCCCGTCATAGGCCGGCGGGTAGGTGCCGCCCTCGTAGAAGGCCACGCCGCTGGAGGACGAGCCGCCGGACGGGCACGGGTCGTTCGGCGCCGGCCTGGAGTTGTGGCTCCACGCGAAGTACGGCGGCGTGTGGGCCGACGACCCCGCCGCGTACAGGTTCTCGCAGAGCGTCAGGTTGAGGTTGTCGTAGCCGCCCTGGCGGCCCGCGCCCTCGTAGCAGGGCCAGCCGAAGTTGCGCACCGGGCCCGTCGGGTCGGCGATGCGGTTGATCTCCTCATAGATGTTCCAGCCGACCTCGCCCGCCCAGACCTCGCCGGTGCCCGGCCTGATCGTGATCCTGAACGGGTTGCGCTGGCCGTAGGCGACGATCCTGGCGAGGTTGGGGTCGCTGCTGCCGGCGTTCGGGTTGCCGGGGGCGGCGGCGCCGGTGTCCGGGTCGATCCTGATCGTGGTGCCGTTCAGCGCCGTCGGGTCGCCGGTCGTGCGCGGGTCCTGCGAGCGCAGCGCGCCGCCCTCGGCGGCCGGCGGGGTGAGCGCGGTGCCCACCGGCGAGGGCGGGTCGCCGCACGGGTTGTCCGGCGTGATGTCGGAGCCGGTCAGGTTGTCCTGGCCGTAGTCGGCGAAGTTGAAGCTGGCGCCGTCGCCGCCGCTGGCGTACAGCATGCCGTCGGGGCCGAACGCGAGGTCGCCGACCGAGTGGCTGGGGTGCTGCTGGCACCAGTCGGTGATCAGCGGCGTCTCGACGATCGCGCCGCCCGTGCCCGATGGCGTCAGCGTGGACAGCCGGCCGGTGATCAGGCAGCCGTCGCCGGTCGGGCCCGGCGGGGTCGGGCAGGGGTCGGCGGTCGCGCCGGGCGATCCCCAGCGCGGCGCGGTGCCGCCTGGCACGGCGTCGTAGGAGTACAGGACGTAGATGCGCGGGTCGTCGGGGAAGTCCGGGTGCAGGGCCAAGCCGAGCAGGCCGCGGTCCCAGAAGTTGTGCACCTGCGTGCGCAGGTCGGCGTAGACGCTCGGTGTGGTGTCGCTCAGCGAGTCGAAAACCTTGATCAGGCCGCTCTTCTCGGCCACGAACACCCGGCCGTCGGAGGCGAACTCGATGTTCGACGGATTGGTCAGCCCGCTGAAGACGACCTGCCGCTGAAAGCTGGCGGGCAGCGCCTGCGCGGCGGGCGAGGCGACGAACACTGAACCGGTCGTGATCAGCAGTGTGGCTGACAGGGTGGATAAGAGCGCACGGCAAAGCCGTCTCACCACGAGGACCCCCTCCAAGAGCGAAACTCCCCCGAGCCCGGAATTCGATCTATCGCATGCAATTAGCCGGAAGTCACGATGTTTGTCCGCTTCTGGTCAGCCATGCGTGGAGCAGCCAGCCCAGCTCGTACGGCCGGCACTCCCGGTCCACGGCCACCGGCGGGTAGAGCCGGTCGAGCACCCCGAGCCGCAGCCCCCGGTGCACCCCCGTCGCCGCCGCGCGCAGGCCGCGTACGAGCTTGCGCGGGTCGTTCCTGGCCTCCTTGCGCCAGGTCAGCGCGAGGTCGTCACGCACGAACCCGGGCCGCGCCATCATCCAGCCGAGCCCCTTCTCGATCTCGGCCACGTACGCGGTGCCGCCCGCGTCGGCCAGGTCGAGCAGCGCCATCGGCCCCATGGAGAGCTGGTGCACGGAGTAGACGGGGAAGCCCTCGACCACCGACCCCGTCCGCGCGTCGTAGTGCCACCACCACTCGCCGTCCGGCCCCTGGGCGGCGCAGATGCCCCGCGCCACCTGCTCGGCGGCTTCCAGCGCCGCGTCGTCGCCGGTGGCGGCGTGCAGCCTGGCCAGCGCCTGCAGCGGATAGACCTGGTCGGCGAAGCAGCCGACGTGGGCGCGGTAACGCGGCACCAGCGGCCCTTCGCCGAGCGCGTGCGGATAGAGGCGGTTGCCCGCGAGCCCGCCGAGCAGGCGCGCGCGGGCACGTTCCAGGCGCGCGTCCCCCACCCTGGCCGCGACCAGGGCGGCCAGGGCCCACGCGGCCTCGACGGTGTGCAGATGGGGTGCGGTGTCCAGCTCGTCCAGCCGGTCGAGCGCCCTGCCGAGGTCCGCGTGGCCCGTCTCGGCCGCCGCCCAGCAGATCAGCGCCGCATCCCCGACGCCGCTCACCTCGGGCAGCCGCTTGACCAGGGCGCCCACCAGGTCGTGCACGTCGTCGCCGGCCAGGGCCGCGCGCTGCCGGTGCTCGTCGAGGGTGGCCACGCCGAGCGCGACGATCGCCGCGTAACGGATGCTGCGTCCCTCCGGCACCGCCGTCCACGTGCCGCCTGGCTCTCGCCTGGCACGGCGGGTGAACACGAACTCGCCGTCCTCGTACGCGAAGGGCAGCCCGCGTACGGCGAGGTCCACCATGCCGGTCACGAAGTCCTGATGTCCGGAGCTCAGCAGAGCGATCCGGTGATCCGTCACGTCGTCTCCTCGATCCTGCGTCTGACACCGGCCCACTCCCGGAGCACCAGGAGCAGGAATCTGCCGTTGGTCCGCACGTACCGGGGGCCGAGCCTGGCCGGCTCCTGCACCATGCGGTAGAGCCATTCCAGGCCGAGCCGCTGCCAGCGCACCGGCGCCCGCCTGGTGCGCCCGGCCAGCACGTCGAACGAGCCGCCCACCCCGTGGATCACCCACGCGCCCGTGCTCGGGCCCCACTCGCGGACGAAGATCTCCTTCTTCGGCGAGGTGATGCCGAGGAACAGCAGGTCGGCCCCGGACGCGGCGATCTCGGCCGCCACCCGTGCCGACTCCTCGTCGGGGAAGTAGCCGTTGCGCGAGCCGGCCACGGCCAGTCCCGGATAGCGGCGGCGTACCTCGGCCAGCATGTCGGCGAGCACCTCGTCGGTCGCGCCGAGGAAGTACGCCCTGAGGCCGCGCCGTCCTCCCTCGGCCATCAGCTCCGTGAACAGGTCGATGCCCGCGACCCGCTCGGGGACCCGGTGGCCGAGCAGCCGCGCCGCCCACACCACGGACTGCCCGTCGGCCAGGACGAGGTCGCTGTCGAGCACCGAGCGCCGCAGGCCCGCGTCGGTGCGCATGTTGACGACCTTGGCGGCGTTCACCACGCCGATGGTCAGCGGGCGCCGCTCCGCCACGGCCGCCACGCAGCGCTCGATCACCTGGCTCATGGTCAGGGCGTCCAGCACGGTGCCGAATAACGCTTTTCTGCCGGTCCGATCCGGAAATTTCGTCATCCGTCCCCCTGGGTGTCCCTGGGATATCGCTCCCAGCCCCGGAAACGTGACACCCCACAGCCCCGCTGACGTGGCCGGATACGGCCACGCCGCACGGGCAGGCCAGGGGGACGCCGCGGTCGCGGCGGACCGGGCGGTGGCGGCACGGCCGGCGGAGGTGGCTGGCCGCATGGCCCCCGCGCCTGAAGCGCCTACACGGTGCTGCACCGGCGACCGCGGGTCAGGACCGGCCAGGCGGCGTGCAAGGCGTCGCGCCAGTGGCGGAGCGGGTCCGCTCGGGTGTGGGCGAGGACGCTGTTGGCCGGGCGGCGGGCCGGGCGGGGGAACGCCTCCGAGGGCACGGGACGCACCCTCTCCGGGTCGCGGCCGAGCAGCGCGAAGATCTCCCTGGCCAGGCCGTACCAGGTCGTCTCGCCGGCGCTGGTGCCGTGGTAGACGCCGGGCGGCAGGTCGGACTGCGCCAGGCGCACCAGGTAGTCGGCGAGGTCCGCCGTCCACGTCGGCTGGCCGCGCTGGTCGTCCACGACGTCCACGGTGTCCCGCTCACCCGCCAGCCCGATCATGGTCCGGACGAAGTTCGGCCCGGCGGCGCCGTAGAGCCAGGCCGTGCGCACCACGTAGTGCCCGTGCTCAAGGGCCGCCAGCTCCCCCGCCCGCTTGCTCCGCCCGTACGCGTTGACCGGCGCAGCCGGCGCGTCCTCCCCATAGGGCAGCGGCGAGGCGCCGTCGAAGACGTAGTCGGTGGACACGTGCACCAGCCGCGCCCCGGCCCGCGAGCACGCCTCGGCCAGCCAGCCCACCGCCCGCCCGTTGACGCGCAGGGCCGCGTCGGGATGGGCCTCGGCGTCGTCCACCGCCGTCCACGCGGCACAGTTGACCACCACGCGCGGCCGGTAGGCGCACACGAAGTCGCGGACGGCCCGCCGGTCGGACACGTCGAGCTCCGAGCGGCCGAGCGCGAGCACCGGCTCCCCGGTCAGCGCCGCCCGGTCGAGCACGTCGGTGGCCAGCATGCCGCCGCCCCCGGTGATGAGCCACCTCATGCCGCCTCCCGGCGTAAGCGGGCGATCACGCGCTCCACCGGTCCCGGTGCTCGGCGTACCAGCGGACGGTCTCACGCAGCCCCTTGTCGAACGGGATCCCCGGCCGGTAGCCGAGCGCCCGCAGCTTCCTGTCGTCCAGCGAGTACCTGCGGTCGTGGCCCTTGCGGTCGGCGACGTACTCGACCCGGTCCCAGCCGCACCCGCACGCCTCCAGCAGCCGCGCGGTCAGCTCCTTGTTGGTCAGCTCGGCGGTGCCGGCGATGTGGTAGACCTCGCCGGGCTCGCCCTTCTCGGCGACCAGGCGGATGCCGGCGCAGTGGTCCTCGACGTGCACCCAGTCCCTGACGTTGCCGCCGTCGCCGTAGAGCGGCACGGTGCCGCCGCCGAGCAGCCGGGTCACGAACAACGGGATGATCTTCTCCGGATACTGCCCGGGGCCGTAGTTGTTGCCGCACCGGGTGATCGACACGTTCAGGCCGTGGGTGATGGCGTACGCCTGCGCGATCAAATCGCCGCTCGCCTTCGAGGCCGCGTACGGCGAGCGCGGCCGCAGCGGCGCGCTCTCGTCCCACGAGCCGACGTCGATCGACCCGTAGACCTCGTCGGTGGACACCTGCACCACCTTCGGCACCCCGGCGTCCAGGCAGGCTTGGAGCAGCGTCTGCGTGCCGAGCGCGTTGGTGCGCATGAACGCGGCGGCGCCCTCGATCGAGCGGTCCACGTGCGACTCGGCGGCGAAGTTCACCACCAGGTCGTGCCCGGGCACCACGCGGGCGAGCAGCTCGGCGTCGCAGATGTCGCCGTGCACGAACTCGTGGCGCACCCCGTCGAGGTTGGCCCGGTCGCCGGCGTAGGTGAGCAGGTCGAGCACGGTCACGTACGCGTCGTGAAGGGTGCGGACGAAGTGCGAGCCGATGAACCCCGCGCCCCCCGTCACCAGGACTCTTGTCATCAGATACCTCCGTGGGACGGGCGACCGTGGGAATCCCCCTCGTTCACGAGGGGGGAGGATGTCAGGAACTGATCTGTACCTTGCTGTGATCGCCCAGCACGAGGCGGTGGGCTCTTGGCGTGTTGGGCGCCGGGGTGACCTCGACGTCGTGGCCGATCAGCGATGCCTCGATGCGACCGACCCCGGCGATCGACGCTCGCGGCAGCACGATCGAGTATTCGATCTCGCTGCCGGTGACCGTGCAGGCGGCGCCGATGGAGGTGAACGGCCCGACGTAGCTGTCGCGGACGAGCGCGCCCGCGCCGATGATGGCGGGGCCGACCACCCGCGAGCTTTCGACCACCGCGCCGGGTTCGACGACCACCCGGCCGATCAGCTCGCTGCCGGCGTCCACCCGCCCTCCGACGCTGCGCTCGACCGATTCCAGCACGAGCCGGTTGACCTCCAGCATGTCGGTGACGTTTCCGGTGTCCTTCCAGTATCCGGAGACGAGCGAGGACTCCACCCGCAGCCCCGCCTCGATGAGCCACTGGATGGCGTCGGTGATCTCCAGCTCGCCCCGCCACGACGGCTTCAGCTCGGCGACCGCGTCGTGCACGGCCGGGCTGAACAGGTAGACGCCGACCAGGGCCAGGTCGCTCTTGGGCCGCTCGGGCTTCTCCTCCAGCCCGATCACCCGGCCTTCGGCGTCCAGCTCGGCCACCCCGAACTGGCGCGGATCGGCGACCTTGGTGAGCATGATCTGCGCGGCCGGACGTTCCCGCGCGAAGCGGCCCACCAGCTCGCTGATGCCGCCGACGATGAAGTTGTCGCCGAGGTACATGACGAAGTCCTCGTCGCCCAGGAACTCCCTGGCGATCAGCACGCCGTGCGCCAGCCCGAGCGGCGCCTCCTGCCGCAGGTACGTCGCCCGCAGCCCGAACGCCGACCCGTCGCCGACCGCCGCCTCGATCTCCGCGTGCGTGTCGCCGACGACCAGCCCCAGCTCCGTGATGCCGGCCTCGGCGATCGCCTCCAGGCCGTAGAAGAGCACCGGCTTGTTGGCGACGGGGACCAGCTGCTTGGCCGAGGTGTGCGTGATGGGTCTCAGCCGGGTGCCCGACCCTCCGGCGAGCACGAGTGCTTTCACCGCTAGTAAGCCCCTTCTCCGCGGGTGACGACCGACCAGGTCTTCCACAGGATCTGCAGGTCGAGGATGAGCGACCAGTTCTCCACATAACGCAGATCGAGGCGTACGGACTCCTCCCAGGTCAGGTCGGAGCGGCCGCTGACCTGCCACAGGCCGGTCATGCCCGGCTTGACGGCGAGGCGGCGGTGCACGTCGGTGCCGTACTTGCCGACCTCCTCCGGCAGCGGCGGGCGCGGGCCGACCAGGGACATCTCGCCGCGCAGGACATTCAGCAGCTGCGGCAGCTCGTCGAGGGAGTATTTCCGCAGGAAAGCGCCTACTCGCGTGATCCTTGGATCGTTCCTTATCTTGAACAGCACGCCGTCGAACTCGTTCGCCTCCAGCAGCGTGCCCTTGAGCTTCTCCGCGTCCACGACCATCGTCCTGAACTTGACCAGGCGGAACTCCCTGCCGCCCCGGCCGATCCTGGTCTGGTGGAACAGCGCGGAGCCGTCGCTGGTCGCGCGGATCAGCAGCGCGATCCCCAGCAGCGGCAGCGCGAACAGCAGGAGCGCGAGCCCGGCGACCACGCGGTCGAAGACGCTCTTCACGAACTGCCGCGTGCCGTCGAACTCGGGATGTTCCACGTGAAGCAGTGGCATTCCGGCTACCGGCCTGATGCTGATGCGCGGCCCTGCCACGTCGAGCAGGGCCGGCGCGACGAACAGGTCCGTACGCGCGCTCTCCAGGCTCCACGCCAGCCGGCGCAGCGCCGCCCCGTCCAGCTCGGGACAGGCCAGCACGGCCACGGCGTCGGCCCCCTCCCGCTCGACCACGCGCGCCACGTCGGCGAACGTGCCCAGCACCGGGATGCCGTCGAGGTCCAGGTCGGGCGCGTGATCGGGCAGGCAGGCCCCCACGACCCGCATCCCGTGGTACGGCTGCCGCCTGAACTGCATGACCAGGTCGAGTATCGACTCCCGGTGCCCGACCGCGATCACCTGGCGCAGGTACTCGCCCGCCGCTCGCCTGCGGTGCAGGCGCTTGCGCATCCGGTAGCGGTAGAACAGCGTGGCCAGCAGCGCCAGCGGCAGCATCGCCATCACGAAGCTGCGGGCGATGGCGGTCTGCGTGGCGTACGCCATGATCGCGACGGCGGCCATCAGCCCGGCTCCGCCGTTGAAAACCGCTTTGAACTCCTCGGTGCCCTCCCCGTTGGCGCGCTGGCGGTAGGCACCGCCCAGCATCAGCGCCATCGGCCAGGCGATGACGAGGCCGGCTCCCAGCAGGAACTCGGCCACCGGAATGTACGACCCGGCGAGCAACCTGATGCCCAGCACGCACACGCATGCCAGGAGTACGCAGGTCGTGTCGCCGTACAGCAGGAGCCGTAAGTACGCACGCGTCCAGATGCTCGACGCGCGGCGCGGTACGGCCTCGAGGAGCACGACAGCGGACTCCCCAGTCCCCACCCTCATAGCACCACCCTGTCAACTCCGTTCACCGCGATAACTTGACGTTCCTTGCACCACATGGGTTGACAAGTCCCACGTGAACAAAGGGCGGCGGCCCCCACTAAAGAGTAAAGATCCGTTCCGAGCTGGGGAATAACGACATATGTCCACAATCGGACGATTGATAGACCGGCCCAGGGGTTGACGGAACGGTCCATAAGTGGCAAGAGTCGGCAGGAGTTTTGCCAGGGAATTTCGGTCGATTTCCGTTATGGGATGCGGCTACGCGGACGCAAGCGCCCGGCCGCGCGAAACGGCGTCCTAGTCGTATTCGAGGTCAGGCAGCGCCGACGGCGGATCCGGGCTGCGCCAGACCACCACCACCCCGTCGTGCGCCGAGTCGGCGGCCAGCGTCAGCCGGTCGACGTCGAAATCCGGCAGGTAACGCAGGCGGGCGAGAAACGTGGCGTCCGTGGCCGAGCGCGGCACGACGCAGCCCTCCCCCTCGCGGTCGAGCAGGATGTAGAGGACGTCTTCGCCGGCTTCGGTGACGACACGGACCTCCACCACGTCCTCCCAGGCGAGGGCCTCGACGCTACCGTCCGCATAGTGACGAGTGACGCCCTCTTCCGTGACATACACGTAGGAGTCCGGCATCGGATTGCCGTGCATGGCCGCGATTCTTGCGAGTTACGGGCCACTCCCGCAAGGGTTCGCACTCAAAGGTGCCGATGCGAGCACCACACGGAAGATCAGTCACCGCCCCAGGAGTGGCTGAGATGCGCCGCCACCGCCGCCCGCGCCGCCTCCGCGGGGCCGTTCGCGATGGCGTCGAGCAGCTCGCGGTGCTCGTCCACGAGCACGTCACGGTCCTTGTAGACGGCGCGCAGCCGGACCAGCCCGAGCCGGGTCTCGGCCGCGAGCGCGCCGTAGAGCCGCTCCAGCCGCGGGCTGCCGACCGCCTCGATGAGCGCCTCGTGCAGGGCCATGTGCTCGGCCACCGCCTCCGACCACGGCGCGTCGGCGGGCAGGGCGGCCATCCTGTCGAGCGCGGCCTGCGCGCCTGGGACCCTCCGGCCGGCCAGCGCGCCGGCCATGAGGTCCTCCAGGGGGCGGCGGACGTACATGAGGTCTTCCAGGTCCGAAAGCGTCACTTCCGGGACATAGGCGCTGCGGTGGCGTTCGCGGCGCAGCAGCCCCTCGTGCACCAGCCTCGCCAGCGCCTCGCGCACGGTCGGCCTGGCGACGCCGTAGGAGGCGGCGATCTCCTGCTCGGGCAGCGTGGTGCCGGGCGGGATCTCACCCGACAACACCCTGCTGCGCAGGGCGTCGGCGAGCGCGCCGACGGTGGAGACGGGTCTGAGCGGCAACGTCACGGCTGCGACTCTAGCTCCCTTTCCGGTACGGCCACCGCCACGAGACTCAGCCCCAGCAGCACCAGCCCGGCGATCGACACCGGGGCCAGCCGCTCGCCCAGCACCACCAGGCCGAGCAGCGCGGCCACGGCCGGCTCGGCCAGGGCCAGGGTGGCGGCCGTGGCGACCGGGGTGGTGCGCAGGCCGCGGCCGTACAGGAAGTAGGACAGCGCCGTGGTACCGAGGCCGAGGTAGAGCACGGCGAGCAGCGCGCGCGGCTCGGCCAGCCAGCCGACGCCGCTCAGCGCGAGCACCGGCAGCATGAGCAGCGCGGCACCGCCGAACATCAGCCCCATCACGGCGTTCGACTCGTGGCCCTGGTCGATCGCGCGGGCCGCGGTGACCGCGTAGAAGGCGTACAGCAGGCCGCCCAGCAGCGCGAGCAGGACGCCGGCGACCACCTGCGCCCCCGCCTGGGCGCCACCGCCCGCGATGAGCGCCGCGCAGCCGCAGATGGCCGCCGTGGTCGCGACCGTCCACCGGCCGGTCGGGCGCCGCCCGTGCAGGATCCACGACAGCAGCCCGGTGAAGACGGGGCCGCTGCCGATGGCGACGACCGTGCCGATGGCGACGCCGGTGCGGCCCACGGCCGCGAAGAAGCACAGCTGGTACGCCGCCACCGCCACGGCCCCCAGCAGCAGCCCCGGCCTGAGCACGCGCCGCAGGCCGGCTCCCGCCGCGAGCGCGAGCGCGGCGCCGCCGATGATCAGGCGGGCGGCGGCCAGGGCGACGGAGTCGGCGGAGACGAGCAGTCCTGCGGTGCCCGCGGTGCCCCAGAGCACGGCGGCGCCGACCACGGCGAATGGTCCGGTTCTCATGGCGAACATTGTCAGACAATAAGACAGTCAGCGTCTAGTTGTCAGACAATTTCCTCCAGCAGCTGCTCGATGAACCGCGACGCCGGCGCCGCCACCTCCCCCGCGTAGTCCTCGAAGACGGCGAGACCGTCGTGGATGCCCGGCACGCTCTTGCGCGGCAGCGTCAGCAGCCCCTCGTCCTCGGCCGCGACCCCGCCTTCGACGTGGAAGGCGCCGCCCGCCGCCCGGATCGACACCTCGAAGCGCAGCTCGCGGCCGTCGGGCAGGGTGAGCGCGGTGCCGACGCGGGCGCCCGCGGGCGGGAAGAAGTAGGAGAAGGGGGCGCTGCGCACGAACGGGTGGCGTAACTCGGCGAGAATCTCCGACGCCCGACCAAGGGCCGCCAGCAGCCCGGCTGCGGCCAGACTCTCGCTGTCCACCCGAAAAGGTTAGTTCAGGACACCCCTGCGTGACCAGGCGAGGGGCCAGCGGGGGCGTGCCAGAGTGGGTCAGTGACCAAGCGAGCGTGACAGAGCGGGGTCGGTGGCCAGGCGGGCGTGCCGTTCGACGTCGTAGCGCACGCCCTCATGGACGAGCTTGCCGCGCTCGACGCCCTCAGGCAGGAAGCCGGCCTTGGTGGCGACCCGGCACGAGGCCGCGTTGGTGGTGCGGTGGCCCAGCTCCAAGCGGAACAGCCCGCGCTCCTCGAACGCCCACCGCGCGAGCAGCTCGACGCCCGCCACCGCGACCCCGCGCCCCCTGGCCTCGGGCACGACCCAGTAGGACACCCAGCCGTTACGGTGATCGTCGATCCTGGTCACCGCCACGTTTCCGACGACCCGCTCCCCCGCGCCGTCCGCCGAGTCGTCCGCTGGGGCGCCTCGCGCACCCTCCTGGCCGACACCCACCCCGACACTCACTCCGACGCCCTGCTCCACGATGGCGAAGGCGTGACCGACCCCCTCCCACGAGGCGATCCACCCGCGGGCGTCGGTGAGCGTGACGATCGGCCAGGGAGCCTGCGGGCGCAGGTCGGGGGCCTGGAAGGCACGCAGCACCGCGGGGGCGTCGTCGTCGCGCCACGCGCGCAGGCGGACGTTCACGAAGGTCACGCTGCCCGAGATTACCCGGATTGCACCCGTTGCCCGATCGGGTGGTTCGCCTCGAAGTCGGCCACGAGCTGCTTGGGCGCGGTCAGGCACCACGCCTCGGCCACCAGCTCAAGCAGCTCGTCGATGTCGATCTTGTCGAGGTGCACCACGACCCAGCCGAACCGCCCGGCGGTGAACTGCACCTCGAACACCTCGGGCCGCTCGTTGACCAGCGCGATCTGCTCCTCGATGGTCGCCTTGAGCCCGACGGTCTCGGTGGCCTCCCACAGGTAGCCGAAGCCCTTGCCGCGCACCTTGAGGCCGATCCACTCGCCCGCATGGTTCGTGCGCACCTCGGGCAACTCGTCCAGCAGCTCAAGGAACTCATCCACGGTCACACCCATGCCGCCTGTGTACCAGACGAGTCCGACACTTCCGAGCACTTGAGCGATCGCTCAAATCGTCGTACGGTCGCCTTAAGCAGTCGCTCAAAAACACCGGGACGTGCGCCATGCCCCTCTACGTCGAGACCCTGATCAGCGCCGACATCGACCGGATCTGGCAGGCCACCCAGAGCCTGGAGCTGCACCAGCGCTGGGACCTGCGCTTCGGCCGCATCACCGCGCTCGGCTCCGGCCGCCTGCGCTATTCGACGCTGGGCATCAGCGGAACGGCCATCGCCTCGGGCGACCGGCACGCCGCCGACGGCACCCGTACGTCGGCGCTGCGCTTCGGCTCCACCCACCCGCTGTCGCCGATCCGCTCAGGCGCCGGCTACTGGCGCTACCTGCCCACCCCGGCCGGCACGCGCTTCCTCACCTCCTACGACTACCGCCCCCGCCTGCTGCCCCGCCGCCTCATGTGGTGGGCCACCGCCTGGTCCTTCGACCGGCTGCGCCTGTGGCTGGAGACCGGCGTCAGCCCGGAGCGCCTGCTGCGGCGGGCGCTCGGGGAGGTCGCCGTCCGCGCGTCCGCCGTCGTCGCGGCCGGCTGCGCGCTCCCCCTCTGGGCGGCCCTGACCGTGCTCATCGCCGCCCTGCTCTGGCCGCCGCTCCCCGGCACCCCCGCCGCCCGCCGCTGCGTCCGCCACCACCACCGTCACCGCCCCGAACGTCAGGAGCCGCCATGCCCTCGATCTTCCAGCGCGCGCTCGGCGCCCGCTTCGACCGCCTCCACCCTCAGCTCCAGCGCCGCTTCGGCGTCGGACTCGACTCAGGAGAGGCCTGCGTCGGCACCGGCGTGATGAACCGGGTCTGGAACGCGGGCCCCGCCGTCCGCCCGTTCCTCTCCCTGGGCCGCCGCCGCAACATCCTCGCCACCGACACCGGCACGAACCTGCCGTTCACCATCGAGAACTACCCGTACGCCGACTCCTACGGCCGCGAGACCGTCACCTTCGTCCGCACCTTCCCCAGCAGCCGCTTCGACGCCACCATGATCTACGACCCCGTCCAAGGGGAGATCGTCGACTACCTGGGCACCCACCAGCACCTCGCCGTCCCCCTGGCGCTCTCCGTGGACGACCGGGGCGGCCTGGTCATCCGCTCGGGCCGCCAGCGCCTGCTCGGCCCGCTCGCGCTGCCGCTGCCCGCCGCCGCCACCGGCGCCGCCGTGGTCACCGAGCACTACGACGAGCAGGCCGAGCGGTTCAGGATCGCGGTGACCGTGTCGAACCCGTGGCTCGGCCGCGTCTTCGGCTACTGGGGCAGCTTCACCGTCTCGTACGTGGACGTCGCGGAGCACGGTGTTCCCGCTAGCGTGAGGCCCAGACGGGAGGACGCCCGTCGTTGACCGGCACGGAGTGGGAGCGGTGGCCGACACACGTACGAAGCTGCTCGAAGCGGCGCTGGAGACGCTCAGCACGTCCGGCATGTCCGGCGCGTCGGCACGCGCCATCGCCGCCGCGGCGGGCGTCAACCAGGCCCTGGTCTTCTACCATTTCGGCAGCGTCGACCAGCTCCTGTCGGCCGCCTGCGCCCACGGCTCGACCCGCCGCGTCGAGCGCTACCGCGACCGCTTCGCCGCCGTCACCACCCTGCGCGAGCTGCTCGACCTCGGCCGCGAGGTGCACGCGGAAGAGGCCGCCGAGGGCAACGTGGCGGCGCTGGCGCAGCTCCTCGCCGGCAGCCAGACCGACGAGAAGCTGGCGCCCGCCGTGGTCGCCGGGCTCAACCTGTGGATCGCCGAGGTCGAGCAGGCGCTCGCGCGGGTGCTGACGAACTCGCCGCTGGCCGAGTTCGTGGACGTCGCGGGGCTGGCCAAGGCCACGGCGGCGGCGTTCGTGGGGCTTGAGCTCTACGAGGGCGTCGACGGCGACGGCGCGGCGCAGGCGCTCGACGCGCTCGAACAGCTGGCGGTGCTGGTGACGGCCCTGGAGGACATGGGCCCCGTCGCGCGCCGCGCCGTACGCGCCAGGCTCACTCGTAGTATCGGGCCTCGATCACGTTCCCGTCGGGATCAGGGAAATAGATAGTCTCCGGCGCGATGCCCTGCGCACCGAACGAGTTCGTGCCGGTGCCGGTGATCTCCACCCGGTGTTTCTTGAGGCGTAGCTTGAGGGCGTCGAAATCCTCTTTTCCGAACGCCAGGCAGAAATGGTTGATCTGGTGCCCGGCGCTGCCGTGCACCCCGGTGCCCTCGTCCACGCCCCGCGTCACCTCGAAGGACATCAGGTCGAGGATGCACGTCGGCGTGATCCGCACGCTGGGAAACGGTGCCTTCCCCTCACGGAACTCCTCGGCCCGCACCCCGGGCAGTCCGATCACGTGCTCGTAGAAATGGAGCGAGACGAGCTGATCGGAGACCCAGCAGACGAGATGGTCAAGGCGTACGCGCATGAAAACACCTCCGCTTTCCTTCCAATATCCTTTCTTCGTTTCGCCGTGTCCACCTGCCGGTGCCGATGGACACCGGCCGGAAAGCGGCGGTCCATTCGGTGTCCGATTTCACGACGCCTGCTCAGCCGTACTCCTTCTCCGCCTGCCGGCGCCCCTCGAAGACCTCCTCGTGGTCCACCCACCACTGCGGGCCGTCCGCCAGGTTGTCGGCCAGGCTCTCCTCGGCACGGAGCCGCAGTTCGAGAAACCTCCTGCCCTCCGCGCCCACGTCCCGGTCGGTCACCTGGAGCCCCGGGAGGTCCTCGGCGATCCGCTTGGGCATGCTGTCGTAGACCTCCATGTACGCGCTGTTCGCCCGCGCGAGGAAGTCTCTGGCCCGGCTGTCCGGCGTGCCGCCGAAGTCGAAGGTCTCGTGCAGGACGCCGCGATCGGGGTCGGCCACCCGCTCGAAGTTCTTCCTGCACCAGTCGCTGATCTCCACGAACGAGCGGGCCGCGGCGTCCAGCCGGCCGGAGACGGCGGCCAGCGCCGTGGCGTTGGCGTAGATCTGCCGCAGCACGCCCTGCGCCCGGTCGGCGGCGGCGCCGTACCAGGGGGCGTCGCGCAGGTCCTGGGCCCGGCGGAGCAGCAGGTTGGCCACGTCGACCAGCGGCTCCGGCATCCGCCCGAAGATCATGCCGGCCGCGCCCGCGGCGCTGGGCAGGGTGGACACGCTCCACTGCGCCTGGCTTGCCGTCAGGTGGCCGACGTCGTACGACGTGCCGGGCAGCTTCAGGTCGATGCTGCCGTTCGGGTAGAGGTCGCTCAGGTGGTTGCGGTCGCCCGTGATCGGCAGCCGCTCCTTCAGAGTGGAGTCGGGGACGTCGCCGAGCTTGGGGTCGTCGGCGAGGTCGTAGCGGGAGGACGCCCGCTCGATCAGCAGGCCGGCCACGCCGACCTCGGCGTGCAGGTCCCGCCAGAACACGTCCACGGCGTGCGCGGCGGAGGAGAGCATCAGGCCGAGGTGGTACGGCAGCAGCCACTCGCCCTCGGGGACTCCGGGGCCGGCGTCCTGGACCCCGTCGAAGCGCCGCATGCCGAACGACAGGCCGACGATCTGCCCCGCGACGCTCTTGACGCCCTTGCGGTCGATGTGGAACCCGTCACCGCGATGCTCGTCGCCGAGCCCCGGCCAGCAGCGCGGCGGCTCGGGCTCGGTCGGCCAGGTGGACCACTGATCAGCCGCCGTCGGCTCCGGCTCGCGCATCACCACTCCGCTCGGGTCGGGACGCCTCACCTTACGGTGATCGCTTTCCCGCCCGCAATCCGTGATTTCCCCAGGTAGAGACGCACAAATCCGCCTCTCGCGCTGTGAGCGGATCAGCCGTGCCCTCCCGTCGCGAGCGGATCAGCCGTGCCCTCCCGTCGCGAGCGGATCAGCCGTGCTCTCCCGTTGTGAACGGATCAGCCGTGGCCGACGCCGCCGAGCCAGCTCCGCACGACCAGGTCGGCGGCCTGCGGCGGGTCGAGGTCGGGGAAGCGGTGGGCGGCGGTGTCGACGAGGTCGTCCAGCATCGCGCGGGCCCACGCCACCGGCACGTCGCCGCGGATCAGCCCCTCGTCGGCGGCCCGCCGCACGAACCGGTCGAGCCGCCCGCTCTGCTCGTTCCGGCGCACGTCGGCCGTCGGGTCGGCGCGCATCATCCGCCGCACGTCCACCGGCCACTCCCTGCTGACCGGGATGATGCCCTCGACGTAGCGGTGCAGCGCCACCGCCACGGGCGCCTCCACCAGCCTGGCCTCGTCGAGCACCCGCTCCGAGCCGTCGAGCTTGGTCTGGAAGACGGCGGCGAGCAGCGCCTCACGGGTGGGGAAGCGGCGGTAGACGGTCCTGCGATCGACCCCGGCCGCGGCGGCGATGGCGCTCATGCTCGTCGCCGGGTCCTCGGCCAGCAGGCGAGCGCCCGTACGCAGGACCGCCCTCAGGTTACGCGCGGCGTCGGCTCTCATCACCTGATCAGTCTACGCGCACTGTGACACATCCCTCTTTGACAGACGCACATGCGTGGCATATACCTAACTTACTGCCACAGAAGAGTGACACTTATTTCGTGAGGACCACCATGACCACCACCTGGCTCATCACCGGCAGCTCGCGCGGCTTCGGCCGCGCCCTCGCCGAGGCCGCGCTGGAGCGCGGCGACCACGTGCTCGCCACCGCCCGCGACCCGCACCGGCTCGACGACCTCGTCCAGCGGTACGGCGACCGCGCCCGCACCTTCGCCCTCGACGTCACCGACGCCGCCGCCGCCCGCGCCGCCGTCCAGGAGGCGGTCACCGCGTTCGGCCGGCTCGACGTCGTCGTCAACAACGCCGGCTACGCCAACTCCTCACCCATCGAGGAGACCCCTGACGACGACTTCCGCGCCCAGGTCGAGACCAACTTCTACGGCGTCGTCAACGTCACCAAGGCCGCCCTGCCCGTCCTGCGCGCCCAGCGCTCGGGCCACTTCATCCAGTTCTCCTCGATCGGGGGCCGGGTGGGCGGCTCGCCCGGGCTGGCGGCGTACCAGTCGGCCAAGTTCGCCGTCGAAGGCTTCTCCGAGGTGCTCAACAACGAGGTCAAGCCGTTCGGCGTCAAGGTCACCATCGTCGAGCCCGGCGCGTTCCGTACGGACTGGGCCGGCTCGTCCATGCACATCCCGCAGGTCGGCCCCGACTACGAGCAGACCGTCGGCGCCATGAACTACCGCCGCGCCGGCTTCGACCGCTCGGCCCCCGGCGACCCGGCCCGCGCCGCCCGCGTCCTCCTCGACGTCGTCACCCTGGACGACCTCCCGCTACGCCTCCTCATGGGCGAGGACGCCCTGACCCTCGCCGACCAGTCGTCCCGCGCCCGGGCCGAGGAAGCAGCCCGCTGGCGCCACCTCACCCTCGCCACCGCCTTCCCACCCGGCGAGTGACTTTGAGCCGATCCCGTCACGGCGAACCATCGACATGGCACGTTTGACTGCATGACTCATGATGTGAGCAGATGCGACACGAGCTCCGCATGCACCTCCGCCCTCAGGAGCGGTGGACGAAGCAGTCGCGCCGCAGTCTCACAGCCAGGGCCATCGTCGGCTCGAACACCATCGAGGGGTACGCGACGTCCGTCGACGACGTCGAGGCGCTCATGGCCGGGGAGACCCCGCTGGAGACCGGCGACGCCACGGTGCGCGAGGTCGAGAGCCACCGGCGAGCGATGACCTACGTGCCGGCGCTCTCCGACGCGGGTGGCGAGATGTGCCGGCTCAAGTGGCTGATGCCGCAGGGGCAGGCACGAGGTCGTCACTACGTGGCCGGACCGGCCATGCGGCCCGTCGTCGAGTCCGTACGCCAGTCGACGAGCCCTTACGCCGACCCCCATCGCCGGTGACGCCGCTGACAGGTCATAGGACTGCCAGGGCCAGGACCGGTTCGTACGAGATGATGCACACTGTCCGTTATGGCAGCCACAGAACTCGGTGCGGCGCTGCGGCACTGGCATGACCGGGTCTCGCCGGAGGCGGCGGGCCTGCGCGCGGGCGGTCGCCGGCGGGCCGCCGGGCTGCGGCGGGAGGAGCTGTCGCAGCTGGCGGGCATCTCCGTCGACTACCTCACCCGCCTCGAACAGGGCCGCGCCACCCACCCCTCCGCCCAGGTCGTCGAGGCGCTCGCCCGCGCCCTGCGCCTCACCAGCGACGCCCGCGCCCACCTCTACCAGCTCGCCGGCCTCGCCGCCCCCGGCGCTGCGACGGTCCCCGCGTACATCCCGCCGAGCGTCCACCGCATGCTGGACCGCCTCACCGGCACGCCCGTCGCGGTCTTCGACGCCGCCTGGACCCAGCTCCTGGCCAACCCCCTCTACACGGCGCTGATGGGCGACTGGCAGGGCGACGACCTCAACGCCGTCTGGCGCAACTTCCTCGGCGCCGGCACCCGCGTCCGCCACACCCCGGACTCACTCGGCGCCCTCCGCGCCGCCCAGGTAGCCGATCTGCGCAGAACCGCCGCCCGTTACCCCGCCGACCGCCACCTGCACCACCTCATAGGCCGCCTCCGCATCGAAAGCCCGGAGTTCGAAACCCTCTGGACGTCCGGCGCGGTGGGCCGCCACCAATCAGCCCGCAAGACCATCGACCACCCGCACGTGGGCGCCATGACGCTCGACTGCGACGTGCTGGTGGTGGCCGGCGAGGACCTGCGCGTCATGGTCTACACCGCCGAACCGGGAACGGAGGACGCCGAGCGCCTAGCTCTGCTGTCCGTCATCGGCACCCAGGAACTCACCGCCCGGCATTGATAGATATTCCGGGCCCGACCGTTTCCACAAGCCCGGCGAGCTGGCGGCGTACGAAACGTACGAGGTCGCCGAATGGACCGACGAAGCCTTGAGCTGAAACCAGGATGCGCAAGCTACTGAGGCTTGGATCGGTACTCAGCCCACACGCCGACCGCCTCTTGAAGGTCAAGAGCGGCAAGCCCTCCGACTCAGGATCCAGACGAACCCCAGCCCACCGATCGGCGAATCGCGCGTACCACTCCGATGCCCCAAGCGGCGAGCACGCCCGCGCTGACCGCGCCGAGCAAGGTGATGAGGAACCAGTCCGTGGAGCCGTCCCGTGGATAGACGTTGTACCGGTTGCCCGCCTCTATCGCCGGCACCCGATCCCCCACCCGGGCCGGCTCCACGCCCGGCGTCAGACCGATCCCACGCCTGACGACTGAGCCGTCGTCAGAGACGAAATTCCCCCGCCAGCTGCAACTGCGCCCACCGCATTTGCGTTCGGTGGCGGTGAAAGTGCCGGGGATTCCGGTGCCGAACTGCGCGGTGTACGCGGGGACCACCTCGCGTACGGCGGCGAACAGAACGAGCCCGGCCAGCACCGGCACCACCACCCACCAGAAAAAGCGCATCAGCCCTACCGTCCGTTCGGGGCTCAGGCGACGGGGCGGAGGCCGTCCATCAGGAGGTTCAGGAGGCGGGCGGCCTTGGCGTCGTGTTCGCGCCTGGGCGCCACGGTGAAGACGCCGATGAGGGAGTCGGCGACGTCTTCGGCGGTGACGTCGGAGCGGAGGTCGCCGGCCGCGCGCCCCGCGTCCAGGATCGTGGTGATGGCCGCCAGCAGCTCGCCCCGGGTCCGCGCATGGGCGATCTCGCCCGACTCGATCATCGCGACCAGTGTGTCGATCATGCCGTTCTTGGCCGCGATCCAGTCCCCGAACAGGTCCATCCAGCGCCGCATCGCCTCCGCCGGAGGCATGCGGTCGAGCAGCTCGCGGGCGCCGGACGTCAGCCGTACGACCTGGTCCCGGTAGACCGCGTCGACCAGCGACTCACGGGTCGGGAAGTGCCGGTAGAGCGTGGCGATGCCGACGCCGGCCTCGCGCGCGATCGCCCGCATCGACGGCTCGGCCTCGGCCGACATGAACATGCGGGTCGCCACCGCGAGCAGCTGGTCGCGGTTGCGGGCCGCATCCGCCCGCGGCGCGCGCATCTCAGCCTCAGTCAAAACGGATCACGCTCCGGTTGTGTGTTACTGTCGAGTCAATAAACGGAGCATAGTCCGTTTCAACGCGTTCCCTCGATCCCCAAGGAGACAGGTGCACATGCAGGAACAGCAGAAGGGCAGGGCGGTCCGGCTCGACGCGTGGGGCGGCCCCGAGGTCCTGGACGTCCGTGAGGTCCCCGTTCCGGAGGTCGGCCCTGGACAGATCCGCGTACGAGTCACCGCGGCCGGCCTGAACCCCATGGACTGGATCATGACCGCCGACGCCGACACCGCCGCCCGGTTCGGCCTGACCCTCCCGGCCGGATTCGGTACGGACTACGCGGGAGTGGTCGACCAGGTCGGCGACGGGGTGACCGGCTACGCGCCCGGCGACCGGGTGTTCGGCGGCGCTCTGTCCCGCGCGGTCGCCGACTACGTGATGATCGACCCGGCCGACGGGAACGCGGCGAACGAGGCCCACCACACCCCGGACGGCATCGACGACCTCACCGCCGCCGCCCTCACGATCGCCGGCCGCACGGCCCTGGCCGCCGTCGGGGTGGCCGACCTCGGTCCAGGCGACACCGTGCTCATCGGCGGCGCGGGGGGCGGGGTCGGGGTCTTCGCCGTGCAACTGGCCCGGCTCACAGGAGCACGCGTCATCGGTACGGGCTCCACGACCTCAGCCGGCTTCCTCCGCGACCTGGGCGCCGAGCCGGTGGCGTACGGGGACGGCCTGGCCGACCGAGTCCAAGCCCTCGCCCCCGACGGCATCACCGCCGCCCTGGACCTGCACGGAACGGAGACGGTGGAGACCGCCAGAAAACTCGGCGTCCCGGACAACCGCATCTGCACCATCGCCGCCCAGGTAGAGGGCGTACCAGCCGCCAACGGCGCCACCGCCGCCCCCGGCGACCTGGCGGAGCTCGCCCGCCTGGTCGCAACAGGCAAGATCCGGGTACCCATCGCAGCGACGTTCCCCGTGGACAAGATCCGCGAGGCGACGGAACTCCAGGCCGCCCGCCACGTACACGGCAAGATCGTCATCACCCTCTGAACCACGCCAGCAGCGGACAGACGAGCTCACCGTGGAATCCTGAGTAGGATTCAGACCTCGACAAAAATGCCCCGGCAGCGCTGGGGTATTTTATTTTCTACCCTCTTTGGGCCACACTTTCATTGCCCCAGGGCTTCGCTTGGTAGCTCTGATGTATCCATCTGGATATATGTTCAGGTAAGCGTCCCGCCCTTTCAGCTTCCACACCGCAGTCGGCGAATGGATCGTCACCTGCTCAGATGAGGAGACGTCCCAGTGGAAGCCTGAGGGCAGAACAGTACGTCCCACGCGGAGAGCAGGACCACCATGTCGAGCGGCCTGCCCTTTCGGCTTCCCCGCCTGTGTGGCTTCAGATGGGAGGCGGTTCGGCCGCAAGACAGGAGGACCACCAGCACATCTCGCCGATGCACGAAGGATCACGGGCGTTCGCAAGAACACGCCGACACTCCGGCATACGCATCAACTATGGATCATGTCCAAGTTGTCTCTTATGTCGCTTTTCCGCTCATCGAGCAGGATGAGAACGGTGCAGGACCAGCACCGCCTTCTACGCTGATGACCATGCCACCGAAGCCGAAAGGGCCGACGGGGCGAGCTGGGTGGTGATGGCGCCGTAGCCGGCGGTTTTCAGCACGCGCTGGTACGCATCCCGCGACTCCTCCACCGCCGCTCGCAGCTCCGGCAAGTGGTAGTGGAAGGCAGAGCGGTACTAGGTGCCGCAGTCGTAGCCCTGGCGGCGCCCGACAATTAAGCATCTCTACATATTCACTCCAAGAAGATCAAATTTGTATTGAAAGGTGGTAATGCCCGAAACTGGAGTACATGCCTGACTCCCGGCGTGGCATCTTCTACGGGATCGCCGCTTACACCATGTGGGGCCTGTTCCCCCTCTACTGGCCGCTGCTCAAGCCCTCCGGCGCCATCGAGATCCTCGCCCACCGCATGGTGTGGTCACTGGTCGTGGTGGCCGTGGCGCTGGCCGTACGCCGGCACTGGTCGTGGGTGAAACAGCTGTTCAGGCAGCCCGCCAAGCTCGGACTGCTGACGCTGGCCGCGATCTTCGTGACCGTCAACTGGGGCACCTACATCTACGCGGTCAACAGCGGCCACGTCGTCGAAAGCGCCCTCGGCTACTTCATCAACCCGCTGGTCAACGTGCTGTTCGGGGTGGCGCTGCTGCGCGAGCGGCTGCGTCCGCTGCAGTGGGCGGCGGTCGGGTTCGGCGCGCTGGCGGTGCTGGTGCTGACGCTCGACTACGGGCGGCTGCCGTGGGTGGCGCTGACGCTGGCGTTCAGCTTCGGCATCTACGGCCTGGTCAAGAAGCGGGCCAACGTCGAGGCCACCGAGAGCCTGGCCATCGAGACCCTGGTGCTGCTCCTGCCGGCCCTCGCCTACCTGGCCTGGCTGCAGACGACGGGGACGGCCACGTTCGGCCAGGAGGGCGCGGGGCACGCGCTGCTGCTGGTCGCGGGGGGCCTCATCACGGCGGTGCCGCTCATCTGCTTCGGCGCGGCGGCGATCAGGGTGCCGCTGAGCACGATCGGGCTGCTGCAGTACATCGCGCCGATCCTGCAGTTCGCCTGCGGCGTGCTCATCGCCAAGGAGACCATGCCGCCCAGCCGCTGGATCGGCTTCTCGATCGTCTGGCTGGCGCTGGCGCTCTTCTCGTACGACAGTCTCCGGGCGGCACGTCAGACCGCCCGGAGCCGCGTCGCGGCGCTCAGGGCTCAGCCGGAGCGCTCAGCCACGTAGTCGCTCAGCCGGAGCGCTCGACCACGTAGTCGCAGAGCGCGAGGAACGCGTCCTTGGCCGGGATGTCGGGCAGGCCCGAGATGTCGGCCCGGGCGCGATCCACCCAGGCCACCAGCTCCGCCCGCGCCCGCTCCATGCCGGGGTGGGCGCGGAGCAGGGTCAGGGCCTCCTCCAGGTCCTCATCGGCGACCGGGCCGGACAGCAGCGCCGTCAGGCGGGGGTGGTCACCGGCGGCGAGCGCGTACAGGACGGGGAGGGTCTTGACGCCCTCCTTGAGGTCCGTGCCGGGCGTCTTGCCCGACTGCGCGCCCGAGGAGGCCACGTCGAGCAGGTCGTCGCCGAGCTGCCAGGCCACGCCGATGGCCTCGCAGGCGCGGCTGAGCCGCTCCTCCACGTCGGCCGGGGCGCCCGACAGCAGCGCGCCGAAGCGGCCCGAGGCCGCGATCAGCGAGCCGGTCTTGTCGGACAGGACGCTCAGGTAGTGGGCGATCGGGTCCTCGTCGGCGCGCGGGCCGATCGTCTCCCTGATCTGGCCCTGCACGAGCCGCGAGAACGTCTGCGCCTGGATGCGGATCAGCTCGGGACCGAGGTCGGCGAGCAGGTCCGAGGCCTGCGCGAACAGGTAGTCGCCGGTGAGGATCGCCACGGTGTTGTCCCACCGGGCGTTGGCGGACGGGGAGCCCCGGCGCACCGGGGCCTCGTCCATGACGTCGTCGTGGTAGAGCGAGCCGAGGTGGGTCAGCTCGATGACCACGGCGCCGGGCACCACACCCGGCGCCGACGGGTCGCCGAACTGGGCGGCCAGCAGCACCATCAACGTACGGAACCGCTTGCCGCCCGCCTCGATGAGGTGCTTGGACGCCTCCGTGACGAAGGCGTTCTCGCTCTCGACGGACGAGCGCAGGAGCTTCTCGACCGCGGCCAGTCCGTTGGCCACGTCCTGCGCCAACCGCTCGTCCTCGATGGGAAGGTCAACCACGGGAGGCGCGGACATACGAGATCCCCTTATCTGATGAACAGGCTGCTAGCAGCGTCGTTGGCAACACCGAGCACGGACTCCGGATAGAGCCCCACCCCTACCGTAACCAGCAGCGAAACGGCGATGACGGCCACGGTCCCCATACTGGGCACCGCGACCGCCGGGCCGTCGGCGGCCGGCTCGCTGAAGAACATCAGCACGATGACGCGGACGTAGAAGAACGCGGCGATCGCGGAGGCGATCACGCCGACGACGACCAGGCCGGCCATCCAGCCGCCCATGGAGTCGCCGGGCTGCGTGCCGCTGTTCAGCGCGGCGGCGAAGACGGCGTACTTGCCGAAGAAGCCGCTCGTCAGCGGGATGCCGGCGAAAGCGAGCAGGAAGAAGGCGAACACGCCCGACAGGACCGGCGCCCGCTTGCCGAGACCGGCCCAGCGGGACAGGTGCCCCGCCTCGCCGCCCGGGTCGCGGACGAGGGTCAGCACGGCGAACGCGCCGACCGTGGTGATGCCGTAGACCGCGAGGTAGAACAGGATCGCCTTCAGCGAGTCGGCGTTCTGCCGCGCGTCGCCGAACGTGGCCATCACACCGACCAGCAGGAAGCCGGCGTGCGCGATGGACGAGTACGCCAGCATGCGCTTGATCTCGGTCTGCGTGATCGCCAGGATCGAGCCGACGATCATCGTGAGCGCCGCGACGCCCCAGATGACCGGCCGCCACTCCCAGTCGAGGTTGCCCAGGCCGACCCAGAAGACCCGCAGCACGGCCCCGACGGCCGCGACGAGGGTGCCGGAGGCCATGAGGGCGGTGATGGGCGTCGGGGCGCCCTGGTAGACGTCCGGCTTCCAGGCCTGGAACGGCGCCGCGCCGATCTTGAACAGCAGGCCCACGCCGAGCAGCGCGAACCCGATGAGCAGCAGCGGGTCGAGCGAGTTGCCCGCGGCCATGGCCTGGTTGATGCCCGGCAGCGAGACGGTGCCCGCGAAGCCGTAGATCATCGCGGTGCCGTACAGGAAGAAGGCCGAGGAGAACGCGCCCAGCAGGAAGTACTTCATGGACGCCTCCTGCGAGAGGAGGCGCCGCCTGCGGGCCAGGCCGCACAGCAGGTAGAGCGGCAGCGACATGACCTCGAGGGCCACGAACATCATCAGCAGGTCGTGCGAGGCGGGGAACAGCAGCATGCCGCCCACCGCGAACAGGACCAGCGGGTAGACCTCGGTGTGGCCGGTGCCGTTGTCGTGGGCCTCGGCCTCCTCCTCGTCGGCGCTGCCCGGCACGGCCGCGGCGGAGGCCACGAAGTGACCCTCGTCGTTGATGAGCAGCACACAGACGAACGACAGGACGAGGATGACGCCCCAGATGAACAGCGACGGGCCGTCCACGGCGAGCGCGCCCATGGCGGCCGGCGTGGAGGACACCTGGCCGCGCAGCGTCTGCACCAGCACCAGCGCGAACGCGCCGGCCAGGCTCAGCAGCGTGAGCGGCACATGGATGGACTTGCGCAGGTAACGCGGCGCGAACGCCTCGACGAGCACGCCGATGCAGGCCGCGCCGAAGACGACCAGCAGCGGCGCCAGCGTGCCGTACTCGATCGTCGGCGCTTCGATGGCGGGGTTCACTGGCCTGTCCCCTTCTCAGCGACGGTGGAGGTGGGTACCTTCACGTTGGTCAGCGTCTGTTGCACTGACGGGTTGATCACGTCAAGCAGCGGCTTGGGGAAGAAGCCGAACCCGATGATCAGGGCGACCAGCGGAGCCAGCACCCAGACCTCGCGGGCGTTCAGGTCCTTGAACGCCTTGACCGGCTCGGCCGTCGGCCCGTTCATGGTCCGCTGGACCATCCACAGGATGTAGACGGCCGCGAGGATCACCGCGACCGCGGAGACGATCGCCGCCACCGTCAGCGCGCCGGACCCGTGGGCCTGGCTGGAGTACGTGCCGATCATGACCATGAACTCGCTGACGAAGGACGACAGGCCCGGCAGCGAGAGACCGGCCAGACCGGCGATCAGGAAGAAGCCCGCGAGCAGCGGGGCGACCTTCTGCACGCCTCCGTAGTCCCCGATGAACGGCGAGCCGCGCCGCGCGATGAGGAACCCGGCCGCCAGGAACAGCGCGCCCGTGGCGAAGCCGTGGTTGACCATGTAGAGCGCCGCGCCGGACTGGGCGACGTCCGACATGGCGAACACCCCGAGCACGATGAACCCGAAGTGCGAGATCGACGTGTACGCGATGAGCCGCTTCATGTCGGTCTGGCCGATGGCGACGATGGCGCCGTAGATGATGCTGATGACCGCCAGCACGACGATCGGCATCGTGAACGCCTTGGCCGCGTCGGGGAACAGCTCCAGGCAGAAGCGCAGCATCCCGAACGTGCCGACCTTGTCCAGCACGCCCACCAGCAGCACCGCGGCGCCGGCCGGAGCCTGGGCGGCCGCGTCGGGCAGCCAGGTGTGCACCGGCCAGAGCGGCGCCTTGATGGCGAAGGCGATGAAGAAGCCGCCGAACAGCCACTTCTGCATGGCGGGGTCCTGGATGGCCCCGACGAGCTCGGGGAACATGAAGGACTGCTTGCCGGCGACGACATAGAGGCCGATGACCGCGACCAGCATGAGCAGGCCGCCGAAGAGCGAGTACAGCAGGAACTTGACGGCCGCGTAGGACCGCTGGGCGCCGCCGTACGAGCCGATCATGAAGTACATCGGGATCAGCATGGCTTCGAAGAAGACGTAGAACAGGAAGATGTCGGTCGCCGCGAAGACGCCGATCATCATCGTCTCCAGCACCAGCAGCAGGGAGAAGTACGTCTTCACCGAGCGCTTGGGCGCGATCACCGTGCCGTCGGCGGTCTTCACGCCGTCGGCGTCGTGCCAGGAGGCCAGCACCACGATGGGCACCAGCACCACCGACAGCGCGATGAGCACGAGCGCGACGCCGTCCACGCCGACCCCGAACTTCACGCCGAAGCTCGGGATCCAGTTGTAGGCGGCGGTGAACTGGAAGCGGTCGCCGTCGGGGTCGAACCCGGCGGCCATGACGCCGGTCAGGACCAGCGTCGCCAGCGAGAACAGCAGGGTGACCTGCTTGGCCAGCTTGTCACTGCCCTTGGGAAGCAGGGCCACCACGACGGCGCCCACCACGGGCACCGCCATGAGTATCGGAAGCCAGGGTGACATCAGATGTTCCCAACGAGGAGCAGGGCGCCGGTCAGCAGGGCGGCACCGATCAGGATGGACAGCGCGTACGTTCTGGCGAAGCCCGTCTGGATCCGCCGAAGGCGCCCGGAGCTGCCGCCGATGCCCGCCGCCAGGCCGTTGACGATCCCGTCGATGCCGCGGTTGTCGAAGAACACCGCGAGGCGGGTCAGCCACTGGCCGGGCCGCATGAAGAGCGACTCGTTGAGCGCGTCACCGTACAGGTCGCGCCGGGCGAACGTGGTGAGGAAGTTGCCGCGCGGCTGCACCGACGGCACCTCGACCCGGCCGTAACGCAGCCAGGCGAACACGACGCCGACCGCGACGAGCGCGAGCGTGACGAGCCCTGGCGTGCTGAACGGCGCGAACTCCGGCACCGTGTCGAGGCTGCCACCGACCGCCGGGATCAGGAACTTGTACAGCGTGCCGCCCAGCACCAGGTAGGCACCGAGGCCGAGCGCGCCGAGCGAGAGGATCATCAGCGGCACCGTCATCACGAGCGGCGACTCGTGCGGGTGCGCCTCCTTGTCCCAGCGCTTCTCGCCGAAGAAGGTCATGAAGACCATCCGCGACATGTAGAAGCCGGTGACGCCGGCGCCGAGCACGGCCAGCCAGCCGAGGATCGGCTGGTGGTGCACCGCGGTCTCGATGATGCCGTCCTTGGTGAAGTAGCCGGACAGCAGCGGGAAACCGATGATCGCCAGGTAGCCGATGAAGAACGTGACGAACGTGATCGGCATGGCCTTGCGCAGGGCGCCGTACTTCCTCATGTCGACCTCGTCGTTCATGCCGTGCATGACCGAGCCGGCGCCGAGGAACATATCGGCCTTGAAGAAGCCGTGCGTGATCAGGTGGCCGATCGCGAAGGCGTAGCCCGCGGGGCCGAGGCCCGCGCCGAGCATCATGTAGCCGATCTGCGACATCGTCGAGCCGGCCAGGCCCTTCTTGATGTCGTCCTTCGCGCAACCGATGATCGCACCGGCGAGCAGCGTGACCGCGCCGACGATGGCGGCGGCGAGCGCGGCGCCCGAGCCTTCGGGGAAGAAGAACGCCCCCGAGCGGACCACCAGGTAGACACCGGCGGTGACCATGGTCGCGGCGTGGATGAGGGCCGAGACCGGGGTCGGGCCCTCCATGGCGTCGAGGAGCCAGGACTGCAGCGGCAGCTGCGCGGACTTACCACAGGCGCCGAGGAGCAGCAGCAGGCCGATGGCGAGCATCGTGCCGTTGGTCTGGCCGGGCTGGATCTGCTCGCCCAGCCCCTGGAAGGTCAGGGTGCCGAACGTGGTCCAGATGACGAACATGCCGACCAGCAGGCCGAAGTCACCGACGCGGTTGACGACGAACGCCTTCTTCGCCGCGGTCGCCGCGGACGGCTTGAACTGCCAGAACCCGATCAGCAGGTACGACGCCAGACCGACGCCCTCCCAGCCGATGAACAGCCCGACGTAGTTGTCGGCCAGCACCAGCAGCAGCATCGCGGCCACGAACAGGTTCAGGTAGGAGAAGAACCTGCGCCGGTGCTCGTCATGCGCCATGTAGCCGATCGAGTAGATGTGGATCAGCGAGCCCACACCGGTGATCAGCAGCGCGAAGCTGATGGACAGGGGGTCGATGAGCAGCCCCATGTCGACCATGCCGGGGATGAACTCGTACAGGTGCACCGCCCGGCGGCGCTCCTCCGCCCCGAACCCGATCAGCTCGAAGAACGCCAGCACCGCCACGACGAACGAGGCGAGGGACATGGCCACGCCCAGCAGATGGCCCCAACGGTCGGTGAACCGGTTGAACACCAGCAGGATGAACGCGCCCACGAGCGGGAACGCGATCATCAGCCAGGCGTTGCCGATCACTCCACCGGTGTGCTGGACGATCTCAGCGAGTTGAGATTCCACCAGTCACCTCTTAGTACTTCAGCAGGTTGGCGTCGTCGACGGACGCGGACCTGCGGGTTCGGAAGATCGTCACGATGATGGCCAGGCCGACGACGACCTCGGCCGCGGCCACCACCATCACGAAGAACGCGATGATCTGGCCCTCCAGGTTGCCCACCTGCCGGGCGAACGTCACGAACGCGAGGTTGCAGGCGTTGAGCATGAGCTCGACGCACATGAACACCACGATGGCGTTGCGCCTGATCAGCACGCCCATGGCGCCGATCGCGAACAGCAGGCCGGACAGGACGAGGTAGTGGGTCGTCACTTGGTCACCTCATTGCTCTCGGCGTCCTGCTCGGCCTCGGTCGGCGCGGTGCCCTCCTCGGCCGTGTGCTTGATCGCCTCGGCCAGCTTGGGATTGTCCGGCAGGCGGTCGTGCTCCACGTCGTAGCGGGCGATGTAGCGGTTGACCGAGGACTCGGCCACCGACCCGTCGGGCAGCAGCGCCGGCATGTCGATGGCGTTGTTCCTGGCGTAGGTGCCGGGGCCGGGCAGCGGCGACGGGCGGTCGCCCTGGAAGCGGGCCCGGGACAGGTCCTTCTGGGTCGCCTTCTTGGTGACCCGCTCGCGGTGCGCCAGCACCATCGCGCCCAGCGCCGCGGTGATCAGCAGCGCGGAGGTGATCTCGAACGGGAACACGTACTTGGTGAAGAGCTGCAGCGCGATCGAGCGGATGTAGCCGCCCTGCTGGGTGGCCGCCGCGAGCCCGGCCTCGGGCGCGAAGATCGCGTTGCCCACGGCCAGGATGATCAGCACCGAGAAGCCGACGGCGGCGATGATCGCCCAGAAGCGCTGGCCCTTCAGCGTCTCGACGAAGGAGTCGGACGAGTCCACGCCGACGAGCATGAGCGTGAACAGGAACAGCATCATGATCGCGCCGGTGTAGACGATGATCTGCACCGCGGCCAGGAACGGCGCGTCCTGCACGGCGTACAGGACGGCCAGGCAGAGCATGACGGTGCCGAGCATCAGCGCGGAGTACACGGCCTTGCGGTTGAAGACCATGCCGAGTGCGGCGCCGACGGAGACGACGGCCAGCACCCAGAAAGTGATGGTCTCACCCATTGGTCCGCCCCAGCCGGTAGTAGTCCTCTTCGGTCTCACCGAGCCGCATGGGGTGCGGCGGCTGCTCCATGCCCTGCGTGAGGGGCGCGAGCAGCATCTCCTTGGTGTAGATGAGGCTCTCGCGGCTGGAGTCGGCGAGCTCGTACTCGTTGGTCATGGTGAGCGCTCGCGTCGGGCACGCCTCGATGCACAGGCCGCACAGGATGCACCGCAGATAGTTGATCTGGTACGTGCGTCCGTAACGCTCGCCCGGCGAGTAGCGCTCGTCCTCGGTGTTGTCCGCGCCTTCGACGTAGATGGCGTCGGCCGGACACGCCCAGGCGCACAGCTCGCACCCGACGCATTTCTCCAGCCCGTCAGGCCAGCGGTTGAGCTGGTGACGCCCGTGGAAGCGAGGAGCCGTCGGCTTCTTCTCCTCCGGGTAGTTCGTCGTGACGGGCTTCTTGAACATCGTGTGGAAGGTGACCCCGAAGCCTTTGACGGGGTTCAGCCAGTCAGTTAGTCCCACTGGGAATCTCCTTGTGCTGCACCCCGTGGTAGTGCGGCAGGTCGAGCGGCGGCACAGGGAAGCCACCGGCCGTCGGTTCCTCGGACAGTTCCTCGAACTCGGCCTCCACCTGCGCCTTCTTCGCCTCCTTGCGCCGCTGGCCGACGGTGTCGAACCGCATCCAGATGG
>NZ_JBFAQB010000016.1:0-224530 GCF_040676995.1 Nonomuraea sp. NPDC049419 | reverse complement strand
GCCACCCCCCGCCACTGCCGCGCCCGGCCGGGCGCGGGCCGGACCGGGGGGGCCCGCCGGGGTAACACCCCCCGGCGGCCGCTTCATGCCGGGCCCCGATCAGTCGCCCGCACTTGCGTCGAGGAGCCGGATCGTGCCCGTCGGGCAGCGCCTGGCCGCCTCGCGGACGAGGTCGGCGAGCGCGGCCGGCGGCTCCGGGTCGCGTACCACGACCACGGTCTCGTCGTCGTGGCCGAACACCTGCGGCACGGCGGCCACGCACAGGCCGCTGCCGCAGCACGTGTCACGATCCACCGTCACGCGCATGCTCACCACTCCACCGGAATCCTCAGCAGCCCGCCGATCAGCGTCCCCTCACTGCGTCCCAGCTCGGCCGCGGGCACGGCGAGCCGCAGGCCGGGGAAGCGGCGCAGCAGCGTGTCCAGCACGATCTGCAGCTCCAGCCGGGCCAGCGAGGCGCCGATGCAGAAGTGCGGCCCCACGCTGAAGGTCAGGTGGTAGTTGGACGGCCGCGCCACGTCGAACTCGTGCGGGCAGCAGAACACGCTCTCGTCCCAGTTCGCCGACTCGACCGCCGGGATGATGCTCGTGCCCTTCGGCACCGTCACCCCGCCCACCTCGATGTCGTCGGTGACATAGCGGAGCATCGACAGCGAGCCGTTGAGCAGCTTGAAGCGCAGCACCTCCTCCACCGCCGAGGGCACCAGCGACAGGTCCGCGCGCAGCTTGGCGAGCTGGTCGGGATGGGCCAGCACCTTCGCCACCATGTAGCCGATCTGGCTGGCCGTGGTCTCGTAGCCGACCAGCAGGAGCAGCCGGCACCACCAGTGCAGCTCGTACTCGCTCAGGCGGGTGTCGTCGTCCTCGTGGACCTGCGTCAGCGCGCTGATCAGGTCGTCACGGGGGTTCGCCCGCCGCCTCTCGATCAGCGCCCCCATGTACGCGCTGATCTCGCGCATCGCCGCGCCGATCTCGGGCCCCGAGTATTTGCCGGTGGACAGGAACCGGTCCGTCCAGCCGCGGAAGCGGTCCTGGTCCTCGGCGGGCACGCCCAGCAGGTCGCAGATGACCCGGATGGACAGCGGGAACGCGACGGCCTCCGACACGTCGGCCGGGCACGGCCCGTTCTCCATCTTGGTC
Source organism: Nonomuraea sp. NPDC049419 (assembly GCF_040676995.1). Classification (NCBI taxonomy): domain Bacteria; kingdom Bacillati; phylum Actinomycetota; class Actinomycetes; order Streptosporangiales; family Streptosporangiaceae; genus Nonomuraea; species Nonomuraea sp. NPDC049419. The sequence goes on along the minus strand of NZ_JBFAQB010000016.1, from coordinate 223,390 downwards.
ACCAGCTCGTCCACGATCTCCTGCACCTTGGGGCGCAGGTTCTCCACCATCGTGGCGGTGAACGCCTTCATCACCAGCCGCCTGACCCTGGTGTGCTCAGGCGGGTCGGGGTCCATCCGCTCGTCCTGGAACATCTTGTTGTTCGAGGTCATGCGGGCCGCGTCGGGGCGGTTGAGATTGCGGCTGACCCGGTGGTCGGTCAGCACGGACCGCACGTCCTCGTACCGCGTGACCAGCACCGCCCGGTCGCCGCTCGGCAGCACCACGGGGAGCACGGGACGCTCGCGCAGGTCCGTCAGCTCGGCGGGCACGTCGAGGGGGGAAGGGCGCGGGAACGGGTACGGGACCGGCTGTTCGCTGCTCATCTGGTCACCTTTCTGATCAGGCGGCTCACACCGGCCGGGCCTCGACGATGCTGTGGGGCGGCTCCGTGGGGTGGATGTCGACGACCTCGAAGCCCGACTCCTCCACGAGCCGCGTCCAGTCGGCGACGGTCCGCTCCCGGCCGCCGTTGGTGACCGCCATCGAGATGTCCATCAGCTTGATGTAGTGGGGGTCGTTGCCCTCCGGGACGACGCCGTCCACGATCAGCACGCGGGCGTCGGCGTCGTCGCCGATCGCCTGCCTGATCCTGCCCAGCACCTTGCTGCACTCGGCGTCCGCCCAGTCGTGCATGACGGCCTTCAGCGTGTACGCGTTCGCGCCCGACGGCACCTCGTCGAAGAAGCTGCCGCTGACCAGCTCGACCCGGTCGGCGACGCCCTGCGCGGCGAGCACCGGCGGCGCCGTCGCGATGGCGGTCTCGATGTCGAACAGGATGCCCCGCGAGTCCGGGTAGCGGCGCAGGATGGCCGACAGGAACCGGCCCTGGCCGCCGCCGATGTCGGCGATCGTGGCGAAGCGCCCGAAGTCGAAGGAGTCGGCGATCTTCGGCGCGCGGCTCTCGTTCAGCTCCGACATGGCCTTGTGGAACGCGGCGGCGAACTCGGGAGCCTCCTGCTCCAGGTACTCGAAGAAGTTCTTGCCCTCCCGCAGCTTGCGGCCGTTGGGCTCGCCGGTGCGCACGGTGTCGTAGGCGTAGCCCCAGCAGTTCCACACGGTGGTCTCGCCGTAGAAGTAGGCGAGGTACCTGAGCGAGCCTGGCACGTCGCTGCGCAGGTACTGCGCCTTCGGCGTCAGCTCGAATCGCCCGTCGCCGCGCTCGGCGAACACGCCGACGGACGCGGCGGCGCGCAGGAACCGGTGCAGCGTGGGCGCGTGGCTGTCGGTCCGCGCGGCCAGGTCTTCGACGCCGCACGGGCCGTCGGCGAGCAGGTCGGCGACGCCGAGGCGGGCGAGCACGTTCAACGTGCCCGCCACCCATTTGCCGGCCAGCATCATGAGCAGTTCCTGCTGCTCCTCGCCGGGACCCTGCTCCTGGACACGGTCGGTCGGGGTCGTGGTCATCCCCATTCCTCCTTCTGGGTGACAGGTCGTTTCCGCCGCCTTCGGGCCGGTCAGGGGCCTGCCATGCCCGGCAGGCTGCCACCGGCGGCTCAAGGGCGGATCAAACCGGCATGGAGCGCGGGCCAGGCGTTCCAGCCGAGCGGTTCGCGAGGGCGTTTCGAGCCTCGCCGCGCATCCTGGGGACCCACGTTCGCGATCTCCCGAGGAGTTGCCATGCCGTACACGGCGATCACTTATGACATCAAGGGCGGACACGAGGACGAGGTCGCCGAGGTGTTCGCGAACTTCCGGCGGCCGTCGGGGAACGTCGTCCCCGGGGCCGACGGCGGCCAGGCCGGCCGCATCCTCGCCACCGCGGTGTTCATCAGGGACAGCATGCTGGTGCGGTTCATCGAGTACGAGGGCGACCTCGACGCGGTGATCACGTTCATGGCCACCCAGCCGGGCGTGGCCGAGGTCGAGCGCAAGCTCGCCCCCTACCTGAACAAGCCGCGCGACACCGGCACCGTCGAGGGCTTCACGAAGACCTTCAACGCCAGCCGGCTGCGCTGCATCACCCAGTTCGCGGTGCCCAGGAACCCGGAGCCCTCAGCCTCTGCGGCAGACCAGTAGCGTGTCGAAGTCGCCGAGCGGCCGGTGCTCCAGCGCGGTGAAACCGGCCGCCGCGGCGTGCTGCCTGACCTCCTCGACCGGATACTCCGAGCCGCCCTCGGTGACCAGCATCATGTCGAGGCTGATCACCAGGTTCTCGATCAGGGCGGGGCCCTCGTCGAGCATGCGGTCGTAGATCAGCAGCGCGCCGCCCGGCTTGACCGCCGCGCCCGCCTTCTCCACCAGGAAGCGGCGGCTCTCCTCGTCGTAGTCGTGCAGCACGTGCCCCAGGACCACGATGTCGGCGCGCGGCAGCGGGTCCTTGAAGAAGTCGCCGCCGTGGAAGCTCATCCGCTCGGTCAGGCCCAGTCCTGCCATGTGCTCGTCGAAGAACGGCTCCATCTGCGGCAGGTCGAACACGGTGCCGGTCAGGTCGGGGTGCGCCTTGGTGATCTGGCCGGCCAGGTTGCCCCGGCAGCCGCCGACGTCGAGCAGCGTCGCGTGGCCCGAGAAGTCGAACGCCTCGATGAGCTGCGGCCCGAGCACCTGGGTCAGCGCGTCCATCATGTGGATGAACCGGCCCAGAATCTTCGGGTCGCGCAGGACGTCCTGGAAGTCGCCCTTGGCCTGCGGCTCGCCGGTGCGCAGCGCCTCGGACAGCTTGCCCCAGGCCGGGTAGAGGTTGTCGTTGGTCCTGCGCATGAACCCGCCGACGTACGTCGGCTGCTCGCGCACCAGATACTGGTCCGCGCCGGCGGCGTTGCGGAAGCCGTCGCCCTGGCGTTCCAGCAGGCCGAGCGCGGTCAGCAGGTGCAGGAAGTCGCGCAGGCCGCGGCCGTGCAGCCCGAGCCGCTCACGCAGCTCCTCCTCGGTGGCCGGGTTGTCGTGCAGGACGGTGAAGAGGTCCAGCTCCACCGCGGTGAGCAGGGCCTTGGCCTCGCAGAAGGCGTTGCACAGCCGGATGAGCCCGGTGGGGGTGGTGACGTCCGGAGCGATGCCCGTCATACGTGACTTCCTTTCTCGCAGCCCTGGCCGACGGTCGTGCCGGGTTGCTCGCGACGCTTCCATCGCGAGGTGGAGACCGGCTCGAAGCCGGTTGGAGCGCGACGGCGGCGCCGCCCGGCCTCGACCGGGAATCGAGGGGCGGACCAGCCGGTGCCTGCACGATGGGCCGAGCCGTACGTCGCAGCGAGAGGAATGGTCTGGTGGATCAAGGGCTACGCGGCAAGCGCGTGCTGGTGACCGGTGGGACCAGGGGCATCGGTCGTGCCACGGTCCTCGCCTTCGCGCAGGCCGGCGCACACGTTCTGGCATGTCATCACACCGAGGGCGAGGACGCCGACACCCTCGCCAGGGAGCTGAAGGAGCTCGGCGACCGCAGCCGGGTGGTGCGGGCCGACGTGACCGACTCCGCGGACGCCCGCCGGCTGGCCGGCACCGTGGACTCCGAGCTCGGCGGGCTCGACGTCCTGGTCAACAACGTCGGCGTGGACGGCGCGGCCCCGTTCGCCAAGATCTCGGGCGAGGAGTGGCAGCGGCTGCTCGACCACAACGTGACCTCCGCCTACCTCGTCACGCAGTCGATGCTGCACCTGCTGGCCGACGGCGCCTCGGTGATCAACATCGGCGCGTCGGCCGCGCTGCGCGGGCGGATGAACGGCGTGCACTACTCCGCCTCGAAGGCGGCGCTCATCGGGTTCACCCGGGGGCTGTGCAAGGAGCTGGGCGCCCGCGGCATCAGGGTCAACCTGGTCGCGCCTGGACTCACCGAGACCGAGCCGGGTGCGGGGCTGCCGCCGCAGGTCGTCGAGCGGATCGTGTCGATCACGGCGCTCGGGCGGCTCTGCCGGCCGCACGACGTGGCCGGCGCGGTGCTGTTCCTGGCGGGTGACACCTCCCGCTACATCAGCGGCGTGACCCTGAACGTGGACGGCGGGATCTGAGCGGCGGGCGGGAGACCCATGGACATCGGAGTCGGCGCGCCGAGCACCGTTCCCGGCGCGGACGGCAGGGAGCTGGCCGAGTTCGCCCGCCGGGCCGACCGGCTCGGCTTCAGCACGCTGGCGGTGCTCGACCGGCTGGTCTACGACAGCTACGACACCGTGGTGACGCTGGCCGCCGCCGCGGCCGTGACCGAGCGCATCACGCTGGCGCCCACGATCCTGCTGGCCGCCTACCGGCCGAGCGCGACGCTGCTGGCCAAGCAACTGGCCAGCGTGGACCGGCTGTCCGGCGGCCGGCTGGTCGTCGGCGTCGCCGCGGGCGGCAGGGAGGACGACTTCACCGCGACCGGCGTGCCGTACGGCGGGCGCGGGCGCCGCCTCGACGCGGTGCTGGAGGAGATGGGGCGGGTGTGGTCGGGGGAGGTCCCCGGCGTCGGCCCGCGCCCGCAGCGCGGGCGGATCCCGCTCTGGGTCGGCGGCAACTCGGCCGCGTCGATGGCGCGCGCCGCGAGGTACGGCATCGGCTGGATCTCCGGCAGCACCCCGCTGCACCGCTACGCCGAGGTGGCCGCCGCCGTACGCAAGAGCTGGGCCGACGCGGGCCGCACCGACCAGCCCCGGCTGGGCGCGCTCGCCTACGTCGCGCCCGGCGCGGACCGCAGGCAGGCCGGCGCCCGCTACCTGCTCGACTACTACGCCTACACCGGCCAGAAGGCCCGCTTCCTGGCCGAGAACGTGATCACCGACGACACCCGGCTGCGCGAGACGATCGACGGCTACGCCGCCGCCGGATGCGACGAGCTCATGCTGATCCCCTGTACGTCCGATGCCGGCCAGCTCGACCTGATCGCCAAAGTGGCCTTCGGCTGAGCCCGCGCCGACGATCCAGAAGGAGGACGCCATGCCGTACGCGGCCATCACCTACCGGGTCAAACCGGGTTACGAGGACGAGATCGCCGAGATCTTCGCCGGCTTCCAGCGGGTGGACACCCCCGTGTTCACCGGCGACGACGGCGCCGCGGCGGGCCGGCTGCTCGGCACCGCGGTCTTCATCAAGGACGACGTGATGGTACGGATCATCCACTACGAGGGCGAGTTCGCCGCCATCGCCCGCCACATGGGCGGGCAGCGCGGGGTGCACCTGATCGAGGAGCAACTCGCCCCCTACCTCCAGGAGCAGCGGGACACCGGCGACGAGGCCGGGTTCGGCCGGTACTTCCGCGACGCCGTCATGCGCTGCATCTCGCAGCTGTCCGTCGAGACCCACCCCGCGCAGCGATGAGCGTGCGGCCGGCGTCGATCGCGGTGCTCGGGCTGGGCGGCATGGGCGCGGGCATGGCGCGGGCCCTCATCGCCGCGGGCGCGCGCGTCACCGCGTACAACCGGAGCCCTGAGAAGGCCGTGCCGTTGCGAGAGGCGGGGGCCGCGGTCGCGGCCACCCCGGCCGAGGCGGTGGCCGGCGCCGAGGTCGTGCTGCTCAGCCTCGCCGACGAGGCGGCCGTGGAGCAGGTGCTGTTCGGCGCGCTGGACGGGCGGCTGCCGCCCGGCTCGGTCGTCGTGGACACCTCGACCGTCACCCCGGCGTTCGCCGTGGACGCGGAAGCGCGGCTGGCCAAGGCGGGGGTGCGGCGGGTCGAGGCGTGCGTGCTCGGCAACCCGGCGATGGCCGCCAAGGGCGAGCTGCGCGTCTTCGCCGCCGGTGCGGACGCGGCGGTGGCCGAGGTGCGCGACGTGCTGGAGGCCATCGGGCAGGACGTCCGCGTGCTCGGGCCGACCGGGAACGCGAGCGCGCTGAAGCTGGCGTTCAACCTGATGCTGGGCGTGCAGATCATCGGCCTCGCGGAGGCGGTGACGTTCGTCGAGGCCATGGGCGTCGATCGGAACGTGCTGCTGGACGTCTTCGAGCGCAGCGGCTGGCGCTCGCCGGTGCTGTCGTTCCGCGCGCAGTTCATGCGCGGGCGGACGTACCGGCCGGCGGCCTTCCGCGCCACGCTCATGCACAAGGACCTCCGCCTGGCCGTCCAGGAGGCGCAGACCCACGGGGCCGACCTGCCGGTGACGGGGAGTGCCCTCGACCGCTACGCCGCCGTTTTGGAGGCCGGCCGCGGCGACGACGACGCCGCCACGGTCGCCGAACCGACATGATCACCGACCTGCTGGCCGTGGCGGCGCTGGTGGGCAGCGGGGTCGTGGCCGGGGTGCTGTTCGCGGTCGCGCTGAGCGTGCTGCCCGCGCTCTTCGCGATGCCGGCCGACCGCTACGTCTACACCCACCAGCTCGTGGGCCGCCGGTGGGACCCGACCATGCCGATCATCGTGCTGACGTCGATGGCCCTCGACATCGTGCTCGCGGTGCTGACCAGGGCCGAGCCGGCCGCGCTGTTCGCCACGGCCGCCGTCCTGCTGCTCGGGGTGTCGGTGGTCTCGCACTTCTGCAACGTCCCGATCAACCGGGTGGTCAAGGCCCTCGACCCGGACAAGGTGCCGCCCGACTGGCGCGACCCCCGCCCGCTGTGGCGGCGCTGGCACCTGCTGCGCACCGCGCTCGCCCTGCTGGGCGTGACGGTGAACGCCGTCGCCGTGGTGCTCGCCTGACCGCGCCGGGCACCGCGGCGCAAAGCCGGATGAGAAGTCAGAAAGCGCCGGAACATGGCGCGGCCGACCGAATGGAGAAACTGCAATGAGTGCCTTCGACATGGACGAACTGAAGGACATCCTGCGCAAGATGGGCGGCGTCGACGAAGCCGACCTCGACGGCGACATCGCCGACACGGAGTTCGCCTTCCTCGGCTACGACTCGCTGGCCCTGCTGGAGCTGTGCAGCCAGGTGGAGCGCCGCTACGGCGTCCAGATCAGCGACGAGGCCGTGCTGGACATGCCGACGCCGGCCAAGGCGATCGACTACGTCAACTCGCTGCTGACGGCGAAGGCGGGTGCGTGACATGGCCGGGCACACCGACAACGAGATCGTCATCAACGCTCCCATGCAGCTCGTCTGGGACATGACCAACGACATCGAGTCCTGGACCGAGCTGTTCAGCGAGTACTCAGAGGCCAAGATCCTCTCGGACCGTGACGGCACGATCCTGTTCCGGCTCGCGCTGCACCCCGACGAGAACGGCAAGGTGTGGAGCTGGGTGTCGGCCCGGCGCCCCGACGAGGCCACGAAGACCGTCCGCTCGCAGCGGGTGGAGACCGGGCCGTTCAAGTACATGTGGATCTACTGGGAGTACCTGCAGGAGGACGGCGGCGTGCGCATGCGCTGGGTGCAGGACTTCGAGATGAAGGCGGAGGCACCGGTCGACGACGCGACGATGCAGGCGCGGCTCAACCGCAACACCCCCGTGCAGATGGCACTGATCAAGCAGAAGGTGGAGGCCGCCGCGGCCGCCCGCTGAGCGGTGCGGACGCGAGGGCCGGTGGCAGGCTGACCGTTTGGAGGAGCTCGTGCTGGAGATCGTTGTCCCGCTCGTCCTGCTGGCCAACGGGCTGGCCGCCGGGGTGCTGCTCGGCACCCAGATGGGCGGCTGGCCGCTGCTGGACAGCCTGCCACCCGACCGCTACGTGCACGCGCACGCGTTCTTCTCGACCAGGTTCGACCCCTTCATGCCCGCCTGCCTGCTGCTCACCACGCTCGGCGACCTCACGCTCGCCCTGCTGGCGGAGGGCACGGTGGCGCGGGTGCTGTACCTGGTGGCGGCCGCGCTCTGCCTCGGCACGATCGCGATCTCGGTGACGAAGAACGTGCCGGTGAACCGGTGGGTACGCACCCTCGACCCCGACCACCTGCCCGACGACTTCGCGCAGCGCGACCCCCGGCGGCAGTGGGGCTCGTGGAACCGGGTGCGCACCGCCCTGTCCACCCTCGCCCTGATCGTCAACTGCGCCCTCGTCGGCCTGACCCTGTAGCCCTCCGCGACGGCACCCCCACGACGCCAAAGGCCGGCTCCCGTGCGAGAGGAGCCGGTCCTTGACGTGTCCTGTCAACGTCTCACCCGCCGTTCACTCGGCTTTGGCGGCCTCCAGCACCGGCACGCTCGCCGCCCGGCGCGCGGGCAGCGCCGAGGTGAGCAGCGTCGCCACCGCCGCGCCCGCCACGAGCGCCAGGAACAGCCACCACGGCGGCGCCGGGCGCAGGAACGAGCTGCCGCTGGTGACGTACAGGAGCCCTAGGGTCCCGATGCCGATCACCAGGCCGAGCAGCGTGCCCAGCACGACCACGGTGGCCGCCTCCCAGCGGACGATCCCGCGTACCTGCCGCACGGTCGCGCCGACGGCACGCAGCAGCCCGAACTCGCGGGTGCGCTCGACCACGCTCATCGAGACCGTGGTCGCCATGCCGAACAGGGCCAGCAGCAGCGCCATGCCGACGAAGCTGTACGTCGAGCGCAGCGCCCTGGTCTGCGACTGCGATGCGGCGTCCACGTACGCGTCCCTGTCGAGCACCCGCACCCCCGGCACCCCGGACAGAGCGCTTTGCAGCGCCTGCGCGGAGCCGCCGCGGACGAGCACCGCCAGCGTGGCCGCGTTGGTGTCGAGCCGGTCCATCGTCGCCGGGGCCACGAGTGCCTGGTCGGCGAACAGGTGGGACGGGTCGTGGTAGGAGCCGGCGATCTTGAGCGTGACCCGGCCCTGGAGGCCGCGTACCACGATGTCCTGGCCGCGCCGCAGCCCCCGCTCCTTCATCACGGTCGAGGCCAGCGCGATCTCCCCGTCGCGCAGGACGGGCGGCCTGCCGCCCAGCCGCAGGACCTCGCGCAGGCCGCTCTGCTCGGCACCGCTGACCAGGAAGCGGTACGGCTCGGCGCCGCCGGGCGACACCAGCGTGACCTCGCTCCGGGTCAGCAGCGCGCTCGCCGACACGCCGGGCGCGTTGGCGACCTTGGCCGCGACGTCGCGGGCCAGCGGCGCGGGCGCGCCCTCCGCGGTCCGCGCGGTCGAGGCGATCGCGTGCTCGGCGACCATCACCTGCCGCCCCGCCTCGATGAACCGGTCGTGCACGGACATCGTCACCAGCACCAGCGAGGCGACCAGCGCGACGCCGAGCATCAGGGACGAGGCCGCCGAGGAGACCCGGCGCGGGCTGCGCGTGATCGTGGCCCGCGCGAGCCGCCCGGTCTCCCCGCTGACCATGGTCCCGACCCGCCCCACCAGACCCCCGAGCGGCCCGACGAAGAACGGGGTGAGCACGGCCAGCCCTGTCACGCCCAGCATCGACGCGAAGAGCACCATCAGCGTGATCGCGAACGTGCGGTCCGAGCCAGGCGTGTCGCTGATCCGGACCGCCACCGCGATCCCGCAGAACAGGAGTGCGCCGGCGAAGAGCCCGCCCGCGAGCAGCAGCCGGGGCCAGCGGCGTTCGACCGGCTCGGCGACGGTGCTGCGCAGCGCCTCGACGGGCGAGACCGCTCCGGCGCGGCGGGCCGCCCGCCAGGCGGCGGCCTGGGTGACGAGGATCCCGGCGGCGGCGGGCACGACCAGCGCGGCGACGCCGAGCTGCGGGTCGGACGCGGAGACGTCGAAGCCGTCCTGGGCGAACAGCCAGATGATCAGCTCGGCCAGCGGGAAGCCGGCGGCCACGCCGCCCACCGCCGCGACCGTGCCCAGCACCAGCGCCTCCAGCCGGATGAGCCGGCCGATCTGGCGGGGCGTGGCGCCGATGGCGCCGAGCAGCGCGAGCCGCCTGGTGCGCTGCCTGACGAGGGTGCCGAAGGTGTTGGCCACCACGAACAGGCCGACGAAGATCGCCACGGAGGCGAGCATGCCGACGACGCCGGCGATCGAGGCGCCCTCGCCCGCCGCCGCCGCGGTCTGCGCGGCCCGTACGGACGCGGCGGTGCGCACGGTGGCCGTGTCGCCCAGCTCGCGGGACACCTCGTCGCGCAGCCGGTCGGCGGACACGCCGGGAGCGGCCTTCAGCCAGACGCCCTGCCAGCTGCCCGGCGGCAGCATCGCGGCCTGCCGCACGGTCTCGGGCGGCGCCAGCACGAGGTCGCCCGCCGCCACCGCGCCGCGGTCCTGGACGCTGACGATGCCGGAGATCCGCACCTGGCGGGTCTCGCGCGGCAGCGTCAGCGTCAGCGGGTCGCCGACGCCCAGCTCGCCGGCGCGCGCCAGGTGCCGGATGACCACCACCTCGCCGTCGGCGGCCGGCGCGCGGCCCGCCTCCAGCCGGTACGGGCTCAGCCGCGCATCGGCCACCCAGGGACGCAGCAGCGTACGGCCCTCGGCCGCCGCCATGATCGCCTGCCCGTCGGCGCGGGCGGCGGTCACCGCGACCGTGGCGTCACCGGCCGCCGCGGCCACCCCGGGCCGGGAGGCGAGCCGGTCGAGCTGGATCCGGCCGTCCGGCGGCGCGAACGGGTCGGCGGGATCGACCGTGCCGCCCTGCACGAGCACGTCGGCGTTGGCGTACTCGCTGGCGTCGCTGCCGGCCACCGCCTCCTGCGCGCGCAGCGCGAACTGCGTCGAGCCCGCGATGAGCGCGATCGAGCCCAGTGCCGCCAGCAGCGTGGCGGTGAGCCGCACCCAGCCCTCGGCGAACGTGCGGCGCGCGATCAGCCACAACGGGTTGCCCATGACGCTCAGCCCTCGATCTTGCGCATGCGGGCGTGCACGGCGTCGATGGTGGGACCGGCCAGCTCGTCCACGATCATCCCGTCGGCCAGGAACAGCACCCGGTCGGCGTACGCGGCGGCGGCCGGGTCGTGGGTGACCATGACCACCGTCTGCTGGTAGTCGTCCACGGCGGCGCGCAGGAAGCCCAGCACCTCGGCGCTGGAGTTCGAGTCCAGGTTCCCGGTCGGCTCGTCCGCGAACAGCACTTCCGGCCTGGTCAGCAGCGCCCGCGCGACGGCGACCCGCTGCTGCTGGCCGCCGGACATCTCGGCGGGCCGGTGGCTCAGCCGGCCGCGCAGGCCGAGCGCGTCCACGATCGTGTCGAACCAGCCGGGCTCGACGTCACGGCCCGCCAGCCGGCCGGTGAGCCTGATGTTCTCCTCGGCGGTCAGCATCGGCAGCAGGTTGAACGACTGGAAGACGAAGCCCATGCGATCGCGGCGCAGCTCGGTGAGCCGGGTGCGGGACAGCTGGGTGATGTCGGTCTCGCCGACCCGGATCGTGCCGGACGTCACCACGTCTAGACCGGCCAGGCAGTGCATGAACGTCGACTTACCCGACCCCGACGGGCCCATGATCGCGGTGAACTCGCCGCGGACGAACGCCGCCGAGACCCCGCGCAGCGCGTTGACCGCGCCGTCGCCTGATCCGTAGGTCTTGGCCACCTGCGAGGCGACCATCACCTGGCCCGCCCCGGTCATCGCGGTCCTCCCGCGCGGCGGGGGAGCGGGCGCGGCGCGTCCTGCCGGGCCGTGGCCTGGCGTGTGCGGCTGCGGGTCGGCTCGGGCATGAGGATCTCTCCTGGTCGGCGAATATTTGAACCCTGCGAGATAATCTCACTGTGAGACTATATCGGATGGGACTACAGTGGGCGCATGCTCCAAGATCTGCTCGAGCGCTTCCTGGCCGGAGAGGGCGGCCCCGCCGCCGACCACGTGGGGCTCGGGATGCTGCTGGCCGAGGTGCACAACCAGAGCCGGGAGCGGCTCAACCAGGCGCTGCGCCCGCTGGGCCTCAATGTCCGCACGTTCGCCGTGCTGCTCGCGCTCCCGATGTACGGCCCGGTCAGCCAGCGTGATCTCATCGACCGCCTGCGCATCGACAAGTCCGCGATGGTCCGGCTCATTGACGAGCTGGAGGCTCGCGGGCTGGTCGCCCGCGAGCGGGCGCCGCAGGACCGGCGGGCCTACTGCATCGTGCTGACGCCCCAGGGTGAGCAGACGCTCGCGGCGGCGCGGCAGGCCACCGACCGGATCGGCGGCCACCTCTTCGGGCCGCTGCCGGAGGCCGAGCGCGGGCTGCTCGTCGAATTGCTGCGCGGCGTGGCGGAACGCGCCGCCACCTCTTCGCCGGACGCCACTTCTTCGCCGGATGCCGCTGCCCCCCGCTGAACGCCGCGGCCCCCGCTGACCTGCGCCCCGGACGGGGAGTGGTCAGGGGTCACTTGCGGTCGCCCGTTATGGCGACATTTCGGTATTGACACCCTTCGGGCAAGATCCGTAGCGTGTCGGGTAAAGGCCGAAATTTAGGGCGCTCTTGAGCGTCTTGCGGAAAGGAAAAGTGTGCGACGCAGACTGGCGAAAGTCGCTTCGATCCTCCTCGCGACAGGATTCCTGACGGCGGGAGGCACCTTCTTCGCAACCACCTCCGCACAAGCAGAAACCACCCGCACGTCGAATGTCGCGGCCCCACCGGCCGTATGGGTGGACTACAAGAACTACCTCGACTATGAGGCCTGCCGGCAGCAGGGCCGGGAAATGCTCGGCGGCGGCGTCGTCATCGCCTACAAGTGCGAGTGGGACAGCCCTTACTGGATTCTGCGCGTACGCATCGAATAGGTGCGGAAAAGGTCCCGGCCGGGGCGGCGAAAGGTGCTCCGTCGCCCCGGCCGGGTTTCATTTCTCTCAGCGGTAGACGCTCAGCAGCCAATAAGGGCTGTCCCACGAGCAGTCCCAGTCCTTGATGATTCCGGCGTTCAGCAGCTCGCCGCCCTCGCGGGCGCACGCGGCGTGGGTCGCGTAATTCTTGTACGGTGACCAGCCGGCCGCGGCCTGCGCCTGCCACGTCGTTCCGGCCGCCGCTGGAGCGGCTGAGAGGGAGGTTATTCCGGCTGTCAGGAATGCCGCTGCCATAAGCGTCGAGGTTGCTCGCGCCAGTCTACGTCGCACGCTTTTCCTTTCCGCGGGAAACCGATTATTCGGCCTTTCAGGACACGCTACGGATCTTCACAGAGATCTGTCAACGCTGGATTTCGCGCAGCACTTCGCCTGGTCACCTTCCCGTATCAGCTGGCTGATCGCTCTTGCCGCCGGTCGCGCCCGCGTCCGAAGGTCTAGAAGGATCGGGGGAAGGAGAGGCGGGAATGCGGGCGCCGCTGGTCGTGAAGCGGGCACTGGACGAGCCGTTGCTGCTGCTCGGCGCGTTCGGGGCGATCCTCCTGGCGACGACCACGCTGGTGGCGATGACCATGTACGCCGCCGCCGTCTCCGGCGCGGGCGTGCGCGAGGCGGTGCGGGACGCCCCCTACCACCAGACGAGCGTCACCGTCACCGCCCAGGTCGACGCCACGACCTTCCCCCAGTACGACCGCCTGGTCCGCGACCGGCTGACCGAGACCTTCCGAGCGCCGCCCGACGTCACCACCAGCCTGCGCTCCGACTCGTACGTCATGCCGGGCGAGGACGACGAGGAGCTGCCCGGCCTGCTGCGCTTCGGCAGCCACGACGGGCTCGACCGGCACGCCAGGCTGGTCGCGGGCAGGTGGCCCCGGACCGGGGGAGAGACGGTGGAGGCGGCGATCTCGGAGCCGGCGGCCACGGCCACCGGGTTCGAGGCCGGCGAGGAGTTCGTCACCAGGGCGCGCGGCGACGGCCACCCGGTCAAGGTCCGCGTCGTCGGCGTCTTCCGGCTCGACGACCCGTTGGGCGAGCGCTGGGCCGGCGAGGAGCTGCTGAGCCGGGGCGTGGAGCGCGGCGAGTACACCACGTACGGGCCCCTCATGGTGACCCCCGAGACCTTCGTCGCCGGCTTCGCCACCCGCGTCAGGGCCGTCTGGGCGGCCGAGCCCGGCTTCGGCACGCTGACCGCCGAGCGGCTGCGCCCGCTGGCGGCGGCCGTCGGCGGGCTGAGCCGCGGGCTGCCGGCGGCGGGCTGCGTCACCTGCCTGACCGCCACCGAACTGCCCGCGCTGCTCACCCAGCTCGACAGCGCGTCCCTGGTGACCCGCTCGGTGCTGCTGATCTCGATGCTGCAGCTCCTGCTGCTGGCCGGCTACGCGCTGGCGCTGACCGCGCGGCTGCTGACCGACCACCGCCGCATGGAGACGGCGCTGCTGCGCTCGCGCGGCGCGGGCACGGGCCGGCTGGTGGCGCTGGCGGGCGGCGAGGCCCTGCTGATCGCGCTGCCGTGCGCGGTGGTCGCGCCGCTGCTCGGGCCGCCGCTGATCGCGCTGATCGGCCTGCTGTCCGGTACTTCGGTGCGGCCTCAGCCGGACGCGGGGGCGTACCTCGTCTCCTTCGGGGTGGCTTCGGCCGCGGCCGTGCTGCTGGCGCTGCCGGCGGTGGCGGGCGGGCGGCGCACGTACGTGCAGGAGCAGTCGGCGCGCGGCCGTGGCCTGCGGCGCGCGCTGATCCACGGCGCGGGCGGCGACCTGGCGCTGCTGGCGGTGGCCGGCCTGGCGATCTGGCAGCTGCAGCGCTACGGCGGCCCGGTCACCGCGACGGCGGCGGGCGGGCTCGGCATCGACCCGCTGATCATCACGGGCCCCGCCCTGGCCCTGCTCGCAGGCGGCCTGCTGGGGCTGCGGCTCGTGCCGCGCGTGTCGCGGCTGGCCGAGCGGGTCACCGCGCGCCGCCCCACCCTCGCGCCCGCGCTGGGCGCCTGGCAGGTGAGCAGGCGGCCGCTCAGGTACGCGGGCCCCGCGCTGCTGCTGACCCTGGCCATCGCGATCGGTGTCATCTCCCTGGCCACCACCGCCACCTGGCAGACCTCCCACCGCGACCAGGCCGACCACCAGGCGGGCGCCGACCTGCGGCTGCGCGGGCCTTCCGAGGGTCCTGAGCTGGGGGTGCTCGGGCGAGGGACGGCGTTCGCGGCGCTCCCCGGCGTGACCGCCGCCTCGCCCGCCTTCCGCGCACAGACCGAGGTGGGCGGCGAGAGCGCGCTGCTCCTCGCCCTGGACGCGGACCGGCTGCCCGAGCTGCTCCACCTGCGCCCCGACCTGTCGGCGCGGACGGTTCCGCAGCTCGCCGCCGCTCTCACGGGTGATCGGGGCGGCCGGCTGGAGCTGCCCGGCAAGCCGCGCGCCCTCACCGTGCGGGCCGACGCGCGCGCCGCGGGGCCCGGCAGGCTGGTGCTGTCCGACGCGCTCGGCGTCTGGCACGACGTGCCGCTCGGCGAGCTGCAGGAGGGCGCCAACACGGTCGAGCTCGACCTGACACCGCTCGCGGGTCGGTCGGGCACGATCACGTATCCGCTGTCCGTACGCGGCCTCGCGGGGGCGAAACTGACCGGGCTGCGCGCGGACGGCAGTGACGTCCCGGTGAGCGGGGCGCTCGGCACCGCGCGGAGGCCGCTGCCCGTGGTGCTCACGTCCGGCCTCGCCGCCGCGCTCAAGCTGACCACGGGCCAGTCCGGGGAGGTGCGCTTCTCCGGACTGGTCGCGCGGATCGAGGTCGTGGGCCTCGTGACGAGCCTGCCCACCAGCGACGCCGGGCAGGAGGCCGTGCTGGCCGACTGGGAGTCGCTGCACGCCTACGAGCTGGCCGCCGCGCAGCCGTCCAGGCCCGCCACCGAATGGTGGCTCGCCACCCCCGGCTTGGCGCCCGCCAGAGAGGTCCTGCGCCGCAACCCGCAATGGGACGTCACCGCCGTGGACCGGCACGAGCTGGCGGCGAAGCTGCACGACGACCCGCTGGCCGGCGCGCTGCGCGGCGGGCTGACGCTGGGATTCGCGGCGGCGCTCGGCTTCGCGGTGCTCGGCTTCCTGGTGAACGCGGTGGCCGCGGCGCGGGAGCGGCGGGCCGAGTTCGCCGTGCTGCGGGCGCTCGGCACCGGGCCCCGGCAGATGTTCGGGCTGCTCGCCACCGAGCAGGCGTTCGTCATCGGGTTGTCGCTCGTGTCCGGCACCGCGCTCGCCGTCGCCGTCGGCGGCCTGGTGGTGCCGCGCATCGTGCTGAGCGGGCAGGCGGCGGCGGTGGTGCCCGACGTGCTGTTCCGGCTTCCGTGGGCGTCCGTGGCGGTGCTGCTGGCCGTGGTGACGGCGGTGCTCGCGGTGATCGTCGCGGGGCTGGCCAGGCGCATGTGGCGGGGACAGAGCTTGGAGGAACGGTGAGGATCCCCCTGGGCGTCCGCACGCACGCGGGCACCGACGCGCTGCTCGCCGTGCTGACGGCGGTCGCCTGCCTGCTGGTCTCCGGGCTGCCGCGAACCATGCAGGCGTCCTACGACGAGGCGCTGCGCAGGTCGCTGGCCGGGGCCGACGTGACGGCCGCCGACCTGACCGTCACCGGCGCCCCGGCGCAGCAAGCCGGCGAGCTGCACTCGCGCGCCGAGTTCGAGTACGCGGCGCGGCGCTGGCGCGCACTCGTGCCGGCCGCGCTGCGCCCCCTGACCGGGCCGGGCGGTCACATCAGCGCCAAGACCTTCCGCACGCCCGCCGAGGGGAGGGGCCCGATCCGCGAGTTCGTCAACCTCGGCTGGCTCTCCGACGCCGGCCGGCGCGTGGACTGGGTGCGCGGCCGTGCCCCGGGCGCGCCCACCACCATGCGGTACGCGGGAAGCACGATCCCCGTCATCGAGGTGGGCGTCGTCGAGGAGGCCGAGTCCCGGATGGGGCTGCGCGTCGGCGAGACCAGGCTGCTCGGGGAGAGCGTGCACACGGCCGTGCGCATCGTCGGCGTCTTCCGCGCCAAGGACCCGGCCGACCGCGCCTGGGGCCACGACGCCGACGTCCTGCACGTCACCCACGCCGTGCCCGCCGACGGGCCGGAGGAGCTGCACACCACCACGCTCATGGCGGACGCCGGGCTGGCGGCGCTGGCCAACCCCACCCGCGACCTCACCTACCGCTGGGTGTTCCCGCTCGACCCGCGCGCCGCGAACGCCCTCTCCGCGCCCGGCGTCCCCGCCGCGGTCGCCGAGTTCCGCCGGCAGGTGGACGTCCAGGGCACCGGCCTCATCAGCTACCGCCTGGCCACCGGGCTGCCCCAGCTCATCACCGCCTTCCTGACCGCGCTCGCCGCCGCCCAGACCGTCCTGTACCTCGTGCTCGGCGGGCTGTTCGCGGTCGCGCTCGGCGTCATCGCGCTCGCCGCGCGGCTGCTGACCGACCGCATGGAACGCACGCTCGCCCTGGCGCGGGCGCGCGGCGCCGCGCTGGGGCAGGTGGTGGCCGCGGGGACCGCGCTGACCGCGCTCACGACGGGGCCCGCCGCGCTCGCCGGGTACGCACTGGCGTACCTGCTGCCGGGGCCCGCGCTGCCGATCGTGCACATCGGGCCCTTGGCCGTGGTCGTCGTCACCGTGGCCTTCGCCGGGACGCGCGTGGCGCTCGCCCACCGCACCCCGCTGCGCGAGCGGCGCGGCGACCTGGCCGCGGTCCGGCCGTCCGCGCGGCGCGTCACGGTGGAGTCGCTGGTCGTCGTGCTCGCGCTGGCGGGGGCGTACCTGCTGCGGGCCAGAGGGGTGTCGGGGAGCGCGCAGCAGGATCCGTACCTGCTGGTGATCCCCGTCGCGCTGACGCTCGCCGCCGCGCTGATCATCCTGCGCTGCCACCCCTACCCGCTGCGGCTGCTCGTCCGGCTGGCCGCGCGCGGGCGGGCCGCCGTGCCGTTCCTGGGGCTGGCCAGGGCGGCCAGGCAGCGCGCCACGGGGGCGCTGCCGGTGCTGATCCTGCTGCCCGCGCTGAGCCTGTCGGTGTTCGCCGCGGTGATCCACGACGGGATCACCACCACCCAGCAGGTGGCGTCCTGGCAGAAGGTGGGCGCGCCCATGAAGCTCACCGCGGCCGGCCTCACGCCCGAGACGATCGAGCGGGTACGCGCCGCGCCCGGCGTCGAGCGGGTGGCCCCCGCCATGACCGGCCGCGCGCAGATCACGGGCACCGGCGAGCAGCCGTACGTCGTCGCCGTGGACCTCGCCCAGTGGCGCCGGGTGAACGAGGGCGCCCCGATCAGCCTGCCCGCCCTGTCCGGCGGCACGTCCGCGCAGGTCTCGCCCGCGCTGGTCTCGCCCGCGCTGGTCTCGCCCGGGCTCGGCCCGCGCGGCACCTTCGACCTCACCTGGCTGTCACCCGTACGCCTGAACGCCCAGGGCGTCATCGACGCCGTGCCCGGGTTCTCCTCCAACGGGCAGTTCCTCCTCGTGCCGTGGGAGGTGCTGCCCTGGCACGCGGCCGACACCCTGCTCATCAAGGGCGACATCAGCCCCGCCCACCTGGCCAGGCTCGTCCCGTCGGCGACCATCGAGACGCAGGAGGCTGCGCTGCGGGCCGTCCAGGCCGATCCGCTGACCGGGACCGTCCGGACGACGATGGTCGTGGTGACGGTGGCGCTGGGGGCGTACGCGCTGGTCGCGATCGTGCTGTCGCTCGTCGCCGGGGCCGAGGGGCGGGCGCGGACGGTGTCGCTGCTGCGCACGCTCGGGCTGTCCGACCGGCAGGCCACGCGGCTGACCCTGCTGGAGCTGCTGCCCGTCGTCGTCATCACCGCGCCCGTGGGCGTGGCCCTGGGCATGGGGCTGCCCGCCGCGCTCGGCCCCGGTGTGGACGTGTCGGTGTTCGCCGGCGGCCTGCCCGTCGCCGACCACACGCCGGGCCTGCTCACGCCCGTGGCGCTGGCGGCGGGGCTGGCGCTGTCCGCGGTGGCGGGGGCGTACGCCCACACCGCCATGACCCGCCGCCGCGAACTCGACGCCGCACTCCGCGTCGGCTCGGACTGACCGGGCTCAAGGGGCGCGGTCGCGGGCGCGGACCTCCTACGGCTCATCAGCGGGTGGTCAGTGGAGGGTCAGGGGGCGGTCAGTGGAGGGCGGCAGGGTCGGGGGCATGAACATCACTCAAGTCGCGGGCGGCAAGCAGGACTTCCAGCTCGTGCGTCACATGACCGTACGGGGCGGGCAGATCGGGATCGGCAGGCAGCTCACCGATGAGGCGTTGCGGCTCGGCTGGCGGCCCCGTCCGGTGGACCCCACGGTGAACCGGGCCAGGCGGACCTGGTTCGAGCGGCACTGGCCGCAGCACCACGCCAGGATGGACGGCGCGGCCGAGGCGCTCGGCCTGGACCCCGACCAGGACGAGCTGGCCCTGGACGGGCTCGGCTACGTCCCGACCGGCTCCGCCTGCTCGGCCCTGTGGGTGCCGCCGTCGGCGTCGGCGGACGGTCACGGCAGGATGGCCCGCAACTACGACTTCTTCACCCTGACCGCGAGCGAGTTCAACGGCGGCGCACCGGGGCCGGACGAGCTGCCGATGGCCGCCCGCCCGTACGTGATCACCACGATCCCGGACGACGGCCTCGCCTCCACCGTGATCACCATGTCGGACCTCGACGGCTGCATGGACGGCATCAACGAGGCGGGGCTGGCGGTGACGCTGCTGATCGCCGACATCGAGAACGCCGAGCCGCCCCAGGACACCACCCCGCAGGTCGGCCTGAGCAGCCTGCAGCTGCCCCGGTTCCTGATCGACACCTGCGCGACCGTGGAGCAGGCCAAGCAGGCGCTGCTCTGCGCCAAGCAGTACGACCACGGCGCGCCGCTGCACTACCTGGTCTCCGACGCGCACGGCGGCGCGTTCGTGTGGGAGCGCGGCGCTAACGGCACCGAGCACATCGTGGAGGTCGGCGACGGGCCCCTGTGCGTCACCAACCACCAGCTGCACCGCCACCCCGACCCGATGGCGCTGCCCGCCGACACCGAGGAGACGCTCGGCACGTACGGGCGGCTGCGCGCGCTGTACGAGCACAGCAAGGGCGTCACGATGTCGGAGCGCGACATGTGCGACGGCCTGGAGGTGGTGCGCGCGCCCGAGTTCGGGCCGTTCCGCACGCTGTGGCGTACGGTCTTCGACACCACCGAGCGGACCCTGTCGAGCTCCTTCTATCTGGGGGACGGGCGGTACACCGATGAGCTGGTTTTCAGCGCCCGCCGAGGGTGACCTGTGGCGTAGGGGGCCGTCCTTTACCTACGTTTGACACTGGTAGCAAAGGTGCATAAGTTGCACCGCACCACGTGTGTGGCGATCTTCGTGCCCGGTGCGGCGCGGCGAGCAGCCACCGCGCGACAGCTGGACGACGTTAGGAACGGCTCTTATGCGCAGACTCAACCGGGCCGGCGTGCTCGCGCTCACCAGTGCGGCCGCCCTCGCCGGATCCCTCCTCACGAGCGCCCCCGCGCAGGCGGCGTCGTCGCCCATCGCCGCGTGCGGCGGCAGCTACCACGTGATCGACAAGCACAGCCTGGGCGGCGCCACCGTCTACCTGCTCTACAACGGCAAGACCAACTGCGTCGTCACGTGGCGCAACAAGCCCAGCAGCAAGCGGGTCTACCTCAAGGCGCTGATCCACCGTGAGCGCCAGCCGTGGAAGGTGGACGCCGGCAAATTCACCACCTACGCCGGGCCCGTCAAGATCGACGCCAGGGGCTACTGCGTCCAGTGGGGCGGCGACTACGGCAAGAAGCAGTGGACCTCGAAGTTCGGCCACTGCGGCAAGTGATCCATGCCGTCTGCGGTGATCCGGCCTGAAGTGACTCGGGTCGCCTAAGGGGCGGCTACGATCACGCCGCCTCGGCGCTGAGCGTCGGGGCCACCGGGCGCCGGGCCGCCAGCCGGGCGGGCAGGGCGACCAGCGCCGCCGTCACCACCACGGCCGCCGCCGCCACGGCGAACAACCCCCACGCAGGCGGCGCCACGGCGTTCCTGGCGCTGAACAGCAGGTTCATGAACGTGCCCAGCGGCACGCCGGCGAGCGCGCCCGACACCGCGGGCAGGAGCTGGGCGACGGACAGCCCGGCGGCCACCTGCCCGGGGGTGGCGCCGACGGCTTGGGCGATGGCCAGGTTCAGGCGGGCGTCCATGGCGGTGGTCCAGGTGAGGATCAGCGTGTTCACCACCGCCAGGACGACGATCAGCACGGTGACGGCGAGCAGCACCTGACGGTCGTGCTCGCCGCGCAGGTTCGGCAGGGCCGAGGAGCCGTTCAGGCCGTAGCCGCGGTTGTGCTGCGCCTGCAGGGCCAGCAGGGCGATCAGCGTGATCACGGTCACGGCGGTGGCGCACGCCTGCAGCACGGCGCGGCCCGGCCTGCGGGCGGTCAGCCGCAGCCCGAGCAGGAGCGGCGTGGGCAGCAGCGCGGACAGCGCGGTCAGCCAGGGCCGGTGCCGCGGGCGGCGCACGCCGGCGCCCAGTGCCGTGACGGTGGCCGTACGCAGGGCGTGCAGCGTGGGACGCAGCGTCGACAGCACCGCCACCACGACGGCCAGCACCGCCGTCGCGACCACGGCGGATCCGGTCAGCGTGACGTCGCCGATCCTGCTGGCGGTGGGGGTGGCGATGACCGGCATGGCCAGCCGGGCGGCCACCAGCCCGAGTGCGTTCCCCGCCACCGCCAGCACGAGGTACTCGGTGAGCAGGACGGTGGCGATCACGCCGGGCGTGGCGCCGACGGCCTTGAGCAGCCCGGCCCTGCGGGTCTGCTCAGCGGTCCGCCCGGCGGCCAGCGCGGCCACGCCGGTGACGGCCAGCAGGTCGAGCAGCCACCCGCCGAGCACCAGGACCGGCTGGCTGTTCCTGAGGATCACCATGTCCTGCTGCGCCTTGAACTGCCAGGAGTGGAAGTTCACCCTGATGGCGTCGAGCTCGTGGTGGGCGTCGCGGAAGGTGCCGGCGGTGGCGGGGTCGCGCAGCTTGAGATCCACGGCGGTGGTCACCTGGAGGTCGCGGGCCTCCGCCAGAGCCCGCGCGTCGGACGTGGTCAGCCAGGCCAGCCCGCTGTAGTCACTGGGACCGCCGCCGGGGCCGATCTGCGCCGCCCACGGGTAGATGGAGGTGGCCGCCGTGACGGCGACCCCGACGACGGGGTACGTCCGCCCGGCGATCGTCACCCGATCACCGGGCCCGACTTCCAGCGCGGTCGCGAACCCCCGTTCCAGAACCAGGCCGCCAGGGCGCACCCACTCGCCTGAGGTCACCACCGGCCGCTCGACGGCGGCGGGCCGCTCGTCGATGGCATGCACCACGACGGGGGACGTGATCCCGTCGCGCGCGCTGAGCTCGCCGTAGACGATCCGGTACGGGCCCCGATGCGCGACGACCCGCGGATCCTCCGTCAGCGAGGCCAGCGCCGGCGCGACGGCAGGCCCCGACTCCCCGGAGAGCACGACCACGTCGGGCCCAGCGGTGGCGGCGCGCGTCTGCGCGTAAAGGGAGTCGCTGACACCGGGCAGAGACACCCCCACGGCCAGCGTCGCCGTGGCCACCGCCACCGCGAGCAGGAGCAGCACCCCCTGAACGCGGTGCCGCCGCAGATCGGCCCGCACCAGCCGCGCGACGAGCACGAATGAGCTCACGGCGGTCAGCCCTCCAGCCCGATGAGCCCGCCCAGCCCGCCCAGCCACTGGCCGCCGGTGCCGGTCATGACGGTGTCGCCGACGAACATGCCGTCGCGCATGGTGATCAGCCGGTCGGCCGTGGCCGCCACGCGCTCGTCGTGGGTGACGATCACCAGCGTCTGCCCCGAGCCGCGCAGGTCCTCGAAGATGCGCAGGATGTCGTTGGTGGCGGCGCTGTCGAGGTTGCCGGTGGGCTCGTCGGCGAGGACGACGCGCGGGTCGTTGACCAGGGCGCGGGCGACGGCGACACGCTGGCGCTGGCCGCCCGACAGCTCCGACGGCAGGTGGCGGGCGCGTTCCGCGAGGCCGACCCGTTCGAGGAGGTCGGCCGCGCGGCGCCTGGCCTGCCGGGGCGAGCGGCCGGCGAGCAGCGCGGGCAGCTCGACGTTCTCGGCCGCCGACAGCTCCTCCACCAGGTGGAACGCCTGGAACACGAAGCCCACGGAGCGCCGCCGCAGCCGGGCCAGAGCGCGCTCGCTCAGCGTGTCGATGCGCCGCCCGTCCACCCACACCTCGCCCTCGGTCGGCCGTTCGAGACCGCCCAGCAGGTGCAGGAGTGTGGACTTCCCGCAGCCGCTCGGCCCCATCACGGCCAGCGACTGCCCCTCGGGCACCTCCAGATCGACCTCGTCCACCGCACGGACCCGGCTCTGCCCCTGACCGTGCGTCTTCACCAGAGCGCGGGTCTGCACCGCGATCATGCGTCCTCCGTCCCGGCGCCGGGCGTCCAGGCGCGTTCGCAGACGTCGAGCCAGCGCAGGTCGGCCTGCAGCCGCAGCACGACCCCTTCGAGCAGCAGGGCGGCCCCCGACTCGGGCGGCTCGGCGAGCGCCGCCTGCTGCGCCTCACGCAGGCGGCGCAGCAGCTCGCGGCGCTGCGCGGCGACCAGCTCCACCGGGTCGGCCAGCCGGGCCGCCGCGGCGGCGGTCAGCTTGAGATGGAACTCCGCGAGGTCGGGCTTCGGCCAGCCCACCTCGCTCAGCCAGGCGGTCACCCGCTGCTGCCCGGCCGGCGTCAGCGCGTAGACCTTGCGCTCGGGCCGGTCGGGCAGGCCGTCGGCACGCTCGCAGACGACGAGCCCCGCCTTCTCCAGGCGGGACAGCGTCACGTAGATCTGGCCCCGGTTCATCGCCTCGCCGAGCGGGCCCAGGCTGCGGCGCAGCCGGGCGTGCAACTGGTAGCCGTGCGACGGCTCCTTGGCGAGCATCGCGAGCACCGCGTCCTGCATGGTCGCTCCCCTAACGGTTGGCTAATAGATAGCGGTTACCCAAGGGAGGTGTCAAAGCGGCGCCCGCACCGCCGCCGTCGTACGCGCGGCGTGCTCACACCGGCTGGCCGGTGAGGCGGGTGGCGTCCTGGCTGGGGGGCAGGCCGTACTGGCGGCGGTATTCGCGGCTGAACTGGGAGGCGCTGTCGTAGCCGACGCGGTGGGCGACGGCGGTGACGTCGCGGGGGTGGGCGGCGAGCAGCAGGCGGGCCTGCTGGAGGCGGAGCTGCTTCTGGAACTGGATGGGGCTGAGCGCGGTCACGGTCTGGAAGTGCCGGTAGAACGCCGATGGGCTCATGCCGGCCGTACGGGCCAGGTCCTCGACGCGGAACGGCTCCGCGTAGTGCTCCTTGATCCACCGCACCGCCCTGGCGACGTGGCTGAGGCTGCTGCCGGCCATGCCGAGCTGGCGTACGGTGCCGCCCTGGTCGCCGGTGAGCACCCGCCACAGGATCTCGCGCTTGACCATCGGCGCCAGCACGGCCTGGTCGCCCGGCCGGTCGAGCAGGCGGACCAGGCGGATCAGGGCGTCGAGGAGGTCGTCCGTCATGGACGCGACGGCGATGCCGGGCAGCGCCGGCCCCCGCCCCTGCGGCGGGTCGGCGTGGAGCAGCAGGTCGGCGATGGCGGACGGGTCGAGGACGAGCGCCATCCCCACGGCGGGATGATCGGGGCCGATGTCCACGAAGTGGCCCGTGCACGGCAGGTCGATGGAGGCCACCAGATAGCTGCCCGGCCGGTATTCGAGCACCCGGTCGCCCACCACGAGCCGCTTCGCCCCCTGGGCGAGCACCGCGAGCACCGTGCCCGACATGGAGGGCGAGGGCGGGCCGGGCTGCTCGATCCTGGCGATGTGCAGGCCGTCGATGGCGGTGGTCTCGTCGGGGCGGACATGCCGGTCGAGCAGGGAGAGCAGCTCCTCGAATCCCATCGCTCCACCCTACGCCGAGCCGTCTCGCGCGCCCGTACCGCCTGAATGCCTGTACCTCGCCCTCCGGCGGTCACGGGAGGGCGGCGAGTTTCTCGCGTACGGCGTCCGCCTGGGGCTGGCCCGACTCGGCGAGCAGGTCGAGTGCCCGGCGCCATGCGGCGCGGGCCTGTTCCCGCGCGCCGGCCGTGGCGTGGACGTCGCCCAGGTTGACGAGCGTCTGGGCGAGGAAGGAGCGGCTGTCCAGCTCCTCGAACACCGTGGCCGCCCGCCGGTAGTACGCCACCGCGTCGGAGTGCCGGCCCGCCCGGTGGTAGGCGTGGCCGATGGTGTCCCAGGTCAGCGCCTGGTTGTTGGGGTCGTCGAGCTGCTCGTACAGGGCGGCGGCCCGGCGGCAGTAACGCAGCGCCTGCTCGTACTCGCCGGTCTCCACGAGCACGTTGCCCGTCGTGTTGAGCGCCATCGCCTGCCCGATGAGGTCGTCGGCGGCCACGTAGAGGCGCAGCGCCCGCGTGCCGTGGCGCAGCGCCTCGGCGTACTGGCCCTGCCGGTAGAGCAGCGCGCACAGGTTGACGTGGGTGTGGGCCTGGCCGACGCGGTCGCCGAGCCGGTCGTACAGGTCGAGCGCGAGCCTGATGTGCGGCTGCGCCTCCACGTGCCGGCCCAGGTTCGAGCAGGCCATGGCGATGCCGCGGTGCGCGATGGCCTGCGCGCGTACGTCGCCGAGCCGCTCGGCGGCGGCCAGCCCGGTGCGCTGGGTGGCGCGCCACTCGTCCCAGTGGCCCTGCCGGTAGAGGAAGTCGGTGACGACCCAGACGAGCTGCCAGGCGTGCACGTCGAACGCCTCGGCGGCGGCCCGGGAGATCAGCCCGAGCAGCACGCGGTGCTCGCTCGCGTACCAGGCGAACGCCTGCTCGTAGCCGTCGAACGCGGTGACCGTCACGCCCGCCTGGCGGGGGGCGAGGGTGATGGGCTCGCGGTGCGGGTTGAGCAGGCGGGCGGCGGCGTGGCCGGTGTGCAGGTGGTGGTCGAGCAGGCGGTGCAGCGCGGCCCGCCGCTCGGCGGCATGCGGGCGTACGAGCTCGGCGGCGTAGCTGCGCAGCAGGTCGTGCAGGCTGTAGCGGCCGGGCAGGTGCTCGATGAGCAGGTGCGCGCTGCGCAGCTCGCCGACCAATGCGCGTAACCGTTCCGGGGTGACGCCCGCCAGGCTGGCCATCGCGGCCGGGGTGAAGTCGGGCCCTGGATGCACCGCCAGCAGCCGGAACAGGCGGGCCGTCTCGGCGCTCAGCGTCCGGTACGACCAGGAGAAGACGGCACGGGCGTCGGCCGCCGGATCACCGGCGTCGAGCGTGTCGAGGCGGCGGCGCCGGTCGCCGAGCTGGGCGGCGACCGAGGCCAGGGAGAGCGCGTGGGTGGCGGCGTGCGCGGCCGTGATCGCCAGCGCCAGCGGCAGCCCGGCGCAGCGGGCGATGATCGCCCCGGCCGCCTCGGGCTCGGCGGCGACGCGGGCCGCGCCCAGACGGCCGGCCAGCAGCTCCCTGGCCTCGTCGTCGCGCAGCAGGTCGAGGGTCAGCGCGGCGGCCGCCTCCGTCGCGACCAGGCCGGTCAGCGTGT
This sequence comes from Nonomuraea sp. NPDC049419, assembly GCF_040676995.1. Classification (NCBI taxonomy): domain Bacteria; kingdom Bacillati; phylum Actinomycetota; class Actinomycetes; order Streptosporangiales; family Streptosporangiaceae; genus Nonomuraea; species Nonomuraea sp. NPDC049419. Next base: position 197,377 of record NZ_JBFAQB010000016.1, on the reverse strand, counting down.
TGCGGCTGGTCACCAGCACCGCGCAGGACGGGGCCGCGGGCAGCAGCGGCTTGACCTGCTCGGCCTCCAGGGCGTTGTCCAGCACGATGAGGACCCGTCTGTCCGACAGCGTCGTGCGGTAGAGGGCGGACCGTGCGGCGAGGTCGTCGGGGATCTGCCGCGGCGGTACGCCCAGCGCCTCAAGGAACGTGCCCAGGGCGTCGCGCGGGTCCACGGCGTCGCCCGACGGGCAGAAGCCCTTGAGGTTCACGTAGAGCTGGCCGTCGGGGAACCAGCCGCGGGCCCGGTGCGCCCAGTGCAGCGCCAGGCACGTCTTGCCGACGCCGGCCATGCCGGAGACGACGCAGATCCGGGCGGCCGCGCCGCCCGCCTGCGGCCTCAGCAACTGGTCCAGCTCCGCGAGCTCCTCCGTCCTGGCCGCGAACCTGGACACCCCCACAGGAAGCTGCCGTGGCACGCGCCGCCCGCCTTCGGTCTCCGCGCTGGAAGCCTCTTCGGCGGGCGGGGGAGGAGGGCCCGCCTGGGCGGCGGCGGCGAAGGCGGCCTGTTCGAGCGGGTCGAGCTGGAGCGCCTCGGCCAGCAGCCGGAGCGACCTGCTGCGGGGCCGCTCCACCGCGTCGCCCTCCAGCCGGCGGATCGTCCGTACGTTGACCCCGGTCTTGCTCGCCAGCTCCTCCTGGGTCAGCAGCGCCCTGTTGCGCCACGCCCGGACGAGCGCTCCCAGACTCTGACCCTCCTGAACAATCCCAGCAGACATGGTGACCCCTCGATCCATGCGCATTGCCCATATCCCCGTGCCCCCCGCCGGGGTGGAGTCTACGAGACCATCCGTAACACCTAGGGGTGTCATGTCTGTTTATTTCGGAGGTGTGTCCGAAATGGCGGGATAAATGATCTGAGCTCGGCATTGATCGTGTGATCGTGCGAAAAGCAGAGAATGTTGTCACGGTGGATCATCGCCCGGAGCCGCACGTGCGGCAGGCGGACCCCGCGTCGGCGAGAATGGCGTCACCGGCCCTTCATCTTCGCCGGTGAAAGCGGCCGGCCACCAGGGCGAAAACCGGGCATTCGCCGGACAGCGCATCGCGCACGCCGCAAAGGCGCATCCCTGCGACCACGGCATGCCCTATATGATCCGTCTTCTGCGGAGGCGGGAGCATGAACATGAATCGGGCACCGGGCATGGTGGACGTGGCACGCGAGGCAGGCGTGTCCCACGTCACCGTCTCCCGCGTGCTCAACGACCACCCCTCCGTACGCCCCGAGACCCGGGCCAGGGTCGAGGCCGCCATCGAGAAGCTCGGCTACCGGCGCAACAGCGTCGCCCGCGCGCTCAAGAGCCGCCGCTCCTCCACGATCGGCGTGGTGCTGGCCGGCGCCGAGCTGTACGAGCTGCCCAGGATGCTGCGCGGCGTGCAGAGCGCGGCCCAGCGCGCCGGCTACTGGGTGAACCTGGCGAGCTGGCAGGGCGGCAGCACCCGCGACTTCGCCGAGACGCTGCGGCGGCTCACCGACCAGGCGGTCGAGGCGGTCGCGGTGATCGGCGACCGGCCGATGGTGGTGGACGCGCTGGCCGAGATCGCCACCGACGTGCCGGTGACGGTCATCGTGTCCGGCACGGTGCCCAACCCCGACCTCGGTTTCGTCGAGCTGGACCAGGAGCTGGGGGCGCGACTGGCCGTACGCCACCTGCTGGAGCTGGGACATCGCCGCATCGCCTACCTCACGGGCGCGCTGCGCACCTACGACGCGCGGGCCCGGGTGGACGGCTGGCGGGCCGCGCTGGCGGAGGTGCCGGAGGCCCGGGGCGAGCTGTTCGAGGGCGACTTCACCGGCAACAGCGGCTACCGGCTGGCCACCTACCTCGTGACCCGGCACGAAGCCGAGCCGCCGACCGCGATCTTCACCGGCAACGACCAGATGGCCATGGGGGTGCTGGCGGCCTTCGCCGAGCTGGGCGTGCGGGTGCCGCAGGACGTCTCGCTCGTCGGGTTCGACGACATACCGGGAGCCGCGTACCTGGTGCCCGCGCTGACCACCGTCCGTCAGGACTTCCTCGGGCTCGGCGAGCGCTGCGTCGAGCAGCTGCTGGGGCGGATCAAGGGCGACGCGCCCGCGACCGAGCGCATCCCGCCCGAGCTGGTGGTCCGCCGCAGCACCGCCCCGCCCAGGGATCAGGCAGGCTCGTAGTCGAACCAGCCGAACCTGGCCCGCCCGCCGCCGGAGGCGTAGAGGCCCAGGTAGACGCCGACGAACCCGCCGGCGCGCTCGGTGCTGAGGACGGCGCGCTCGACCGTGCCGAGCGTGGCCCAGGTGGTGGCGGAGCCGGCGCGGAACGTGTAGCCGGTCTCGTCGCCCTCCACCTCCAGCACGACCTCCTCCCCGTGCACCGGCGCGGCGGCCAGGCGGGTGGGGACGCCCGACTCCCGTACGGTCAGCACCGCCTCGCCGTCGATGAGGGCGAGCGTCGCGTGCTGATCCTGGTTCTGGAAGACCGCCAGCCCCGCCTCGGCGCCCGGTCGAGCGCCCGCGAAGGTGAGGCTGGTGCGGGCGCGGAAGCGGACGTGCTGCTGCCGCCGCCCGACGAACGCGGGCACGCCCAGGGCCGAGAGCGGCTCAGGACCGGCCTCGATCTCCAGCCCGCCGCCCGTCAGGTGATCCACCGGGCCACGCAGGCTGTTCCACTCCGGCCCGAGCACCGGTCCGTCGAAGTGCTCCCGCCCGGCCGGCGGCTCGTCCTCGGGGAGGGCGGCGGCGATCGAGGGGAGGCGTTCGTCCAGGCGGACCCCGCCTGACTCAGGGGCGAAGACCGGCCCGGCGGGCGTCCAGGTGACGGGCACCAGGAAGGTCTCGCGGCCCAGCGTGTGGGTGCCGTCGATGGGGCGGACGCCCAGCGTCACCGCCCACGTCTCGCCGTCGGGGGTGTCCACCAGGTCGGCGTGTCCCACGTTGTGCACCGGCTCGCCGGGGTCCCGGTGCCGGTGGGTGAGCAGAGGGCTGCGCGGGTCGGTGACGTACGGGCCGGTGACGGTTTCCGAGCGGGCGGCGGTGACGCTGTGGTTGCGCTCGGTGCCGCCCTCGGCCGCGATCAGGTGGTACGTCCCGTCCCGCTTGTACAGGTGCGGCGCCTCCACCCACGCCCCTCGTACGGCGCCGTGCCACAGCACGTGGGTCGGCCCCACGAGCTTCAGCCGCTGGAGATCCAGCTCCCGCATCCACAACTCGCCCGGCCCGACGTCGCCGGCGGCGTCCCGGCAGGCGGTGAACCAGCAGCGGCCGTCGTCGTCGAAGAACAGCGAGGGGTCGATGCCTTCGGCCTCCAGCGGCACCGGGTCCGACCACGGCCCGGCCGGGTCGTCGGCGGTGGCGACGAAGGTGAGGTGCCCGCGCCGCTCCACGGCGAGCGTGGACACGACGTAGAAGCGGCCCTCGTGGTGGCGGATCGTGGGCGCCCACAGCCCGTCGGAGACGTCGAGCCCCTCCAGCGGCAGCAGGCCCGGCCGGTCCACCACGTGGCCGAGCTGCCGCCATCGCACCAGGTCACGGCTGTGGAAGACGGGCAGCCCAGGGAAGTACGCGAACGACGAGGTGACCAGGTAGAAGTCGGCCCCGACCCGGCAGATCGACGGGTCCGGATGGCAGCCGGGCAGGACGGGGTTGCGAAAGGCAGGCACGGGGGCGGGCTCCGGTGGCGCGTTACAAGAAGGGGCTTGACAGAATGACAACGTTAACATCAGGTTAGAAACCCCACGCACGACCCGGCCCCCCGCCGGAGAGCACCTGTCCGAGGAGACCGCCATGACCCCACCCTCCCTGCCCCCGCGCCGCAGGCGCAGGACGCTCCTGGGCGCCGCCGCACTGGTCGCGGCCCTGACGGCTTCGCTGGCCGCATGCGGTTCGAGCGAGCCGGAATCCTCGGGCACGGCGAGCGCGGACGGCCCGATCACGCTGCAGTTCTGGACCTGGAGCCTCAAGGGCAGCGACCCCGGCGCGCAGGCGATCGTGGACAAGTACCACGAGCTGAACCCCAACGTCACGGTCAAGCTCTCGGAGGTGGGCGGCACGTCCGACACCGCCGCCAAGCTGCTGGCCGCCGACCAGGCCGGCGACACCCCCGACGTGGTGCAGATCGAGTACCGCGGGGTGCCCGCGCTGGTCGTGGCGGGCGCCGTCAAGGACATCACCGCCGACGTGGCGTCCGTCAAGGCGAACGTCGACCCGAACATCTGGGCCCAGACCACCTTCAACAACCAGGTGTACGGCGTCCCCCAGGACATCGGCCCGATGGTGCTCACCTACCGCAAGGACCTGTTCGACAAGTTCGGCGTGAAGGTCCCCACCACGTGGGCCGAGTACGCCGACGCCGCCGAGAAGATCCACAAGAAGGACCCCGAGGCCTACATCGCCAGCTTCGCGGCCAGCCAGCTCGAGTTCTTCGCCGCGCAGGCCGCCCAGGCCGGCGCGCAGTGGTGGAGCACCGACGGCAACAGCTGGAAGGTCGGCATCGCGAGCGAGCCGTCGCTGAAGACCGCCGACTTCTGGCAGGACCTCGTCGAGCGCGACCTGGTCAAGGTCGAGCCGCTGCTCACGCCGGAGTGGAACGCCCAGGTCAACAAGGGCAAGATCCTCAGCTGGGCGGCCGCGGCCTGGGCGCCGAGCGTGCTCTACACGGTCGCGCCCGACACCGCGGGCAAGTGGGAGTCGGCGCCGCTGCCGCAGTGGACGAAGGGCGACCCGGCCGTGCCGTTCCTCGGCGGATCGGCGTTCCTGGTGCCGGAGAAGTCGAAGCACGCCGCCGAGGCGGCGAAGTTCGCGGCCTGGCTGGGCGCCTCGGAGGAGGGCTCGAAGCTGCTGCTCGGCCTCGACCTCTTCCCCGGCGGCAACGCCGGCCGGCAGGCCACGCTCTCGCACGAGCCGCCTAAGCTGATGCCGCAGCAGAAGGACTTCTACCAGGTCACCGACCAGGTGATCAAGAACACCACGATCCCGGTCACCTGGGGGCCGAACGTCAACGTGGCTCAGAGCGCCTTCGGCGACGCGCTCAACAAGGCCGCGCTGGCCAAGTCCTCCTTCCGGGAGGTGTACCAGGCCACGCAGCAGGCGGTGGTCGCCGACCTGCAGAAGTCCGGTTACACCGTCACCCAGTAAGACGCGCGGGGCCCGCCCAGGGCCCCCGCTCGATCCCACTCTGGACGTCTCATGCCCGCCTCCTCCGCCGGCCGCCGCACCCGCCTGCGCGCCGTCGCCACCCCATGGCTGTTCGCCTCGCCGGCGATCGTGCTGTTCACGCTGTTCATGGTCATCCCGATCGGTTACGCGATCTACCTGAGCTTCCGCGGCTTCCGCGTCGAAGGCGGCGGGGCGTTCGGGCGGCGCGTGCAGACCTTCGTCGGGCTGGACAACTACACCGCCGCGCTCAGCGACCCCGAGTACGCCGCCGGGCTCGGCCGCGTGCTGCTGTACGGGGTGATCTCCATCCCGAGCGTGCTCGGCCTGGCCCTGCTGTTCGCGCTGCTGCTCGACACCCCGAGGGTGCGGGCGCGCGGCTTCGCTCGTACGGCGATCTTCCTGCCGTACGCGGTGCCCGGCGTCATCGCCAGCCTGCTGTGGGGCTTCCTCTACCTGCCCAGCACGAGCCCGATCACCTACATCGCCCGCGAGCTGAACGCGGGGCCGCTGGACTTCTTCGGCTTCCCCGCCCTCTACTTCTCGCTGGCCAACATCGCGCTCTGGTCGGGCGTCGGCTTCAACATGATCATCATCTTCACGTCGCTGCGCGCCATCCCCACCTCGGTCTACGAGGCGGCCCGCATCGACGGGGCCAGCGAGCTGCAGATCGCCTGGCGGATCAAGATCCCGCTGGTGGCGCCCGCGCTCGTGCTCACCGGCCTGTTCTCGGTGATCGGCACCCTCCAGCTCTACAGCGAGCCGGCCACGCTGCGGCCGATGACGACCACGATCAGCTGGACGTGGGTGCCGCTGATGAAGATCTACCAAGAGGCGTTCTCGAACGACAACCTGGGCGGGGCCGCCGCCGCATCCGTGGTGCTGGCCATCGGGATCCTCGCCATCTCGCTGCTGTTGCTGCGCTTCTTCCAGCGCCGGACCTTCGGAGACAACGCATGACCGCCGTCACGAGCACCGGCGACCGCCAGTTCGGCCGGCGGCGCGGGGTGAAGCGGCGCAGGCCGCGGCTGGCGCTGGTCGTGCTGCTGCTCGGCGCGCTCTACTGCCTGACCCCCGTCGCCTGGGTGGTGCTGGCCGCCTCGAAGACCTCGCGTGAGCTGTTCACCACGTTCTCGTTCGCGCCGGGCAGCGGGCTGATCGACAACCTGATCGACCTCAGCACCTACGGGGGCGGCCAGTTCTGGAAGTGGGGCCTCAACTCGCTCATCTACGCGGGCCTCGGGGCGGTGCTGTCGACCCTGGTGGCGGCGATGGCCGGTTACGCCCTGGCGAAGTTCCGCTTCCGCGGCCGGCAGGTGCTGTTCTCGGCGATCCTGGCCGGCGTGCTGGTGCCCGGCGTGGTGCTGGCGGTGCCGCAGTATCTGCTGCTGGCCGCCGTGGGCCTGGCGGGGACGCACTGGTCGGTGCTGCTGCCGGTGATCATCAACCCGTTCGGCATCTTCCTGTGCCGGGTGTTCGCGGTGGCGTCGGTGCCGGAGAGCACGCTGGAGGCGGCCCGCCTGGACGGCGCCGGCGAGCTGCGGATCTTCGTCACGATCGTGCTGCCGATGATGATCCAGGGCCTGGTGACGGTGTTCCTGCTGCAGTTCGTCGGCATCTGGAACAACTTCCTGCTGCCCTTCATCATGCTCTCCGACCAGGACAAATACCCGATCACGCTGGGTCTTTACACGTTCCTCGGCAAGGGCGCGGGCGACGGCGACCTCTACTCGCTGGTCATCACCGGCTCCGCCGTCGCCGTCATCCCACTGATCATCCTCCTGCTGGTCCTGCAGCGCTTCTGGCGCGCGGACCTGCTCGCCGGCGGCCTGAAAGGTTGATGGGCATGAAGTTCACCGACGGGCTCTGGCAGCTGCGTCCCGGCGTCACCGCGCTGTACGCGGCCGAGGCCTACGACATCGACGCCGGCGCCGACGCGATCACCGTGACCGCGCCCACCACCGTCATCACCCGGCGCGGCGACACCCTCAACCGCCCGGTGCTGACCCTGCGGCTGTCGTCACCGCTGGAGAACGTGATCCGCGTCCGCATCGACCACCACAGGGGCGGCGGCGAGCAGCGCGGCTTCGACCTGCCGGGCGACGGCCCGGCCAAGACCGACGGCACGACGCTCACCAGCGGCGCGCTCAGCGCCACCGTGACGCCCGGCGCCCCCTGGAACCTGACCTTCCACGCCGACGACCGGCCGCTCACCACGAGCGGGCACAAGTCGATCGGCTACTTCCAGCTCGCCGCCGACGCCCAGACAGACCCGGGGCCGGTCGGCAAGCCCAGGACGGGGCCGTCCGCCCACCTCGCCCAGCAGCTGTCGCTCGGCGTCGGCGAGGTGGTCTACGGGCTCGGCGAGCGCTTCGGGCCGCTGGTCAAGAACGGGCAGACGGTCGACATCTGGAACGCCGACGGGGGCACCTCCTCCGAGCAGGCGTACAAGAACGTGCCGTTCTACCTCACCAACCGCGGCTACGGCGTCTTCGTCAATCACCCGGGGCACGTGTCGTACGAGGTGGGGTCGGAGGTGGTGCAGCGGGTGCAGTTCTCCGTCGAGGACGAGAGCCTGGAGTACTTCGTCATCTACGGGCCCACCCCCAAGCAGATCATCGAACGCTACACCGCGCTCACCGGCCGCCCCGCCCGCTTGCCCGCCTGGTCGTACGGGCTGTGGCTGTCCACCTCGTTCACCACCGACTACGACGAGCGGACCGTCACCTCCTTCATCGACGGCATGGCCGAGCGGGACCTGCCGCTGTCGGTCTTCCACTTCGACTGCTTCTGGATGCGCGAGTTCAACTGGTGCGACTTCGCGTGGGACCCGCGCGTCTTCCCCGACCCCGAGGGCATGCTGGCCCGGCTGCACGCCAAGGACCTGCGGGTCTGCGTGTGGATCAACCCGTACATCGGGCAGCGCTCGCCGCTGTTCGCCGAGGCCGCCGAGCGGGGCTACCTGCTGCGGCGGCCGGACGGCGGCGTCTGGCAGTGGGACATGTGGCAGGCCGGCATGGGGCTGGTCGACTTCACCGACCCCGACGCCACGCGGTGGTTCCAGTCGAAGCTGCGTGGCCTGCTCGACCAGGGCGTGGACGCGTTCAAGACCGACTTCGGCGAGCGCATCCCACTCGACGTCGTCTACCACGACGGCTCCGCGCCCGAGCGCATGCACAACCTCTACACCCAGCTCTACAACGAGGCCGTGTTCGAGGTGCTGGAGGAGCGGCGCGGGCGGGGCGAGGCGGTGCTGTTCGCCCGCTCGGCCACGGCCGGCGGGCAGCGGCTGCCCGTCCACTGGGGCGGCGACTCCGGCTCCTCGTACGAGTCCATGGCCGAGAGCCTGCGCGGCGGCCTGTCGCTGGCGTTCTCCGGCTTCTCCTTCTGGAGCCACGACATCGGCGGCTTCGAGGGCACGCCCGACCCCGGCGTGTTCAAGCGGTGGGTGGCCTTCGGGCTGATGTCCTCGCACTCGCGGCTGCACGGCTCGTCGTCCTACCGGGTGCCGTGGGCGTTCGACGAGGAGGCGGTCGAGGTCACCCGGCTGTTCACCAAGCTCAAGCTACGGCTGATGCCGTACCTGTACCAGGCGGGCGTCGAGGCGCACGAGAGCGGCACGCCGGTGATGCGGCCGATGGCGATGGAGTTCCCCGGCGACCGCACCGCCGCACACCTCGACACCCAGTACATGCTCGGCCCCGACCTGCTCGTCGCCCCCGTCTTCACCCCTGACGGGACGGTGGAGTTCTACCTGCCCGACGGCACGTGGACGAACTACCTGACGGGGGAGCGGGTGGAGGGCGGGCGCTGGCGTACCGAGCGGCATGGCTTCACCTCGATGCCGATCTACGTGCGCGAGGGCGCCGTGCTGCCCGTCGGCGCCAGGGACGACCGGCCCGACTACGCCTACCTCGACGGCCTCACCCTGCGCGTCTACCCCGGGCCGGACGGCGAGACCACGCTCACCGTCACCGACCCCGCGACCGGCACGCCGGCCCGTTTCACGGTCATCCGGTCGGGCGGCGAGGTGACGGTCACCTCCACGGCCCCCTCGGGCTGGCGTCACGAGCCCGCCTGAGCGATCGGGCAGTGGGTGCCCCGGTAGATCGTGGGCATGCAGCGGTTGCAGTGGATGCAGGTGGAGGTGGCGGCCGGGTCCTGCCTGATGCGGCCGACGAGGCCGGGCTCCTTGAGCAGGGCCCGGCCCATGGCCACCGCAGCCCGCCGCGTACGCCGGACCCAAGCGTACCGGCGCACTCCCTGGTGGTCCGGCGCTCCCTGGCGGCCCGCGCTTCGCCTGGCGGGGCGCGGGCCGCGTTACTGCGGAGACCTTGGGGGCAGCGGGCGAGATGAGGGAGTTGAGATGAGTCATCACGTACCAGAGCACGATCCTCGTTCGCGGTTCGAGGACGAAGGCATACCGGATCTCCAGGACGGCACGCCGCAGCAGCAGTGGGCGGTCGATCCGCAGGAGGCGCCCCTGCCCGCCGACGAGCCGGTGGCCGTGGAGGAGTTCGGCACCACCGACGACGAGCAGATCCAGGGCGAGTCACTGTCCGGGCGGCTGGATCGGGAGGTGCCCGAGGACAAGCCCCAGTTCGGGGTGGAGGAGGGCGCGACCGCCGGGCGTCTGGCCGGTGACGACTCCGACGCGCCCGCCGTGGACCGGGTGACCGAGGAGGGCGGCCTCGGCGTCGGCTCCGACCTCGACACCCGCCGTGAGCGGGACAGCGGCATCGACCCCGTGCCCGGCGCACAACCCGAGGAGCCGTCCGGGCAGGTGTGGGACGAGCCGCGGCCCGCCGGTCGCCTCGTCGCCTCCGACGAGGGCGCGCACGGGGACGACGAGCCCGACGAGATCGCCACCGAGGTCGGCCCCGACGGCGGCGGCTTCACCGCCGAGGAGGCCGCCATGCACGTCGAGCCGGAGTGAGGGGAGGACCATGGCGAGCAAGGACGACGACGACAAGCGCCGGGAGCAGGACAAAGGCACGACGTTCGACCCCGACCTGCACGACATGGGCGGCGACGTGGGGCCCGCCGGCATCCCCGGCTCCGACGACTCCGGGTACGCCGAGCCCATGGGATACGTCACGGGCCGCGACGACGAATGGTCGGTGACGGCGGGCTCGGACGAGAAGGCCGTCGCCTCCCGTACGGACGAGATAGAGGACCACGTCGCCACCTACGGCCCGAGCCCGCACCCGATGCCGGAGGACCAGCGCGAGCAGCGCGGCGAACCGGGCGACCCGGGTTTCCGCGTGCGAGGCCCGGTGGACGAGTCGGAACACGGCCTCATCGTGGACGACGAGGGCGAACCCCCGTCAGAGCCGGAGGGCGCGCTGCGCGGCGGCGAACACATCAGCGCCGACATGGACTGGGTGGCCTCGGACGAGGAAGACGACCCGGACGGCGGCTCCGGCCGCACGGGCGCCGACGACGGCGGCTACCTCCCCGGCGAAGGCACCGGCCGCCCCTACTGACGCGCCGCGACGGCGCGGGCCGTGACGCGGCGACCTGCCCCGCCGCACCCGGGTTACCTCCCCCGCCGCACCCGGCCGGCCTGCCTCCCCGAGCCGGGTGGTGGGCGCGTTCAGCGGTGGGGGTGCAGGTGGGCGGCGAGCCAGTCCGTGACCCTGGTGACGTAGCTGACGCGGTTGGCGATGCGGCGGATCTCATGGCCCTCGTCGTCGAAGACCAACGACTCGCAGGGCAGGCCGAGTGCGGCGGCCGCGGCGATCACCTGCTCGGCCTCGTACAGCGGGACGTTGGTGTCCTGGGCTCCGTGCACCACCAGCAGGGGAGCGGTGAGGCGGTCGAGGGCGCGCAGGGGTGACAGGGCGCGCAGCAGGTGGCGGTCGGTGTCCGGGTGGCCGTACTCGCCGACGGCCGCCGCGGCGATCCACGGTTCGGTACGGGCGTAGAAGGTCTCGAAGTCGGCGATGCCGCTCACGGTCACGCCGGCCCGGAACAGGCCAGGGTGGGTCACGAGTGTGGCCAGCGTCAGATAGCCGCCGTACGACCAGCCCATGCAGGCCAGCCTCGACGGGTCACCGGCGCCGATGCGGGCCAGCTCGGCCGCGCAGTCGGCGACGTCGTCGATGGCGCGGAAGCGCAGCTCGCGGTCGTCGGCCTGGCGGAAGGCCCGCCCGTACCCGCCGGAGCCGCGCACGTTCGGGGCGAACACCCCGATCCCGGCGGCCAGCAGGCTCTGGTAGAGCGGGTTGAACGCGGGCCGCTCCTGGTCCTCGGGCCCGCCGTGCAGGAACAGCACGTACGGCGCGGGCCCCTGCGCGTGCGGCGGCCGGTAGAGCCAGGCGGCGAGCTCCAGCCCGTCGCGCGCCGGGAAGCGCACCAGCTCGGCGCCGGCCGCCGTGGGCAGCCGCCCCGCACCGGCGGCGTAGCGGTAACGGCCCTGGTCGAGGTCGCAGAGCACGACGTGCGACGGCTCCTGCGGGCTCTCGGCGGCGAGCGCGGCCAGGGCGCCGTCCCAGCCGATGCGGGCGGAGGTGACCACGTCGGCGGGCGGGGGCGGGAGGTGCTGGAGCCGGCCGCGTTCGAGGTCCATGACGTCCAGCTCGGAACGGCCGTGCGCGTTCCACACGAGCAGCGCGCGGCGCCCGTCGGCGCTCAGCGCGAACCGGTCCAGCTCGGCGTCCCGCCGCTCGGCCAGCACCACGGCCTCGGCCCCCTGGTGCACGGCGAGCAGCGCGGCCCGGTCGCGGCCGGCGTCCGACACCAGGTACGCGGTCCTGCCGTCGGGGGAGAGCGCCCCGTCGCCGGTGGAGCCGGGCAGTCCGGGCAGCAGGAGCCGTTCGTCGCTCGGTTCGTGCCCGCCGAGCGCCTCGGAGCGCAGGTCCACCACGTACATCCGGCGGCGGCCCCGCGGCCCGCGCCGCAACAGCATCCTGGCGTGGTCGCGGCTGATCGCCACCGGCCGCAGCAGCGGGCCGGCGGCGATGACCTGCCGCCCGCCGGTGACGGCGTCCACGAGCACGGCCCTCGACACGCCGTCCGCCGACGTCTCGGTGACGAGGACCGTCTCCCCGCGCCCGGTCCAGCGCACCAGCGAGGCGGACCCGCCGTCGGGTGCGGCGAGCAGCCGAAGGTCGCCGCCGTGCGGCTGAACGGTCCACACCTGCGTGTGCTCGCCGCCGCCCGGCGCGACGAGCACGGCGAGATGCGTCCCTGTCGGCGCCCAGCTCACGTCCACCACCGGCTGCGGCCCCGTGTCCACGACCCACGCCTCGGCCGTTCCGAGCAGCGGTCTGATCCACACGCGCGGCGACCCGTCGTGGTCGCTGACGAAGGCGACCGCGCTGTTGTCGGGCGCCAGAGCGGGCGCCAGGCAGCTCCACGCGGTCAGCCCGGCCACCCCTGGCAGGTACGACAACCCGCCCAGCAGGCACCCGTCCGGATGCGGATGCTCCTGCCAAGCCAGGTGCTCCAGGCGGGGGAGCGCGAACGGGTAGACCGGCCCGGCCCCGCCCACGGGTAGAGGCGAGCGGGGTTCGCCGGCCTGGCGCGTCATCACAGCCCGTGCGTCTGCAGCCACAGTTCCAGCAGGCCGAGCTGCCACAACGTGTTCACGCCCGTCGGCGTCCTGTCCCTTTCCGGGTCGGCGAGCAGCCGGTCCACGTAGTCGCGGCGGAACAGCTCACGCTCACGCGCCGCCCGGCCGGTCAGCACGTCACGCACGAGGTCGAGCAGCGCCCCGTCCACGTGCCGGATCGCCGGTACGGGAAAGTACCCCTTCGGCCGGTCGATGACCTCGGCGGGCAGCAGCCGCCGGGCGGCGTCCTTGAGCACGCCCTTGCCGCCGTGGGCCAGCTTCAGCTCGGCGGGGCAGGCCGCGGCCAGCTCCACCAGCTCGTGGTCGAGGAACGGGGTACGCGCCTCCAATCCGTGCGCCATCGTCATGTTGTCCACCCGTTTGACCGGGTCGTCCACCAGCATGGCGGTGGTCTCCAGGCGCAGCACGGCGTCCAGCGCGGTGTCCGCCCCGGGCCGGGCCAGGTGCTCGCGCACGAAGTCGCCGCTGGCGTCGTGGTCGAGCAGGCGTTCCTTGGGCAGGATCGCGGCCAGCCCGTCGTGCGGCCGGTCGAAGAACGCGCGCGCGTAGACGTCCGCGGCCAGCTCGCGGGGCACCCCGGCCAGCGGCGGGAACCAGCGGTAACCGGCGAACACCTCGTCGGCCCCCTGCCCCGACTGCACCACTTTGACGTGCTCGGCGACCTCCTGCGCCAGCAGGTAGAAGGCGACGCAGTCGTGGCTGACCATCGGCTCGCTCATCGCCCGCACCGCGCCGTGCAGCCCGTCGAGCAGCCGCCCGTCCGGGATGCGGATGCGGTGGTGGTCGGTGCCGAAGCGGCGGGCGACCAGGTCGGAGTACGCGAACTCGTCGCCCCGCTCCCCGCCCGCCGCCTCGAAGCCGATGCTGAACGTGACCGGCGGCTCGCGCCCCTCCTCGGCCAGCAGCGCCACGATGAGGCTGGAGTCCAGGCCGCCGGAGAGCAGCACGCCGACGGGCACGTCCGCGACCGTCCTCCTGCGTACGGCGGCGCGCAGCGCGTCCATGACGGCGTCCTGCCACTCGCGGCCGTTCAGCCCGGCCGCCTCCGGGAGTGCGCCGCGGGTGTGGGGCGGGTCCCAGTAGCGGTGGTCGGTGCGGGTGCCGTCCGCCTCGATCACCCGTACGGTCGCCGCCGGCAGCTTGCGCACCCCCGCGAGGATCGTGCGCTCGCCGGGCACCAGCGCGTGGAAGGTCATGTAGTGGTGCAGCGCCACAGGGTCGATGCCGGTGTCCACGCCGCCCGCCGCCAGCAGGGCGGGCAGCGAGGAGGCGAAGCGCAGCCGGCGGCCGTCCTCGGTGACGTACATCGGCTTGATGCCGAGCCGGTCGCGGCCCAGGATCAGCCGGCCGGTGGCGCGTTCGTACACGGCGAAGGCGAACATGCCCTTGAACCGTTCGACGCAGCGTGGCCCCCACCGGTGGAACGCCTTCATCAGCACCTCCGTGTCGGAGGTGGAGGAGAAGCGGTACCCGGCACCGCGCAGCTCGTGCCGCAGCTCGGCGTAGTTGTACAGGCAGCCGTTGAACACGACGGCCAGCCCCAGCTCGACGTCCACCATCGGCTGGGCGCCCTTGTCCGACAGGTCGATGATCTTCAGCCGCCGGTGGCCCAGCGCGACGGGGCCGCGCGACCACAGGCCGGAGCCGTCGGGGCCGCGCGCGTCCATCGTCTCCGTCATCCGCCCGACGGCCCCGATGTCGGCCTCTTCACCGTCGAAGCGCAGCTCTCCGCTCAATCCGCACATGGCACGCTCACGACGCCGACCGGTACGCGGGCGGATCGCCTGGACGATCCCACCCGTATGCCCTGGTCTCGGCCAGCAGCAGGTCCACCACGTCGGTCAGCCGCCCCCGCCTGGCGAACGCGCGCCGCTGCCGCTCCGCCGACGTCCCTCTGGCCAGCGCCTCCTTGACCAGCACGGACACGAGCTCCGCGTCGCCCGTCTCCTCCAGCTGCGGCCGCAGGCCCTCGACCAGCCGCCTGATCACGACCGGCGCCGGGCGGGGCACGCCGCTCACCGGGTCGATCAGCTCGCCCTCCAGCCCCGAGCGGGCGGCCTGCCAGGAGGCCGCGCGTACGGCGGCGAGCTGCACGGTGCGCTCCACGCCCTGGCGGATCTCCTGCAGCTCCCTCGCCACCATCGCGCGGAACAGGCCGGTGACCAGGACGATGTCCTCGACGCGCGGGCAGGAGTCGCAGATGCGCAGCTCGACCGTGGGCACGTGCTGCGAGGGACGGATGTCGGAGTAGATCATCCCGGGGTCGGTGATGACGCCGGTGCGGATCAGTTCCTTGATCATCTCGTCGTACTCGGCGGCGGAGTCGTACTTGTCGATCGGGCCCGCCGTGGGCCAGCGCTGCCAGATCAGGCTGCGGTAGCTGGCGTACCCGGTGTCCTCGCCGTCCCAGTACGGCGAGCTGGCCGACAGCGCCAGCAGCGGCGGCACCCACGGCGTCAGCCGGTGCGCCACCGCGACGGCCAGATCGGGGTCGCGCACCTGGGCGTGCACGTGCGTGCCGCAGATGAGCTGGTCCCTGGTGAGCTGCTGGTAGTCGCTCAGCATCTGTTCGTAGCGGGGCTCCTGCGACACCTTCTGCTCGCGTCTTTCGACCAGCGGCGCGCTGCCGGCCGCGACGATGCCCAGCTCCACCGCGTCGGCCTGCTCGACCAGCCGCCGGCGCAGCTCCCCGAGGTCGCGCGCCAGGTCATCCAGCTTCATGAACGGCGCGCTGTTGGACTCCACCGTCGAACGTTGCAGCTCACGCGCGTAGCTCTCCGGAGGCAGCGACTCCAGCAGGAGGTCGGCTCGCGCGGCCAGGCGGCGGGTGGAGAGGTCGACGACGTGGAACTCCTCCTCCACCCCCACCCGAATCGCTTCCTCGTCTCCCTCCACGACCATCACCCCTTGTTCAGTGGAATCCGGTGAACCTCTCCACTCCCCACAGAAAGGGCAAATGCACCTAATTCCCCGAGGTCAAAGCTCACGGACTACCCGTCCACGCCCGGGGCAGGGGAACCGGATGCGACCCCCGCCGTCACCCCGCGTGCGCCGTCCGGTGATGTACCACCGGTGGACGCGGATGACGTTCCTGCACTGGCGCTACCACCCGGACCAGGTGCAGGCACAGCTTCCCGCGGGGCTGACGGCCGAGACGTTCGACGGGTCGGCGTGGGTGGGGCTCACGCCGTTCCTCATGCGCGACGTACGGCTCCCCGGCCTGCCCGCGCTGCCCTGGCTGTCCGCGTTCCCCGAGACGAACCTGCGGACGTACGTAAGCGACGAGCGCGGCCGTACCGGCATCTGGTTCCTGTCCCTGGACGCCGGCCGCCTGGCCGCCGCGCTCGGTGGGCGTGGCGGCTACGGGTTGCCTTACGCCTGGTCGGACATGTCGGTCGAGATCCGCGACGGCCGCACCCGCTACCGGTGCCGCCGGCGGCTGCCCGGCCCGTACGGCGCCCGCTGCGACGTGGACGTGACGCTCGGCGTGCCCTTGCAGGAACGCGAGCGGGACGACCTGGCGCACTTCCTGACCGCCAGGTTCCGGCTGTTCAGCCTTGTGGCGGGCCGCCTGGTCACCGCCGAGGTGGAGCACCCGCCCTGGCCCCTGCACCACGCCTGGCTCGACGGCCTGGACCAGGACCTGGTAGGCGCCGCCGGCCTGCCCGCTGCCGAGGGGCCGCCGCTGGTGCACGGCTCACCGGGCGTCCCGGTGCGGGTCGGCATGTGGGGCCGGTGAGGGTCAGGGGGGCTGCGGTCAGCGGGGGGTGGAGCGGAGCACGCCGAGCTCCTCGTTCATCGTGTCGAGGAAGGCGGCGGCCGTGCGCAGCTCGCCCGGGCTGAACCGGCTCAGCACCCGCTCGGTGCCGTGCCCCAGGGGCCGGAAGAACGCGCCGGCCAGCTCTTGGGCGGCCTCGCGATAATGCAGGTGGACCACCCGCCGGTCGTGCACGTCGCGGACCCGGCGGATGTGCCCCGCCCGCTCCAGCCGGTCGAGGCAGGCGGTGACCGCGCCCGAGGTGAGGTTGAGCTCCTCGCGCAACTTGCCCGGCGTGATCGGCTCGGGCGCGTCGAAGATCATGATGAGCGCCTGGACGTCGGTGGTGTGCAGCCCCTGCGCCTGGGCGAACTCGTGGGCGATGCGGTTGAACTCGGCGGTCATCCGGCGCAGCCGGGCCGCGAAGGACCGCAGGTCGATCTCAGGCTCGCCGTCCCCCTCGCCGCCGTTCATGCGGACCATGCTACATTAGCTTGATAATTGAGAATCTCACTGGTCGAGCTAGTAGGCATGACGAAAGGTGACACCGCATGGCGCGGCGATCGATCCGCTGGCTCGTCCCGGCGCTGCTGGTGCTGGCCTGGCTGGCCGTGGGCGGCGGTCTCGGACCGTTCGCCGGCAAGCTCTCCGAGGTCTCCACGAACGACCAGGCCGCCTTCCTGCCCGAGAGCGCCGAGTCCACACGAGTTCTGGAGGTGCAGGAGAGGTTCCGGCAGGGAGACACGCAACCCGTCATCGTCATCTGGACCTCCGACGCCGCCGCCGTCACCCCCGGGCAGACCGCGGCGGCCACCAAGGCGCTCGCCGCGCTGCGCGGCACGTCCGGTGTCGTCGGCGCCCCTTCGCCCGCCTTCGCCTCCGACGACAAGAAGGCGCTGCAGGGCATCGTGCAGCTCAGCCCCGACATCAGCAGCGGCGGCCTCGGCGACGTGCTGGACCGCATCCGCGGCGCCGTTCCCGTCGAGGGTCTGACCACGCAGCTCGGCGGCCCCGCCGCCACCAGGGCCGACCTGGGTGACGCCTTCTCCGGCATCGACGGCCTGCTGCTCGGCGTCGCGCTCATCACCGTCCTGGTCATCCTGCTGGCCGTCTACCGCAGCCTGCTGCTGCCGCTGGTCATCATCTCCGGCGCCGTCTTCGCGCTCGGCCTGGCCTGCGCCGTGGTCTACTTCCTGGCCGACCGCGACATCGTCCGCGTGGACGGCCAGGTGCAGGGCATCCTGTCCATCCTTGTCATCGGCGCGGCCACCGACTACGCACTGCTGCTCACCGCCCGCTTCCGCGAGGAGCTGGCCGCCGGGCGCGACAGGTTCGCGGCCGGGCGCATCGCGCTGCGCCGCTCGATCGAGCCCATCGTGGCCAGCGCCGCCACCGTGGCGCTCGGCCTGCTCGCCCTCCTGCTCAGCAGCCTGACCAACAACCGCGCGCTCGGCCCGGTCGGCGCCATCGGCATCGCCTGCGCCGCGCTCAGCGCGCTCACCTTCCTGCCCGCCACCCTGGTCCTGCTCGGCCGCGCCGCCCTGTGGCCGGCCAAGCCGCGCCCGGCCGACGCCGGCGCGAGCGGCATCTGGGGCCGCGTGGCCACGCTCATCGACCGCCGGCCGCGCCTGGTGTGGGCCGCGTCCGTGCTGCCGCTCGCCGCGCTCGCCCTCTTCGCGCCCCAGTTCAACGCGCGCGGCGTGCCGCTGGAGGAGACGTTCGTCAACGACGCGCCCTCCGTGGCCGCGCAGGCGGCGCTCAGCGAGCACTTCCCCGGCGGCTCAGGCCAGCCCGCCGTCATCGTCGCGCCGCAGGACCGCGCCGCCGCCGTGACGGAGAGGGCGAAGGCCGTCGACGGCGTCTTCGAGGCCACGCCGGTCAGCGAGAGCGGCCGTCCCGGCGGCGCGGCCAAGGTGGTCGACGGCAAGGTGCTGATCGAGGCGACGCTGCGCGACGAGCCCGACGGTGACGCCGCCAAGGACACCGTCAAGCGGCTGCGCGACTCGCTGCACTCCGAGAGCGGCGTGCTGGTCGGCGGCTACAGCGCCCAGCAGCTCGACACCACCGACACCGCGAAGAAGGACACGCTGCTCATCGTCCCGGTCGTGCTGGTCATCATCCTGCTCATCCTCATCGTGCTGCTGCGCTCGCTGGCCATGCCCGTGCTGCTGGTCGCCACCGTGGCGCTGAACTTCCTGGCCACGCTCGGCGTCTCGACGCTCGTCTTCGAGCACCTGCTCGGCTTCACCGGCAGCGACGCGTCGGTGCCGCTGTACGGGTTCGTCTTCCTGGTGGCCCTGGGCGTCGACTACAACATCTTCCTGATGTCCAGGGTCCGCGAGGAGACGGAGCTGCACGGGGCCCGCGAGGGCGTGCTGCGCGGCCTGGTCAGCACCGGCGGGGTGATCACCTCGGCGGGCGTGGTGCTCGCGGCCACGTTCGCCGCGCTGGTCGTGATCCCGCTGACGTTCCTCGTGCAGACCGCGTTCATCGTCGCGTTCGGCGTGCTGCTCGACACGCTCGTGGTGCGGTCGCTGCTGGTGCCGGCGCTCGTCCGCGAGCTGGGCGGACGGGCCTGGTGGCCCAGCAGGCTGGGCCGCGCGCACGAGTCGAGGCCGGCCGCCGAGCCGTCACCGGCTCAGCGGCACTGAACAGCTGCGGCGGGCGTCGAACCCGGAAGATCGCCATGCCCACCGGCCGGTCAGGGGAGGGCGGGGACCGCCGGTGGCGCGTCGGTCCAGCCGGCCTCGACCACCGTGGTCGTGTGCGTGCTGGCCGGCTCCTCGGCAGCGGGCCTGACCGTGTCGCCGGACGACAGCAGCATCATCCGCCCGGTGTCCACGATCAGCCGCCGGCCGGTCCCGCCCTCCTTCCCCGGCCGGGTGAGCACGACGGACGCGCCGGTGCGGCCGAGCGCGTCGGTGGCCTGGCCGGCGGCGCGCACGCCCGGCATCGTGAGCAGCGCCTCGTACGCGGCGGCGCGGACCTCCTTCGGCGCGGGCAGGTCGTACAGCGTCGCGGGCAGCGACGACGTCACCCACGAGTCCATGCCGGCGGGCGGGACCCGGCTGACCCGGCCGGCCTGGCGCAGCCAGTCCTTCAGCCGCTCGGCGTCGGCGGGCAGGCGCTGCACCTCCTCGTACGTCAGCCGCTGCCCCGCCAGGAAGAACTGCGTCGAGGTCCGGTTCGGCAGGACGTGCCCGTTGGCGGGCTCGGTGGACATCTTCACCGTCTTGCCGTCGATCGACGTGCTCCACTTGCCGGGGGAGCCGTCACGCTGCCACGCCTGCTCGTCGGCGGCGCTGCTCGGCCGTGCCCCCAGTTCCCTGCTGCCGGTCCAGAACCGGCCGTCGCGGGTGGCCCAGCCCTCCATGATCTGCCGCTCGGTCAGCCGGTATGGGTCCGCCTTGGTGCCGAACCGCCACGGATGCTCCGACGCGTAGATGACCCGGGTGTGCCAGTAGGCGCCCTCGGGGGACACGGCGGCGGTCGAGGCGGTCATGATGCCGGCGCCCAGGGCCAGTCCGGCGGCTAGGGCGGTCGCCAGGAGGCCCGCGAATCTCGTACGTCTCGTCACGCACTCCTATACGCCCCGGCCCGGCCGGAGGTTGCCCGCGAAATAATCGCCGACCGCCGGGCAACGCGACTCCCGGCCCGGGCGTATCAGAGGGCGTGACATTGGACAGACGATCGTGAACGGCGCGGAACACGACTTCGGCGCGTTCGTGGCCGCGCGCGGCACGAGCCTGCTGCGCGTGGCGTACCTCGCCTGCGGTGACGCGAGCGAGGCCGAGGACGTGCTGCAGACCGCGCTGGAGCGTACCTATCGGAACTGGGACCGGGTCCGCCACGACACCCCCGAGCCCTACGTGCGCCGTACCATCATCAACCTCTCCATCAGCCGCGCCCGCCGCCGCGCGATCCTCAGCTTCATCCCCGTGCACACCCCGCCGGAGCGGGCGGCCCGCACGACGGACGCCGACCTGCGGCACGTCCTCATGGAGGCGCTGCGCAAGCTGCCGCCACGGCAGCGCGCGGTGGTCGTGCTGCGCTACTGGGAGGACCTCAGCGAGCAGCAGACGGCCGAGGTGCTGGGCTGCTCGGCGGGGACGGTGAAGAGCCAGGCGTCGAAGGCGATGGCGAAGCTGCGTGCGGCGTTCGGCGGTGCGGACGTGGAGGGAGTGATCAGCAATGCCCACGCTTGAGAACGAGCTGCGCCGGCTCATGGCCGAGGAGACCGTGGACCTGCACGCGGCGCCCGACCTGCTGGAACGGGTGGTCGCCCGCACCAGGAGCCGGCGCAGGAGGCTCAGTGCGACCGCGGCGGCCCTGTCGGTTGCGGTGATCGCGGCCATGCCGGTCGGGTACGTCGCCGCCGGCTCGCTGGCGACCTTCCCCGACCAGGTGACGGCCACGGTGGAGCCGCCGGCCATCGACGACACCCCGCCGATGCGGTCGGACCCGCCGGACCTCGGTGACCTGGGCGACGGCCGGGAGTTCGGCCACGTCAAGGTGGGCTACCTGCCCAAGCGCCTGCGGTGGAAGCACTGGTCGATCGACTTCGGCGACAGCTACAGCGTCACCTACGACTACAAGGGCGACAAGAACGGCTTCTACTGCGTCCAGATCTACATGTACGAGAACGACGCCTCCTTGGAAGTCACCGACCGGATCCAGACGTACCGGAGCGAGGAGGACGGCGAGGACGTCACCGTCGGCGGCCGGGCCGGCTACCTGGTGATCCAGAACGTCGGCGAGGACGGCATGAAGGGCACGCCGACGATGTTCGTGCAGTTGAAGGAGCGGCAGTGGGCGGAGATCTCCTTCAGCCCCACCTACGCCAAGGACCTCAAGAGCGTCACGGCGGTCAAGGCCGAGCTGCGGAAGATCGCGCAGGGGCTCAGCTCGACGCTCTGACCGCCGGCCTGGCCGGCAACCGGCGGCCGAACGCGTGGGCCGGCCGCTCGACGTACCGGTAGGACAGGGCGGCCGATCCCACCACCGTGCAGCACACCACCAGCGAATAGCCGATGCGGGTGGGCAGCGGCACCGGGCCCGGGTCGGGGACCAGCCGCCGCAGCACCTGGATGAACAGGGGGTGCAGCAGGTAGACGGAGTAGCTGATCAGCCCGAGGCGGACGAGGGGGTGCGGCATCGCGTACGAGCGCACCAGGCGGCAGGCCAGGAACGTCAGCCAGGCCGCCGCCACCGCCGCCGACCAGCTCCACCGGAACGCCATGGCCTCGTCGTCCGGCATGCCCCAGCCGGGGCCGTACCACAAGGCGGCGGCGATGGACGCGGCCGGCACCAGCCCGATCATCCAGCGCCCCACGCCGCGCCCGAGCTGCCCGTGGTCGAGCCGGTAGAGCGCGGTGCCGGCGAACATCGTGCCCAGGATCGCCACGCTCTGCCAGGCGCCGATCCTGCTGTTGACGCACAGCAGCACGATGGCCAGCGCCCCCACGGCGGCGCCGCCGGCCAGGCGGAGACGGTGGCCGCCCATGAGGACGGCGGCCAGCCCCAGCACCCCCACGCCGGTGGCGGCCACGACGGTCACCTCGACGCCGAGCGCGCCCGACAGCGCGCCCGCGGGCAGCACCCCGCCCACGAGCACGCCCGCCACCGCCACGCCGAGCACGCCGGCGGTGCGGGGGCGTCCCCGCCCGAGCAGGAAGAGCGCGGTCACCAGCAGGTAGAAGACCATCTCGTACGACAGCGTCCAGAACACGTTGACGACGCTGGGCACCTGGAGGAAGTCCTGCATCATGGTCACGTGGGCGACGGCGCCCGTGAGCGGATGGTCGGCGACCTGGTCGGGCAGCTCCCAGTAGACCGGCACCAGCCCGAACAACGTCCCGGCCAGCGCCACGAGGATCCACAGCGGATAGAGCCTGAACAACCGGCCCGCCCAGAATCGGGTGACGCTGCCCCGCCGCTCCAGCGAGGCCGGCACCACGTAGCCGCTGATGAGGAAGAACACCATCACGCCGTACTGGCCGAAGTCGAACCACGGGCTGACGTTGGCGCGGACCTCGGGGAAGAGCGCGTCCAGCAGGTGCTCGAAGAGCACGGCCAGCACGGCCACACCGCGCAACGCGTCGAGCCAGGTCTGCCGCCGGGCCGCCGGCCGTTCGTGCCCCTGCAGGCCGCTGCCCTTCCCGGCGGCCACGTTGGTAACCATCCCATAACGCTAAAGGGTCAAGCTGGGTGAATGCTGAGAGTCAAGTCCGGAGCTCTCCGCCGGGCACGCCCGCGAGGTCCTCGACCGCATCCGCCGCCCACCGGCTGACCTGGGGATGCACGGCGGCGTTCGAGGCGAGCGCGCGGAATATCGTGAGGGCGGCCGCAGCATCGAATGCCGCGAGTGTTTCGGCCGCCCGGAACCGCACCTCCCCGTCCAGGGTCTCGCCCAGGGCGATGAGCAGACGGACGCCGGCGTCCCGGTCCAGGCGGGCGAGCATGCCGGCGGCCCGGACGCGCATGACGCCGTCAGCGCCGGTCTCGGCGGCCATGGCCGTGAGCAGCGGGACGGCCTCCTGGCCGGCCAAGGCGGCGTCGGCGCCGTTCCCGGTGGTTGTAGCCGTGAGCAGCGGAACAGCGTCCTGGACGGCTGCGGCGGCGTCGAGCCTGAGATGGCCCGGCACCGTCACGTCGGCGGCCACGCTGTGGAACGCGCGGGCGGCGGCGTCGCGGTCCAGCTTCATCAGGGCTTCGGCGGCGGCGAGCCGGCAGGAGCCGTCCAGATGGGGGTCGGTGGCGAGGGCGTGCAGCACCGGCGCGGCGGTCTGCGGATGCAGCTCCACGAGCGCCTCGGCTGCCCGGGACCGCAGGATCCCGGTGAGCCGGGCGTCGCTCGCCATGGCGGCCAGTGCGGCGACACCGGCCCGCCGGTCCGTCTCCGCGAGCGTCTCGGCCGCCCTGACCCGGACGATCCCGTGCGCGGTGCCGTCCTCCGCCATGGTCGCCAGCGCGGCGGCACCGTCGCCGGGGTCCTGCGCCGCCAGCCGCTCGGCCGCCCGCAGACGGGTCACGTCGGAGAGTGTCGTCTCCGCCGCCAGCGTGCGCAGCGCGTCGAAGGAGATCGACGGGTCCAGCAGGCCCAGCGCCCGGGCCGCCTCATAGCGTGCGGAATCGTCCACTCGCCGGTCGGCGGCCAAGGTCCGCAGCAGCCTGATGCCGGCCTCCCGGTCCAGCGCCGCCAGCTTGGTCGCCGCCTTGACGGAGACCCGGCCGGTGCCCCGCGCCAACGCCGAGAAGGCGGCGAACGCCGCCGAGGCGTCCAGCGGCTCCAGCGCCTCGGCAGCCGTGCAGCGGTGCGTGGCGCTCACACGGGGGTCGGCGGCCAGCGTGCCGAGTGCGTCGGCGGCCGTGGCCAGGTCCAGTTCGCGGAGCCTCAGGGCGGCGTCCAGCCGGTAGGGGTCGCGCTGCTCGGCGTCGCAGGCCAGGGCGTACAGGGCCGCGACCGACGCCTGCGCATCGAGGTCGCGCAGCGAAGGGGAGGTCGCCAGGCGGTAGTAGTCGACGCCCCTTTCCACGTCGGCCAGGGCGCGGACGGCGGAGACCGCCGCCGCCTGATCCAGGTTCCGTAAGGCCAGGACGGCCTGGATCCGGGTGTCCGTCCAGGCGCTGGTGTCGGCGACCAGCGCGTGCAGCGCGGCGACGGCCGCCGCCTGGTCCAGCTTCCGGAGAGCCTGCGCCGCCGCCACACGCGAGCTGCCCGGCACGCGCGACTCGGCGACCAGCGCGCGCAGGGCGGACGTGGCCGCCGCCGGGTCCAGCTCGCCGAGCTCCTTCGCCGCCGCCACCCGGAAGGCCCCGGCCATGCCGCGCTCCGCCGCCAGGTCACCGAGAGCCTTCACCGCCGCCGTCCTGTCGTGCCGGGCGAGTTCCCTGGCCGCGTCCAGCCGTATGGGCCGGCGCAGCTCCTGATCGGCGACGAGGTCACGGAGGGCTCCGACGGCGCCGGCCCGATCGAGTGCCGTGACAGCCAGGGCCGCCTGGAGGCGGGCGTGATGTCCCAGTCGCGGATCGGCCGCCATGGTGATCAGCAGAGCGCTCGCCGCGCGGACGGTCTCCGCCGCCGGCTCGGCACCCTCGCGCGCGAGCTCGGCGACGCAGGCGACAGTACGGCGATCCGTCGCCAGCCGGTGCAGCGCGGCCGGCAACTCCAGGTCGGTGCCGGTGCGTTGCCAGGCGAGGATGAGGAAACGGTGATACGAGGTCGGCTCCGCCGAGGCGGGTCCGTCCAAGAGCTGCTCGAACGCGTGCTTGCTCAGCACGGCGTCCCCCACGACGTGGCGGGCGGCCAGGAAGTCGGCGACGGTCTGGTGGACGAACGTCATGGCGGCGTCCCGTCCTGCCACCAGACCCGTCCTGTGCGTCGTCTGGACCACCAGCGCCTCCCACTCCCTGGCGGGCAGACCGTCGGGGCGCAGTTCGGCGGCGGCGCACGTCACGGCGGTGAAGAGGTCGGTCGTGCGGCCGTCCTGCCGCTCGGCGGCGACCGCGCCGAGCGCGAGGAGCACGCGTCGCGGCAGCCCGTTGACGGCGGGCGCGGCCTGCTCGCCCAGGTGGTCGAGGCGGTTCCTCAGGTGCTGGGTGATGCTGAGCGGCGCGGCTTCGTACATGTCCTGTTCGAGCAGATCGAGGAAGGTGTCGTAGATCCCGAACCGGTCGCGGGGGAGTGGCCGGCCGGGGCGGGCCGTGCGGATCTGGCACAGGATGGCGGCCACCAGGGGGATCCGTGCCAGGTCACCCGTCGTCGTGATCGGGGGGTGGTGCGCCTCAGCCGACCCGTACGCGCTGATCCAGCTCCGAGCCAGGTCGCCGAGCCGGCCGTCGTCGAGGGGTAGCAGGTCATAGCCGATCATGTCGGGGTCGTTGTCGACGGCCTGCTGTTCCTCGTCCGACAGGTGGCGGCTGGTCAGGACGAACCGGTAAGGCCCGGCGCGGTGGGAGCGCAGCAACCGGATGACCGTCGTGCGGCGGCGGAGGTCGATGATCTCGTCGAGGCCGTCGATGAGCACCAGCCAGTGCTTGCCGGGGTAGGGCTCGCGCCAGAAGAAGTCCTCGGGGAGCGGCAGCACGTGCCGCCCCCTGAGCTGGGCCTCGGTCGCCGCTTTGAGCTGGGCGGCGAACGAGCCGGGCTGGGTGAGGTAGGAGGCGGGCACGTACAGCGGGGCCGCGGACGGCGGCCGATGAGCGCCGGGTGACCGGGTGAGCCAGCGATCCGCCAGCGTGATCAGCGCCATGCGGAGCAGGCTGGACTTGCCCGAGCCTGGGCCGCCGAGAAACACCCTGGTCCCTCCGTCGTGGCCGATGAGCTCCTCGGCGGACTGCGGCTCGTCGTACACCGCCTTCTCGACCATCGGGCGCTCGCACGCGCCGGGGTCGGGCAGCGGGTGGTGTCGCCTGGCCTGCCGGCGGATGTAGACGTCCGGCAGCGGCGGCAGCATGGCCCCTGGCAGCACGCCCGGATAGGGGTGCTCGGCGGCGGCGTCGCGAGCCGCCGCGAGGTAGGAGTTCAGCAGCGTCAGGTCCGGAGCCTGGGGAGAGCGGACCGGCCGGGAGGCGCGTTCCTCCCTCGCCTGATTCCAACGGGCCTCGCAGTCCCTGCGTCGCTCCCGCCACCACGGGGAGGCGGACGGCGGCACACGGCCCGCGTCGTCACCGGTGTACCGCAGCAGCTGCGCGACCAGGCTCCACAGCACCTCGACGTTGGACGGCACCGCGCCCCGCGTGAACCAGTCCGCGACCTGGGAGGTCGTCAGCCGTACCCCGGACTCGCCGCTATTGGCCTCCTCGATGACCTTGGCCCTGCTGTAGTCGGGCACGGCCCGCTTGGCACGCTCTTCCAGCCCGCGGAGGTATGCCTGGAGCGGTGCCGGCTCCGGTCGAGACGCCATGCCACCTCCTCCTGTTCAGGCGAGCCCGTCCGGCGCGTCCGGTTCTGGCGCGGCATGAGGGCTACGTGACCTGCCCTTCTCCGCTGCCGATCCGGTCCGTCCGCTCTGGCTGGCGAGTGCTCGTGCCACTGCTCTTTCCTTGAGCCCGTCCCACCTCAAAGGAGGAGAAGATCGGTGAATGACCCATTGGTCATGATCGCTATGGTCGCTGCGGTTATCGTGCTGATTATTGCGGTGACCGCGATCATCATTGTGCGATTCGCCCTCGACGGAACCGCGTCGTCGGACCGCGCCCGGGTCCTGAACGGCGTCGCCCGGATAATCCGCGCCATCCGGGGCCGGAGACAGTGAGATCAGGTGGAAAGTCGTTCGGTGCTGACAGGGGCGGGCAGCAGCTTCCCGAACGGCACGTTCCGCAGGACGCGCAGCCTTTCCCTGGCCTGCGGATGACCCCGGTCGGCCGCGAGGCGGTAGTAGAACCCGGCGATGTCCCGCTTGGCCGGGCCCTCCCCCTCGTAGGCCAGGCCGTAGGTGTAGGACTGGTGGGCCGCGTACATCACCGGATGCGGGTCCTTGTCGAACGCTTCGGCGTCGGGGTGGCGCTTCCTGAGGGCGTCATGGAGCCAGAACCGGGCCTGCGCGTGCTCGCCGAGCAGCAGGTGGATGATCGCCAGCCGGTACGTGGACTCGACGTCACCGTCGGAGGCCAGCCGCACCAGCCGGGCGACAGTCCTCGTCGTACGCCGCTCGGCTTCGTCGGCCGGCGTCCGATACAGGTCGGAAGAGCCGATGGCGGGCACCCGCGGCTGCTCCGATCGGGCGGCGAGCCAGCGCTCCTGCCACTGCTGTACGGTGCCGAGCGCCTCGGCCGGCAGGCCGGTCAGCTCGGCGTGACGGTGACACACCATGACGAAGGAGGCGACCAGCCCCCAGTCGGGGAGGCGCTCGCGCTTGCCCTTGAGTATGTCGTTGAGCGTGCTCGGGGGCAGTTCCTTGGGCATGCCCTCCGTTTGCGACAGCCGGTGCATCTGGGAATAGCTCGGCTGGCCGGCCGATTCCCGCAGCGCTATGAGCGCGGCTATGAAAGGTGATTGGGCTCCTGCCCGTGAAGTGTCAGTCATCGTCCTTGATGAGGTCGTAGGTCGTGCGGTGACGCCATGTTTCCAGAAAGAGTCTCGTATACAGCGCTACTTCCGAGATTCCATCTCATCCGGTTTCGATCGTCACTTTAGGCACGTCACGGACCATTGATCTCATCAGTGATGCATGCATAAATGCAGTGATCTTTCCGGATGAATCCGGAAAGATCCGGATGACTTCGGATGGGAGCGGATCAGCAGCAGGCAGGGGCGGGCCCGTGACCAGGTGTCATGCCGGGGGCATGGGGCATGGGGCAAGGGGCATGAGGGGAGGGCGGGGGCATCTCGGGGGGTGGAGGTGAGCGAGCAGGAGCGCGATGACGGCGCGTACGGTGCGGACCTGGGGCCGCTGGGTGCCGAGAGCGTCCAGCGCATGCGGGCGGGCCTGCGACAGATCCAGGAGCTGCACGGCCAGATGGAGCGGCTGCTCGACGCCATCCTGGCGATCAGCTCCGAGCTGGAGCTGAACCAGGCGCTGCGCACCGTCGTGGAGGTCTCGGCCGACCTGGTGGACGCCCGCTACGGCGCGCTCGGGGTGCTGGACGAGCGGGGACAGTTCAGCGACCTGGTCACCTACGGGGTGCCCGACGAGGTGGCCGACGCGATCGGCCGCATGCCCACCGCCCACGGCCTGCTGGCCGAGCTGGTCTCGCGGCGCCGCCCGATGCGGATCGACGACGTGACCACGCACCCCTCCTTCCGCGGCTACCCCGCCTCACACCCGATCATGAAGTCCCTGCTGGGCGTGCCCGTCCTGGTGCGCGGCACCGTCTACGGCAACATGTACTTCGCCGACAAGCGCGGCGGCGGCCCGTTCACCGGCGACGACGAGCGGCTCATCGCGGCCCTGGCCAGCGCGGCCGGCGTGGCCATCGAGAACGCCCGCCTGTACGAGCGCATCCGCCGCAGCGCCGAGACCTTCCAGCGCAGCCTGCTCCCCGAGCTGCCCGACATGAACGGCCTGCGGGCGTGCGCCCGCTACCGCCCCTCCACCGCGATCCCGCCGATCGGCGGCGACTGGTACGACGTCGTCATGCTGCCCGACGGCGTGGCCTGCCTGGTGGTGGGCGACGTGATGGGTCACGACGTGCGCTCGGCGGTCGTCATGAGCCAGATCAGCAACATGCTCCGGGTGATCGCGTACGAGCTGTGCCGGCCGCCGTCCCGCATCCTCGCCCGCCTGGACGAGGTGCTGCACGGCCTGCACGGCGGGCCGATGGCGACGGTGCTGGTGGCCCGCCTGGAGGAGCGCGGGGACGCGGAGTGGCTGCTGTGCTGGTCGAGCGCGGGCCACCCGCCGCCGCTGCTGGTCACCGACGACGGCGCGGCCTTCTACCTGCGGGCGGAGGCCGGCCACCCGCTCGGCGTCGTCCTCGATCTGCCGCGTCCCGACCACGAGCAGGTGGTCCCGGCCGGCTCGAACCTGATCTTCTACACCGACGGCCTGGTGGAGGAGCCGCCTGAGGGGATCGACGCGGGCATGGCCGACCTCGCGCGCGCCGCCGCCGAGCTGCGCGATCTGCCGCTGGAGGAGATGTGCGACCGGCTGCTCGCGCACCGGGGCGAGCGGTTCTGCGACGACGTCGCCCTGCTCGCCGTGCGGCTGGCCGCGCCCGCGGCCCTGCGGTCATGAGCCGGGACGGCGCTCGCGCAGGATGAGGAAGACCGCCATCGAGCCCAGCGCCCACACCGCGAGCACGAGGAACGGCATCAGCCGCTGGTGGCCGCCGAAGTAGACGGCGGTGTGCTGGGCGTTGACCGAGGCGCCGGGCGGCAGCCAGCGGCCGATGGCGCCGAGCGGCGAGGGCAGCAGCGGCCACGACACCGCGCCGCCCGACGACGGGTTGCCGAGCAGCACCATCAGTCCCCAGGTCGGCAGCATGGCCCAGCGCCCGACGAGGGTGTTGAACATGGTGAACACCATCCCCGACGCGAACATGGTCAGCGCCAGGATGAACCACGACTCCATGATCGGCAGGATGAGCGCGCCGAGCACCCAGTCGACGATGGCGACGATGGCCAGCGCCCCGAGCATCGAGTACGTGATGACGGCCGCGATGCGCTGCCAGGGCGTCAGCCCGCCCGCGTGCACGTTGAGCTGGACGGCGCCGATGAACCCCATGACCACCGCGGCCAGCGTGATGTAGAACAGCGCCAGGCCGCGCGGGTCGCCGCGCTGCAGCGGCTTGATGTCGCGCACGGTCAGCCGGACCCCGATGCGCGCCGCCGCCACGGGGGCGGCCTGGGTGAGCACCTGCGCGACCGACGCGCCCGCGGCGCCGGAGACGTCGAGCCTGACGTCCGAGCCGCGCACCACGAGGATCCCGAAGACCCGCTGCTCCTCGACCAGCTGCCGGGCGTGCGCCGGTGACGGCTGGTAGATCAGCGCGAGCGAGGCGTTGAGCTGCCGCTCCAGACCGGCGGCGAACGCCCTGCCGCGCACGGTCTCGTGGCTCATCCCGACCACGGCGACGGGGATCCGATGCGGGGTGGGGTTGGCCATGGCGTACGTGTAGGACCCGGCGAACAGCCCGGCGCCGGCCGAGACGATGAGGATGAGCACGGTGGCCGGCCCGTACGGCGACTCCTTGAGAGCCGCCCAGCGGTGGCGCAACCGTTCGTGCATGCCCTCACGCTAGGCATGCGCGGCCCGCCGCCCCGGCGGTGACACGCGCCCCTTGTGCAGGTTTGATCCTCCGGCGGCGGATAGGCTCGCGCGGTGAACGAGCCAGAACCTCTGACCGACGACCTGCTGGAGATCGCCGACGCGCTGGTGCCAGGCGCGCCGCTGGACCGGGCGCGGCGCGGTCCCGGCGGGGTGCACGACGTGGTGCTGCTGCCGGGCGTGGCGGCGGTACGCGTCTCCCGCCGCCCGCTCGGCGCGGCGCAGATGCCGCGCGGGGTCGAGATCCTGCGCGCGGTCCGGGCGGCCGGGCCGCCCTTCGAGGTGCCTGAGCCGCTGACGCCGGTGACCGACTTCGGCGAGCGCAGGGCCGTGGCGGTCTCCTGGCTCGACGGTACGGGGCTGCCGGAGGGCCAGGGCGATCCCGGGCAGATCGCCGGGCTGCTGGCGGCGCTGCGCGAGCTGCCGGTGACGGAGGAGCTGCGCGGGCTGCTGCCCGCGCCCAGGGCACACGACGGGCACTGGGCGCGCGTGCTGGAGCACGAGGTGCTGCCCCGGCTGCCGGAACGGCTGCGGCCCGAGGCGGAGCGCAGGCTGGCCGCGGCGCTGGAGCTGGAGACGGGGCCCGACGTGCTGGTGCCCGACGTGCTGGTGCACGGCGACCTGGCCGGCGACAACGTGCACTGGGCGCAGGACGGCACGCTGGTCGGAGTGCTCGACTGGGACCGGGCGCAGCTGTTCGACCCGGCGATCGACGCCGCGTTCATGAGCTGGCACGGCTGGGAGAACGTGCGGGCGGCCGTGGACGCCGAGACCTATCGCCGGGCCAGGGTCTGGGACCGGTTGTTCGGGGTGAACATCCTCTGCGCGGTGTTCACCATCGGCGGTGACCCGCTGCCTCTCCCGGACAGTTACGCCCGGCACATCGCGGCCTGGATGGAGGCGGAGGCGGGCGCGGTCCGGTAGCGCTTTACGTAGTGATATTGCCGTCAAGGCAGCGTGAAATCGCGAAATATGCCCCGGTTTGTGGTGATTTCCGGCCTAGCCTGAACACGAAGGGAGCAAAGCTACGGGGGAGGGACGACCATGGCTGGAGGTCCCGGATTCGAGCAAGGGGGCGGCTGCGGCCGACGCGGCTGGCGATGCCGCTGGCGGAGGCGCCGCTGGCGCTGGAGGAGAAGGCGCTGGTGGGGCTGGGGTGGCCCCTGGGGAGGCGGCTGGGGCTGGTGACGGCTCCTGACCGTACGAACGATCGTGATCGTCCCGGGCCTGGGGGTCCCGGCACGGTCACGACCGCTCGACCCCGGCGCACCACACCCGCAGCACGTTGCGCGTGGCGGTGATGTCGGCAAGCGGGTCGCCGTCGATGAGCAGCAGGTCGGCCCGCATGCCCGGCGCGATGACGCCGCGGTCGGCCAGCCCGAAGTGGCGGGCGGGCAGCGAGGTGGCGGCCCTGAGCGCGGCCGCCGTACCGAGCCCGGCCTCGACGAGCAGCTCCAGCTCGTCGTGCAGGCTCTTCCCGTACGGGACGGCGAGCGCGTCGCCCAGCTCGTCGTTGGCGTCGGTGCCCGCCAGGACCGGGACCCCGGCCCGGTGCAGGGCCTCGACCGTGGCCTGTGCGGCGGAGAAGCCCTCGGGCCGGCCGGAGAAGCTCGCGATGGCCCGCATCATCGTCAGCGTGGGGACGGCGACGCGCGTCCGCTCCACGTCGGACGTGCCGGCCGGGATCCCGAGCGGGGTATGGGTCACCACGTCGGCGCCCGCCTCGATCGCCATGGTGTAGGCGCCGGGGGAGGCCGCGTGCGCGACGACCTGCCTGCCGTGCCGATGCGCCGCCTCGACCAGCGCCCGCGCGACCTCGGCTCCCGGTCCGCCCTGGCCGGGCGCCTCCAGGATGACCTTGATGTAGTCGGATCCCTCCGCGACCCGCGCCGCGACCCACTCCTCGGCGGCGTCCGGATCGGTCACGATGGCCTCGCCGTCCAGGCCGAGCAGCCGGGCATGCCGGCCGCCCGGCCCGATGGCCGGCAGCCCGGCACTGCGCAGGTCCGTGGTGCCCGACGCGCGCCGCAGGGAGCCCGGCAGCTCCGGTGGCCATGAGGCCATGTCGAGCGCGGTGGTCACACCGTGACGGGCCAGCACGTCCAGCGTTTCCCGCCTGCGTACGTGAACGTGCGCGTCGATCAGCCCCGGCAGGAGGACGGCGCCACGCGCGTCGACGACCCTCCCACCACCCGGCCCGCCCTCGATCACCCCGTCGCGCACGGTCACGGTCACCGGCGCGGTCAGCTCCCGCCCGTCGAAGACCCGCACCTCGACCACCGAGAACGCTTCGCTCATGTCCACCCCTATAAGAGACAATTTTGTCCTCTAACAGAGGATACGGCGGCGTCCGCTATAACCGGAGGGGTGACCTTCCGTCCTGGCACCGAGCCGTCCACGCGGCGGCGGGGCAGTGAGCTGACCAGGGCCATCTACCAGGCGGCCTTCGAGGCGCTCGCCGAGCAGGGGTTCGGCGCGCTCGCGTTCGACAAGCTCGCGCCGCGCGCCGGCACCGGCAAATCGGTGCTGTACCGGCGCTGGTCCTCGCCGGACGAGCTGCTGCTCGCCGCACTCCGTGACCCGGTCGTCGGGTTCGGCGAACAGCACGTCCCTGACACCGGGTCGCTGCGCGGCGATCTGCTGGAGCTGCTGAACAGGTTCGCCGCCGTCCTGTCCGAGCCGCGGGGGCGGGCGCTGCACCAGCTGCTGAACGATCGCGGGCGGCCGCCCCGGCTGGCCGCGGCGATCAAGGAGCTGGTGATCGTCCCGCATCGGGACACCCTGCTCGGCTGCCTCAGAGCCGCCGCCGAGCGGGGCGAGGCCGACCCGGCGCGCGTGACCCCGCTGGTGGCCTCGGTGGGGCCGCGCATGCTCCTCGGCGAGTCGGCCGACAAGGGGTACGTGACCGCCGAGGACGTCGTCACGCTCGTGGACGAGATCCTGCTCCCCCTGGCGGCCCCTCGCTGAGCGGCCGGCGGCGGGCCCTCGGCTCAAGGGCCCGCCGCCTCCCCCCGTCCGGCCGCGGCGGAAGGGCACCAGGCGGCGCGGCCGGCCGGGACGCCGGGCAGTCGTCGGGCAGTCGTCGGGCAGCCGTCAGGCGGTGCGGCAGGAGACCGAGGGCCAGGTCCAGTTGCCGCCGTGCAGGACGGTGAAGCCGAAGGTGTTGCCGTTGCCGTTCGGCCGCATCGTCATCACGCGCCCGCTGGAGTCCCAGGACGGGCTGCCGTTCCACGTGGCGATGACCCGCTGCGGCGAATTCAGCGTCACCGTGACGATCCACGAGCTCGACCCCGACACCGTCACCGACAGGTTGAACCGGTCGCCCCACTGCTGGCCCGGCGTGATGGTGGCGGTGCAGGAGTCGCCGGGCGGCGGGGTGGTGGGGCCGCCGCCGCCCTCGGGGGCGACGGCGCGGCCGGTGCTCGGGGAGATCATGCCGGCGCACAGGTTGCGGCTGCTCAGGTTCGCGGCGATCTGGGGGATGGCGGCCAGGGTGGTGGCGTACTGGTCGTGCATGAGGATGACCTGGCCGTTCTGCAGGCGGCCCGCGGCCTGGACGATCTGGGCGGTGCTCGCGCCGTTCCAGTCCTGGGAGTCGACGTCCCACAGCACCTCGGTGAGGCCGAGCTGCTGCTCGATGGACCTGACCGTGCCGTTGGTCTCCCCGTACGGCGGCCGGAACAGCCGCGGCGCGCTGCCCGTGACCTGCTGGATGATCTGCTGGGTGCGCTGCAGCTCGGAGGTGATCTGCGAGCTGCCGAGCTGCGTCAGGTGGGGGTGCGACCAGCTGTGGTTGCCGATCCACATGCCCGCGTCGCGCTGCGCCCTGACCAGGCTCTGGTTGTTCTGGGCGTTCTGGCCGGTGTTGAACATGGTGGCGCGCAGGCCGTTCGAGGTCAGGGCGTTGAGCAGGTTGAGCGTGTTGCCGGGGTTGGGCCCGTCGTCGAACGTCAGCCCGACGTACCCGGCGCTGCAGTCCGCTGCGGCGGCCTGGCGTTGCGCGGCGACGGCTGAGGTGGCGGTGACGGCGAGGCAGGTGGCGAGGATCGCGCCTAAGAGCGCGGTGACGAGCGCGCTGCGGCGTTTCCGGTCGATCATGCTGATCCCTTTGATCGTCTGAGGGGGCTGCACCTGCGGTCATTGTGAGAACGACGCCGAAATGTGTCAACATCTGACAGAAATGTTTCGGACAGATGCTCGTAATGCAGCGGGAAACAGTGGCTCTCACATGCCTCTATGGCGACCGAAAATTATCGGATCCATGAAAGCTTCTTCCATGGCCACGGCAGGTCTCGGTCAACGGCGGGCCCCTAGTCGGTCACAGCAGGAAGCGAGCAGAAACCGGTGGGTATATTCGGCAGGAGAGGGCGTTTTATGCGTCTTTTTCAGCTTCTGTCGCAATGTCGCGGGCAGGGGGGTGATCAGGAAGGCCGTCGAGAACCGTACGCCCGTCACCTTCTGAAGAGGGGGAGTTCCCCATGCCCGGCAACAAGGGAGTCGTGTACGAAGGCCCAGGAAAGGTCGAGGTCCACGAGCTCGACTATCCCGATTTCGAGCTGAAGGACGGTCCCGGCGTCAACCCGGGCAACGTCGGGCGCAAGCTGCCCCACGCCGCCGTCGTCAAGACCGTCGCCACCAACATCTGCGGCAGCGACCAGCACATGGTCAGGGGCCGTACGACCGCGCCGCAGGGCCTCGTGCTCGGCCACGAGATCACCGGCGAGGTCGTCGAGACGGGCCCCGGTGTGGAGTTCATCAAGGTCGGTGACCTCGTGTCCGTGCCGTTCAACATCTCCTGCGGCCGGTGCCGCAACTGCAAGGAGGGCAAGACCGGCATCTGCGAGCACGTGAACCCGGACCGGCCCGGTTCGGCGTACGGGTACGTCGACATGGGCGGCTGGATCGGCGGGCAGGCGCAGTACGCGCTGGTGCCGTACGCGGACTGGAACCTGCTGAAGTTCCCCGACAAGGACCGGGCGATGGAGAAGATCCTCGACCTGGCCATGCTCTCGGACATCTTCCCGACCGGCTACCACGGCTGCGTGACCGCCGGCGTGCAGCCCGGCTCGACCGTCTACATCGCCGGCGCCGGCCCGGTCGGACTGGCCGCCGCCGCGTCCGCGCTGCTGCTCGGAGCCGCCGTCGTCATCGTCGGCGACCTCAACAAGCAGCGGCTGGAGCAGGCGCGCAGCTTCGGCTGCGAGACCGTGGACGTCTCGCAGGGCGAGCCCAAGGACCAGATCGAGCAGATCCTCGGCGAGCCCGAGGTGGACTGCGCCGTGGACGCGGTCGGCTTCGAGGCGCGCGGCCACGGCCGGGAGGCGCAGAAGGAGCACCCCGCGACCGTGCTCAACACGCTGATGGACATCACCAGGGCGGGCGGCGCGCTCGGCATCCCCGGCCTGTACGTGACCGGCGACCCGGGCGCCGCCGACGAGGCCGCCAAGCGGGGGTCGCTGTCGATCAGGATCGGGCTCGGCTGGGCCAAGTCGCACAGCTTCACCACGGGACAGTGCCCGGTCATGCGCTACAACCGCCAGCTCATGCAGGCGATCCTGCACGACCGCGTCCAGATCGCCAAGGCCGTCAACGCGACGCCGATCCCGCTGGACGAGGCGCCGCGCGGCTACCAGGAGTTCGACGAGGGCGCGGCCCGCAAGTACGTCCTCGACCCGAACGGTTACCTCGGCGCCGCCGCCTAGTTCCGGAGGTACGGTGTCGGACGTGCTGTGCGGCGCGCCCGACACCGTCCTCGTCGTCATCCGCGGCAACTCCGGCTCTTTTGTGGCCTCCCGTCTGTCCCCCTGCCAGGGTGTTCAGCGTTCGGCGGCGGCTTTGTCGGGATAAAACCCGTTGAACGAGCGAGTACTCACTCATTAGCCTCTTTCGCATGAGTAAGAGGCGACGGGTGCCGGCCATGGCCCCGGAAGACCGGAGGGCCGCGCTCATCGCCGCCACGCTCCCGCTGCTGCGCGAACACGGCACCGCCGTGAGCACCAGGAAGATCGCCGAAGCCGCGGGCGTGGCCGAGGGCACGATCTTCGGCGTCTTCCCCGACAAGGCGTCACTCGTACGGGCGACGCTCATGCACGCGTTCGACCCGCGACCGGCCGTCGAACGCATCCAGGGCGTCGGCACCGAGACCGACCTGCGCACCCGGCTGAGCCAGGTGGTGAAGCTGGTGCGCGACGGCATGAAGACCAACGAGCGGCTCCACGCCGGCGTCGGGGAAGTGGCGATGCGGGACAAGGAGTTCGCCCAGCATCTGCTCAGCAGCCGCCGCCACATCGCCGACGCGGTGGCCGCCCTCATGGCGCCCGACCGCGACCGGCTGCGCCGTTCCCCCAAGGCCGCGGCGCACCTGCTGCTCATGCTGATCGCGGTCAGCACCCAGGCCAAGTTCGGCCCCGCCGGCGACGAGTTCAGCGACATGGACGACGACGAGATCGTCTCCGTGCTGCTCGACGGGCTGCTCGTACGGCCTTCCCCCACTCCACCCACAGAAAGCACCAGTTGATGCTGTTCCGTCTCCTGCGCGTCCAGCTCAGGCCGTACGGGAAAGAGATCACGCTCGTCGTCCTCTTCCAGTTCGTCCAGACACTGGCCACGCTCTATCTCCCCACGCTCAACGCCGACATCATCGACGACGGGGTCGTCAAGGGCGACACCGGCACGATCATGCGCATCGGGCTGCTGATGCTGGGTGTGACGCTCATCCAGATCGTCTGCTCGATCGTGGCCGTCTACTACGGCGCCTACATCTCCATGGCCCTCGGCAGAGACCTGCGGGCCGCCGTCTTCCACCGCACCCAGGCCTTCTCCGTCCAGGAGGTCAACAGGTTCGGCCCGCCCTCGCTGATCACCCGCACCACCAACGACGTGCAGCAGGTCCAGCTGCTGGTGCTGATGACGTTCACCATGATGGTGGCCGCGCCGATCATGTGCGTCGGCGGCATCGTGCTGGCGCTGCGCCAGGACACCGCGCTGTCGTCGCTGCTGCTCGTGGTGCTGCCGCTGATGATCGTCATCGTCGGCACGGTCGTCGTGCTGATGCGTCCGCTGTTCCGTACGATGCAGGAGCGCATCGACCGGATCAACCAGGTGCTGCGCGAGCAGATCACCGGCATCCGCGTGATCAGGGCCTTCGTCCGCGACACGCACGAGCGCGAGCGCTTCGGCGTGGCCAACGACCGGCTCACCGACGTCTCGCTCAAGGTCGGGCGGCTGATGGCGCTGATGTTCCCCTCCGTCATGCTGGTCGTGAACGTCTCCAGCGTCGCCGTCATCTGGTTCGGCGGCCACCGCATCGCCGACGGCACCATGCAGGTGGGCGCGCTGACCGCGGTCATCTCCTACCTCATGCAGATCCTCATGTCGGTGATGATGGCGATGTTCATGTTCATGATGATCCCGCGCGCCGAGGTCTGCGCCGAGCGCATCAAGGAGGTGCTCGACACCGAGCCGACCGTCCACCCGCCGGCGGACCCCGTCACTCCCAGCCGCCACGACGGCGAGCTGGAGCTGCGCTCGGTCGGCTTCCGCTACCCGGGCGCCGAGGAGCCGGTGCTGTCCGGCCTCACCTTCACCGCCAGGCCGGGGCGGACGACCGCGATCATCGGCAGTACGGGCAGCGGCAAGACGACGCTGCTCAACCTGGTGCCGCGGCTGTTCGACGCGACCGAGGGCCAGGTGCTGGTCGACGGCGTCGACGTCCGCGACCTCGACCCCGCCGCGCTGTCCCGCGCGGTCGGCCTGGTCCCGCAGGCGCCCTACCTCTTCTCCGGCACCGTGGCCTCCAACCTCAGGTACGGCCGCCCCGACGCCACCGACGAGGAGCTGTGGCGCGCCCTGGAGATCGCGCAGGCCCGCGAGTTCGTCGAGGCGATGCCAGGACAGCTCGAGGAGCCCATCGCCCAGGGCGGCACCAACGTCTCAGGCGGCCAGCGCCAGCGCCTGGCCATCGCCAGGGCCCTGGTGCACCGGCCCGAGATCTACCTCTTCGACGACTCGTTCTCGGCGCTCGACTACGCCACCGACGCCCGGCTGCGGGCCGCGCTGGCCGAGGAGATCACCGACGCGACCATCGTCATCGTGGCCCAGCGGGTCAACACGATCCGCGACGCCGACCTCATCCTCGTCCTCGACGACGGCCGCCTGGTCGGCAGCGGCACCCACGCCGACCTCATGACGAGCTGCCCGACGTACAGGGAGATCGTCCTGTCCCAGCTCACCGAACAGGAGGCCGCAGCATGACGGCCCAGGCGCCCGCGCGCCGCCCCCAGCCCGGCTTCGGGCCCGGCCGCATGATGGGCGGGCCCGCGGAGAAGGCGCTCGACTTCCGCGGCACGCTGCGCAGCCTGATGCGGCTGCTGCGGCCCGAGCGCGCGCTGCTGATCGTCATCCTCGCGCTCGGCGCCACCAGCGTCGCGCTCACCGTGATCGGCCCCAAGATCCTCGGCTACGCCACCGACCTGATCTTCTCCGGTGTCATCGGCGCCCAGCTCCCGCCGGGCGCCACCAAGGAGCAGGCGGTCGCCGGGCTGCGCGTCCAGGGCCAGGACACCTTCGCCGACATGGTCTCCTCGATGCACGTCGTACCGGGCCAGGGCATCGACTTCACCGGGCTCGCCCAGGTGCTCGGCTGGGTGCTGGCCGTCTACCTGCTGGCGGCGGCGCTCGGCATCGTGCAGTTCCGCATGACCACGACCGTCGTGCAGCGGGCCGCCGCCCGGCTGCGCGAGCGCATCGAGGCCAAGCTGGGCCGGCTGCCGCTCAGCTACTTCGACTCCCAGCCGCGCGGCGAGATCCTCAGCCGCGCCACCAACGACACCGACAACATCGCCCAGAGCCTGCAGCAGACGATGAGCCAGCTCATCACCTCGCTGCTGACGGTCGTGGCGGTGCTGGTGATGATGTTCGTGATCTCGCCGGTCCTCGCGCTGATCGCGCTCGTCACGGTGCCGGTGACGGTCTGGGTCACCGCGCTCATCGGCAAGCGGTCGCAGCCGCAGTTCATCGCGCAGTGGTCCTCGACCGGCAAGCTCAACGGCCACATCGAGGAGATGTACGGCGGCCACACGCTGGTCAAGGTGTTCGGCCGGCAGAAGGAGGCCGAGGACACCTTCACCGAGCACAACCAGGCCCTGTTCGGCTCCAGCTTCCGCGCCCAGTTCATCTCCGGCGTGATCCAGCCGGCCATGATGTTCATCGGCAACCTCAACTACGTGCTGGTCGCCGTGGTGGGCGGGCTCAAGGTGGCGTCGGGCTCGATCTCGCTGGGCGACGTGCAGGCGTTCATCCAATACTCCCGGCAGTTCAGCCAGCCGCTCACCCAGGTGGCCGGCATGGCGAACCTCGTCCAGTCGGGCGTCGCCTCCGCCGAGCGGGTCTTCGAGCTGCTGGAGGCTCCCGAGCAGTCGGCCGAGCCCGCCAAGCCCGCGCGGCCCGAGCAGGTCAGGGGCCGGGTGGCGTTCGAGAACGTGTCGTTCTCCTACAACCCCGACCGCCCGCTGATCGAGAACCTGTCACTGACCGTCGAACCCGGCCAGACCGTGGCCATCGTCGGCCCCACGGGAGCGGGCAAGACGACGCTGGTCAACCTCATCATGCGCTTCTACGAGGTGACCGGCGGCCGCATCACGCTCGACGGGGTGGACATCTCCGAGATGTCCCGCGAGGAACTGCGCTCCAACATCGGCATGGTGCTGCAGGACACCTGGCTGTTCGGCGGCACGATCGCCGAGAACATCGGCTACGGCGCCGAGAACGCCACCCGCGAACGCATCGAGGCCGCCGCCGAGGCCGCCCACGTCGACCGCATCGCCCACACCCTGCCCGACGGCTACGACACCGTCATCGACGAGGAGGGCGCCGCGGTCAGCGCCGGCGAGAAGCAGCTCATCACCATCGCCAGGGCGTTCCTGGCCGAGCCGGCCATCCTCATCCTGGACGAGGCCACCAGCTCGGTCGACACGCGCACCGAGGTGCTCATCCAGCGCGCGATGAGCTCGCTGCGCGAGGGGCGTACCAGCTTCGTCATCGCCCACCGCCTGTCCACGATCCGCGACGCCAGCCTGATCCTCGTCATGGAGGACGGTCAGATCGTGGAACAGGGCACCCACGAGTCTTTGGTGGCGGCCGGCGGCGCCTACGCCCGCCTCCACGAGGCCCAGTTCGCCCAGGCCGTGGTGGACGTCGAATAACGCGACACAGGGGAGGGGCCGCGCGTCCCCTCCCCTTACGTCGTCCTGCGCAACTCGAAGTCTCCGCGTCGCTCAGGTGAGGGCCTGGTCGAGGGGGATGAAGGTGGCGCCACGGGAGACGGCGCGGGCGCCCAATATGTGGCCGGCGCACATTCTGGTTTCCGTGCCTGTGGGGTCGATGACCTTCCAGGTCACCGGGGCGCCGCACGGTTCGCCTGGTCTTGGGGTGGGTCTGCCTTGGCCGCAGACCCGGCAGGTCGACATGCCTGCCATGGAGGTCAGGGTGTTGCCGTGGTCCGGGCAGACGGCCCAGGCCATCGTGCAGGGTTCGACCTGGGTGCGGGCCAGGTCTGTCGCCGCTTGACGCAGGTCGTCGGTGGCGCGGGTCAGCCAGTCGGCGGCCTGGCGGGCCGCCACCAAAGGGTCGGTGGCGCCCGGCTGCACGTCGGCGGGGGCGTCGCAGGCGGCCCGGACCTCGGCGGCGAGTGCCTCGGCCCGGCTCGCGAGGGCCCGCAGCTGCGCGGGGGTGACGGTCATGGGCGCCTCCACGGAAAGACCGGTGTGGTGGTGATCCCGACCCTACGTCCTGGCGGTCAGGCGGGCGTGAGCTCGATGTCGCCCGAGTCGCTGGAGAGCTCGATCGTCCGCTGGGCGGCCGGGTCGTGGGCGGTCTTGACGTTCGCCTCGCCGGAGTCCGTCGTGGTCTTCACCTTGTACGGCCCCTCCGGCACCCGTACGGCCGTGTCGCCCGAGTCGGTGAAGGTCGTGAGCGCCTGCGGCGGCCCGGCGAAGGCCAGCCGCAGGTCGCCCGAGTCGGTCTTCGTGACGACCCGCGCGGCCGTCAGCCCGTCGCCCTTGATCGAGCCGGAGTCGCTGGTCACCTCCACGTCGCCGGCCAGGCCCGTCAACGTCATGTCGCCCGAGTCGGAGGTCAGCTGGACGCGGGTCGCCTTGGGCACCTCGACCCGGTAGGCGACGTCGCAGTTGACCCCGATCGAGCCGAAGCCCCAGGTGGTGGGGCAGGTGAACGACAGCTCCAGCGTGTCGCCGCGCACCTGGTGCTCGGTGGCCGGCTTGCTCTTGCGCCAGCTCAGCAGCTCGGTCACGCGGATGCCGGGGCGGTCGGACCCGATCACCTCGATCGTTCCCGCGTCGGTCGTGACGCGCAGCGCCGCCACCTGCTCGGTCACGTCGTACGCGGCCGAGTCCTCGTTCAGTGCCCCCGCCGCGCCGCAGGCCGTCGTCAACGCCGCCATCCCGGCGAGACCCGCGATCAGCGCCGCTCTCCTCATCCTCATGAGGCACCATTCTCCGCGAAGGCCCACGTACCGGCCTCGGGGTGATCCCTGGATTCGCCCCTGAGACCCGGCCTGGGGACATCAGGACAGCTGGCA
The DNA here is from genome assembly GCF_040676995.1 of Nonomuraea sp. NPDC049419. Taxonomy (NCBI): domain Bacteria; kingdom Bacillati; phylum Actinomycetota; class Actinomycetes; order Streptosporangiales; family Streptosporangiaceae; genus Nonomuraea; species Nonomuraea sp. NPDC049419. The sequence goes on along the minus strand of NZ_JBFAQB010000016.1, from coordinate 155,573 downwards.
TTGGGCCGTCGGCATCCAGGGGTTGGCCGGGGGCTCGGCGGCCGCGTTGGCGTAGTCCGGGTACTTCCACCGGCACACCGACGCCGGGGTGCGGATGCAGCAGTTTGATCGCGACGAGCGGCCCGTCGTGGGCCCGGCCCGCGTCGGCGACCCGCTGCATGGTCAGCTCGTTGAGCCCGATCCGCTTGCCGGCCGCGATGACGTCGGCGACGGTGAAGCCGGCCGGGCGGCCACCCGTCCGCACCGGATCACCCCCGGAAAGTCATGGACCAGAAGTTTGAGGAGTGATCATTCGGGCGCAAGCGGTTCAGGACGGCGCCCCGAATGGTGGAACGCTCCCAAGTCCGGCGCGCGTCAATGGCGTCCTCCGGCGCCCGCACGTCTTGCGGAACCGTTGAGTCCGCGCCACCGCCTACGGGCCGATGCGACGAGTTCGCCTATGTGCGAGGCCGAACCGTGTCCTTTGAATTGCTCTTCAACACCGCCGATTCAGCGCCATTGAAGCCTGGATCGCGCGCGCTGCCGGGCCTGGACCGGAATCGGGAGGTGGGCGGAGTGAAGGGGGATGACCAGGGCAAGCGCCGAGGTGGCGGGCGACCGGAGCCACGCCATGCCCCTAAGATGCACTTCCTGCTGAAGAGCGTTACAGTACCTGCAACGTAAACGTATTTGGAGCACCCTAATGGCGAAGCGCATTGTTGAATCCTTTATCGATGACATCGACGGCAGTGACGCCGAGGGCACGACGAGGTTCGCGCTCGACGGCACGAACTACGAGATCGACCTCTCCGGAGCCAACAGAGAGAAGCTGGAGAAGGCGCTGGCGCCGTTTATCACCAAAGCCCGCGCCGTCCGCGCCGACAGGGGCACCCGCGGCCGCCGCGGCGGTTCTTCGCGCGCGGTGAGCCGCGAGAAGGCCACCGAGATCCGCAAGTGGGCCAAGGCGCAGGGTCTGCCGGTGAGCGAGCGGGGCCGCATCGCCTCCTCCGTCGTCGAGCAGTACGAAGCCGCCCACTAGAGCACCACCTGACGGACCGGCGGGGAGCGGGCTTCCGGCCGGTCCGGCAGAGCAGGTGGGCTGATCCCCCGTGCCGGAGGCGTCCGCTTCGCCGCCTTCCGCAAGAAAGCCCTTCGACCTGGGCAAAAACCCGGGCAGGATCAGCTCAGGCAGGCTACGGCGCGGCCCGCCCCGGGTAGGTCACCGCGGGCCGGGCCCGCCACCGCCGAGCGAGCCCAGCGCGTGTCCGCGCGACGGGGGAGATCTGCGGTGAAAGTCGTCGTCGACCTGACGCGCTGCCAGGGATACGGGCAGTGCGCGTTCCTCGCGCCCGACGTCTTCACCATCCGCAACGAGGCGCTCCTGTACGACCTCGACCCGGCCGACGAGCGGCGCGAGCAGGTGCTGCGGGCCGCGGCGGCCTGCCCAGTGCAGGCCATCCACCTCGACGCGGCCGAGAGCCCGTACGTCCCCCGCCAGAGCGCCCCGCAGAAGGGCCACGGCAAGCGCATCGTCATCGTGGGCGCCTCGCTGGCAGGGGCGCGGGCGGCGGGCGTGCTGCGGCGCGAGGGCTTCGCGGGCGAGCTGACCGTGATCGGCGCGGAACGCGACGCCCCCTATGACCGTCCGCCGCTGTCGAAGCAGGTTTTGACCGGCCAGATCCCGCCCGACCACACCTTGCTGCCGAGCGTGCGCGAGGTGGAGGCCGAGTGGCTGTGGGGCACGGAGGCGACCGGCCTCGACATCGCGGCCAAGCGGGTACGCCTGGCCGACGGCCGCGAGCTGCCGTTCGACCGGGTCCTGCTGGCCACCGGCACCCGCGCCCGCCCCTGGCCGAATGAGACCGAGTCGGCGCTGCGGGGCGTCCACACCCTGCGCACCCAGCAGGACGCCGCCCGCCTGCGCGAGGCGCTGGCCGCCCGCCCGAACCGGGTGCTGATCCTCGGCGCCGGGTTCACCGGCAGCGAGATCGCCTCGGTCTGCCGCGAGCTGGACCTGCCGGTGACGGTCGTCGAACGCGGCCCCGCCCCGCTGGTCAACGCGCTGGGCCGGGTGATCGGCGAGGTGGCGGCGCAGCTGCACCGCGACCACGGCGTGGACCTGCGCTGCGACACGACCGTCACGGCCCTGGAGGACGACGGGAACGGCCGGCTGCGCGGCGCCCGGCTCTCCGACGGCAGCACCGTGGAGGCCGAGGTGGCGGTCGTCGCGCTCGGCTCGGTCCGCAACGTCGAGTGGCTGCGCGACTCCGGCCTGGCCGCCGGCGTGTGGGGTGTGACCTGCGACGCGGGCTGCCGCGCCGTGGACACCAACGGCCTGGTCATGGACGACGTCTTCGTGGCCGGCGACATCGCGCGCTTCCCGCACCCGCTCTACCAGTACCAGTTCATGACGCTGGAGCACTGGGGCAACGCGGTCGCCCAGGCCGAGATCGCCGCCCACAACATGGTCAGCGACCAGGCGCACCGCTGGCCGCACCTGGCGGTGCCGGTGTTCTGGTCGAGCCAGTTCGGCGTCAACATCAAGTCCGTCGGCGTGCCCACGTTCGCCGACCAGCTCGTCGTCACGCAGGGCTCGACGGCCGAGCGGCGCTTCGCCGCCGTGTACGGCTACCAGGGCCGCGTCACCGCGGCCGTCACCTTCGACCAGGGGATCTGGCTGGAGTTCTACCAGCGCCTGATCGAGCGGGCCGCGCCGTTCCCGCCGGACTTCCGCCACGTGGACCGGCGGGAGGAGGCGGGGCCCGTGCCGGCGGGGGTGCCCGACCGGGTGGTGGCCACGGCGGGCGCGACCGTCGTGGTGACCGGCCACGACCCGGCGGAGCGCCGCGCCACGCTGCTGCATCCACCCCAGGGAGCGTCATGAGCGTCTTCGCCCGCATCCTCGACCCGGCGAACAGGGCCGACCCCTACCCGCTCTTCGACGAGCTGCGCAGGACTCCGGTGGCGCGCCAGGAGGACGGCACGTACGTGGTGAGCACGTACCGGGAGATCGTCGAGCTGCTGCACGACCCGCGGGTCAGCTCCGACCGCCGCAACCTGCGCGTCCCCGACGAGTCGCCGGACCCGGCGCCGTCGTTCATCGGGCTGGACCCGCCCGAGCACGACCGGCTGCGGGCCCTGACCATGCGCCACTTCGGGCCGCCGCATTCGCCGCGGCTCATCGACGGGCTGCGGCCCGCCATGCTGGAGGTGACGACCCGGCTGATCGACGGCCTGGCCGACCGGCGGCAGGCGGACCTCGTGGACGAGGTGGCCTACCCGCTGCCGGTGGCGATGATCTGCCGGATCCTGGGCGTGCCGGAGGCGGACGAGCCGCGCTTCCACGCCTGGGCCGACCGGATCATCGACACGCTGGGCCCCGGCGAGCACGACAGGGCCGAGCGGGAGCGCGAGCGGCAGGCGATCGCGGACCAGCTGCGGGGTTATCTCGGGGAGCTGGTCGAGCGGCGGCGCGCGCGACCGGGGGACGACCTGCTGTCCGGGCTGATCACCCAAGGCGGCATGGAGCAGCGCGAGGTGGTCGCCACCGCGGTGCTGCTGCTGATCGCCGGGCACGAGACGACGATCAACCTGATCGCCAACGGCATGCTGACGTTCCTGCGCGACCCGGCCCTGCTCGACCGCCTGCGCGCCGACCCGGGGCTGATCGTGCCCGCGGTGGAGGAGCTGCTGCGGTACGAGCCGCCGGTGCAGCTCATCTCGTCGCGGGTGGCGCTGGAGGACATCGAGGTGGCCGGCGTCACCATCCCGGCCGGGTCACCGATCGTGCTCGCGCTGGCGGCGGGCAGCCGCGACCCCGCCCACGTGGCCGATCCGGGAACCTTCGACCCCTGCCGGCCGGGCAACGAGCACCTGGGCTTCGGCGGCGGCGTGCACTACTGCTTCGGTGCGCCGCTGGCCAGGCTGGAGGCGCAGATCGTGCTGACCGAGCTGATCCGCAGGCTGCGCGCGCCACGGCTGGCCGCCGACCCGCCGCCGTACCGGCCGAGCCCGATCCTGCGCGGCCCGCGCCACCTGCTCGTCGACTACGACGGGGTCGAGCCCGTGAGCAGCTGATCGGGCACCACCTTGGGCAGGCCGCGCAGCCACGTCTCCAGGTCGGCGGGCCACCACCGTCCGGCCGCCAGCCGGCCCAGCTCCTGGGCGACCGCCGCCGGCGAGGCGGGCACCGGCACCACCCGTACGGGCGCCGCTCCCGCCAGCACCCCGAGCCACCAGTGCCGCCAGGTCTGCGGCAGCTCGCCGGACTCCAGCACCAGGTAGTAGTCGGGCAGGGCGAGCCGGTCCGCCCGCAGGTCGGCCAGCGCGGCCTCGACGGCCACCTCCAGCGCGCCGATCACGCCGGTGCCGTCGAAGTACGCGGTCCACGCCGCGGCCACGTCGGCGAGGGGGTCGGCGTCGTGCACCACGTACGTGGCCGCCGTCCGGCCCGCGAGCTCCATGACCTCGGCCGGGGTGCGCTCGCCGCGCGGGATGGCCCGTACGTTGTGCAGGCCGCCGAGCCCCGCGACCACGTCAGCGGCCCCGTCTCCGGCCACCACGACCACCGTACTGCTCAAACGCCGCATAACCGGCAGTTTATGCGGCACGTGAACCGCCGGTGCGGCGTGGCGCTGCCGGTGCGATGGAAGCGTTCGCCAGCATGGGGGGAGTCACAGGACGTGAGGGGGACGGATGCGGGCGATCGCGGCGATGGTGGTGACGGTCGCCCTCACCGCCACCCCTGCGCAGGCCGGCGAGGACGACGGCAGCGACGACGAGACGCCCAAGTGGCGCAAGCTCACGTCCTTCTTCGTCTCGCCCGAGTCGCCCCACCAGAACGACGTCATCCGCGTGCTCCTGCACTGCCCGGACACCGCGAACCACGCGATCGTCGGCTCCACCGCCTTCCCCCTGAAGGGCTCGTGGCGCACCTTCCGCGAGGTGGGCGTGGGCCTGACCGGGCGGAACTTCGGCCGGCGCGGCGTCATCATCTCCCGCTACGCGCCGCCCGGCCACCACGACGTGTCCATGAAGTGCGTCAAGGTGCGCATCGACAAGAAGACGAAGATCAGGAAGGTCAAGGTGATCAGCCGCGCGTCCGCGTCGCTGTTCGTCCGTCCCTTCCGCATCCGTCAGTATTTCTGAGCCTGCTCGGCCAGCCACTGCTCGAACGTGGTCGGCGCGATGCGCACACGCTCGCCCGGCAGCATCACGTCGCCCGCCATCGACGCGTCGAAGACCCCGTGCCACGTCGGCACCAGCTTCACCTCGCGCCCCCGCGCCTGGTGCGTGCGCCTGGCCATGTCCACGAGATCCTGCGGGTCCGGGCCCGCGACGTCGGCGTAGCGGCCCTGGGGCTCGCCGACCGCGACCTCGGCCAGCACGGCCGCTATGTCGGACGGCGCGATCGGCTGGACGAGCAGCGGCGCGAGGGTGGCGACGCCGTCCTGCTCGGTCCAGCTCGCGACCATCTCGGCGAAGTCGTGGAACTGCGTGGCAGGCACGATCGTCCACGGCACGGGGCCGGCCTCCACCAGCCGCTCCTGCTCCCGCTTGCCCGCGTAGTGCGCGTTGCCCGGCACGCGGTGCACGCCCACGATCGACAGCAGCACGTGGTGCCGCACGCCGGCGCGCCGCTCGGCGGCCAGCAGGTTGGCCGTGGTGGTGCCGAAGAGCTCGACGGTCTCCTCCCTGCTGACCGGCGGGGCGCTGATGGCGTCGACGACCGCGTCCACGCCGGTCAGCGCCTCATCGAGGCCCTCGCCCGTCACCAGGTCCACGCCCAGCGACCGGCTGACGCGGACGACCTCGTGCCCGCCGCCCTCCAGGAAGGCGACCGTACGGGAGCCGATGTTGCCGGTGGCCCCGGCGACTGCGATGCGCATGATGACTTCCTCTCCTCGTGCTACGGCGTCACCATATCTCGGACTAAATAGATCCTCAATCTCCCCGATATGATGGTCGGCGTGAAGCTGCCTGTGAGCACCGAATGGTTGTTGCACTGCGCCTCGACGCTGGCCCAACTCGACCCCGGAGCGACCGCGTCGGCCGCACAGCTCGCCGACTACTACGACCTTCCCGCTCCTTACCTGGCCAAGCAGCTTCAGGCGCTGGTCAGAGCCGGGGTGCTGGCCGCCACGACGGGGCCGAGGGGAGGGTTCAGGCTTGGGCGGCCGCCGGGGGAGATCACGCTGCTGCAGATCGTGGAGGCGGTGGACGGGGCGGCGTCGCCGTACGAGTGCCGCGAGATCCGCATGCGGGGGCGCGGCGCGCTGCCGGAGGAGGACTGCCAGGAGACGTGCGTGCTCGCGGCCAAGATGTACGAGGCCCACGACGCGTGGCGGCGCAGCCTGGCGGGGGTCACGCTGGCCGACATCCTCGCCGGCCTTCCCGACGCCATCCCGGCGCGCACCCGGTCGATCATCGCGGGAACGCCGAGGGCGCCCCGCTGACGTCGGTCAGCGGGGCGCCCTCGGCGTGCGGGATCCCGCCCGGTCGCCACGACCGCCGGGCGGGCCCGGTATCAGCCCGCGTCAGTCCGCGAGCTCGATGGCGGCCCCCGGGCACACGGCGGCCGCCTCGCGCACCACGGCGTGCTGGTCCGGGCCAGGCGAGTCGTCCAGCAGGATCACGATGCCGTCGTCCTCACGCTGGTCGAACACCTCGGGCGCGAGCAGCACGCACTGCCCCGCGCCGCAGCACTTGTCCTCGTCGACGATGACTTTCACGATGTCGTCTCCTTCTCAGATCAGGGGGGTCACCAGCGGACGGGGAGCGTGCGCAGGCCGCCGACCGCCAGCCCCTCCACCCGCTCCAGCTCCGCCACCGGCACCGCCAGATCAAGCGAGGGCAGCCGGCGCAGCAGCACCTCCAGCACGACCTGCAGCTCGGTGCGCGCCAGCGACTGTCCCAGGCACGAGTGCGCGCCGGAGCCGAAGGCGAGGTGCGGGTTGGGGCTGCGGGTCAGGTCCATCTCGCCGGCGTGCTCGAACGCGCTCTCGTCGCGGTTGGCCGCGGCCATGCTGCAGATCACCGTGGTGCCCTTCGGCAGCACCTCCCCGCCGACCTCGCTCTCGACGGGCAGGTAGCGGGGCAGGCCGAAGCCGGAGTTCGCGTCCATGCGCAGCGACTCCTCGACCGTCGTACGGATCAGCGCGGGCTCGTCCAGCAGCCGCTCCCACCGGCTCCGGTCGGCCAGCAGCATCGCGACCATCTTGCCGATCATGTTCGCGGTGGTCTCGTGCCCGGCGACCAGCAGCCCCATGCCGGTCACCAGGATCTGCAGGTCCGACAGCCCGCCCTGCTCGGGGCCGCCGGCCGCCAGCAGCTCGCTGAGCAGGTCGTCGCCCGGCTGCGCGCGCCTGGCCTCGACATGGCCGGACATGTACTGGAAGAACTCCGCCTGCGCGGCGTCGATCTCCTCCTTGGTGTAACGGGTGAGGTTGAGGAACGTGTCCGACCAGTACGAGAACCGGTCGCGGTCCTCGGCGGGCACTCCGAGCATGTCGCAGATCACATACACCGGCAGCGGGAAGCCGAGCGACGCCTTGAGGTCGGCGGGCGCGCCGCGCTTGACCATGTCGTCGATGAGGTCGTCGGCGATCTGCGCCATCGCGGGCCGCAGCGCCGCCATCCGCTTGGCGGTGAACCACCGGCCGACCAGCCGCCGCCAGTGCTGATGACCCTCGCCGCCATCGGGGATGATCTGGGCGACGTCGCTGTTGAACACCCCGCCGCCGTCCGCCGACAGCCGCGCCGCGTCGGGGGCGGTGAGCCGGCGGGTGAAGCGCGGGTCGGCGAGCACCGCCTTGACGTCCTCGTACCGGGTGATGAGCCGCGCGCCGTCGCCGCTCGGCAGCTTCACGTGCGCCACCGGGCACTCGCCGCGCAGCCGCGCCCACTCCGCGGGCGGGTCCAGCGCCGCGTCGTTGTGGATCGGGTAGTTCAGGACCTGCTCATTGACATTCATGCGGCCTCTTCTCGTGAACGGATCGGCTTCTATGCCGGGGTGAGGTGCTGCTGGCGCAGCACGCGGGCCTGCTTGGCCATGTTCCAGCCGAGCACGCCGGTGACCCGGCCCTCCTCGCGGTAGACGGCGGCGAAGCGGTGCTGCTCCGGGTCGCCGTCGGTGACGCTCGCCACGGCCTCCCGCGACGGCAGGCCGTGCGCCTGGATCTTGACGTCGTACTGGTCGGTCCAGAAGTAGGGGATGGGCGTGTACGGCCGGTCCGCGCCCAGCAGGTTGGCCGCCACGACCTGGGCCTGCTCGGTGGCGTTCGTCCGGTTCTCCAGGCGCAGCCTGCGGCCCAGGACCTCGTGGTGGAAGGAGGCCACGTCGCCGACCGCGTAGACGCCGTCGGCAGCCCGGCAGCGCGCGTCGCACTCCACCCCGTCGCCCAGCCGCAGCCCGCTGGCCGCCAGCCAGCCGGTCGCCGGGCGGGAGCCGATGGCCACCACGACGGCGTCGGCGTCCAGTGTCTCGCCGGTGGCCAGGCGCACGCCTTTGACCCTGCCCGCCGCGCCGGTCAGCGCCTCGACGGTGACGCCGAGCCGCAGCCGCACGCCGCGTTCCTCGTGCGTGCGGGTGAGGTGCCCGGCGATGACGTCGCCGAGCTGGTCGGCCAGGATCGCCCGGCCCATGCCCACGAGCGTCACGTCGAGGCCCATGCTCCTGGCCGTCGCCGCGATCTCGGCGCCCAGCACGCCCTCGCCGACGACCACCAGCCGTTTGGCCGCGGTCAGGCCGAGGCGCAGGGCGAGCGAGTCGTCCAGGCCGCGCAGCACGTGGACGCCCGCCAGGCCGTCCTGGCCCGGCAGCCGGCACGGGACCAGGCCCGTCGCGATGACCAGGGCGTCGGCGCGCACCACGCGGCCCGACGCCGTGGTGACCGCCCGCTCCCGCGCGTCCAGGGCCGTGGCGGGCTCGCCGCGGACGAAGGCGGCGCCCAGCGCGTCGAGCTGCTCCTGCGTACGCAGCTGCGCGCGAGCCGGCTCCCACGCCCCGGCCAGCACCTGCTTCGACAGCGGCGGCCGGTCGTAGGGCAGGTGCGGCTCGGCGTCGAGCAGCGTCAGGCGGCCGGCGTAGCCCTGGCGTCGCAGCGCCTCGGCGGTGCCCAGGCCCGCGGCGGAGGCGCCGACGATCAGGATGCTCTCTGGCGGTGTCACTCCGCCTTCCTCCCGTGCCCAGCTGCGTGTATGCGCATATGTCCCGGTCCTTTCCGGCATCTCGCCCTGAACATTACCCTACACATGTAGGAAAACCTTCACCTGTAGTCAGAAGGTAGGGTGAAGCGCGTGGCGACCACAAGAGCAAGCACCACACCGTCGGCTGACCGGCGCGTCCGCCGCACCCAGGCCGCCCTGGCCCGCGCGCTGCTGCGGCTCGTCGAAGAACGCGACCTGTCCCGCATCGCCGTCGCCGACGTCGCCGAGCTCGCCGGAGTCAGCCGCTCGACCTTCTACGACCACTACCGCGACGTGCACGAGCTGGCCGAGGCCGCCTGCACCGCGATGATCGACCGGCTCGTCGAATCCCTGCCCATGCCGGCCGTCGACGCAGAAGACCCGCTGGCCGAGGCCGCCGCGTCCCTGGAGGCGTTCTTCGCCAGCCTCGCCGAGCACGCGGGGCTCTACCGTGCGCTGCTCGGGCCCCAGGGCAGCGCCCGCGTCGCCGACCACATCCGCCGCCGCACCGCCGCCGCCATCCACGCCCGCCTCAGCGAGGAGCCCACCGCGCAGGACGACGACCCGCACGACGTGAGCGCCGCGTTCACCGCGGGAGCCCTCATCGGGGTCGCCTCCGACTGGCTGCACCGCGGCTGCCCCCGCACCCCGGCCGAGATGGCCGCCCTGACCTGGCCGCTGATCACCGCCGTCCACCCCCTCCCGCTCCGGCCCCGCTCTCGAGGCTGAGTGGTAGATCCACTTAGGATGCGGTTCATGCCGCTGCACCTCCCTCCGCCCGACGACCGACTGTCCGGACACACCGGCTACACCCGGGCCCACTGGGAGGCGATGGCCGACCACCTGCTGGCGTCGGTGGTGCCGTACGCCACCGAGGGCTTCGCCCAGTACCGGCTGCCCGGCGAGCCCAGCATCTCCGGCACGGTCAGCGACGGGCTGGAGGGCTACGCCCGTACGTTCCTGCTGGCGGCCTTCAGGATCGCCGGCGCTCAGGGCGACGTGGAGCCGGAGCTGATCGAGCGTTACGCGAGCGGCCTGATCGCCGGCACCGACCCCCGCCACCCCTTCGCCTGGCCGCCGCTGACCGACATGGCGCAGCCGCTGGTCGAGGCCGCCTCGATCGCGCTGGCGCTGCACGAGACCCGGCCGTGGATCTTCGACCGGCTTTCACCGGAGCAGCGGGAGCGGGTGGTGAGCTGGCTCGCCGGGTTCATCGGCAGGCGCACCCCTGACAACAACTGGGTGCTGTTCCGGGTGATCGTCGAGCAGTTCCTGGCCGAGGTGGGCGGGCCGTACGAGCCGGACGAGATCACCGGCGGCCTGGAGCGCATCGAGGAGTGGTACGCCGGCGACGGCTGGTACACCGACGGCAAGGGCAAGAACTTCGACTACTACTGCGGCTGGGCACTGCACCTCTACCCGTCCCTGTGGGCGCGGATGGCCGGCGACACCGCCCGCGCCGAGCGCTACGCCGGCCGCCTGCGCCTCTTCCTTGAGCAGTACCAGCACTTCTTCGCCGCCGACGGCGCTCCCGTGCATCAGGGGCGGTCGCTGACGTACCGGTTCGCGACGGTCGCGCCGCTGTGGCTGGGCGCGCTGACCGGCGCCACGCCGCTGCCGCCGGGCCGCACCCGCCGCGTGGCGAGCGGCGTGCTGCGGCACTTCGCCGAGCGCGGCGTGCCCGACGAGCGCGGCCTGCTCACCCTCGGCTGGTACGACCCCTTCAGGCCGGTCGTGCAGCCCTACTCGGGCCCGGCGTCGCCCTACTGGGCCAGCAAGGCGTTCATCGGCCTGCTGCTGCCGCCCGAACACCCGGCGTGGACCGACCCGGAGGAGCCGGCCCCGATCGACCTGGCCGACCAGAGCGTGGCCATGCAGGGGCCAGGCTGGCTGCTGCGCGCGACGCGGGCGGACGGCGTGGTGCGCCTGCTCAACCACGGCAGCGACCGCGACCGCGTGCGGAGCGGGGACGGCGTTCCCGACCCCCACTACCTCCGCCTCGCCTACACCAGCCACACCGGGCCAGAGGCGAGCGGCGTGGACAACAACCTGGCCGTCATCGCGCCCGGCGGCCCCACCTACCTGCGGCGGTCCATCGAACCCCTCGCCGTCTCCGACGGCTTCGCCGCCTCGGCCCACCAGGACGGCGACGTCCGCGTGGTCACGGCCGTCGTGGTCGCGGGGGCGTCCGAGATCAGGATCCACCAGGTCACCGCGCCCGCCGGGCACCACGTGCGGGACGGCGGCCACGCGCTGGCCGCCGAGACCCCGCCCGAGCTGCGGCAGGGCGACAGCGTGGCGTCGGCCAGGCGCGCGGACGGCCTGACCAGCGCCGTCCGCGCCCTGCACGGCTTCACCGGCACCGGCCTGGCCACGGCGGAGCACGCCAACGCCTTCGGCCGGCACTCCGCCACCCCGTACGCGGTCGTGACCGGCCACCCCGGCGGGACCGCCGTCTACGTCAGCCTCGTCCACCTGTCGGGCACCGGCGAGGAGCCGCCCGCGCCGTCGGTCGAGGTGACGGACGACACGGTCGTCCTGGGCCTGCCGGACGGCGAGACGGTCACCGTCCGCCTCGGCCCCGTCCCCGCCCGCACCCGGTGAGCCGCGTCACTTCTTCTTGAAGGTGTCCTTCACCTTCCTGCCCGCGTCCTTGATCTTCTCGCCGGCCTGCTTCAGGCCGCCCTCGGTCTGGTCGGCGCGCCCCTCGGCGCGCAGTTCCTCGTCGCCGGTGACGTCGCCGACGTTCTCCTTCGCCCGTCCCTTGAGCTCCTGAGCCTTGTTGCGGAACTTGTCGTCGGTGCCCATGTCCGTGCCTTCCTGCTCGATTTCCCGCGGGCCCTTGTCCTTACCGAGCGGGAAGGGCGGAAACGTGGTCCCAGGACGCGAGCCGGGCGTGGATCTCCTCCCGCACCGGAAGGGTGAGCGCCTCGGCGTGGGCGCGGGCGAGCAGCTCCTCGATCGAGACCCGCTCGCCCGTCTCGGCCGCCCGCACCGCCGCCTCCACCATGGCCAGGCTGCCGATGTTGCGGGCGATCGCCCCGGAGGGCACCGTGCCGTCCCGCACCGCCGCGACGAACTCCACCAGCGCCCCCGCGATCTGCTCGTGCTCGCCGGGCGGCACGAGCAGATCGGCGGCGGCCCCGTCGAGGCTGGAGCCGACCCGCTGCTCGCCGTCCCAGGTGGCGCTGCCGCCCGGACCGACGGCCCGCCACTCGCCGTTCCACGAGGTCTCCAGCCCGTCGGCGCACCAGCTTCCGTTGTAGAGGTAGCGGACGCCGCCCTCGAAGCAGAAGGTCGCGGTGGCGGAGGCGTCGCCGCGGTACCAGCTCCATGGCGGGTTCCAGCTCTCGCACGTCACCGACACGGGATCGGCGCCGAGCAGGTAGCGGGCCGCGTCGAAGGCGTGGATGGCCATGTCGACCAGCAGCGGCTGGTCCATCTCGTCGCGGAACCCGCCGAAGCGCGGCCCGCGGAAGAACGACGTGGTGAGCAGGCCGGGCGGGCCGAGCCGGCCGATCAGCCGCCGGTACTCGGCCAGGGCCGCGTAGTAGCGGCGCGACTGGCTGATCATCAGCAGCCGCCCCGACACCTCGGACGCGGCGGCCTGCACCAGGGCCTCGGCCAGCGTCGGCGCGGCCGGTTTCTCGCACAGCACCGGCACCCCGGCGAACAGCGCCTCGACGCTGACCGCGGTGTGCGCGGCGGGGACGGTGACGTTGACGACCGCGTCGGGCTCGACCGCCGCGAGCAGCTCGCCGAGCGAGCCCGCGACCGGGGCCGCGCAGCCCGTCTCGCGCAGGGCCGCCCGCGCTCGCTCGACGTCGAGGTCGGCCACACCGGCCAGCTCGACGTCGCCGGAGGCCGCCAGCGTACGCAGCCAGGCCAGCCCCATGGCCCCCGCGCCCACCTGGACGACGCGCAGCGGCCGGCTCATCCGGCGTCCTTGTTGTGCATGGCTCCCCGGTAGTCGTGGCCGTTGAAGAAGTCGTCCCTGTCGTAGCGCAGCAGCGTCGGCAGCGCCCGCCGGTCGGGGTCGCCGGCCGCCCACTCGACGCCGTTCGCGATGACCTGCAGCACGTCGGGATGGTGGTAGACGGGGTAGTCCTGGTCGCCGGGGCTGAAGTAGAAGATCTTGCCGTTGCCGCGCCGGAAGGTGCAGCCGCTGCGGAACACCTCGCCGCCGCTGAACGAGCTGATGAAGATGAGCTCGTCCGGGGTGGGGATGTCGAACTGCTCGCCGTACATCTCCTGGGCCGGGATCTCGATCGGATGCGGCACGCCGCGCGCGATGGGGTGCGTCGGGTTCACCGTCCAGACCAGCTCGCGGTCGTTGTCGCTGCGCCAGCGCAGCGTGCAGGTGGTGCCCATCAGCTTGGTGAAGATCTTCGACCAGTGGCCGGAGTGCAGCACCACCAGGCCCATGCCGGACAGCACGTGCCGGTGCACCCGCTCGACCACCTCGTCGGCCACCTCGCCGTGCGCGGCGTGCCCCCACCAGGTGAGCACGTCGGTGCCGGCCAGCACCTCCTCGGTCAGTCCGTGCTCGGGGTCGTCGAGGGTGGCGGTGGCGACCTTCGCCCGCTCGCCCAGCCGGGCCTCGACGCCCCGCCTGATCGCGTTGTGCATGCCGTCGGGGTAGATCTCGGCCACGTGGGGTTCGGCCTGCTCGTGCCGGTTCTCGCCCCACACCAGGACATTGAGGGTTCGAGTGGTCAAGGGGACGTCCTTTCCATAGGTCACTTGACGGCGCCGCTGACGGCGCCGGCCGCGATGTAGCGCTGAGCGAAGATCAGCAGCAGCCCCGCCGGGACGGACGCCAGCACGGCCGTGGCCATGACGGCGGCCCAGTCCTGCGAGTTCGCGCTGATGTAGTCGTAGATGCCGAGCGTGATGGGCCTGACCTCGGGCGTGCTGGTCAGGGTGAGGGCGAACAGGAAGTCGCTCCACGCCGACAGGAAGGTGAACAGGGCCGCCGTGACGATCGCGTTCCTGCTGATCGGTACGACGATCGCGAGGAACGCCCGCAGGTTCCCCGCCCCGTCCACCATCGCCGCCTCCACGAGCGCCGGCGGGATCGACCCCATGAACGCCCTGATGAGCAGCACCGCGAAGGGGATGCCGGCCGCCGAGTTGGCGAGGATGAGGCCGAAGACGTTGTTGATCAGGAACAGCGAGTTGAACAGCGGATAGAGCGCGTTGGCGATGACCATCGCCGGGATCATCTGGGTGATCAGCAGCACGAGCAGGAACACCGTGCCCGCCTTGGTGCGGAAGCGGTACAGCCCGTACGCGGCGGGCGTCGCGATCGCCAGCGTCAGCACCACGGTCCCGAGCGCGATGACCAGGCTGGTGACGAAGTTGCGGCCCTGCTCGGTCACGGCGGTGGCGTAACCGGACAGATCTGGGTGGACAGGGAAGAAGTCGGCAGCGGCGGCGCCCGAGGCGGCCTGGAGGCTGGTGTTGACCATCCAGTAGACCGGGAAGATCATCACGGCCAGGAAGACGACGCCGAGCACCGTCATGGGCAGTTTCCGTGCGGTCACGTTTCGTGCGGTCACGTTTCGTGCGGTCAAGGTGTGGTTCACGTGCGGCGCCTCACTCGTGCGGCTCGCGGCGCGAGATGAACAGGTAGACGAGGGCGAAGACCAGCGAGACCACGATGAGGACGTTGCTGATGGCGGCGCCCTGGCCGAAGTCGAACTCGACGAACGACTTGTTGTAGGCGTTCGTGGCCAGCGTCTGGGTGGAGTTGGCGGGGCCGCCGCCGGTCAGGCCGAGGATGATGTCCACGACCTTGAGCGTGTAGACCACGCCGAGCACGATGACGACGCTCACCACGGATCGGATGCTGGGCCAGGTGATGTGCCGGAACGCGGTCCAGCCGGTGGCGCCGTCGAGCGCGCCCGCCTCGTACAGGTCCTTCGGGACCGCCTGCAGGCCGCTGTAGAGGATGGCGACGTTGAACGGGATGCCCAGCCAGATGTTCACCCCGATCACGCCGGCCAGCGCGAGCGTCGGATCGACCAGCCACGGCACGGCCGAGATCCCGAACAGGCCGAGGAACTGGTTGAGCGCGCCGCTCTCCTGGTCGAGCAGCCACTTCCAGACCGCGCTCGAGGCGATGAGCGGCAGCAGCCACGGCAGCAGCAGCAACGCGCGCAGGAAGCCGCTCAGCGGGAAGTTGCGCTTGAAGAACAGCGCCAGCGCCAGCCCGATCACGAACTGGAAGGTGATCGAGCCGACCGTGAACAGCGCGGTGTTCACCAGCGTGGTCGTGAACAGGTAGCTGGACAGGATCGTCACGTAGTTGGTGAGCCCGACCCAGGGCGCGTGCCCGCTGTAGAAGGTCGAGGTCGTGTACTCCTGGAAGCTCATGACGACGTTCTGGACGATCGGATAGCCGAAGAACATCGCCACGAACGCCATCGCGGGCAGCGTGAACAACCACGGCGTGGCCCGCTTGAGCAGGCGCGCCCACAGCAGGTCGCGCCGGCCGCGCGCGGCGGTCGCGGAAAGGCTGAGATCGGCTGAGGTCACCACGCGACTCCTTGTCACTCGCCCTGCGCCTGGCGCAGGGCCTCGGCGGGCGCGGCCTTGCCGGTCAGCGCGATCTGCACGGCGTTGTAGATCTTCGTGGCCGCCTTCGGCCAGTCGGGCCCGAGGACCGCGGTACGCGAGCGCGCGGTCCGCACGGTGGTGACGAACGTCGCGATCGCCGGGTCGTCGGCCGCGGCGCGATCGGCGACCCGGGGGTTCGTCGGGACGGTCTGCGTGACCTTCGCGGTCTCGCGCTGCAGCTCCGGCGAGACCAGACATCTCACGAACCGCCCCGCCTCGGCCATCCTCGCCTTGTCGCCGGTGCGCGGCACCGTGAACAGCTCGCCGCCGAGCGGGGCGACCGTGGGCTGCGTGGCCAGCCGGGTCGGGATGGTGAACGTGCCCCAGTCGACCTCGTGCTGCTTCCTGAGCGCGGGGATCTGCCAGGGCCCGTTGACCACCATCGCGGCCTTGCCGGCCATGAACTGGTCGATGACGTCGTCCTGGCTCCAGATGATCGAGCTCTCCGACATCGAGCCGTCGTTCTGCAGATCGACGAGCAACCGCAGCGCCTGCACGGTCGGGGGAGTGGTGATGTCCTGCTCGGTGCCGCCGTTGCCCCACATGAACGGCAGGAACTGCCAGGAGCCCTCGTAGGTGTTGACGTTGCTCATCGCGAAGCCGTACCGGCCGGGGGCGGTCAGCCTTTTCGCGGTGGCGCGGAGTTCGTCCCAGGTTCTGGGGACTTTCGTGATGCCGGCCGCCCGGAACATCGCTTTGTTGTAGAAGATGCTGAGCGTGTTGACCGAGGGGGCCAGGCCGTACACTTTCCCGGCGTACGTGCCGGCCTTCACCACGGCCGGCGTCATTCCCTCGCCGTGCAGGCCGTAGTCGGACAGCGGGGTGAGCGCGCCCGACTCGGCGATCTGCTGCACGTCGGGGTTGTCGAGCATGAGCACGTCGGGCAGGGTGCGCGAGGAGCTCTGCTGGAGCACCTTCGGGATCAGTCCCGGGCCCGCGACGTGGTCGATCCTGATGTCGAGGCCGGTCTGACGCGCGCACGAGCGGTAGAGCGGGTCGTGCAGCTCGTCGTAGTAGTCCTGGATGACGAGGGGGCCGGTGGCTTGCGCGCCGGCGGCGGTCCCGCCGCACGCCGACAGGGTGAGAGGGATGAGAACCGCCGCGACAGTCACTTTGGGCGCCTTCCCGTGACGCTTTTGTGCTGTCTCCATGTGAGCTACTCCTAGGGGGTCGCCACGGAGTCGATGAGGGGTCGTTTACAGGGAGAAAGGGGCTGCGGGAAGTGATGCCGCCACTCGCGGGGCGGCCAGGGCAGTGATCGAACTAAAGCGCTTAACCGCGCTGGCTTGACCGATATGTTGCGCCTGTCCGACGGCGATGTCAACAACAAGTTAAGCGTTTTACGAAACGCGGGCGGGCGATATAGTCGCAGATGCTTCGCGCGGCCCTGACGAGTCGGGAGGCGGCATCCATGGTCACGATGCGCGACGTCGCCGAGCGGGCGAACGTCTCCATCGCCACGGTCTCGTTCGTCATCAACGGCACCAAGCGGGTCGCGCCCGAGACCCGCGCCCGCATCGAGGCGGCCATCCAGGAGCTCAACTACCGGCGCAACGTCGTCGCCCGCGCCCTGGCCAGCTCGCGCACCCGCATACTCGCGCTGCTCCACCCCGACCTCGAGTCCAAGCCCAACGCCACGGTGATCCAGTTCGTCATGGGCGCGGCCCACGGCGCCCGCGAGCGCGGCTACGACCTCGTGCTGTGGCCGGTCAACGACGACGAGCAGATGTCCCACCTGCTGGCCGGCGGGCTCGTGGACGGCGTGCTGCTGATGGAGGTGCAGATCCGCGACGCGCGGGTGGCGCGGCTGCTGGCCTCACGGGTGCCCTTCGCGCTGATCGGCCGCACCGAGGACGACGACCTCCCGTACGTCGACATCGACTTCGCCACCACCATCCATCAGGCCGTCGAGCACCTGCGCGGCCACGGCCACGAGCGCGTCGCGCTGGTCGCCCAGCAGACCGACGCCACCACCGAGCCCGGCCGCATCATGCGGGTCGAGTCGGCCTACCTCGACGCGATCGCGCCGCTCGGCCACCCGCCCGCCGTCATCAGGGTCGAGAGCACCTCCGCCGGAGGCCGGGCCGCCGCGCGCCGGCTGCACGACGACTTCCCTGAGGTCACCGCCGTCGTGCTGGTCAACGAGGGCGCCGCGGCGGGCCTCGCCAAGGGCACGCGGGCGCTCGGCCGTCAGGTGCCGGGCGACCTGTCGATCATCTCGGCGGCGACCACGCGCGAGCTGGGCGAGATGATCGAGCCGTCGCTGACGGTCATGGCGGCGCCGGCCGCCGAGCTCGGCCGGATGGCCGCCGACGCGCTGATCGACCGGCTCGAAGGGGCCGAGGAGGCGCCGCCGCGGGTGCTCATCCCGTGTGCTCTGGTGCCGGGGGAGTCGGTGGGGCCGCCGCCGGCCCGCTGACGTCGAGGCCGGCCTGCGCGCCGAGCCGCCCGACCACATCGGCCGCGAGGCGGGCCAGGCGCTCCTTGAGGCGGCCCACCAGGTGTGCCCCTACTCCAACGCCACGCGGGGCAACATCCCGGTCGAGCTCGTCATCGAGGAGGGCGTTGCACCTTAAGCGCCTTTGTCAGGGAATCTCCCGAAGATCGCGGTCAAGGTTCCCCCTGTGATGGTGTGGCCTTCGGGGGAGACGCGTGGGCAGACTGTGGGGCCGGTCGTTGCGGACGCGGCTGGCGTTGTTCGCCAGTGTCACGATGTTGCTGCTGAGCATCATCGTGAGCGTTTTCGTGCTGCTCGGAATCAGGAACGAGGTCGCCGAGATCCGCGCCCACGAGCTGTCCACCAGGGCCGTACGCGTGCTGATCCTGATCAAGCGGGGACGCCTGCCCCAGACGCTCGACCAGGATGGCACCGACGGCATGCAGGTCCTCGACCACACCGGCCGGCCGGTCGCCTGGACGCCCAACCTGGCCGGGCAGCCCCGCCTGACCACCGCGCTGCCGCACCGCTCCCTGGCCAACGACGCCGAGACCGTGTGCGGCATCCCGGCCTTCGAAGGCGAGTGCAAGGTCGTGGTGACCGTGATCGCTTACCAGCCGGAGGGGGAGTGGCGCATCTACGCCTTCGGCCCCGCCGTGCCGTGGTACGTCAGCCCGCAGACCGTCATCTTCCAGATCGGCGTGTCGGCGGCGCTGATCGCGCTGACCTGGTTCGGCGTGTCCCGCATCGTGGCCAGGACGCTGGCGCCCGTCGGCAGCATCACCAGGAAGCTCGCCGAGATCAGCGCGGGCGGCGGCGGCCTGCGGGTGCCCGTTCCGGTGAACGACGACGAGATCAGGGCGCTGGCCGAGACCAGCAACCAGACCCTGGAGCGCCTGGAGTCCGCGCTCGCCGGGCTCCAGGACGCCATGGAGCGGCAGCGCAGGTTCGCCACCGACGCCTCCCACGACCTGCGCAGCCCGATCACGGCGATGCGGGCCCAGATGGAGGACGCCATGCTCCATCCCGAGGAGGCCGACTGGGCGGAGACCGGCACGAAGGTGCTGGCCAGCCTCGACCGGCTGCAGGCCATCGTGGGCGACCTGCTCACGCTCACCAAGCTCGACGCCGGAGCGCCCGACCAGCGCGAGCCGATCGACCTCGCCGAGCTGGTCGCCTCCGAGACCGCGCGGCCGCGCTCCAAGGAGTTCGTCACGACCCTGGAGACCGGCGTCGTCGTCATGGGCGACCGGCTGCAGCTGGCCCGCCTGCTGACCAACCTGCTCGACAACGCCGAGCGGCACGCCGAGCGGCGGGTCATCGTCACCGTGCGGCGGCAGGGCGACGACGCGGTGGTGGAGGTCGTGGACGACGGGGCCGGCATCCCTCCCGAGCACCGCGAGTTCGTCTTCCAGCGCTTCGCCCGCCTCGACGCCGCCCGCAACCGCGACGCCGGCGGCACCGGACTCGGGCTGCCCATCGCCAGGGAGATCGCGACCGCCCACCTCGGCACGCTGTCCATCGAGGACTCCGACACCGGCGCCCGTTTCGTGCTGCGCCTGCCGATCCTGGAGGAGGACTGAGCCCGCCGTGACGGGTGCGCAACCAGCGACATGACTGACTTGAGGAGGATCGGGGCACATGCAATTCCGGACCAGGTTTGTGCCACCGGAGGGAGAGCCACATGGATCAGCCGGGTACCGGTAGCCGGAACGTCCACGACGGCGCGGGTGCGGCGACCGGCCGCGCACGCTGCACGCCTCCTCCCGCCGCCGAGCTGTTCGAGATCGTGGTCCTGGACACCACCGGCGGCGATCCGCACTGGCACACCATCGGGTGGGGCGTGAACCGGGGCGACGCCGACACCATCGCGCAGTCGTACGTCACCCGCCCGGTGTGCCCGTACGAGGAGGCTCGGATCCGGCAGAACGGGCACCTGGTGGGGGTGCACCGACGGCAGCCCTGACCCCGGCGTGCGGTCAGGGCCTGGCGTGGCCGGCGGTCAGCAAGGCCGCCAGCGCCTGCTCCGCGTCGTCGTGGAAGGTCGCCGCGCGATCGGCGCCCGTGATCTCCAGCAGCCTGGCCGGCATCGGCTGCACCCCGGCCAGGTGCAGGCCGGCGCCGTGGGCGCGGGCCAGCGCGCCGGCGGCGAGCAGCACCGCGAGACCGGAGCTGTCGATGAAGGTCAGCTCGCTCATGTCCACGATCACGTGGTCGTCGAACCGGCGGCGCCGCCCGCCGATGAACTCCTCCAGCTCGGCGGAGGTGCTGATGTCGACCTGGCCGGCCACGGTGAACAGCGTGGCCCCTGGATAGTGGCGACAGGTGAGTTTCACGGGCTCTCCTGGCGTTGGTCGGCCGGTGGCTGGTCGTACGTGGCTGGTTGCACGGGGTATCGCTGGGGACGCCAACCGATGCTGCAACCTTATGCCCGCCGATCAGACACCCGAAAGAGGATTCGTCAAAGAATCTTCAGGAAGGATCCTGGCCGGGCCGGTCGTCCATCACGCCGTACGCCGTCGCGCGGAAGAGGAACGACGCCCACGACCGGTAGGGCCGCCAGGCGTCGGCCAGCCGCCGGTACGCGGACGGCGGCGCGTCCTCCGCCAGCCCGTACGCCTCCCGCAGGATCGCGAACAACCGCGGCTCGTCACCGGGGAACGCGTCCGGCGCCCCCGCGCCCCTGATGAGGATCAGCCCCGCCGAGAACGGCCCCACGCCGGGCAGCGACCGCAGCTCCGCCAGCGCCTCCTCGGGGGCCAGCGAGCGCAGGTGCTCGGTGGTCAGCAGGCCGTCGAGCGCCGCCCTGGCCAGGCCGCGCAGCCACTCCTCCTTCTGCGCCGGCAGGCCGAGCCCGCCCGCGTCCAGCAGCGAGACAGGCGGCGGGAACGCGGCGAACGGCTCACCGCCCACCACCACCTCCGCGCCGTACCGCTGCGCGATGCGCTGCTTGATCGCCGACGCCACGACCATCGACGAGCGCTGCACGATCACCGCCCAGCAGGCCGCCTCCCACGGGCTCCAGAAGCACACGGGACGCAGGCCGGGACGCAGCCGCAGCAGGTCGCCCAGCACCGGGTCGGCGTCGCCGAGCTTGGCGAAGCCGGTGCCGTCGACGTCGAGCGAGAAGATCCGCGCCACCTCGCCGCGGATCGCCGGGCCCGCCGGGCGCGTGGTGGTGACCGACACGCCGCCGGGGACGCCCGTCACGCTCACGCCGATGGGCCGCCAGTCGGCCTCCGCGCAGTACGCGAAGCGCAGCGTCCGCCCGTCGGAGGGCAGCCTGCTGGTGGCCGGCCAGTCCTCCACGAAGCGCAGGGAGTCGGCGAACCCGAACGGGCCCTCGGCGGTCAGCGTGAATCCGTGCGTGGTCATGCCGCTGATGTTAGGCGGCGTCCGGCGCCTGGCGTACGGTGAAATCCTGACGCTGACGTCAGCAGCACCTGAGGGGGAGATCGGATGCGGATCGGCGAGCTCGCCGCCCAGGCCGGGGTGAGCGTGCGCGCGCTGCGCTACTACGAGGAGCAGGGCCTGCTCTTCTCCGAGCGCACGCCCAGCGGGCAGCGCGTCTATCCGGACAGCGCGGTGGAGCGGGTCAGGCTGATCCGGCAGCTCTACGCGGCCGGGCTGGCCAGCAAGGCCATCGAGCCGATCATGCCGTGCGTGATGTCGGGCGAGGTCGTGCCCGAGCTGATCGAGCGGCTGCGGGCCGAGCGGGAGCGCATGGACGCCAAGATCAACGAGCTGGTCGAAGCCCGGACCAAGCTCGACTCCATCCTCGCCGTCGCCGACGCCGTCGCCCACGAGGGCGGGAACTGCCCCCGATGACCCAGGAGGGCGCGGACGCTCCCGGCGCGGGCGTTCCCAGCGGGGGCTTTCCCGGCGGGGACGGGCGCGCGCCCGAGACCGCGTTCGTGCTCGGGGGCGGGGGTGTGCTCGGAGCCCACGAGGTGGGGATGCTGCGGGCGCTCGACGAGGCGGGCGTCCGTCCCGGCCTGGTGGTGGGCACGTCCGTCGGCGCGCTCAACGGCGCGGTCATCGCCGCCGACCCGGCTCAGGCGGTCGCCAGGCTGACCGGTCTGTGGCGTTCCGACATCGTCCGTACGGCCTTCGCCGGCTCCTGGGCGGCCCGGCTGTCCACGCTCGCCAAGACGCGCACCCACCTGCACTCCAACGAGCCGCTGCGCGGCGTGCTGCGCGAGACCGTGCCGGCCGCCCGCATCGAGGAGCTGGCCGTGCCGTTCCAGTGCGTGGCCGCCTCGGTCGAGCGCGCCGCGGCCCACTGGTTCAGCTCGGGGCCGCTGGTGGACGCGGTGCTGGCCTCGTGCGCCGTACCGGGGCTGCTGCCGCCGGTGGTGATCGGCGGCGAGCACTTCTACGACGGCGGGCTCGTGCACAGCATCCCCATCGGCAGGGCCGTGCAGCTCGGCGCCAAGCGCGTCTACGTCCTGCACGTCGGCAGGATCGAGCGCCCGCTCAGCCCGCCGCGCAGGTTCTGGGAAGTGGGCATGGTGGCGTTCGAGATCGCCCGCAGGCACCGCTTCGCCGAGGACCTCGCCACACTGCCGCCCGGCGTGGAGGTGCACGTGATGCCGTCGGGGGTGGCCACGCCCGTCTCGCCGCTGCGCTACCGCGACGGCTCCCAGGTGGCGGCCTGCATCGACCGCGCCTACCAGGCGTCTTCCCGCTACCTGCGCGAAAGAGGAGGATGAGAGTACGTCCTTGAGGAGGCCATGGTGCTTCCACCTCGTATCCTGCGCAGGCTCGTGCTGGCGCCCCTGGTCATCGTGGTGACCGTGTTCATGCTGGTGACGCTGCCGTTCTGGCTGGTCGTCACGGCCGCCGCCTCGCTGCGCCTGCCGCCGCCGCAGCGCAGGGGAGCGCGGTTCGTCTGGTTCGGGGTGGCGTGGCTGACGCTGGAGTCCGCCGTGCTCATCGCCTGCCTGTGGCTGTGGGTGGCGGGCGGCGCGCGGCGGCAGGAGCGCCACTACGCGCTGATCGCGTGGTTCCTGACCCGCGTGTACGGCGCCGCCGAGCGCATCTTCCTGCTGACCACCGCGATCGAGGAGCCCGAGCCGACCGAGGAGGAGCGGGCGGCCCGGCTGTCCCGGCCGGTCATCGTGCTGTCCCGGCACGCGGGGCCGGGCGACTCGTTCCTGCTGATCCACCACCTGCTGGCCCGCTACCACCGCCGGCCCCGCATCGTCATGAAGGCCGCGCTCCAGTACGACCCGTCGCTCGACGTCGTCGTCAACCGGCTCCCGAACGCGTTCGTGCCCCGCAGCACCGACCAGAGCGGCGTCACCGCCGAGATCCGCCGCCTCGCCGCCACGATGGGCGACAGGGACGCGCTGGTGATCTTCCCCGAGGGCGGGAACTTCACCCCGCGCCGCCGCCGCCTCGCCATCCGGCGGCTTGAGGAGAAGGGCCTGACCGGCGAAGCCGGCCGGGCCCGCGACATGGACCACCTGCTCCCGCCCCGCCCGAACGGCGCCATCGCCGCCATCGAGTCCTGCCCGGCCGCCGACGTCATCTTCGTCGCGCACACCGGGCTCGACCAGCTCGTCACCGTGGGGGACGTCTGGCGCAAGCTTCCCGTCAGCGCGCACATCACCGCGAAGTGGTGGCGCGTACCGGCCGCCGAGATCCCCAGGACCCGCGAGGAGCGCGTCCGCTGGCTGTACGACCACTGGGCGCTCATCGACGCCTGGATCACCGGGCAGCGCGGAAGCCGTCCAGGAGCCGGGTCACCGTCCGATGGCGGAGGTCGTCCGGCCAGCCGCCCGCCAGCGCGCCGTGGGTGGCGGCGGTGAGCACGGCCATGACCTCGTCGAGCCGGACGTCGGGGCGTACGGTCCCGGCTTCGCGCGCCGCCTCCAGCAGCGTGCCGAACACCTCGCTGAGCGCCATGATCTGCTCGCCCGGCTCGATGGGCGCGCCTTCCTCGGCGAGCAGGCTCACCACGGCGCCGATCCTGGCCGAGCTGCCGACGAGGAACGCGAAGTAGTCGAAGAACGCCGACCCAGGGTCACCATCGGCGGTGAGGGTCTCCGCCTCGGCGATGAGCCGCCGCCGCAGGTCCTTCATGATCGCGGCGAGGAGGGCGTGCTTGGTGGGGAAGTGGCGGAAGACCGTCCCGATGGCGACCCCCGCTCGTGCGGCGACCTCCTCCGTGGACGCCGACGTGCCCCGCTCGGCGAACACCTCCTCGGCGGCGGCGAGGATGCGGGCGCGGTTGCGCCGGGCGTCGGCGCGCATGGGCTTGGTGGTCGTCATTCGTCCGCTCGTTGACAAGATGAGTCCTCGACTCCTATTAATGAACCTGAGTCTTTCACTCACTTTAGCCTTCCTGCGAAGGGAATTCCATGCCCGAGCGCACCCCGCGAGATCTCTTCGCCCGCTTCCAGCACAACGTCCTGTCCGGAGCCGCGGCCC
Organism: Nonomuraea sp. NPDC049419; assembly: GCF_040676995.1. Taxonomy (NCBI): domain Bacteria; kingdom Bacillati; phylum Actinomycetota; class Actinomycetes; order Streptosporangiales; family Streptosporangiaceae; genus Nonomuraea; species Nonomuraea sp. NPDC049419. Next base: position 130,915 of record NZ_JBFAQB010000016.1, on the reverse strand, counting down.
TCGACGCGGAGATGCTGGCCGACGACGTGGTTGTGGAGCAGCCGTTCGCGCGCCGCAGGACCGAGGGGCGGGAGCGGGTCGCGGCCATGGCGGAGGAGGGCCGCGCGTCCCTCCCCGTCGCCTTCGAGGAATTCCGCGACGTGACCGTCCACGTGACCGCCGACCCGGAGGTGATCGTCACCGAGTACCGGCTGGTGGGCACCCTGCGGGGCAGCGACGTGCGCGCCCAGGCCGCCTTCGTGGTGGTGCTGCGCGCGAGGGGCGGGCGGATCGTGCATTGGCGCGAGTACCAGGACCGCGCCGCCATCGCCGAAGCCCTCACCTGACCCACCACGTCGCCGCCCCTGGGGCATCGCCCGCCTCCCCGCGGCTGCGCCTTTTCAGCGGGCTGCGGTTCTGCCCGCAGGCCCGCCCCTCTCCCTCCAGGGGGCGCCGGGTGGGAGGGTGGGGAGTGCGGGGGAGGGGCCCTGTTCGATCAGGCGGAGCAGGGCGTCCGTGTCCATGTGGTGGTCGATGAGGTCGCCGAGGGCGTCCAGGCGGGCCTCGCGGAGGCGGGCGAAGTCGGTGCCGGGGGCGGGGGTGAAGGCGCGGCCGGCGCGGTCGGCGACGTCGGTCAGGAAGGCGCGGCGGAAACCGTCGTTCTCCAGGGCGCCGTGCCAGGTGGTGCCGAAGACGTTCGCCGATCGGCAGCCGTCCAGGAAGGGCTCGCCGCCCTCGACGGTCGCGACGCCGTGGTGGATCTCGTACGCCCGCACCGCCTCCCCGTACGCGGACCCGACGGGCCTGCCGAGCCGCTTGTCCGCCCCGAACGTGACCCGCACCGGCAGCAGCCCGAGCCCCTCGACCCGGCCCGCCCCCGACTCGACGTCGTCCACGATCTCCCGCCCGAGCATCTGGAACCCGCCGCAGATCCCCAGTACGGGCCCGGTCCGCGCGCGCAGGGCCGCCGCGAGCCCGCTCTCCCGCAGCCAGGCCAGGTCGGCGACGGTGGCACGGGAGCCGGGCAGCACGACGAGGTCGGCGTCGTCCAGCTCGCCGGCGGAGGTGGCGAAGCGCACCACCACGCCCGGCTCGGCGGCCAGCGCGTCCACGTCGGTGAAGTTGGAGATGCGCGGCAGCCGTACGACGGCGACCCGCAGCGTCTGCCGCCCGTACGGAGGCCGCACCGCCACCTGCCGCCCGTCGAGGGCCAGTGAGTCCTCGACGTCCAGCCAGAGCCCGTCCAGCCAGGGCAGCACCCCGTAGACCTCGCGGCCGGTGAGCTGCCTGATCATGTCGAGCCCGGGTTCGAGCAGCTCCTTCGCGCCGCGGAACTTGTTGACCACGAACCCGGCCACGTGCGCCTGATCGGCGGCGTCCAGCAGGCCGACGGTGCCGTAGAAGGCGGCGAACACCCCGCCCCTGTCGATGTCGCCGACCACGATGACGGGCAGGTTCGCGGCCCTGGCCAGGCCCATGTTGGCGATGTCGCCGCGGCGTAGGTTGATCTCCGCCGGGCTGCCAGCGCCCTCGCACACCACCACGTCGTACTGCTTCCTGAGCCGCTCAAGCGCCTCCAGGGCGGTCGTGCGCAGCAGGTCCTTCAGCGCGCCGTACTCCATGGCGTCCACGTCCGCGACCGGCCGGCCCATGAGCACGACCTGGCTGCGGCGGTCGCTGCCCGGTTTGAGGAGGATCGGGTTCATGTCGGCGGCCGGTTCGAGGCCGGCGGCCTGCGCCTGCACGGCCTGCGCGCGGCCGATCTCGGCGCCGTCGGCGGTGACGTACGAGTTGAGCGACATGTTCTGCGCCTTGAAGGGCGCGACGCGCACGCCACGGCGGGCCAGCCAGCGGCAGATCCCGGCCGTGACCACGCTCTTGCCCGCGTCCGATGTGGTGCCTGCCACCAGGAGTGCGCCGTTGACCATGGCCACACCGTATCGAAGCCGCAGATCACGAAATTTCCCGGAAACCGGCCATTTACGAATGCTGTGACTTCTGTCACTCTGGCTAGAACGTCGCACTAGAACTGGATTCTAGAGTCACCTACGCGAAAGGGTGGGCATGGTCGGGACGTTCGGCTCGCCACGGACGGGCACCATCGACGCGCGATCCCGCGCGCCATTCGGCTGGGCACCCCTGGTGGTGCTGTTCATCGTCGGACTAGTGGACAGGATCGAGGCCAACCTGCTGTCGGGCGTACTCCCGCTCATCCAGCAGGAATGGCGCTTCAGCGACACCGCGGCCGGCTCCATCCCGACCGCCGCCGCGCTGGCCGCCGCCGTGGTGGCCCTGCCCGCCGGCTACCTCGCCGACCGGTTCAGCCGGACCCGGATCATCGCGATCGTCGTCTTCTGCTGGGCGCTCGCCACGCTCGGCTCCGGCATCGCGACCGGATTCGCCATGTTCTACCTGATGCGGGTGCTGCTGGCCGCCGCCGAGAACATCGACAACCCGGCCGCCGGCAGCCTGCTCGCCGACTACTATCCGCCCGCCAGCCGGGCCAAGGCGTACGGGCTGACCCGCGTCACCACGTACCTCGGCGGTGTCGGCACCCTGCTCGGCGCCCAGCTCGCCGCCGCGTTCTCGTGGCGTACGGCGTTCCTCATCATGGTCGTGCCGGGCGTGCTCACGGCGCTGCTGGTCTGGTTCCTGCGCGAGCCGCGCCGCGGCGAGCTGGACCGGATGGTCGCGAACGGCGGGATCGCCCCGCAACCGTCCATGGCCGGTGCTGGTGGTGAGGCCGCTCCGCCCGCGCCTTCCGCGCCCGCCGGGGCGGAGGTCAAGCCGCCGTTCCTGACACAGGTGCGCGGCGTCATGGTCATCCCCACGCTGCTGTTCGTCTGCGTCGGGCTCGCGCTGCTCAGCCTCGGGCTGGCCGGGATCTTCTTCTGGCTGCCCACGTTCATGGTGCGCACCCTAGGCGCGGACGTCGCCACCGCCGGCTCGCTCAGCGGCCTGCTCACCATCGCGGGCACGCTGACCGGTACGCTCGTCGGCTCCTGGCTGGGCAGGAAGTGGCACGGCACGATCAAGGGCGGGCGCCTGCTCGCGGGCGGCGGCGGCATCACGGCCGGCTCGGTGGTCCTGGCCGGCGCGCTGTCCATGGACTCGGTCGGCGCGCTGGCCGGTCTGATGCTGGTGGCCAGCGCGCTCATGTCGATCGCGATCCCCAACATGACCGCCTGCCTGGCCGACGTGGTGCCGGCCGCCGCGCGCGGGCTCGGCTTCGCCGTCCTGCAGCTCTTCCTGACCGTCGGCACGGCCTTCGGCTCGCTGGTCGTCGGCATCGTCTCCGACGGGACGGGCTCGCTGCTGACCGGCATGTACGTCCTGATCGGCCCCATGGTCGTGGGCGGCCTGCTCACGCTGGGCGCCAGGGCGTCGTTCGAACGGGACGCGGCGAAGGTCCTGGAGGACGCCCGCCACTGAACCGTCCGCCGTCCAGGTCGCCGCGGACGCTCATGCGTCCGCCGAGCGGGTCGGCGGCGAGGGCCTTTGAGACGCCCGCCGACGGCCTCGCGGGATGTGGCGGGAGCCTCGGAAGACGCTCGCCGCCGGCCCGTGCGGTCAGCCCTGAGGCGGCATGCGCCGCTCCTGCTCCTCCTGGGTCGGGGGCGGCTGCTGCCCGGCCTGCTGACCCGGCTGTCCTGGCTGCTGTCCTGTCGGCTGGCCCGTCGGCTGGCCGGTCTGCTGGCCGGTCTGGTCCTGCCCGCCGCCGTAACGGCGCTGGACGGTGTCCGCGCCTCTGCTGATGTGCTCGTCGTACTTGTGGCCGGTGCGCTCCTTGGCGTACTGCTCGGCGCGGTCGATGATCTGGTCGGCCTGCTTGGAGTGTCCCCTGGCCAGGTTCTCTGCCTTCTTCAGCCACTCTCCGATGCGGCTCATGGCCTATTCCCCGTTTCTTCCGGTTACGCCCGCCCCCTACCCCGCCAACCTGAGATGATGTCTTTGCCGGAATCCAGCAGCGAATTCGTCCGCAGACTGCCGGACCTCCCCCATGACGCACAGCCCCCCGCGGCGCGACGATACGGGCATGACAGCAGTGGTGCAGGCCGAGGGGCTGACCAAGTACTACGGCGCCCGCCGCGGCCTGGAGGACCTCACGCTCGACATCCAGCCGGGGGAGATCTTCGGCTATCTCGGGCCCAACGGCGCGGGAAAGACCACGACTCTCCGGCTCCTGCTCGACGTGATCAGGCCCACCCGGGGCGCCGTGAGCGTGCTCGGCGGCCACCCGCGCGAGCCCGCCGTCCGCGCCAGGATGGGTTACCTGCCCGGTGACCTGGTGCTGGAGGGCCGCGACCGGGCCGCCGACTACCTGCGCTTCCTCGCCAGAGTCCGGGGCGGCGTGCCCGCCTCCCGCATCGAGGCCCTGGCCGAGCGCTTCGACGCCGACCTGTCGGTGCCCATGCGCAAGCTCTCCAAGGGCAACAAGCAGAAGATCGGGCTCATCCAGGCGTTCATGCACGAACCCGAGCTCGTCCTCCTCGACGAGCCGACCGTGGGGCTCGACCCGCTCGTGCAGCAGGAGTTCCTGGCGCTGGTCCGCGAGGTGCGGGCGTCGGGGCGTACCGTGCTCATGTCCTCCCACGTGCTGGCCGAGGTCGAGAGCGTCTCCGACCGGGTCGGCATCGTGCGCGGCGGGCGGCTGGTGGCCGTCGAGAACGTCGCCGTGCTGCGCGAGAAGGCCGTGCGCCGCGTCGAGCTGCACTTCGCCGCGCCCGTCCCGCGAGACGCCTTCGAGGGGCTGCCCGGCGTACGCGACCTGCGGGTGGAGGGCGCCGCCGTGCGGTGCACGATCGACGGACGTCCCGACGCGCTGGTCAAGGCCGCCGCCCGGTTCACCGTCGTGCACCTCGTCAGCGCGGAACCCGACCTCGAAGAGATCTTCCTGACCTACTACAGCGACGAGGAGGCGGTCCGATGATCGCCAGAAGCCTGCGCGAGCACCGCCGCCCGCTCCTGTGGTGGACGCTCGGCATCAGCGCCTTCATCGCCCTGTACGTCGCCGTCTACGGCGCCGTACGCGCGAACCCGGACACGTACGGGCCGGCCATGCTGAACAAGTTCCCCGGCCCGCTGCGCGACCTCATGGGCGGCATGCCGGACATCACCTCTGGCGCCGGTTACCTCCAGACCGTCGTCTACCAGCTCTTCGTCCCGATGCTGTTCATCGCCTGCGCGACGCTGCTCGCCAACCGGGCGCTGGCCGGGCCCGAGGAGGCCGGCACGCTCGAACTCGTCGTCACCCTGCCGGTGGACCGGCGGCGGCTGGTGCTCGACAAGTTCCTCGCGCTGGCCGTCGCGCTCGTGGTGGTGGCCGCGGTGACGCTGCTGGTCGCGGTCGCGATGAGTGCGCTCGTACGGACCGGGGTGCCGTTCGACCGCATCCTGGCCGCGCAGGTCGGCGTCCTGCTGCTCGCCCTGTTCTTCGGGGCTCTGGCTCTGGCCGTCGGAGCCGTCGCCGGGCGCCGGGCCGCCGCCTCGTCCGCCGTCGGCGTGTGGGCCGTCCTCGGGTACGCGGTCGTCACCGTGGGCCGCTCATGGGACGCCGTCGCCTGGCTGCGGTGGCTCTCGCCGTTCCACTACTACGCCGACGGCCGGCCGCTCTATGAAGGGCTCCCCGTCACCGACTACCTTGTCCTCGCGGGGGCGACGGCCGTGCTCGCACTCACCGCGGTGCTCGCCTTCGACAGGCGCGACGTAGGAGTCTGATGCCGCCCACGGACCCACCCCCGGCCGCGCCCTCCGGCCCACCGATCGGCCCGTCCTCGGACGCGCCCAGCGGCCCGTCGAGCGGCCCGTCCGCCGGGCCGTCTGCCGGGCCGCGCGCGGATGTGTCCGCCGACCTGCTCGCCGACCTGCTCGCTGGGCTGCTCGACGGGCAGGTGGACGGGCACCGGCGGCGGTTGGCCGAGCATGCGGCCACCGGCCGCGCCTTCGACCGGCGCGCCCTCGACGCCTACCGCGCCGCCGGCGCCGAGGCCGCCCGGGCCGGCGTGCCCCTGCGGCTCCTCGTCGACCGCGCGCTCGCCGCGGGCGAAGGCGTGCCCGGCGTGCTGCCCGCGCTGCGCAGGGCCGTGTCCGCGCTCATGGAGGGGTACGAGCAGGCCCAGCTCACCGCCATCCGCGAGGAGGAGAGCGCGCGCAGGGAGTTCGTAGACGACCTGCTCCAGGGCCGGGCCGAGCGGCTCGCGGAACGGGCCGAGCACTTCGGGCTGCGGCTGGCCGAGTCGTACGTCGTCGCCGTGGCCCGCGGGCTGCGCGACGGCGACCAGGACCGCATCGAACGCGACCTCATCGCCCGCTTCGGCTCCCACAACGTGCTGGTGTCCGTACGCGACGGGCTGCTGGTGTGCGTCGCCCCCGCCACGCTGGGGGCCGCGGTCGGCGAGTTCGTCCACCACGTACGCAACCGCTTCCCGCCCGGCTGGCGCGTCGGCGTCGGCCGCCCCAAACGCGGCCCCGGCGGAGTCGTGACCTCCTACCGCGAGGCCGCCCAGGCCCTCGAACTGGCCGACGGGCTCGGCCTCACCACCGACGTCGTCAAGGCCGCCGACCTGCTGGTCTTCCCCGTACTGCTGCGCGACAGAGGCGCCATAGAAGACCTGGTGACCAGCGTGCTCAACCCGCTCCTCGACGCCAGGGGCGGACCGGAGCCGCTGCTGGAGACTTTGGAGGCCGTCTTCGCCGCCCACGGCAACCAGACGGCCGCCGCCCGGCGGTTACGGGTGAGCCCGCGGGCGGTGACGTACCGGCTGGAACGCATCCGCCGCCTGACCGGCTTCTCCCCGGACGACCCGACACAACGCTTCACCCTGGAGACAGCCGTCCTCGGCGCCCGCCTACTGAACTGGCCGGCCGCCTTCTAGCCACACCGCCCGCGCATTGATCGTGGTCAGCCGCTTGGGCATGCTCGGTCATCGGCGATCAGCGCTTGTGCGTCGTCATCCGGCCGGCCGGCCACATGCGCGCCTCGACGGCTCATTCACTGACGGCCAGGCGTACCCCGAACCCCACGATCACCACTCCGGTCACCCGATCGAGGACCCGCCGCACCCGGGCCGACCGCAGGAACCCGCTCATCAACGACGCGAACCCGATCAACCCGGCGCTCCACACGAGCCCCTCGACCACGTGCACCCCGGCCAGTGCCAGCCCCATGACCGCGTGCGGCGCCCCGTCCGGGATGAACTGGGGCAGCATCGCCACGTAGAAGGCCCCCACCTTGGGATTGAGCAGATTCGTCAGCAGCCCCCGCCGCAACCCCGTCCAGAACCGCACCTCCTGCCCCTCCACCACCTCATGCCCGGCGTCCCGCTTGAGCAGCATGCGCATCCCCATCCACACCAGGTACGCCGCTCCCGCCCATCGCAGCACGTCATAGGCCACCTGCGAGGCCGCCAGCAACGCCGACAGCCCCGCGGCGGTGAGCACACCCCACACCAGCGTGCCGAGCTGGATGCCCAGCGTCACCCCCAAGGCCGGACGCCGCCCGGCCAGCAGGGACGTCCGCAGAATCAATGCCGTGTCGAGCCCGGGCGTCACCGTGAGCAGCGCGACCACGGCGGCGAACGACCAGATGGAGGTGGCGATGTCCATAAAGGTCAGGGTATGAGGAGCAGTTTCCCTGTGGTTCGCCGCCCCGCCAGGTCCTCATGCGCCTGCCGGGCGTCGGCCAGCGGGTAACGGTGGGAGACGTTGATCCGCACCTGGCCCGCGCCGATCCAGCCGAACAGGTCGGAGGCGCGCTGCAGCAGCTCGGCCCGCTCCGCCACGTAGTGCACGAGCGTGGGCCTGGTCAGGAAGAGCGAGCCCTGCTTGTTGAGCACCTGCGGGTCGAGCGGCGGCACCGGGCCGCTGGCGGCGCCGTACAGGGCCATGAGCCCGCGCGGACGCAGCGCCTCAAGCCCGCCGTCGAACGTGGCCTTGCCGACGCCGTCGTACACCACGTCGATCGTGCCCCGCAGAGCCTGCGCGAAGCCGTCGTAGCGCAGCACCTCGTCCGCGCCCGCCTCCCGCGCCAGCTTCTCCTTCTCGTCGGTGGAGACCGTCGTGTAGACCTTGGCGCCCTTGAGCTTGGCCAGCTGAATGAGCAGCTGTCCCATGCCGCCGGCCCCTGCGTGCACGAGCACCCGGTCGCCCTCTTTGACCTCGTACGTGGAGTGCGTCAGATAGTGGGCCGTCATGCCCTGCAGCATCGTCGCCGCCGCCAGCTCGGCCGACACGCTGTCCGGCACAGGCACCAGCCGATCGGCCGGCACCACGGCCTTCTCGGCATAACTCCCCAGCACACTCGCCCACGCCACGGTGTCACCCACCGCGACACCCTCTACTCCCGGGCCGACAGCGGACACCGTCCCGGCCCCTTCAGACCCGATGGAGGTGGGCAGATCGAGCGGATAAACACCAGACCGGTGGTAGATGTCGATGAAGTTCACCCCGCTGGCGGCCACGTCCACGACCACCTCGCCGTCCCCGGGCACCGGATCAGGACGCTCGACATACTCAAGAACCTCTGGCCCGCCTTGAGCGGACACGATGATCGCACGCATACCCCTAGTCAACTCCGCCCCACCCATCGCCCACCACCCACCCCCCAGCCCCCACCCCTCCAACCGTCTCACCTATGGGACCGCTAACCAGGCGGGCGTAGAGGCGCGCACGCTGCTGGGCACCCGCCCGCCAGTCGGCCCCCGCGGCTCCGACACTCCGATGGGGATGTTCGGGGTCGCGCGGGGGTTGTGGCATGGGTGGTGCCCGTTACGGTGTCTTCCGTTTGAGGGTCGTCACCTGTGGCGGGCCAGGGCGCCGGCCTCCAACGCCACCCAGATCGCTCCGTCCGGGCCTACGGTCAGACCGTGTGGCTCCGCCTTTCGTTCGGGCTTCGGTGCGTCGTCCCCGGGTTCGGCGTTCGGTCCCTGGGAGTCGTCCCTCTCGTCCGTGTTCGGTGCCTCGGTCCCGTGCCCGGCCGCCGGCTTTGGGACCGCTGGGAGAGGGTGTTCTTCGATGTCACCGTCTACCGTGATGCGGCCCAGGTGGCCGGTGCCCCACTCCGTGAACCACAGGGCGTTGTCGGGGCCGGTGATGATGGCGTGGGGGCGGGCGGCGCGGTCGGGGAGGGGGTATTCGGTGATCTTGCCATGGACGTCGATCCGGCCTATCTGGCCTGCGCCGATCTCAACGAACCACAGGGCGTCGTCGGGGCCGCGGGTGATGCCTACCGGGGCCGCGTTCTCCGTGGGGAGTTCGTACACGGTCACCTCGCCCGACAGCGAGATACGGCCGATGGCGTTGCCCTGGTTGATGGTGAACCAGAGAGCGTCGTCCGGGCCCGCCACGACGAACGACGGCATGCCGCCCTTCACCGGCACGTCGTAGGAGGTCATCGTGCCGTCGGTCGCGATGCGGCCGATCCTGTCGGTCGACATCTGGGTGAGCCACATCGCGCCGTCGGGGCCGGCGGCCAGCCCGTACGGCGAGTCGACCGTGTAGGTGGTGCGCCGCCCGTCGGCGGTGATGCGGCTGACCCGGCCGCCCTTCCACTCGCTGAACCACACGGCGTCGTCGTGGCCGCGCACGATCATCGTGGGCAGCCCGTCGGCCGGGTCGAGCTGGTGGATCTCGGGCTTCTCGCCCGGCACCAGCCGCCCGACGCGCCCCTCGTGGACGAGCGTGAACCACAGGGCGCCGTCGGCCGCGGTGGCCAGGCCGTAAGGCGAGCCGGAGTCGATGATGGTCAACATGGGAGTCCCCCCGATGGTCGTGGTCAAAAGTCTCGCTCCTGCGAGCTCCAGCTAGGTCGCGGTCAAAGGGTGCGCCCTCGTGCGAGCTCGATCTCGGTTGCGGTCAGAGGATGCGCCCTCCCACGAGCTCGATCTCCCTGCCGCGGAAGCGCTGGATGAGTGCCCGGTCATGGGAGACCATGACGAGGGTGCCGCGGAAGCCGTCGAGTGCGCGTTGGAGCTCTTCTGCCAGCACGGGAGACAGGTGGTTGGTGGGTTCGTCGAGGAGTAGCAGGTCGTGTTCGCGGGCCAGCAGCTCGGCCAGCGCGAGCCGCCGCTGCTGGCCGACCGACAGGTCGCCCACCCGCTGGTCGAGCGTGTGCGGCCGGAACAGGCCGGTCGCCAGCAGCGCCGCCCTGCGGTCGTCGGGATGACCCTCGCCGTACGCCTCCAGCACCGGCAGCGACGGGTCGAAGCTCACCTCCTGCGGCAGGTGACCGACGCGGCACATGGCTCGCTCGGCCAGGACGCCCAGCAACGTGGACTTGCCCGCGCCGTTGCCGCCCCTGACCAGGACCCGGTCACCGGCCCTGATGGTGAGCGCGTCCACCCGCAGCCGATCACCGACCCGAACGTCCCGCAACTCCACCAGCACGGCACCCGTGACAGGAGCACCCGCCTCCAACGGCGCTGCGCCCGCGGATGGCGCGGCCCCCTCCCCATCGGCCCGCTGTGGGCCCATGGCCGGAGAGGGGGTTCGACCGCCGGGCCGCTGCGTCGGTGCGGTTGGTTCTGCCCCTGTGTGGTCGTCGGCGGGTGGGGGGAGGGGGTCGGTGGTGAAGGTGGCGTGGAAGTGCAGGGGCGCGGGTGGGCGTGGGACGGGGTCGGCTTCCAGGCGGCGCAGACGTTCGTGGGCGTTGCGGACCCTGCTGGCGACCGAGCTCTGCACGCGCCCCGCGTTGCGGTCGTAGGCCATCTTGTTGTTGTCGCGCATCACGCGCCCCGCCGCGACCCGGTGTGCGGTGGTGGCGGCGTGTTCGCGGACTTGGCGGACCTCGGCGCACCAGGCCGCGTACGCCTGCTCCCACCGCGCCCTGGCCGCCGCCTTGGCCGCCAGGAAACCGGTGTAGCCGCCGCCGAACCGGCTCACCGAGCCCTGCTCGACCTCGATGATCGCGGTGGCCACCCGGTCGAGGAAGACGCGGTCGTGGGAGACGACGGCCACCGCGCCCCTGTGCTCGCGCAGCCGATCTTCGAGCCAGGTCAGGGCCGGCTCGTCGAGGTGGTTGGTCGGCTCGTCGAGCAGCAGCACGCGGGGGGCGGCGGCCAGCACGCAGGCCAGGCCGAGCCGCGCCTGCTCGCCGCCGGACAGGCTGCCGAGCGTGCGGTCGTGGCCCACGTGCGCCAGCCCGAGGCCGTGGAAGGCCCGCTCGACGCGCGCGTCGGCCTCGTAGCCGCCGCGCAGCTCATAGGCCGTGCACAGCTCGCCGTATTCGTCCAAGACCTGTTGGGTCGCCTCCTCCGACAGCGCCGACTCCAGCTCGCGCATCCTGCGCTCCATGGCACGCAGGTCGGCCAGCGCGGCGTCGACGGCCTCGCGGACCGTGCCGCCGGTCGGCAGGCCGAGCGTCTCGGCGAGCGTCTGGCCGACGTAGCCGAGGTCGGCGCTCGCCCGCACCTCGCCTTCGTCGGGCCGCTCGGCTCCGGCCAGCAGGCGCAGCAAGGTGGACTTGCCCGAGCCGTTCTCGCCGACGATGCCGACGCGCTCGCCGGTGCGTACGGACATGGACACGTCGCTGAGGACGGCGCGTCCGTCGTAGGACTTGAAAACCCCGCGAAGACTGATCAGGATGGAACTCCAATCGCAACTGATGTTGCTTTAGGATGGCACAAGATCAGAACTAACGCAACTGGAGTAGTTTTTGGAGCGCAAAGAGCCCGTCAAGCGTCCGGGTGGGCGCAGCGCCCGCGTACGCGACGCCGTGCGCCAGGCGACCCTCGCCGAGCTGGCCGAACACGGCTACGCGGGCCTGACCGTGGAGCGGGTCGCGGAGCGGTCAGGCGTCCACAAGACGACCGTTTACCGGCGGTGGGGCGGTGTCGAGGGCCTGATCTCCGACGCGCTCGAACTCGCCGCCGACGAGCCGTGGCCCATCCCCGACACAGGGTCGATCGAGGGTGATCTGCGGGGGATCGTCCAGCTCGTACGGGTCGGCTTCCAGGATCCCGAGCTGGGCCCCGTGTCGTCCGCCTTCGTGGCCGCCGCCGTGCAGAACGAGGCCGCCGCCCGTTCGCTGCACGAGTTCTTCGTCTCGCGCCATGAGCAGTCGGCCTCGGTCGTACGCCGGGCGATCCAGCGGGGCGAGCTGCCCGACGTCGTCGATCCCCGGGAGGTGATCAGGGTCGCGGTCGCGCCCGTCTACTACCGGCTCTTCGTCGCCCACGAGCCGGTCACAGAACGCGACGCCGACCGCGCCGCCGACGCCGCCCTCGCCGCCGCCCGCGCCGGCGTCCTATAGGCCGGTGCCTCCAAGCTGGTGCGTCCAAGCCGGTGCCCCAAGCCGAGGTCCTTCAAGCCGGCGTCCTTCAAGCCGGCGTCCTTCAAGCGAAGCGCCGTGCGGGCGACCTCTCAGCAGGGGGTCCGCGTGGGCGGCTTCGAGCAGAGCGCCGCGCGGGCGTCCTGTGGGCGGAGGTTACGGCTCCAGGCGGCCTCGTAGTTCGAAGTCGTCCCAGGTCGTGCGCACCACCGACCTGTCGTCCTTCGGCGTGCGCGCGAACAGCCCGAGCGAGCCGTTGCCGATCCCGTTCGGGTCCTCCACCTCCTGGACGAGCTCGTCGTTCACCCACATCGACAGCCGCACGGTCTTGCCGCTCTGCTCGCACGCCACCGTGATCCGCGCCTTGCCGGGCAGCGCGTCCACCTTCACGGGCTGGGCGATCATGCCGCCCGAGCCGTCGACGATGCGGCGGATGCGGGCGTTGCCCTTGGTGTCGAGGGTGAACTCGTAGTAGTTGTCGCCGTCTTCGGAGTTGTGGCAGTAGAGGCCGTATTCGCCGGTGCCGACGCTCTTGGTGACGTCGGCGGTGACGGCCATGACCACCGACTGGGGCAGCATCGGCGTCGGGCTCGCCGTCGGGTCGGGCGTCGCGGTCGGCGTGTAGAACAGGTAGGGCACGGGCGCCCTGGCCCACCGCTCCTCATAGTCGGGCTCGGCGTCCATCCCGTACGTGCCGTCGGTCCGGTAGCCGACGCTGCCCGCGGACTGCGGGTCGTACGAGCCGGTCCAGCCGCCCGTCGTCTGCGTGAAGTCCTCCTGGTAGAGCAGCCCCAGGTCTTTGGGCGGCCCGCTCGGGACGAACAGCGCCCAGGCGCCCGCCCCGGCCGCCAGCACGACCGCCGCGGCCGCCGCCACCGCCGCGTACAGCCTGCCCCGCCGCGCCCGCACGCCGCCCGGCGCCGGGGCGACCGTGTAGGGGGCGGTGGACTGCTGCCAGGCCACCTGTACGGTGTGCGCCGCCTGCTCGGGAGCCGCGGAACGGCCCACCAGGTGGTCGAGGAGCTGCTGCGCGGTCGGGCGCTGGGCCGGGTCCTTGTTCAGGGCCGCGGCGACCAGCTCGCGCAGGCCGGGGTCGATGGCCTCGAGGTTGGGCTCGGTGTTGAGCACCTGGTAGACCATGGCCGGCAGCGTGTCGCCGCCGAACGGGGCACGTCCGCTCGCCGCGAACGCCACCAGGCACCCCCACGAGAACACGTCGCAGGCGGGGGAGATCGGGTCGCCGCGCAGCACCTCGGGCGCCATGTAGCGGGGCGTGCCGATGACCTCGCCGGTGCTGGTGACGCCGCCGATCGTGTCGAGCGCCCGCGCGATGCCGAAGTCGATCACGCGCGGCCCGACGGGGGACAGCAGCACGTTGGACGGCTTGAGGTCGCGGTGCACGACCCCGGCCGCGTGGATCGCGGTGAGCGCCGTGGCCACGCTGACGGCCAGCGCGTCGAGGCTGGAGCCGCGCAGCGGGCCCGACTGGCGTACGGCCTCGTCGAGGTTGGGGCCGGGGACGTATTCGGTGACGACGTAGAGCTGGTTGCCTTCGAGCGCGGCGTCGAGGACGGCGGCCGTACAGAAGCGGCGCACCCGCTGCGCCGCGTCCGCCTCCCTGCGGAACCGCATGCGGAACTGCTCGTGCTGGCTGAGCTCCGGGTTGATCACCTTGACGGCGACCTGTTGCCCAGCGGGATCCTCGGCGAGGTGGACCGTGCCCATCCCACCCCGCCCCAGCACACTTAGCAGCCTGTAGCGCCCGATGTGGGAGGTTTCACCGCTCACGCCGCGCAAGCTTACCGACACCTGCGGCATCGCCGCAGATCTCGGCCCCGACACGCGTACATGAGATGCCTTTTCGCCGCATGACGGCCTTCACGGGGTGACGCAGGCGCACACCCTGGGCAGGGACGGGAGCCCGTGGTCAGGGCCCGCGACGAGGACGTGGCAGCCCGCGGCGCGGGCCGCCGCTATGCCGGTGGGACTGTCCTCGATGGCCACGCAGCGCGAGGGGCTCGCGCCCAGGCGGCGGGTGGCCTCCAGGTACGGGTCGGGCCAGGGCTTGCCACGTTCGGTGTCCTCATCGGTGATGATCAGGTCGAACGTGTGGCCCAGCCGGGGCAGCACCAGGTCCACGACGCTGCGGGGCGAGGCGCTGACCAGGGCGGTGGGGATGCCGACGGCGGCCAGGCCGGACAGCAGCTCGGCGGCGCCCGGCAGGACCGCGGCGTCGCGCTCCACCCGGTCGGCGAACGCCTCGGTGAGGCGGGCGGCGAGGGTGGGCTCGCCGAGGTAGCGGGCCACGTCCTCGATGGTGCGCCCATGGACGTGCGGGACGTCGTCGTGAGTGAGCGGACGGCCGGCGACGTCGGCGACCGCCTCCCACCACAGCCCTTCGGTGTCCACCAAGGTCCCGTCCATGTCCAGCAACACCGCCTCGGGCACGCATTCCGGCCGGGCGGCCACGTCAGTGCCCGGGTCGGTGACTGCTGAGGGGGACAGGGAGGACGGGAGGGCGGATGACGGTGCCGGCGAGGGCGGGGCCGCCGTTTCCTGCCTCGCCCCGGCTTCGGGGGAGTCAGGCCCCGCCCCGGCTTCGGAGAAGTCAGAGGGCATCGGCTGCGACGGTCGGGGCCGGGGCTGTGACGGTGCGGGGGGCCACGAGGACCGGGCGTTCCACCAGGCGGACCGACACCTGCGCCCCCGGGCCGAGACGGGCGGCCTCGTGGCCGGGGACGTCGGCCAGGACCTCGCCGCCGGCCACGGCGAGGCGCAGCCGTACGGAGGCGCCCCGGAAGGACGCGGCGAGGACCTCGGCGCGAGCACCTCCAGCCTCCTCGGGGGCGGTGACCTGGACGGCCTCCGGGCGGACCAGCACGTCCACGGAGGGATCATCCGGTACGGGCCCGTCGAGCGGCAACGACTGCCCCAGAACGGACACCCGGTCACCCGACACCTGCCCGGCGAGATGGTTCATGGTGCCGACGAACTCGGCCACGAACGGCGTGGCGGGCCGGTCGTACACCTCGGCCGGCGCGCCGACCTGTTCGAGCCGCCCGTCCCGCAGCACCGCCACCCGGTCGGCGACGGACAGGGCCTCCTCCTGGTCGTGGGTGACGAAGATGGTGGTGATGCCGAGGTCGAGCTGCAGGCGCCGGATCTCCTCGCGCAGCGTGACGCGGACCTTGGCGTCCAGGGCGGACAGCGGCTCGTCGAGCAGCAGCACGCGGGGTTCGAGCGCGAGCGCCCTGGCGAGCGCGACGCGCTGCTGCTGCCCGCCGGAGAGCTGATGCGGGTAGCGGTCGGCGTGGGAGGGCAGCCCGACGAGTTCGAGCAGCTCGTCGGCCTTGGCCCGCCGGGCGGGGGCGGGCACCTTGCGCACCCGCAGCCCGAAGGCGACGTTGTCGCGGGCGTTGAGGTTGGGGAAGAGCGAGTACGACTGGAACACCATGCCGGCGTCGCGCTTGTTGGCCGGCACGTCGGTGACGTCGCGGCCGTCGACGAGCACGGCCCCCGAGTCGGGACGCTCGAAGCCGGCCACGCAGCGCAGCGCGGTCGTCTTGCCGCACCCCGACGGCCCCAGCAGGGCCACGAACTCGCCGGGCGCGATGACCAGATCGAAGCCGTCGAGCGCCACCGTCCTGCCGAAGACCCGCCGCAGGGCCCTGAACTCCACCGATGCCGTCATTTCCCCTCCTTCTTCTTCCCGAACACCGTGGACACGGCGAGCAGCAGCAGCCAGATGAGCAGCAGGCTGAGTATCGACACCGCGACCGACAGCTGGCCTTTGGAGCCGGAGACGGTCACGATCCACACCGCGAACGGCTCGTACCCGAGCAGACTGGCCACGGTGTACTCGCCCAGCACCAGCGCCAGCGTCAGGAACGACGCGCTGGCGAGGGCCGAGCGCAGGTTGGGCACGACGACGCGGGCCAGCACGTACGGCCACGACGCCCCGAGGTTGCGCGCCGCCTCGACGAGGGTCCGCACGTCCATGGTGCGCAGCCCGGCGTCCAGCGACCGGTAGACGAACGGCAGCACCAGCACCACGTACGCCAGCACGAGCACGACGGGGAAGCCGGGGTCCTGCACGGCGATGATCGTGGCCCAGAACGGCGTCGGTTCGAGCAGCTCGGTGCCGTTGCGCAGCGTGGTGCCGATCCCGGCGACGAACGTGATGGGCGGCACCACCAGCGGCAGCGTGCAGATCACCTCCATGACGGGCCGCAGCCGGGGAGCGAAGAGCCGTACGGCGAGCATGGCGGGCAGCGTCAGCAGCAGCACCAGCACGATGGTGGCCAGGGCGAGCCCGAGCGAGAGCGTCAGCGAGCGGACGAAGCCGTCGGCGGTGAGCAGCTCGCCGTAGGGGGCGAACGACACGCCGGTGGCAGGCGTGTGGACCGTGTACCAGAGTGAGGTGCAGAGCGGGATCAGGAAGTACGCGGCGGCCAGCGCGAACACCAGGCCCCGCCAGGCCCGCGGGCGGGAGCGGCGGGAGACGTCGCCCGAGACGCGTTCGAGGCCGGTCAGTGCAGCCATCGCGAGGTCCTCCTCTGCAGTGGCAGGTAGACGGCCATGACGAGCCCGGCCACGACGACCATGTCGAGGCTGAGCGCGAGCGCGATGTTCTCATAGCCGATCAGCACGTCGCCGGTCAGCGCGCTGGCGATCTTCAGGGTGACGAGCGGCACGACGGTGCCGACCATGGCGTTGGCGGTGGCGTACGCGGAGAAGGACGACCCGAACAGCAGCACGACGCCGCCCAGCATGGCGGGGGCGAGCACCGGCAGCCCCACGAAGCGCCAGTAGTGCCAGGCGGTGGCCCCGCTGCCGGCGGCGGCCTCGCGCCACTGGGGGCGCAGCCCGTCGAGCGCGGGGGCCATGGCGAGCACCATGAGCGGGATCGAGAAGTACAGGTAGACCACGACCAGGCCCCAGAACGTGTAGAGGGAGCCGGACGGCAGCCCCACCAGGCCGCTGATGACGCCGGAGTTGCCGAGCGTGGCGATCCAGAAGAACGCCAGCGGCACCCCGCCGAAGTTGGCGAGCACGCCGGAGGCGGTCAGCACGGCCTCGCGCAGCAGGGTCGAGCGCGAGGTGACGACCGCGTACGCGAGGAACGTGCCGAGCACGGCCCCGAGCAGCGCCACCATGGCCGACAGCTTGATGCTGCCGATCATGGCGGTGAGGTAGCCGCCCTGCAGGCTCTGCGTGACGTTGGCCAGGCTCGGCCGTCCCTGCGCCGTGAAGGCCCCCGCCACCAGCGCGATGGCGGGGACGCCGAACACGAGCGCGAAGAACGCGAGCAGCGGCAGGGTGCCGAGCCAGCCCTTGGACCGGGAGCGGCTCATCCCGAGATCGCGGCGTCCCAGTCGGTGGCCAGCTTGGCCTTGGCCGCGTCGACCTGCTCGGAGGTGGGGAACGTGGGCGTGCCGTCGACTTCGGGGAGCAGCTCGGCGAGGGCCTTGTCGACGGTGCCGTCGGCGGTCATGGCGGGCAGCAGGACGGGCCTGGCGAAGCCCTTGAGGTAGAGGTTCTGGCCCTCGGCGCTGTAGAGGTACTCCTGCCACAGGCGGGCGGCGGCCGGGTGCGGCGCGTCCTTGTTGACGGCCTGGGCGTACATCTGGAAGTACTTGCCGTCCGTGGGGACGTTCACCTGCCAGTCGATGCCCTTGGCGGCCATCTGGGGGGCGTAGGCGGCGTTGTTGTAGTCCCAGTCGATGCTGATCTTGGTCTCGCCCTTCTCGATGGTCGCGGGCGTGGTCTCGACCGGGTTGTAGTTGCCGGCGTCCTTGAGCTTCTTGAAGAACTCGATGCCGGGGCCGATGTCGCCGAAGGAGCCGCCGCCGGCGATGGCGGCGGCGTACACGCCGGCGAAGGCCGAGCCGGCCTCGGTGGGGTTGCCGTTCATCGCGACCTGGCCCTTGTACTCGGGCTTGAGCAGGTCGGCGAAGCTCGTCGGGCAGGTCTTGATCTGCTTGGCGTCGCAGCCGATGGAGACGTAGCCGCCGTAGTCGTTGACCCAGAGCCCGGTCGGCTCCTTCTGCCCCTCGGGGATCTTGTCGAAGGTCTGCACCTTGTACGGCGCGAACAGCCCCTCCTTGGCCCCGCTGATGGCGAAGGACTGGCCGAGGTCGAGCACGTCGGGGGCGCGGTCCTGGCCCTTGCGGGTCTTCACCGCGTTGATCTCGTCGGCGCTGGCGGCGTCGGGGGTCTCGCTCTCGATCTTGATGCCGTATTTCGCCTGGAACCTCTCGATGATCTCGCCGTAGTTGGCCCAGTCGGGCGGCAGGGCGATGACGTGCAGGTTGCCCTCCTTCTTGGCCGCCTCGACGAGCTTGTCGAACCCGCCGAAGTCGGCGGCGGAGGTGGCGGTGGCCGCGTTCACGCCGCCTTGCGCCGTCGTGGACTGTCGGCTGCTCGGAGCGGCGCCGCACGCCGCGGTGAGGAGGGTCAGGACTGCGGCAACGCCGGCCGCACGGGCGCGAGGTGTGAACACGACGCCTCCATTTTCCAGGGGGTGTAGCAAGAAGGTAGGGGAACTTGTACAAACAAGCGAGCACCAGTAAGTCGCATGAATGTTGCTCTTTCATGAATGGGGAGGGTCGTGAATGGTCGCGCGCTATGAACGGATCGCCGATGCCTTACGCGAGGAGATCCTGTCCGGCGCGCACCCGGTCGGCTCCCAGCTGCCCAGCGAGGCCGAGCTGGCGGAGCGGCACGCGGCGGCGCGCGGCACCGTACGCCAGGCGGTGGCCGTGCTGGCCGCCGAGGGCCTGGTCGGCTCCCGGCAGGGGGCCAGGCGCATCGTGCTCGGCAGGGCGCGCAGCCAGAGCTTCGCCGAGCTGCACAGCTTCGCCCAGTGGGCCCGCGCGAACGGCTACCGCTTCGGCGGCCAGGTGATCGCCCAGCGCCGCCGCCGCGCGAGCGGCGCCGAGTCCGCCAGGCTCGCCTCCGAGGAGGTGCTGGAGGTGCTGCGGGTGCGCTCGCTGGAGAGCGAGCCCGTGCTGCTGGAACGCACGGTGTACGCCGGGTGGGTGGCCGCCGCCGTCGAGGAGCTGCCCGCCGACTGCGAGTCCGTCACCGAGGCCCTGTACGCCTCCATCGGCCTGGTGTTCGCCTACGGCGAGCACCTCATCGACGCCGTGGCCGCAGGCGCTGAGGACGCCCGTCTCCTGGGCGTGCGCAGGGGCAGCCCGCTGCTGCGCCAGCGACGTGTGACGACCACCCACGAGGGCAGGCCGGTGGAGTCGTCGGACGACCGCTATCGCCCGGGCAGCGTGGCCTTCAGCATCCGCAACTCGATCGGCGCGAACCCGCTCGCCCGGCAGGCGGGCGACTTGCGTTTCGGACCGGGAGAACATATGTTCGAGTCATAAGCGCCCGTCTTCCCCCGGGTGGCTCAGCACAGGCACCACCAGAGCCGCGGGGAGACGCGTCTTGAGCAGACTCTATGGCGATCCGATAGAGGTGTGGACCCGAGACGGGGAGCCCACCCAGTTCGTCTGGCGTGACCGGCTCTATCTCGTCCGCCGCGTGCTCGACCACTGGGTGGTCGCGCGCGAGTGGTGGAAGACCGGCGAGGGCGACCCGGGTGAGCGCCAGTTCTGGCGGGTCGAGGCCAGCCCCGGCCGCGAGGTGGGCTCCTACGAGCTGCGTTACGACACCGCCGGCAACGGCTGGCTGCTGCTGAGGGCGTGGGACTGATGGCGCCCCCGTTCCCCCACCTCAACGTGAGCTCCGCCTACTCGATGCGCTACGGCACGGCGTTCCCGCGCGCGCTGGTGAGCAGGGCGGCCGACTACGGCATGGACATCCTGGCGCTGACCGACCGCGACGGCCTCTACGGCGCGATCAAGCACGTGCAGGCGTGCGCCGAGGCCGGCATCGCGCCCGTCGTCGGCGTCAACCTGGCGCTCGACGCGCCCGCCGGGGCGTTCATCCCGGTGCCCGGCATCCGCACGCCGCGCCCGCGCACCGGCCCCGCGGCGGAGGACCGCGTCACGGTGCTGGCCCGCGGCAAGGGCTGGTCGCGGCTGGCCCGCCTGGTCACCGCCGCCCACTACGCGGGCGAGCGGGGCGCGCCTAAGGTGACCCGCGAGCTGCTCGCCGAGTGGGCGGGCGGTCCCGGCACGCCCGGATTCGGCGCGGAAGACGGCCTCGTGGTGCTGCTCGGCCCCCGCTCCGACGTGGGCCGCGCGGTCGCGGAAAGGCGCGACGAGCACGCGAGGACGCTGCTCGGCCTGTGGCGCGCCGCCCTGCCCGGCGTGGTGGTCGAGCTGGTCGACCAGTACGGCTTCCGCGACGCCACCACGGCCGTGCGCATGCTCGGCCTGGCCGAGTCGATGGACGTGCCGGCCGTGCTGACCAACGCCGTGCGCTACCTCGACCCCGCCGACCACCAGGTGGGCGACGTGCTCGACGCGGCCCGCCAGCTCGTCCCGCTGCACCCGCGCCACCTCGACCGCACCACCTCCCACGCCTACCTCAAGGGCACCAAGGAGATGCTGCAGGTGGCGGCCAAGGTGTGCGCGGGCGACCAGGAGCGGATGGTCCGCCTGCTGCGCACCACCAGGCGGCTGGCGGAGGCGTGCGCGATGGACCCGCTCGACCTGCTGGCGCTGCGCAACGACCCGCCCGCGCTGCACCTGCCCGAGATCGGCCGCGACCCGGTGCCGCTGCTGCGCAACCGGGTCGAGGACGGCCTGTTCAGGCGCGGGCTCGACCGCTCGGCCGAGGCCAGGCGGCGGCTGGACGACGAGCTGGCCATCATCGAGCGCAAGCGCCTGTCGGGCTACTTCGTCGCGGTGGCCGGCATCACCGACATGATCCGCGGCATGGGCATCCGCTGCGCCATCCGCGGCTCGGGCGCGGGCAGCCTGGTCAACTACCTCATCGGCATCGGCGAGGTGAACCCGCTCGACCACGGCCTGCTCATGGAGCGCTTCCTGTCGGAGGGCCGCATCGGGCTGCCCGACATCGACGTCGACGTCGAGTCGGCCCGCCGCCTCGACTGCTACCAGGCCATCTTCGAGCGTTACGGCGAGTCCAGGGTGGCCTGCGTGTCCATGATGGAGACCTACCGCGCCCGCAGCGCCATCCGCGACGTCGCCGGCGCCATGGGCCTGCCGCCCCACGAGATCGACGCCATCGCCAAGGCGTTCCCGCACATCAGGGCCAAGCAGATCACCGCGTCCCTGCACGACCTGCCCGAGCTGCGCGAGAGCCGGCTCGGTGACGCGGGGCTCGACCGGGTGTTCCGGCTGGCGGAGAAGCTCGACGGGCTGCCCAGGCACATCGCGCTGCACCCGTGCGGCGTGCTGATCGGCAACGCGGGCCTGCGCGACCGCACGCCGGTGGAGCGCAGCCTGCTGGAGTTCCCGATGTCGCAGTTCGACAAGGAGGACGTGGAGGAGGCGGGGCTGCTCAAGCTCGACGTGCTGGGCGTGCGGATGCAGTCGGCCCTGGCGTACGCGCTGAGCGAGATCAAGCGGGTGGACGGCATCGAGGTGAAGCTGGACACCCAGCACGGCGACGAGCAGCCCGACGTCCAGTACGTCCCCCACGACGACCAGGAGACGTACGACATGATCTGCGCCTCCCGCACCCTGGGCTGCTTCCAGATCGAGTCGCCCGGCCAGCGCGAGCTGGTCGCCAAGCTGGAGCCGCGCAGGATGCACGACCTGATCGTGGACATCTCGCTGTTCCGTCCAGGACCGGTCAACTCCGACATGGTCACCCCCTACCTCGAGGCCAGGGGCGGCTGGCGGCAGCCGTACTACCCGCACGAGCGGCTGCGCGAGGCGCTGAAGGAGACCCACGGGGTGGTGGTCTTCCACGAGCAGGTGCTGAAGATCATCTCGGTGATGACCGGGCGCGACCTGTCCTACGCCGAGAAGCTGCGCCGCACGCTCGACACGCCGGAGGGCCGCGCGCGGGTGCGCCGCGCGTTCATGCCGCTGGCCAGGGCCAACGGGTTCGACGACGCGGCCGTGGAGCGGGCCTGGCAGGTGCTCGACGCGTTCGGCTCGTTCGGGTTCTGCAAGGCGCACGCGGCGGCGTTCGCGCTGCCCACCTACCAGTCGGCCTGGCTCAAGCGGCACCACACGGCGGCGTTCTTCGCCGGGGTGCTCACCCACGAGCCCGGCATGTACCCGCCGCGCGTCATCATCGACGAGGCCAGGCAGTGCGGGGTGCGGATCCTCCCGCTCGACGTCAACAAGTCGGGCAAGGACTGGCAGGTCGAGCGGCTCGGGCCGCGGGTGCAGGTGCGGGTGCGGCCGTCAGAGCTCGAGGGCGGCTCGCGGGTGCGCAGGGAGTTCAGGATCGGCGACATCGGCAAGGGGTACGCGCTGCGCGTGCCGTTCTCGGCCATCAAGGGCGTGAGCGAGGCGGAGGTCGAGCGGATGGTGGCGGGGCAGCCGTACACGTCGCTGGCCGACTTCTGGGATCGCGCCAGGCCGTCGCGGCCCACGATCGAGCGCATCGTCCAGGTCGGCGGCCTCGACGCGCTGCACGACCTGCACCCGGGCGGCCCGCGCTGGCGGCCGGGCGAGCTGACCCGCCGCGACCTGATCGCCCAGGTGGGCGTGCTCGACCGGGCCTCGGCCCACGGCGTGCAGGCGGGCCCGCGCAAGTCCCGCCGCTACAGCTCTCACATGGACGTGTCGCCTCCCCAGAACGCGGCTCCTCCGGCGGTGCAGCTTCCGCTCGGGTTCGGCGAGAGGCTGCCGCCGGGGGAGCTGCCCGAGATGACCGAGACCGAGATGGTCGAGGCCGAGCTGGACATCCTCGGCATCGACGTCAGCCGGCACGTCATCAGCTTCCACCAGGAGCTGCTCGACGCGCTCGGAGTGGTACGTTCCAGCGACCTGCTCCGCCAGCGCAACGGGGCGGAGATCCTGGTGGCCGGGGTCAAGGTGGCCACCCAGACGCCGGCCATCCGCTCGGGCCAGCGGATCATCTTCACCACGCTCGACGACTCGACCGGGCCGATCGACCTGACGTTCTTCGAGTCGGTGCAGGGCCGGTGCGCCTCGATCGTGTTCGGCTCGTGGCTGATGCTGGCCAGGGGAGTGGTCAGGCGCACGGGGGCGCGGGCGGTGACCATGCGGGCGGTCGACTGCTGGAACCTGGCCGACCTCGACGCGCTCTGGCGCTCGCAGGGCATCGAGGCGGTGCGCGCCCTCATCGACCGGGCTCCCGAGGAGGCGGCGGGCGTCGGCGGCCGGCCGATCGAGTACGCCAACGGCTTCCGCCTGTCGCCCTACTCCGACCTCGCCCCCGCCGTCACCACGAACCCGCCGCGGCAGCTGTGGCACGCCAGCCCCGGCAGCTCGGGCCCGACGGCGGCGTGACCGCTCAGCCGGTCTGCGGCTGCGTCTGAGGCGGCGCCTGAACAGGAGCCTGAACAGGCGGCTGCACCGGAGTCTGTACGGGTGCCTGCGGCTGCTGCGGGATCACCGGCTGAAGCTGTGTCCGGGGCTGTGTCTGAGGCTGTGTCTGGGGCTGTGTCTGAGGCTGGGGCCCGGGCTTGGGGTGGGCGGAGACCCGCAGGGTGCCCGACTCCAGGGTCCACGTCGTCCGCGCGGCCCGCTGCAGCCCGGCCAGCTCACGCACCGTGGCGGCGCACAGCACCGCCGCCACCGCCGCGCAGGCCAGCTCGGGCACGCCCACGCCCGTCAGGTCGACGTCCGACGAGCCGAGCGGCAGCCGGATCGTCACCATCGCCAGCGTGGCCAGCCAGCTCAGCCACCACGCGGCCAGCAGGACCAGCCACCTGCCCCGGCGGCCGGCCGGCGGGCGGGCGCCCCGCCACACCTGGTCGACCAGCACCACGGGCGCGACCAGGTTGACCAGCGGGATCAGCCAGGCCGCCGCCACCGGGCCGGTCGCGGCCGAGCGGTCGTTGGCCCGCCTGGCACGTACCAACCAGGTCGCGTACGCGGCGGCGGCGGCGATCGTGGTGCCCGCCACCAGCATCATCAGCACCGCGAACAGGGTCACCGCCCCCACCACCGCCTCGGCGTCGGCCCCCTGGGGCCGGCCGCCGAACGCGGCGAGCTGCACGGCGAGGTCGCGGCCGCGGGTCAGCTCGAAGATCACAAGGGCGGCGAGGGAGAGGACCTGGGCGGTCAGCGTCACGTAGACGGCGGCGGCTCTGGCGGGTGATGCCTGGGTGTAGCGCACGTTGTTCTCCCCCCGGGCCATGCGCTGAGGTTCTGATTCACTTGTATCCCGGGAGCCCCGCTGTTAATCAGCTCACCACGCCGGATTCCCACGCCCATGCCGCGATTCCGACCCTGTTGCGCACGCCGAGCTTGGCCTGGATGCTCCCGAGGTGCGTCTTCACCGTCGACAGCGACACGAACAGCTCGGCGGCCACCTCCTTGTTCGTCCGTCCCCTGGCCACCAGGCGCACGACGTCCAGCTCGCGGTCGGTCAGCGGGTCGGCGGCCGGCAGCGGGGCCGGCGTGCGGGGCTGCGACAGGTGCTGCAGCAGCCGTACGGTCACCGAAGGCGACACCAGCGCGTCGCCCACCGAGGCGGCCCTGACGGCCTCGACGAGCAGCGTGGGGCCGCTGTCCTTGAGCAGGAAGCCGGTGGCGCCGGAGCGCAGGGCGCCGTAGACGTACTCGTCCAGGTCGAACGTGGTGACGATGACGACCCGCAGCGGGTTCTCCACGCCCGGCCCGGCCAGCGCCCTGGTCACCTCCAGCCCGTCCAGCTTGGGCATCCTGATGTCGAGCAGGCACACGTCCGGGCGCAGCCGCCTGGCCTCGGCCACCGCCTCCGCCCCGTCGGCGACGGCGGCCACGACCTCCATGTCCGGTTGCGCGTCCAGGATCATTTGGAAGCCGGTTCTTACCAGTTGCTGATCGTCGGCGATGAGTACCCGAATAGTCACCCGACAACTCTATGGAGCGGCCGGGACGAGGATCGGCCGTTCGGCCGATGACGGACCGACCGCACGGCCGATCCGCCCGTTCCTTCCTTCCCGGAATGCTGGTCGCCATGAACGACGTACTTGTTGGACGGGCCCTGACCAAGCGGTTCGGGCAGACGACGGCGCTGGGTGGCGTGGACATCACCGTGCCGGCCGGCGAAGCGGTGGCGATCATGGGACCGAGCGGGTCCGGCAAGTCGACCCTGCTGCACTGCCTGGCCGGCATCATGAAGCCGGACGACGGCGAGGTGCACCTGCTCGGGCAGCGCATCGACACGCTCGGCGAGCGCAAGCGCAGCGCGCTGCGGCGCACCCGCTTCGGCTTCGTCTTCCAGTTCGGCCAGCTGCTGCCCGAGCTGCCCGCCGACGAGAACGTGGCGCTGCCGCTCATGCTGGGCGGGGTGCCGCGGACGCAGGCCGTACGCCAGGCCCGCGAGTGGTTCTGG
This sequence comes from Nonomuraea sp. NPDC049419, assembly GCF_040676995.1. NCBI lineage: Bacteria > Bacillati > Actinomycetota > Actinomycetes > Streptosporangiales > Streptosporangiaceae > Nonomuraea > Nonomuraea sp. NPDC049419. Next base: position 105,276 of record NZ_JBFAQB010000016.1, on the reverse strand, counting down.
CCGCTCGGGCTGAACGGCATGGAGACCAGGCGGCCGGGCGAGCTGTCCGGCGGCCAGGCGCAGCGGGTGGCCATCGCCAGGGCCCTGGTGACCAAGCCGGCGGTGGTCTTCGCCGACGAGCCCACGGGGGCGCTCGACCAGCAGACCGGCCAGGAGACCATGCGGCTGCTGGTGGAGGCGACCAAGCACAACGGCGCCTGCCTGATCGTCGTCACCCACGACCCCAACGTGGCCTCCTGGTGCGACCGCACGGTGGAGGTCCGCGACGGCCGCCTGCTGGCGAGCGGGGCGATGGCGTGAACCTCGACCTCACCTGGCGGCTCATCAAGGGCGGCGGGCGCAAGGGGATGCTCGGCACCTGGCTGACGTTCGGGGCGGTGGCCGTGGCGACGGCGCTGCTGCTGTTCGCGGTGGCCGCCAATTTCGCCTTCCAGGCCAGGGCCGAGCGCGGCGCCTGGCGCAACCCGGTGCCCGCCACCACGGACGCGGTCGCGGTCGAGGCGCAGCGCTTCGACTTCGTCCGCGACCAGAAGATCACCGTCATCGACCTGGCCGCGCTCAAGGGCGCGGATCCAGAAGCGCCGCCCGGCCTGCCGCGCTTCCCCGCGCCCGGCGAGGTGTGGCTGTCGCCCGCGCTCGCCGAGCTGGCCGACGAGCTGCCCGCGGCCGAGCTGGCCGCGCGCTATCCGAAGCGCGCGGGCGTCATCGGCGACGAGGCCCTGGTGTACCCGGGCGAGCTGGTCGCGGTCTTCGGGCAGCAGCCGGACGCGCCCGCGATGACGGCGCCCCGCCTCGACGACTGGGTCATGTCCAGGCCGCCGGTCAAGGTCGCGAGCCTGGCCGGGCAGCCGAGCGAGGACGCGGTCGCCTACCAGTGGCTCTCCGCCATCGCCGGGGTGCTCATGGTGGTGCCGCTGCTGGTGTTCGGCGGGGCGGCGGCGCGGCTCACGGTCGCGAGACGTGACCGGCGGCTGGCCGCGCTGCGGCTGGTCGGCGCCACACCCGGCCAGGTCGTCGCGATGACCGTGACGGAGGCGGTGCTCGTCGCGCTGGCCGGCACGCTCGCCGGAGCCGTCGTCTACGCGTTGTCCGTGCCGCTGCTGACGCGCATCGAGATGCAGGGCGGCCCGTGGTTCGCCGGCGACCTGCTGCCCGGCCCGCTGCTCCTCGCCGGGGCGCTGGTCGCGGTGCCGCTGCTGGTCGGCCTGTCGGCGGTGGCCGGGCTGCGGCGGGTCGTGGTGAGCCCGCTCGGCGTGGCCAAGCGGGAGACGCCGCCCGCCATGCGGATCTTCCGGGTGCTCGCCCTGTTCGCCGCCCTCGCCGTCTTCCCCCTGCTGAGCAGGGAGACCAGCGTCACCATCATCGCGATCGCGCTCGCCCTGGCGTTCCTCTGCCTCAACCTGGCGGGCCCCTGGGTGGTCGGCATCATCGGCCGCGTCGCGGCCAAGAGCGCGCGTGGCCCTGCCGGGCTGCTGGCGGCCCGGCGGCTCGTGGACGACCCGCGCTCGGCCTGGCGCACGGTGAGCGGCGTGGCGCTGACGGGGTTCGTGGCGGGCTTCCTCGGCCTGCTCAGCCCGGGGGCGTTCGAGGAGGTCACAGGGCCGCCCCAGCTCAGCGTGAGCGTCACCGAGGGCAAGCCCGCCGAGGTGGCCGGGCAGGCCCGCGACCTGCTCAAGGAGGCCGGCGTGACCGCCACCGTCGAGCCGCGGGACAAGGCCGTGGTCGCCGCGCTGGGCAGCTCGGCCGATGCCGCGACGCTGGACAGGGCGCGAACCGCGCTGGCCGACCTCGTGCCCGGGCACACGCCCACCACCCAGGAGGAGGGCCGGCGCTTCGGCTCGGAGATCCTCGCCGACATCAGGGTCGGGACGATCGTGGTGCTGTCGGTGTCGTTCCTGGTGGCGATCACCAGCTCGGGGATCACCGCCATGTCGTCGGTGCTGGACCGGCGGCAGACGTACGGGCTGCTGCGCCTGGCCGGCACGCCGCTGGAGGTGCTCGACAAGGCGCGCAGGTCCGAGACGCTCATCCCGCTGACCGTGATGGGCGGCGGCGCGATCCTGACCGGGGTGTTCTGCGGGCTGCCGTTCATGCTCGGCGAGCCCAACGTGACCGGCGCGCTGACCCTCGCGGCCTGCGTCGTCGCGGGCTTCGCCGGGGTGATCGGGGCGGGCGCGCTGAGCCGGCCGCTGCTGCGCTCGGTCACCACCGACCCCGCGCCGCGCCCCGACTGACGGTTACCCGAGCACGAGGTCGCGGACGAGCTTCAGCGAGGGCTCGTCCCGCACCCCCATCACCAGCAGGCTGGTGACCGGGCTGCGGTGCCACAGCTCGAGGCGTTCCTTGATCCGGCCGGGCGGGCCGACGAGCGAGATGCCGTCGGCCAGCTCGTCAGGGATCGCACGGAACGCCTCGTCCCTGCGTCCTGCCAGGTAGAGCGACTGGATGTGCTCGGCGGCCTCGGCGTAGCCCATGCGGCCGATGATGTCGGCGTGGAAGTTGCGCTGCTTGGCGCCCATGCCGCCGATGTAGAGGGTCAGCATGGTCTTGACGCCGTCGAGCGCGGCCCGTACGTCGTCGGAGATCACCACCAGCACCATGGCGGCCACGTCGAAGTCGGCGGGGGCGCCCGCGAGCGCGTCGCCGTACATCTGCTCGATCTTCTCGGGGAAGGCGAACAGCGGCAGCCAGCCCTGGGCCACCTCCGCGGCCAGGGCCACGTTCCTGGGCCCTTCCGCGCCGAGATAGACGGGGATGTCCTGGCGGAGCGGGTGCGTGATGAGCTTGAGCGGCTTGCCGAGGCCGCCCGGCAGGGGCAGCGGGTAGTGCGGGCCTTCGCTGGTCACCGGCTCCTCGCGGCGCCACACCTTGCGCATGATCTCGACGTACTCGCGGGTCCTGGCCAGCGGCTTGGCGAACGGCTGGCCGTACCAGCCCTCCACCACCTGCGGGCCCGAGGCGCCCACGCCCAGCAGCAGCCGGCCGCCGGTGAGGTGGTCGAGGGTCATCGCGGTCATCGCCGTCGTGACCGGTGGCCTGGCCGAGATCTGGGCGATCGAGGTGCCGAGCTTGATGCGGCTGGTACGCGCGCCGTACCAGGCGAGGGGGGTGAACACGTCGCTGCCGTACGCCTCGGCGGTCCACACCGAGTCGTAGCCGAGCCGTTCGGCCGCCAGCACCGATTCGGTCGCGTCGTCGGCGCCGCGCTGCCAGTAGCCGAGGTTCAGGCCGAGCTTCATTTAAGGACCACCTCCGGAATTAAGTTCTATTACTGCCGTGGCGGCCCAACGTGTCAATGGCGGATCCTCCGGGGAAGTCACACTCTGTGCTCAAGGCTCTGTCGCGACTCGTCTGCCTGCTGCTCCTGCTGCCGGCGGCCGAGCCCACCGTGGCGCAGAGCCAGTCGCGGCCCAACATCGTCGTCATCATGGCCGACGACCTCGAGACCGGCACGCTGCACCACTTCCCGAACATCACCCAGCAGCTCGTGGCCCAGGGCGCCTCGTTCGACCGCCACTTCGTGACCAACTCCTGGTGCTGCCCGTCCCGCTCGTCGATCCTGCGCTCCCAGCACGTCCATAGCCACGGCGTGCTCACCAACACCGCTCCCGAGGGCGGTTTCCACCGCTTCCACGAGCTGGGCCTGGAACGCTCCACGCTCGGCACCTGGATGCAGCAGGCCGGCTACCGCACCGCGCTGATGGGCAAGTTCCTCAACCATTATCCGGGGAACTCGGCGCCCGAGACGTACGTGCCGCCCGGCTGGAACGACTGGCGGGTTCCCGTACGCGCCCTCTACGAGGAGTACGGCTACCGGCTCAACGAGAACGGCGCGCTGCGCGACTACGGCTGGGCCGAGCAGGACTACCTGTCCGACGTGCTCGCCGGTCACGCCCGCTCCTTCATCACGGCCTCCGACCAGCCGTTCTTCCTCTATCTGAACCCGGTGGGCCCGCACAATCCGGCCAATCCCGCCTTCCGGCACGCCGAGGCCTTCCCGATGGAGGTCGCGCCCCGCACGCCGTCGTACGACCAGGACGACATCAGCGCCGAGCCGCTGTGGATGCAGATGCAGCCGCCGCTGTCGCCGCGCGCGGAGGCCGCCGTCGACGAGCGGCACCGCGCCAGGCTGCGCTCGATGCTCGGCGTGGACGACCTGGTCGGCTCGGTGCTGCGGGCGCTGCAGGAGTCGGGCAAGCTCGACAACACCTACGTCTTCTTCACCTCCGACAACGGCTTCCACCTCGGCACCCACCGGCTCAAGCACGGCAAGACCACCCCGTTCGACGAGGCGATCAGAGTGCCGCTCGTCGTCAGGGGTCCGGGCGTCGCGCCCGGCTCGACGATCGCGCACATGAGCGCCACGATCGACCTCGCGCCGACCGTGGCCGAGCTGGGCGGCGCCACCGTGCCGGACTTCGCCGAGGGGCGCTCGCTGGCGCCGCTGCTGCGCGGGCAGCCGCCGCCGGAGTGGCGCGGACAGGTGCTCGTGGAGTTCGTCCGCCCGGCCAACCGCATGTCGGCGGCCCAGACGCCCGTGCCCGCCTATCAGGCGCTGCGCACCGAGCAGTACACGTACGTGCGGTACGAGACGGGGGAGCGGCAGCTCTACGACCTCGACGCCGACCCCTACCAGCTCGACAACCTCGCCATGTCCGCCGACCTGTCGCTGCTGGCCCGGCTGGACGAGCGGCTGTCGGCGATGGCCGCGTGCTCGGGGGCGACCTGCCGGCAGGCCGACCGGGTGGAGTGAGATCGGGTGGAGTGAGCGGGTCAGCGGAAGAGCGTGGGGTAGGCGTGCGCCAGATGCTCGGAGACCGCTCTCGCCGCCTCCTCGGGGTCGCCGCCGTCGATGGCATCGAGGATGCGTACGTGGTCGGCGCGCAGCACCGAGGTGTCGCCCAGCCGGCGCACCGCCTCGACCGAGTACTTGCGCATCGAGTCGCGCAGCGACCGCATGATGGCGGCGACCAGCCGGTTGCCGGAGGCGTCCGCGATCGCGCAGTGGAAGGCCGTGTCGTGCTCCACGAACTCCTCGGGCGACTCGGCCGCGTCCATCCCGGCCAGCGCCGCCGCGAGCTCCGTGGTGGCGGCACCCACGGTGGCGGCGCGGGTGGCGGCGCGGGTGGCGGCCCACTGCTCGATCATGTGCCGGGTGTCGATGACCTCGCGCATCTCCAGGCCGGTCAGCCCGAGGTGGAGGCGCAGCAGGTCGCTCAGCGCCGAGTCGGGGCGCGAGGTGAGCACCGCGCCCGCGTCGGGGCCCCGTCCCGCCTGCGACGAGACCACGCCGAGGGTCTCCAGCACGCGCATCGCCTCGCGTACGGAGGAGCGGCTGACGCCGAGCTGCTCGGCGAGGTGCCGCTCGGCGGGCAACCGGTCGCCCACGGTGAGGCCGTCCTCGGCGATGCGCCGCTCGATCTGAGCGAGTACGTCCTCGAACGTCCGCGTCCGCTTGACGGGACGCCAGCCGGTTCCGTCCAACAGCCCTCCCTGGCCGGACATGATGGCTTCGAGTATGGTCTGACCATATTGTGGTCGGACCATACCTTTGGAAGGAGAGTCGTGCGAGTCGCCCTGTTCATTACGTGCGTGAACGACACGCTCTTCCCCGGCACCGGCAAGGCGGTCGTGTCGCTCCTGCGCAGGCTCGGCTGCGAGGTGGACTTTCCCGTCGCCCAGACCTGCTGCGGGCAGATGCACGTCAACACCGGCTATCGGACGGAGGGCGTACGGCTGGCGCGGCACTTCACGGAGGTCTTCGCCGGGTACGACGCCGTGGTGGCGCCGTCGGGATCGTGCGCGGCCATGGTGCGCGAGCAGTATCCGAAGCTGGCCAAGCCGGGCAGCCGGGGCGCGGCGGCGATCGCGGAGGTCGCGCCCAAGGTGTACGAGCTGTCGGAGTTCCTGATCGACGTCCTGAAGGTTGACGACGTCGGCGCATATTTCCCGCACCGGGTGACATATCACCCGACGTGCCACTCGCTGCGCGGCCTCCGCCTGGGCGACCGTCCCCTGCGGCTGCTGCGGAACGTGCGCGGCCTCGAACTCGTCCCGCTGCCCGGCGCCGAGGAGTGCTGCGGCTTCGGCGGCACGTTCGCCGTGAAGAACCCGGCGATCTCCGCCGCGATGGGCGCCGACAAGACCCGCAACATCCTGGGCACCGGCGCCGAGGTGCTGTGCGCGGCCGACAACTCCTGCCTCATGCACATCGGCGGCACGCTGGGCCGGCAGCGGGCGGGCGTCAGGACCATGCATCTGGCCGAGATCCTCGCGTCCACGGAGGAGGCCCAATGAGCGCGACATTCCTTGGGATGCCAGGAAGTTTCCCGGAAAACTCGGAGAAGGCTGTCCAAAACTCGCAGCTGCGCTTCAACCTCCGCAAAGCCACCCACACCATTCGCGGCAAGCGCGCCTCCGTCGTCGGCGAGCTGCCCGACTGGCAGGAGCTGCGCGCCGCCGGCAAGGCCATCAAGGACCACACGCTGCGCAACCTCGACCGCTACCTGCTCCAGCTGGAGGCCGCGGTCACCACGGCGGGCGGCACCGTCCACTGGGCGAGGGACGCCGCCGAGGCCAACCGCATCGTCACCGAGCTGGTCAGGGCCACCGGCGAGCGCGAGGTGGTCAAGGTCAAGTCGATGGCCACCCAGGAGATCGGGCTCAACGAGGCGCTCGCCGAGCACGGCATCACCGCGTACGAGACCGACCTCGCCGAGCTGATCGTGCAGCTCGGCGACGACTTCCCGAGCCACATCCTGGTCCCCGCGATTCACCGCAACCGCTCGGAGATCCGGGAGATCTTCCTCGACAAGATGCCCGGCGTCTCGGCCGGCCTCACCGACGACCCGCCCGCGCTGACCGAGGCGGCCCGGCTCCACCTGCGCGAACGCTTCCTCAGGAGCAAGGTCGCGATCTCCGGCGCCAACTTCATGGTGGCCGAGAGCGGCACCCTCGTCGTGCTGGAGTCGGAGGGCAACGGCCGCATGTGCCTGTCGCTGCCCGAGACCCTCATCAGCGTCGTCGGGATCGAGAAGCTGCTGCCGTCCTGGCGGGATCTGGAGGTGTTCCTCCAGCTTCTGCCGCGCAGCTCCACCGGCGAGCGGATGAACCCGTACACGAGCATGTGGACCGGCGCCGTCGAGGGCCAGGACTTCCACCTGGTGCTGCTCGACAACGGCCGCACCGACGTGCTCGCCGACGAGGTGGGCCGCCAGGCGCTGCGCTGCATCCGCTGCTCGGCCTGCCTGAACGTGTGCCCCGTGTACGAGCGGGCCGGCGGCCACGCGTACGGCTCGGTCTATCCGGGGCCGATCGGCGCGATCCTCACCCCGCAGCTCAGAGGCATGACCTCGGAGCTGGACGCCTCGCTGCCGTACGCCTCCAGCCTGTGCGGCGCCTGCTACGAGGTGTGCCCCGTCGCCATCGACATCCCCGAGGTCCTGGTGGACCTGCGCGCCAAGGCGCCGCACGCGGCGGCCGAGAAGGCCGGCATGAAGGTGGCCGGCTGGGTGCTCGACGACCACGAACGCCTGGCCAAGGCGCAGCGCGCGGCCTCCCGGCTGCGCAAGGTGGTGCCGAGACGGCTGCCGGGGCCGCTGTCGGCGTGGACCGACACCAGGGACGTGCCGGAGATCCCCGAGGAGCCGTTCAGGGACTGGTGGAAGCGGACCGGCGGCGGCGCGAGCGAGGAGGCGGAATGAGCGCGCGTGAGGAGATCCTGGCCAGGATCGGCAGGGCCGTGGCGGGTGCGCCCGATGTCGAGATCCCGCGCGGCTACCGCGTGCGGCGGGAGGTGGACGCGTCCGAGCTGGTACGCCTGTTCGCCGAGCGGGTCGACGACTACCGCGCGATCGTGCACGTCGTGGCGGCGGCCGAGGTATCGGCCACCATCGACGCGTGCCTCGGCGAGCGCAAGATGATCGTCCCCGACGGCTTCGACCGGGAGGGCGGCTGGCCCGACCTGCGGACCGCCGACGGCGTGATCACCGGCTGCGCGGTCGCCGTCGCCGAGACCGGCACCATCGTCCTCGACCACGGGCCCGGCCAGGGCACGCGGGCGCAGACACTGGTGCCCGACTACCACCTGTGCGTGGTGCGGGCCGACCAGATCGTCCCCGGCGTGCCAGAGGCGATCGCCAGGCTCGACCCGTCGCGGCCCCTCACCTGGATCAGCGGCCCGTCGGCGACCAGCGACATCGAGCTGAACCGGGTCGAGGGCGTCCACGGCCCTCGCACCCTCGAAGTGGTCATCAGCACCTGAAGCCCTCGTCGATGGTCCGCCGCTCCTGGCCGGTGGCGATGGGCCGTCGCGGCGTCCCGGCCTGTGGCGAGGCGCCGTGGCGGCGTTTCGGTCAGTAGCGCAGGACCGCGGCGACGTCCTTGACGTCGTCGGTGAACCACACCTCGGCGTCCGTCATCGCGGCCGCCCTGACCAGCGCGGAGTCGGCGCGCTCACGCACCGGCTCGGCCACCCCCCAGCGGCGCAGCTCGTGGGGATCGGTGCCCACCTGTGTGCCGCCCTCGCCGACCCAGACGGGCGCGGACAGCTCGCCGGGCATCAGCACCGCGTGCACGCGGCCCTCGCGCAGCGCCTGCGAGACGCGCGCGGGCCCGGCGGGCGCGGCCGATTCCTGGTGACGTTCGAGCAGCTCGGCGCAGCGGCGGGCGAGCCACTCGTCGAGCGCGCGCTCCACGTCCCGCTCGAACTGCCCGTGGTCGTCGCGGCTCCCGTGCTCGACGATCGTGACACGGTCGGCCGACTGGGTGCCGAGGTGGCGCAGCAGGTACGAGCGCGACTTCGGCTGTCCGGCCACCAGGACCAGCTCCGCGCCGATCCTGCGGACCTGCTCATCGACCTCGTGCGCGACCGCGACCGCGTTCTTCTCCCAGGTGTCCTCGACGGTCTGCTCGTAGCGGCGCTGCGACCAGCCGCCCTGCGACGTCTTCTGCAAAGGCCAGGACTCGGCCTCCACCGTCGTCCGGCGCGGCGCGCCGCCGCCGTACACGGTCACCTCCGCCCCCGCGTGGTCCACGATGACCCGGATGTGCGGCACGTTCTCGCCGCGCCGCATCAGCATCGGCGTGACGTGCGGCAGCGGCGAGCAGGTGGCCAGCTCGTCGGGCGGCTGCGCCAGCGACTCCGCCAGCACCACCGTGCCGTCCGTCGCGAACAGCGCCCGCCCGGCGGCGGCCTGCAGCGCCTCCTCTTCGAGCGCCTCGATGGTGGCGTCGTCCACCTGGTGGTCGAGCCGGTCGCGGACGCTGCGCCAGTGGGCCTTGCGCTCCGGGACGGTGAGCGCTCCCATGTAGACCGACGCGTACGGTCCGCGCCGGTCGTACAGGGGGCGGATGAAGTCGAGCCGCACGGTTCAGAACCTCCGCTGCTCCACGCCGAGACCGAGGGCCTTGGCGACGTCGGACATGTTCGTGTAGTCGCGATCGGGCAGCGACTCCACCATGTCGATCACGGGATCGGGAGCGCCTTCACGGCGGGCCCTGGCCAGCAGCTCCTCCTTCGAGGCCGGCCAATGGGTGTCGCTCAGCCACTTCGCCAGGTCGCTGCGGACGTCCACGTCACGCTGCGTCATGCCCTCCGAGACGCCGGGCGCGTGACCGGGCGGGTACGACGACGACTCCTCTCCGGCGGACGGCATGGCCTCGGGCTCCTTCCACTCCTCGGCGTGCGTCGTGCCGCCGCCGCGCATCATGCCCTCGGTCTCGTGCTTCTGCTCCTCGTCCAGGCGGGGTCCGTGCTTGTCGCTCCCACGTTCCATGCTTCTCTCACTCCTCTCTGATGCGCCCCTACCCCCGCTTTCGTGGGCAAACATCGCGGCTGTGTACCCTGCCCAGCGTGTTCGACCCCGATGTGCGCATCGCCACGGCCCGGCTGACGCTGCGGGCGTTCGGCCCTGAGGACGCGCCCAGGATCCGCTCGATCGTCAAGTCCGGCGTACGGTTCCTGCCGCCCGGCGCGCCCGCCAAGGCCGGCGGCGTCGAGCAGTGGCTGCGGCAGGGCGTGCACGAGCTGCGCCGCAGCGGTCAGGGCATCCACCTCGCGATGACCGACGGCGAGGGCCTCATCGTGGGCGCGATCAGCCTGTTCAAGACCTCATGGAGCACGGGGACGACCGAGGTCGGCTACGGCGTGCACCCCCTCTACCGGGGTCGCGGCTTCGCCACCGAGGCGGTGCGCGGGCTGGCGAAGTGGGCGTTCGAGACCGTCGGGCTGCGCCGCATCGACCTGACCGCGAACCTGGACAACCACGCCTCGCTCAGCGTCGCCCGCAAAGCGGGCTTCACCTGGGAGGGCGTCATCCGCGAAGCCGTGCTGGACGACGACGGCGCCCACGACCTCGTCGTCTTCGGCCTGCTGCGCACCGACAGCCCGGCCCCCGGCGCCACGCTGCCGAACGCGGACCTGCTCACCGAGCGGCTCCGGCTGCGCCCCCAGGAGCCGCGCGACGCGCCGTACCTGGCGGCCACCGGCGCCGACCCGCTCACCCAGGAGCACACGGGCGTGCCGCGCGGCTACACCGAGGAGCACGCGCGCGCCTACATCGCCCACACCGAGCGCCAGCGCATCCGCGGCATCGGCGTCGCCTGGACCGCCGAGGAGCTCGCGACCGGCAGGTACGCGGTCAACCTCGACCTGCGCGACCTCGACTGGCACAACAGGACCGCCGAGGTCGGCTACATGACCGCGCCCTGGGCCAGGGGCAACGGCTACGCGGCGGAAGCCGTGCTGGCCGTCGCCCGCTGGCTGTTCGAGCGGCACGGCTTCGCCCGGCTCCAGCTGCGCGCCGCCACCGCCAACACCGCCTCCCAGCGGGTCGCCGAGAAGGCCGGCTTCGTCCGCGAGGGCGTCGCGCGGTCGTCGCTGGCGGGCGAGGACCTGGTCGTCTACAGCCTCATCCCGTCGGATCTGGCCTGAGGGCACGGCGGACTGACCCCGTCACCCTTTGTGAAACCCCTCCGCAGCCGTCACCCTTGAGGTGAGGACGGTGAGGCGCATGATCACGGTGGTCGGCTGGGACGGTTCCGAGCTGTCGGCCAGGGCGGTGACCAAACTGCAGGAGGCGGGGCTCGTCGTGGGCCCCGACGCGATCATCGGGCAGCTCAAGCTGAACGCGGCGACCGCGCGGGACACGTCGCTGCTGGAGACCATCGACGACCATCTCGAACACGGCGAGGGCCCCGCGGTCGTGCTCGCCCAGGGCGACCCCGGCTTCTTCGGCGTCGTCCGCGAGCTGCGGGCACACGGGCTCAAGCCGGACGTCCTGCCCGCCACGTCGCTCGTCGGCACGGCCTTCGCCCGCGCCGGGCTGCACTGGGACGACGCCCTGGTCGTGGCGCCGTCCGGGCCCGCGCAGCTGGCCAGGGTGGTCAACGCCTGCCGCGCCCACCCCAAGGTCGCGCTGCTCGTCGCGCCCGGCGTGGGCCCCGCCGAGATCGCCAGGGAGCTGGCGCCCACCACACCGCGCGCGCTCATCGTCTGCGAGGACCTCGGCGGCCCCGACGAGCGCGTCACCCACAGCCGCATGGGCGAGGCCACCACCCGGCCGTGGAAGGACCCCGACGTGGTGCTCGTCGTCGATCCGCTGCACCGGCCGGGCGAGCGGGGCTGGGTGGCGGGTGCGCAGCCGGGGCCGGAGGAGTGGGCGCTGGCGTTCGGCGACGACGGGATCCCGCCCGAGGTGCGGGCGTACGTGCTGGCCAAGCTGGGGCCGCGGCTCGGCGACCTGGTCTGGGACGTCGGCGCCGGCGTCGGCCAGATCGCCGTCGAGTGCGCCAGGCTCGGCGCGGCCGTCGTGGCCGTCGAACGCGACGAGGCCCGCTGCGCCGCGCTGCGCGCCAACGTACTCGAACACGGGGTGAAAGTGGCGCTGACCAGGGGACAGGCGCCGCCCGCGCTGGAGCCGCTGCCCGACCCCGACGCCGTCTACGTGGGCGGCGGCGGGCTCGACGTGATCGACGCCTGCGCCGCGCGGCGGCCACGCGCGCTGGTCTGCGCGCTGCGCAAGGTCGAGCAGGTGGCCGCCGTGCTCGACCGGCTGCGCGAGCAGGGCTACCGCGGCGAGGGCACGCAGATCCTGGCCTCCAGGCTGAGCGTCGACCCCGACGGCGCACACCGCCTGACCGCCGCCGACCCCGTCTTCGTGGTGCACGCCAGGCCCGCGCACACAGGGTGACCTGTTCCCTACCGGCGCGCATCGGTTATCCTCGCGTGACTTTGTCTACCGCACCGGAGATTCCCTCAATGAAGCCGCCGCTCCTGCTGATCGGGCAGGGCTCACAGGACGACGCCTACGCCGCCGAGTTCGGCAGGTTCGTACACCGCCTGCGCTGCCGCCTCGACCAGACGGGCGCCGACGTCTCGGGCGGCTATCTCGAGCGGGCCACGCCCCGGCTGAGCGACTCGGTCGCCTCCCTCGTCGCGCGGGGGCACCACCGGCTGGTCGCGCTGCCGCTGAGCCTCAGCAGGGTGGGCGAGGAGTTCCCGGCCGCGATGGCGCTGGAGCAGCAGCGCCACCCCACACTCATGTACGACTACGGCCGCCCCCTCGGCCCCGACCCGCGCGTGCTCGCGCTGCTGGCCGAGCGGCTCAACGAGGCCGCCACCGAGATCTCCCGTCCGCGCGCGCTGGAGCTCGCCGGTGCCAGGCCCCGGCTGCGCGCGGTCGACGCCTCGCCGTCCGAAGACCTCCACGCCCACGTCGAGCCGGGCGAGACCGCCGTCGTCCTGGTCGGCGAAGGCTCCACCGACGCCACCGCCAACGCGGAGGTCCACCGCGTCTCCCGGCTGTTCTGGGAGACCCACGCCTACGACTTCATGACCGTCGAGACCGCCTTCGTCTCCGTCACGCCGCCCGGCGTGCCCGGCGGGCTCGAACGCTGCCGCCGGCTCGGCGCCAAGCGCGTCATCGTGGTGCCGTACCTGCTGTTCGCGGGCGGGCTGCTGGAGCGCGTGTGGGCGCAGGCGCTGGCGTACGGCGCCGGGCACCCCGATCTCGACATCCGCTGCGCCGAGGTGATCGGCGACTGCGAGACCCTCGCCGACGTCGTCATCGACCGCTACGAAGAAGCGCTCCAACTCGTCCCGTAAGTGGAGGTTTTCGTGCTCGCCGAGACGCTCGCCGCGATCCGCCCCGCCGACCCTGGGGCGCTCGCCGACGCCCGCGCCCACCAGGACCGCCTCACCAAGCCCCGCGGCTCGCTCGGCGCGCTGGAGGAGGTCTCGATCCGTCTCGCGGGCGCGGCCGGCGTCAGCCCGCCGCCCATGCCCGAGCCGGCCGCCCTGGCCATCTTCGCCGCCGACCACGGCGTGCACGCGCGCGGCGTCAGCCCGTGGCCGCAGGAGGTGACCGTGCAGATGGTCGCCAACTTCCTCGCCGGCGGCGCGGTCGCCAACGCCTTCGCGGCGCAGGCGGGCGCGTCCGTGACCGTGGTGGACGTCGGCGTCGCCGCCGACCTGCCCGACGCGCCGGGGCTCATCAAGCGCAAGGTCGCGTACGGCACCGCCGACCTGTCCGCCGGCCCCGCCATGACCGTCGACCAGGCCGTCCGGGGTCTGGAGGCGGGCATCCAGACCGCCAGGGACCTCGTGGACTCCGGCGCGCGCTGCCTCATCACCGGCGACATGGGCATCGCCAACACCACCGCCTCGGCCGCCCTCGTCTCCGCCTTCACCGGCAGGGACCCGGCCGAGGTGACCGGGCGGGGCACCGGCATCGACGACGAGACGTACGAGCTGAAGGTCGGCATCGTCCGCCAGGCCATGCGCTCCCACGCCCTGGCCGACGTCGCCTCCTCGCCCAGCGAGGCGCTGCGGGCGCTCGCGGCCGTGGGCGGGTTCGAGCACGCGGCCATCGCGGGGTTCATCCTCGCCGGGGCCGCCGCCCGCGTGCCGGTGATACTCGACGGCGTCATCTCCGGGGCCGCCGCGCTGGTCGCCGCGGCGCTCGACCCCGCGGTGACCGACCACTGCGTGGCCGGTCACCGCTCCGCCGAGCCCGGCCACGGCGCCGCGCTCGACCACCTCGGGCTGCGCCCGATCATGGACCTGGAGCTGCGGCTCGGCGAGGGCACGGGCGGCCTGCTGGCGCATCCGACGGTGTGCGCGGCGGTGCGGGTGCTGCACGAGGTGGCCACGTTCGACTCGGCCGGGGTGACCGAGAAGCCCGTGTGACGTTCCGTACGGCGACCAGGGCGCTCAGGTTTCCTGGCGGCGCTCGGCCGTCACCGGGCCACGCCTGCCCGAATGCCCGCAACGGCTCTCGGCAAGGGCGATGGCCTGCGGGATCGGGTTATCCTTGGGGCCTGACAGCGATGGCCGGACGCCGTGGTGACGATGAGGGCGGGCCTCGCGCGGTCGCTTTCCACGCTCGTTAACGTGTGCGCAGCAAATGACACAAGCGAAGCCGGTAGGTTTACCTCTTAACACAACCTTCGCGAACGGGAGATTCCCCCCATGGGTCCCTACCTCCTCGGCCTGCGGCTTTCCGGCCGCCGGGTGCTCGTCGTGGGCGGCGGCCGCGTCGCCCAGCGCCGGGTGCCCGCGCTGCTAGAGGCCGGTGCGGAGGTCACGGTCGTCTCGCCGTCCGTCACACCGGCGCTCGACGACCTGATCGCCGCGGGAAGGGTCACGTGGCACGCCCGGCCCTACGAGGTCGGCGACTGCGACGGGGCCTGGCTCGTACAGGCGTGCTCCGACGACAGGTCGGTCAACACGGCGGTCGCCGCCGAGGCGGAGGCCAAGCGCGTGTGGTGCGTGCGCGCCGACGACAAAGACGCCTCCGCCGCCTGGACCCCTGCCACCGGGCGGGTCGACGAGATCGGCGTGGCCGTCACCGCCGGCGGCGACCCGCGCAGGGCCGCGGGCATCCGCGACGCCATCGTCGGCGCGCTGCGCGACGGCACCGTCGACGCCCGGCGCAACCGCACCAAACCCGTCGGTGTCGCCCTCGTCGGCGGCGGCCCCGGCGATCCCGGCCTCATCACCGTGCGCGGGCGCCAGCTGCTCGCCCAGGCCGACGTCGTGGTCGCCGACCGCCTCGCGCCGCGCGCCCTGCTCGACGAGCTGGCCCCCGACGTCGAGCTCATCGACGCCGCCAAGGTCCCCTACGGCCGTTCGCTGCCCCAGGAGACCATCAACGAGCTGCTCATCGACCGGGCCAGGCAGGGCAAGTTCGTGGTCAGGCTCAAGGGCGGCGACTCGTTCGTGTTCGGGCGGGGCGGCGAAGAGCTCATCGCCTGCGCCGAGGCGGGCATCCCGGTGCTCATCGTGCCCGGCCTCACCAGCGCCGTCGCCGTGCCCGCCGCGGCCGGCGTGCCCGTCACCCATCGCGGGGTGAGCCAGGAGTTCCACGTGATCTCCGTGCACGTGGCCCCCGACGACCCCGCCTCCACCGTCGACTGGCCCGCCCTGGCGCGTTCCCACGGCACTCTGGTGCTGCTGATGGCCGTCGAACGCCTGCCAAAAGTCGCAGAAGCGCTCATCCGTGACGGACGTTCTCCAGAGACTCCCGTAATGGTGGTGCAGGACGGTACCCTTCCGACCCAGCGGGCGGTCACCGCTTCGCTTTCCACCGTGGCCGACCGCGTGTCCGCGGCTGGGATCCGGCCGCCGGCGATCGTCATCGTCGGCGACGTCGTGAGGGTCGGCCAGGAGGTCGAGATGGTTCGAGCGGAGCGCTTGCCGTGAACACGGCCATGGATGACGGGCGGCCGGAGCCGCCCGGGGAGCAGACGATGAGCTTCCGCCCGATAACCGACGACGCCCTCCCGGAGGCATCCGAAGAGGGCACGGGGGACCCGACATCCGCTGACGACCACCCCCGCCGCCCTAAGAAGTCCGAGCCCCGCAACCTCCTGCAGGAGGCGACCCCCCTGACCGAAGCCCTCCCGGTCACCCCCGAGGACGCCACGACCTCCACCCCGGAACGCCCCTCGGCCTCCGCGCCCGGGGACACCACGGCCTCCGCGCCCGAGAAGGGCCCACGCGAAAGCCAGAGCGAGGCCACTCAGCCCGCCCAGAGCGACGATGCAGCCGAGCGCGAAGCGACCGTCGAACCCGAAGCATCGGGGTCCGGCGAGCCCGCCGCCATCGAAGGAGACGAGGCCGACGCTCCATCCGACGCCACAGAGGCGGTCACGCCTGACGAGGCCGACGCGCCCGGACCCAGCGAGCCCGAAGCGGCCGCCGGCGGCGACGTCGAGACAGCCGAAGACAGCGAGACCGGCCCGACCGGAGCCGCTGATTCCGAGCCGGCCCAAACTGCCGAGGCTCAAGCGGCCGCTCCCGGCGACTCTGAAACTGCTGCCCAGGGTCAGGCCGAGGCGAGCACCGTCAGCACAGCCTCCGATGAGCGGGCGGATGCCGATGCCTCCGCGCCCGAGGAGCAGGGCGGGCGTCGGCCTTCGCTCTTCGAGAAGCCTTCGTCCCCCAGACCTTCACTGTTCGAGAAGCCGGCCGTGTTGCAGAACCCTCCTGCCACCGACAGCCCCTCCGGTGAGTTCCCGGCGCCTGGCCGATCGTCTCCTGCCGCGGGCTCGGCGGCCGATGACGGGACCTCGTGGGCGTTCCGTCCGGCGCGCAAGGTCGAGCAGCAGCCCGAGCCGCCTTCCGGGCGCACCTCGATGTTCGAGAAGCCGGCCGTCCTCCGGGAGCCCGCGCCCGGTGACAGGCCGTCCTTCGCGTCCACCGACGGGCCTTCGTACCCGTCCACGGACGCGCCGTCCTATCCGTCCAGCGATGGGCCCTCCCATCGGTCCACGGACGAACCGTCTCTGCCGTCGCTCGACTGGCCGTCGTTCCCGTCCATCGACGTGCCGGCCGCGTCCTCTGAGCCTTCCCCGGGGCGCCCCTCGCTCTTCGAGAAGCCGGCCGTGCTGCGGCAGCCACCGGTGGGCAAACAGCCGTCCCCGTCGGCCGACGCTGGTGACGTACAGGATGCTCGGCAGCGCGATGAGCCGGTGAGCGCGGACGAAGCCGGAAAGCCGGAAACCTCCGAGCCCGCCGCGTCCGAGCCGCAGTCCCAGAGCGAGCAGAGCTCCGACGAGCAGCCGAAGGACGGCGAGCAGGCCGCCTCTGGCGAGCCCCCGGAGGGCGGCGAGCAGGCTGAGGCCGCCCAGTCCCAAGACGCCCAGTCCCAAGACGCCCAGGACCAAGACGCCCAGGCCCAGGACGCTCAGGAAGATGGGGGCGAGGCCGGGTGGCCGGAGGTGTCGCCGCCCGGGCCCGGTGAGCGGGTCGAGGAGTTGCCGCCCGAGACGGTCGAGGCGCTCACGACGGCCCTGAACGCCCTCCGCGAGAGCATCGCCGACGTACGCTTCTGCGACGACCTGCCAGGGTCGTCCGAGGCACGGCAGGCGCAGGCGGCCCTGCTGGCCCAGCTCGAGAACTACGTCGTCCCGAGGATCAAGACGAGCACGGCCCCGGCCCTGATCGTGGTTGCCGGTTCGACGGGCGCGGGCAAGTCCACGCTGGTCAACAGCCTGGCCGAGAAGAACGTCTCGCGCACGGGCGTGCGCCGCCCGACCACCGGCACCCCGGTGCTGGTCTGCCACCCGGAGGACCACAAGTGGTTCGCGGAGGGCGAGCTGCTGGGCGGCCTTGAGCGGCTCGACAAGCCGACCCCCGAGGCGGGCCTGGACAGCGTGGTCATCGCCCCGACGGAGAAGCTGCCGCAGGGCGTGGCGCTGCTCGACACCCCCGACATCGACTCGGTGGTCGAGGAGCACCACGAGATCGCCCGCCGCATGCTCGACACCGCCGACCTGTGGATCTTCGTGACGACGGCCGCCCGCTACGCCGACGCGCCGGCCTGGAACGTGCTGCGCCTGGCCAAGGAGCGCGGCGCCCGGCTGGCGATCGTCCTGTCCCGGGTGCCCGACAAGTCCGCCGACGTGGTGCTCAAGCACTTCGTCCGCATGCTGACCGAATACGGTCTGGGCGACATCGAGCGGTTCGTCATCCACGAGTCGAAGGTGTCCGACGGCAGGCTGCCCGACAGCGAAGTGACGGAGCTGCGGCTGTGGCTGGCGGAGCTGTCGGTCGACGAGGCCAGGCGGGCGCAGGCCGTACGCGAGACGCTGAACGGCGTGCTCAACAGCTTCCGCACCCGCGTGCCCGCGCTGGCCAAGCACTTGGAGGCGGGGGCCGCGATCAGGGCGGAGCTGCGCGGCGACGTCGAGGCCGCGTTCCTGAGCGCGTTGAGCGACATCGACAAGGCGTCCAAGAACGGCTCGCTGCTGCACGGCGAGGTGCTGGCCCGCTGGCAGGACTTCGCCGGCTCCGGCGACCTGATGCGCGCGCTGCACCTGCGCAGGCGCGGCAGGGCGGCCAGGCAGGCGCCGGAGCGGGTGCTGGCGTTCAAGGCGGCGATCAGGTCGGGGCTCGAGTCGGTGATCGTCGCCGCGGCCAACCGCGCCTCGAAGGAGGTGGCGGCGCGCTGGCGGCACCGCTCGGAGCTGGGGGCCAAGCTCGGGGAGGACCTCGACAGGCCGTCGGACGACCTCGTACGCCACACCGGCCGCGCGATCGCGTCCTGGCAGGACCACCTGGGCGAGCTCGTACGCACGGAGGGCGTGGCCAAGCGCTCGGTGTCGAAGATCGTCTCGTTCGACCCCGAGTCGCTCGCCCTGATCTTCATGGTGGCCATGTTCAGCGGGGGCAACGGCGAGGGCGTGCCGCACCGGCTGGTCAACGCCCTGCTCGGCGCCGAGTCCCTGCGCGGCATCGGCACCAAGGCATTCAGTGATCTCCGGGCCAGGATCGGCATGCTCTTCGACGAGGAAGCCATGCGTTACGTGAAGGCGCTCGACTCCGCCGGCATTCCGGACGAGTCCGTCGCAACCCGCCTCTACCAGGCTACGTACAACCTCGAGGTCGCTCGATGACCACCACGACCACCAGGCCGGGGCTCGCCCCGCGGCTGTCCGCGCTCGCCAAAGTGGTGGAGCTGGGCCAGGGGCGGCTCGACCAGAAGCTGCTCGACGAGGCCAGTGCGCTGCTGCTGCGCGCCGGCGACCGGCTCAAGCTGTCGTCCGAGCACACCGTCGTCGCCCTCGCGGGCGGCACGGGCAGCGGCAAGTCATCGCTGTTCAACGCCATCTCGGGGCTGGAGCTGTCGCCCACCGGCGTACGCCGGCCCACCACCGCCCGTACCCACGCCTGCGTGTGGGGGCTCGACGGATCGGGGCCACTGCTCGACTGGCTGCAGATCCAGTGGCGTCACCGCTTCTCCCGGGCGAGCGCGCTCGACAAGGGCGACAGCCAGCTGCACGGGCTGATCCTGCTCGACCTGCCCGACCACGACTCGATCAGGGCGCTCACCGACACCGAGGCCGACCGGCTGATCGGGCTGGCCGACCTGGTGGTGTGGGTGCTCGACCCGCAGAAGTACGCCGACGCGTCCACGCACCGGCGCTACGTCACCGAGCTGGCCGGGCACGACGCGGTCACCGTGTTCGCGCTCAACCAGGCCGACCGGCTGACCACGGAAGAGCTGGCCGAGCTGGTCATCGACCTCAACGACCTGCTGCGCAAGGAAGGCGTCGAGCACCCCAGCGTCGTACCGACCTCCGCCGTCACCGGCCGCGGCGTCGAGAGCCTCAAGAGCGTGATCGCCACCGCGGTCGCCCGGCGCAGGGCCGCCATCCAGAAGCTCGAAGCCGACCTGCAGCGGCTGGAGCAGAAGCTCAGCCAGGCCATGCCGATGGGCGAGGCCCTGTCGGCGCCGTCCGCGGTCGACGAGGCCCGCCGCATGGGGCTCACCGACGCGCTGTGCGACGCGGTGGGTGTGCCGGCCGTGGGCGAGGCCATGGAGAACATGTACGCCGAACGGTCGAACCGGTATGTCGGGTGGCCGTACCCGCGGTGGGCGGGGAAGTTCCGTGCCGATCCGCTGAAGAGCCTCAAGCTCGACGACGTCGCGGAGGAGATCCGCGGCATCAGCACCACGTCGGTCACCGCGCAGTCGGCCGAGGTGGCGAACGCGGTGCAGGCGCTGGCCGACGGGCTGTCCGGCGGCATGCATCCGGTGTGGCGGACGGCCGTGTACAAGGCGGCTCGTGGCCGGTCCAGGGGTTTGCCGCAGGCGCTCACCGAGGATCTCGCCGAGGTGGCGCCGCAGCTCGATCGCGTACCGGTGTGGTGGTGGGTGCTCAAGGTCTGGCAGTACCTGCTGGTGCTGGCGTTCGTGGCCGGGCTCGCCTGGCTGGTCGTGGGGTTGCTCATGCCCGGTCAGTTGCCGGACGCCCTGGAGCTCCTGGGCGACAGTGCGACGTTGCCGTGGGTGGGGCTGATGATGGCGTCCGTCCTGGGGTTGGGGGCTTTGTCCGGCATCGCCTCCCGGAACTTCGTCGAGCTGGGCGCTTCGCGGGAGCGGGAGCGTCTCGAGCGGGAGATGCGCCGGCGCGTCGCGGCCGTGTCGGCGACCATGGTCGTGGAGCCGGTGGAGGAAGAGCTGAAACGGCACCACGCCTTCTACACGGCCATGCGGGACTTGTCCGTCTGAGGGGTGTTGGAGGCTGCCCGCGTTCGGACGAGCGGGCAGCCTTTCCCATGCGGCGGCTCTTACGTCACCACCACTGCTGCTCAGCGTGTGGAGGCACCACCACTGCTGCTCAGCGTGTGGAGGCACCACCATCGCTGCTCAGCGTGTGGAGGCACCACCATCGCTGCTCAGCGCTTAGAGACACCGCCACCATTGACCGGCGCCTACCGGCGCCTGTGGTGCCGCCATCGCGAACAGGCACCCTTATCCACAGGCGACGCCCATTGTTGTTCCCCCTCCACAGAACCGCGTTCGGACGTCCCCGCCCCTGCCCTTCCACGGCACCGTATTGCCCAGGTCGCGGGCAGCGGGCCCGCCGCATGGGAGGCATGGGATGAACGACATCTACATCACGCTCACCGGTAACGTCGCAGCCGAGCCCAGGCAGTACAGCTTCGACGAGGGCACGAGGGTCACCTCACTGAAGGTCCTCACCTCACATCGCTACTTCGACAGGAAGACCGGCCAGTGGACGGACGGCGAGAAGGTCTGCTTCACGGTCCGCTGCTGGCGTGCGCTCGGGGAGAACGTCGCGGCGTCCATACGCGCGGGGCAGCCGGTGGTGGTGTCGGGCAAGCTCCGCATCCGTGAGTTCGGCACCGACGGAGACCGCCGCTTCATGCCCGAGATCGAGGCCAGCGCCGTGGGCCACGACCTGCGGTGGGGCACGGGCGTGTTCACCAAGCCCGGGCGCAGCGGCATCGGTTCGATGAGCAAGGAGATGCGCGACAAGCTCGACGAGGAGACCCGCGACTGGGCCATGGGCACCCGCCCCAGCCGCGCCCCCATGCCCGACTTCACCGCCGCGAACTCGGAGCAGCAGCAGCCATCGGCTCAGGACACCAGATCGGGCAACGCCCTCGTCCGCACCCTGGGCCCGAACGACGACACAGTCCGCATCCTGACCGCCACCACCACCGCAAACGACTCCGAGGCGACGGCAGCGACTGAGGAGCAAGACCACCCGGCAGCAGAAGAACGCGCCGCCGCCTGACCGGCAACCATGCCCCGTGCCGCATAGGCCAGCGCCGCATCGGCCTTGACCGCCGTGCGGCACGGGACATCGCGGAACGCGCCGGCATCCGCGTCCACCATGCACGCCAACGGACGGCGGGCGCGCTCACCCGCATGCCCAGCGGGTCGCGGGCGCTTACCCTGCATGCCCAGCGGGTCGCGGGCGCTTACCCTGCATGCCCAGCGGGTCGCGGGCGCTTACCCTGCACGCCCAGCGGGTGGCGGGCGCGCTCACCGCTTACCGCTCAGCTTCCCTGGCCCGCAGCCGGCAGCGTCTGAGGTCGTCACCAGCCCCATGCCGCCGAGGTGGCGCGCATGCGCCGCGCGCAAGCAGGAAAGGGGAACGGGCGGGAGGTCGGGGGAGAGGTGCGGACGGGCGCAAGGGGGATCTGGCGGGGGAGGGAGTCGGGCGGGAGGGAGTTGGGCGGAGGCAATTGGGCGGAGGGAGTCGGGCGGAGGGAGTTGGGCGGAGGGAGTTTGGCGGGAGGGAGCAGGGGGTGGGGAGGTGGGGTGCGTGCCGTTGGGGCGGTGTGACTCGGCTGGTGGTGAGGCGGGAGGGGGGAGGGGGGCACCGGCCGGAATTTCGCGAACGCCCCCGAGGGACGGCCGATGGTGTGTTGCCCGCCTCAGTGGGCTAGAGCACCTGTCATGTCCAGGTAACGCCCCGCACCATGGTTGCTCCTTTCCAGCGCGGCTGTCCGTCATGGCCCGCTCGCGAATTGAGCAGGTGTGGTCATTGCCAAACGTATCGGTTCCCATCGCACATCGCACACTCCGCAATTATTGTGTTACACATCGTTAGTCTGAGAGGAGACGAGATGGCGGTGACCAGTCACGCCTCGATCAAGCCTCGCGACGGAGTGTCAACACTGACCGACCGCTGGCCATTGCTCGGGCAACGTCGCCCGCTGGTCGGCTACTTGTGCGCGATCGTCGCTCTTGATCTCGCCGCGATCGTCATGCTCTCGGCGTTCACCGTCTTCCAGTGGCGGGACGCGCTGACGTTCGCCGCTCTCATGGCGTGCGGCGCTGTCTGCATCGAAGCGACCAGGCGGCTCGGCATGCCCGCCGGAGTGTCGCGCGACCTGCTGTCGGCGTGGTGGCTGCCGGTGGCGCTGCTCCTCCCGCCGGTGTACGCGCTCTTCGCCCCCATCGTGCTGCAGATCCTGCTCCAGGTGCGGGTACGCGCCACCGTCCTCTACCGCCGGGTGTTCAGCTCGGCCGCCATCGGGCTCGCCGGGTGCACGGCGTCCCTGGGCTTCCACTGGTTCGTTCCCGACCCGTCGGTGCTGGCCCAGGGGAGCGGGGCGCCGATCATGTTCGCGGTGGCCGCCGCCGCGCTCTTCTCGGTGCTCAACATGGCGCTCATCGCCATCGCCGCGCACACCGCCGACCCCGACATGACGTGGCGCGAGGTGCTGTGGGACCGGGAGAGCGTGCTGCTGGACATCGTCGAGCTGTGCCTGGGCGTCACGGTCTCGATCGCGTGCGGGCTCAACATGGCTCTGCTGCTGCTCGCGCTTCCGCCCGTGGTGCTGTTGCAGCGCAGCCTCCTGCACGCGCAGCTCCAGGCCGCCGCCCGTACGGACGCCAAGACCGGGCTGCTCAACGCGGCCGCCTGGCAGCGCGAGGCCGACACCGAGATCGTACGAGCGCGGCGCACCGGCGAGTCCCTGGCGCTCCTCATCATCGACATCGACCACTTCAAGCGCGTCAACGACGCTCACGGCCACCTCGTCGGCGATGAGGTGCTGGTCGGGGTGGCGTCCATGCTGCGCAGCCAGTTGCGCGACTACGACGTGGTCGGCCGGTTCGGCGGTGAGGAGTTCGTGGTGCTGCTGCCCGGCGCCGACATCGACGAGGCCCGCCGCGTCGCCGAACGCCTGCGCGTGCACATCAGCCACATGGCCGTCCCCGTCGAGGACACCCTGGTCAAAGTCACGGTCTCGACGGGTGTGGCGTTGATGAGCGTGCACGGTGACGACCTGATCGACCTGCTGACGGCCGCCGATCTGGCGCTCTACCGGGCCAAGGAGCTGGGCCGCGACCGCGTCTGCATCCCCGCCGTCCCGTCCTCGCCACCCCACCCCCTCCCTACGGACACCACCCCACCCCCCGACCCCACCCCCGCGCCGCAGGACCCCGACCCCGACCCCACCCCCTGACCAGGCCACCCGGCCTCTCCTCGTCCGGCATCCGCATGTCCGTTCCCTTTTGCCGGCATCCGCACGTCGTTTCCCTTCGTCCGGCATCCGCAGGCCGTCTCCTTTCCACCCCGCCGGCCCGCCGGCCCGCCGCTGTGTGCGGCGTGTGGTGTCAGCGCTGTCAGGACGGCGGTCATCGGCGAAAGCGCCGGTGCCGACGGGCGGGGGCGTGGGTGTGGACCTTTGGGTGGGCGGGGTGGGGAGGGTTGTGTTGCCCCTTGAGTCTTGCTTCCCCGCGAGGAGGTGTGTTCCTGCATGTCGGGGGTGACAGCCCGGGACTCGGGTGGTTGCTGGTCGGGTTGACGGGCGGGAGCGGCGGTAGCCCGGGTTGGGAGCCCCTAAGCTAGATGGCATGCCGGAGAACATCTACACGCTGCAGCGCGTGCGCAAGGCGCACGGCGACAAGGTTGTCCTTGACGACGTCACGCTGTCGTTCCTGCCCGGAGCCAAGATCGGTGTCCTGGGGCCGAACGGCACCGGGAAGTCGACGCTGCTCCGGATGATGGCCGGCCTGGAGCAGCCGTCCAACGGTGAGGCCAAGCTGATGCCGGGCTTCACGGTCGGCATGCTTCAGCAGGAGCCGCCGCTCAACGAGGAGAAGACCGTCCTCGGCAACGTGCAGGAGGGTGTCGCCGAGACGATGGCGATGCTCCAGCGCTACAACGAGATCGCCGAGCAGATGGCCACCGACTACAGCGACGAGCTGCTGGAGGAGATGGGCAAGCTCCAGGAGCAGCTCGAGCACCGCAACGCGTGGGACCTCGACAGCCAGCTGGAGCAGGCGATGGACGCGCTGCGCTGCCCGCCGCCCGACGCCGACGTCTCGAAGCTGTCCGGTGGTGAGCGCCGCCGGGTGGCGCTGTGCAAGCTGCTGCTCGAGGCGCCCGATCTGCTGCTGCTCGACGAGCCCACCAACCACCTCGACGCCGAGAGCGTGCAGTGGCTGGAGTCGCACCTGGAGAAGTACGCGGGCACCGTCCTGGCCGTCACCCACGACCGCTACTTCCTCGACAACGTCGCGACCTGGATCCTCGAGCTCGACCGGGGCCGGTGCTACCCCTACGAGGGCAACTACTCCACCTACCTCGACATGAAGGCCCAGCGGCTCAAGGTCGAGGGCCAGAAGGACGCCAAGCGCAAGAAGCGCCTGGAGGATGAGCTGGAGTGGGTGCGGTCCAACCCGAAGGCCCGCCAGACCAAGAGCAAGGCCCGTCTGCAGCGCTACGAGGAGATGGCCGCCGAGGCCGACAAATACCGCAAGCTCGACTTCGAAGAGATCCAGATCCCGCCGGGCCCGCGTCTGGGCACCACGGTGATCAAGGCGGAAAAGCTCACCAAGGGCTTCGGCGAGCGGCTGCTCATGGAGGGGCTGACGTTCGACCTGCCGCGTAACGGCATCGTCGGCGTCATCGGTCCCAACGGTGTCGGTAAGACGACGCTGTTCCGCATGATCACCGGTGGCGAGACGCCCGACGAGGGCTCCATCATCATCGGCGACACGGTCAAGATCTCGTACGCCGACCAGAGCCGGGGCGGCATCGATCCGAGCAAGAACGTCTGGGAGGTCGTCTCCGACGGGCTCGACCACATCAAGGTCGGCAACGTGGAGATGCCGTCGCGGGCCTACATCGCGGCGTTCGGGTTCAAGGGCCCTGACCAGCAGAAGAAGGCCGGCGTGCTGTCGGGTGGCGAGCGTAACCGGCTCAACCTGGCGCTCACCCTCAAGCAGGGCGGCAACGTGCTGCTGCTCGACGAGCCGACCAACGACCTCGACACCGAGACCCTGTCGTCGCTGGAGAACGCGCTGCTCGACTTCCCGGGCTGTGCCGTGATCACCTCCCACGACCGGTGGTTCCTCGACCGCATCGCGACCCACATCCTGGCTTGGGAGGAAGGGTCCAACTGGTTCTGGTTCGAGGGCAACTACGCCGACTACGAGAAGAACAAGATCGAGCGGCTGGGCGCCGACGCGGCCCGCCCGCACCGGGTGACCTACCGCAAGCTCCACCGCGACTGATCCCGTAGTCCCGGGTTTCCCGAGGCACGCACTCAGACACACGCCGCCACCACCGTCAGGCGCTTCTCGGCAGTACGCCGAGGGTGGTGGTTTCGGCGTTTAGGGCGTCGGTGGTGCGGGTGGGTTGGGCGCGGCGACACCGGTGGGACCGGGCTGGGGCCGGCGGTGCCGTGATGTCCTGGTGCCGAGGGGGTTTGCGGCGGTGCCGGCTTTTGTGCGTCGTGGCGCCTTCGCCGCCTCGGTCGCAGCCGTCCCGCACAGACTGCGCCCCAGCGGTGAAGGGCTCGCATCACCCGGTCGCTGAGCCAGCGCACCGCTACCGAGAGAGAGTGCTGGATCCGTCCCTTGGCCTGCGGTTTCAGGTTGACACGACCCCAGCGGGTCGGGCGACGGCAACCATCCGGTGTGGAGAGGCCGCAACGCCGACGGTGAAGCCACATCCGGGGTGACTTCTTGAGCGATGCGGTGCGTTCCCGGTTTCGGTACGACGGGCATGAGCTTCACGGTGACAGTGGCTTGGCGTAGCAGCGGCTGAGCGGGTCGTGCTGGTAGGGCGGATAGGCCGGGACGGGCATGTAGCCGGTGCGCGTGTACAAGGCGATGGCTTCGGGTTGGTGGATGCCGGTCTCCAGGCGGATCCGACGGTGGCCGAGGGCGGTGGCGAGGTCTTCGGCTTCGGCCAGCAGTCGCCTGGCGACGCCGCGGCCGCGTGCCTGCGGAGTCACATACATGCGCTTCAGTTCGGCACCGCCGGCGGTGGGCTGGATGGCGCAGCAGCCGACTGGGTGGCCGTCGAGCTCAGCGAGCAGGAAGCGAGCGGCCGGGCCGAGCCGGGCGGCGGTGATGGTGGGGTCGTCAGGGTAGCGGGCGGCGAGGTCGGCATCGAGGGCGCGGACCAGCCGCTGGATCGCGGGGTCGTGGTCGGCGGAGATGGTGACTATGAGATCGACGGTGGGCGGCCCTGTCGGCAAGCAGGGGTGGGGGTTGCGGTCGCGTCCATTGGCGGCACCCGCGGCCGGTACTGGCCCGAGATGGGAGAATCACCAGATGCCTATCGATGCCCATCTGCTTGCCATGTTCACGGTCACCACTATTGTCGCCTTAGTCACTCCAGGACCCGACATGCTGTTCGTGCTCGGATGTGGGGTCCGCGGCGGCGTCCGCGCTGGGCTGCTGGCCACAGTCGGGATCATCACAGGAGACGCGCTGTACATCGTCGCGGCCGCTGCGGGGCTTGCCGTGCTGCTGACGGCGTTCCCCGTCGTTTTCACGGTGCTACGTTTCGCCGGCGCAGCGTATCTGATCTACCTTGGCATCCAGATGATCCGCAATCGGAAGAAGGCTCCGGCCGATGAGCCGGCGGTCAGCGGGATGTCGGGCCGGCGGGCCTTTCTCAACGGCGTGGTCTCCTCCATGGCCAACCCGCAGACATTCACGTTCATGATCGCCTTTCTTCCGCAGTTCATCGATCCGGCGGCGGGACCCGTCTGGCTGCAGTTCGCCATTCTCGGCACCATCCTGATCGCCCTGGAGTTCGTGGCCGACGCGACGGTCGGCGTGCTGGCCGGAAAGATCGGCGGCTGGCTGCACCGCCGTCAGGCAGTGCGCCGCCGGATCGATGCGGCAACCGGGAGCGTATTCATCGGCCTGGGTGTCACTCTCGCGGTCGAACGCTGACCAGGTGAAACTGTCAATGCCGTAGCCAGGGCTTCGATCGCGGATGGCACGCCGGTCACAGCCCAGTCGTCCGGGCGTTCGCCCTTGGCGCTGTGGCCGTAGAGGCGGCTCTTCCTCGCCTCAGCCGGAGCCGTGGCGGTTCGGCGCGGCGCCGGGAGGTTCGGATGGTCGGTCATCCTGCAGCGGCTCAAGTCATGACTCTCACTACCGCGTGAGGTTCTGCATCACTGTTGTCGCGGTCGAACGGGGCGGCGCCATGTGGAATCCCTGCGCGCGCCCTTTCAGCGATTAGTCGCAGGTTATCGCACGTTACCGGACTTGAGATTGTTCCTGGGACTCCAGGACGCCAGGCTTATGGATGTCCGAAACGCTCGGATAAGCGCGGGATCCACCTGTTCTGTACCAGGACGTGGGCCGCAGGAACGATCATGGAGGAGACAGGTCATGAGCGACAGGAACGAACTGGTGGAACGCTATCTGGCGGCGTGGAACGAGATCCGCCCGGACGCGCGGCAGGCTCTCATCGCGGATGTGTTCGCCGAGGACGCCACGTACACCGACCCGGTGGTGGCGGTCCGGGGTCGCGACGGCCTAAACGCCACCATCGCGGCGGTGCAGGAGCAGTTCGAGGGTTTGCGGTTCAGCCTGGGCGGGCCCGTCGACGCGCACCACGACATCGCCCGCTTCACCTGGCATCTCGGTGCCGCGGGCGCCGATCCGCTTGTCATCGGCTTCGACGTCGTCGTGATCGGCGACGACGGCCGCATCAGCCAGGTGCTCGGGTTTCTCGACCGGGTGCCGGCCGGAGCCTGAGCCCACGCGGGCGAGATCGACCGAGTGCCCTGCCCTGGGCTGCCGGGACGCCGTCGGCGTCATGTCCGGCCGTACCCAGGGGATCAGCGGCGCCTGGCGCACCCGTACCCAAAAGGAGGAACGATGACCGCTTACATGCTCGCGCATCTTCGCAAGTCCGCCGAGGTCCACCCCGAGGTGCTGGAGTACCTGGAGAGGGTCCAGTCGGCGTTGGACCCCTTCTCCGGCCGGTTCCTCGTGCACGGAGGCGCGATGGAGGTCCGGGAGGGACAGTGGCCCGGAGACGTCGTGCTGGTGGAGTTCCCGTCGATGGCACACGCGCGCGACTTCTACGACTCGGCCGCCTACCAGGAGATCAAGCCGCTCCGCACCGCCCATCTCGAAGGTGACCTGATCATCGTGGACGGTGTCGACCCCGACCACGACTCGGCCGAGATGGCCGTTGCACTGCGCTCCGCCTGACGGAGACACCGGCACACTCCAACACTCTGCATGGCAGGACCGCACCGCGCCGAGCGGGCGACCCGCCATGACCGTCGCGCGCCGAGGCCCACCTCTGTCGACGTTGCCGACGAGGCGCCGTCGGGACACACCGAGCCGACGGGCGACACCGGCAGCCGGCTTCACCTTCGCGGACGCCCTGCCGGTGCGCTCCTCTCACCCTGATCTCGCCCGCTTCGCCCGGAGGCCGGCGGGCCTCGACGTGGCCTT
The DNA here is from genome assembly GCF_040676995.1 of Nonomuraea sp. NPDC049419. Lineage (NCBI taxonomy): Bacteria > Bacillati > Actinomycetota > Actinomycetes > Streptosporangiales > Streptosporangiaceae > Nonomuraea > Nonomuraea sp. NPDC049419. The sequence goes on along the minus strand of NZ_JBFAQB010000016.1, from coordinate 76,282 downwards.
GATCATTGCCGACAGCCGCGACGGTCGCCTCAGTCACAGCGGCCGCATCGGTCACATCGGCATGCGCCACGTCGGCCACACGGCCACGTCGGTCGCATGCACGACTCTTCTCGCAAGCATCCCGACCGGCGCCCGTCTCAGGCGCCCGAAGAGAAGAACGACCATGACCAAGAAGCGGTTACTTGCCGCTGCCCTGCTGAGCGCCCTGACTCTCACCACGTTCGCCGGGCCCTCGTGGGCCACCAGGCGGAGGGCCCGGTGACCGAGGGCTCGATCTCCTCTCAGGCGCAGACCTTCATCGACCGGTCGGCCGCGGCGCATCGCCGCCGGCGGCGACAGCGTGATGTACGGAGCCCACGACACGGTCGTCATCGGCGGCAAGGCGATCGGCTACCCCGCCATCTACCGGGTGGTCCGCGACGCGTCCGGCGGCGTGGTGCAGGGACGGCGCTACTACGGCCGGTACTCCTGGTTCGCCCGTCGCCACCGGCGAGCTGAAGCTGGACAACCTGTTCGGCGGGATCACTGACCGCACGGCCGACGCCGCGCCTGCGGCCGAGGCGCCGGTGGCCCGCCTGCGCCAGGGCCTGCTCGGCCGCGCTGCCGCCTGGAACGCCAGGAACGCCCGCGCCCGGAACGATCACTGACTTGTACGGCCTGCTGCGCCCCGCCCCCTGAGCCGGCATCACCGTATCGACAGCTAAGGAAGACCATGACTCTGGACGGACTCCGCCCCGACGAGCGGATCGCGCCCGCACGAGACCTGCGCGCGCACCTCGAGCACTGGTCCGGCGCGACCGGGATCGCGGTGGAGGTGTGGGCACTTCCCCGCGAGCCCCTGGCCCTCCCGCTCGCGGAGCTCGTCCAGGCCACGGTCCTCGACATCCTGGCCGGCTTCGAGGCCGACGGCACGGTGCGGCACGTGGGCTTCGCGCTGACCGCGGGTGCCCGCGGCCTGCGCCTGACTGTCAGCGGCGACGGCATCGGGCTGCCGCCGGGCCGGCTCGCCGAACGCCTCCAGGTGGCCCAGGCGCGGTTCGCGGCATGGGACGGCCGGTTGTCGGTGAACGCCGTCCTCGGCGGCGGGATCACCGTCAGCGCCACGCTGAAGCCCGGCGGCACCGAGAGACGGCCAAGGCGTCACAGATGATGCCGTCGTGGAAGGGCGTCGCGCCGGCCGCATCGCGCATCTCGCGGAGCTCACCGGCCGCCTGACCCCCGCCGAGTGGGCGCCCATCGTGGCCGCGCTACCCGCACTCAGGCGGCTGGTGGACCTCGGTCAGCAACGCGAACAGGAGGAACAATCGTGACGTAGTCGCTCCAGCCGACCCGCATCCACGTTCTCGACGAAGTGCTGGACGACCTGCGGCGGCGTCTGGAGCTGTCGTGCCGGCCGGACGACGCGGGCAAGGAAGGACGGTTACTCCTGCGTCCGCCGCGCCCATCTCGAAGAGCTCGTCGGCTACTGGAGCGACAACGGCGGCGACATCGAGACCGTCTTCAGCAAGGCCGACCTGCTCACCAGGCCATGATCTTCTGGGTCACCCACTCGATCGGCACCTCGATCCGCACCTACGCCAGCAACAACCGCTACTCCTGGACCCGGCCCCGACCGGGATCACCTTCGTCGCCCGCATGAGTGGGGCGACGATCTGCGGCGAACCTTCCGGGGACGCCGATGAGACCCACTTGCGACGACCAGCTCAAGGACGGCGGAGGTCGTCGATGAGCGCGGTGTCGCTGACGGGCGGCCCGGCGGCCGCCGCCGCGTCGTCGGTTCCGGGGGCGACAGGCGTCCCGGCGGCAGGCGGCAGGCGGTAGGTCCGGAGGGGGGCGTTGGCCGCGGACACGACGACGATCGCCAGGACGGCAGACAGCCCGCCGAAGACCAGGGAGAAGGAGGCGGAGGTGGCCGACGCCAGCAGGCCGCCGCGGAAGTTGCCGAGCTCGGGGCCGGCGACGCCGATAACGTGTTCCACCGAGGAGACCCGGCCCCGGTAGGCGTCCGGAGTCTCCCGTTGGACCAGGGCGCTGCGGGTGACGACGGAAACGGTGTCGGCGGCGCCCGCCACGGCCAGGCAGCCGAGCGCCATCCACAACGGCCCGGCCAGGCCGAAACAGGCCAGCGCCAGGCCCCAGACACCCGCTGCGGACAGCTGCAGCAGGCCGGCGCGGCGCCGGCTCGTCACCGTGCCGGAGAGCAGACCGGCCGTGATCCCTCCGACCGCGACAGCCGACAGGAACAGGCCCAGAGTCTGCGGGTCTCCCCCGAAGCGGAGGTCGTTGACCAGCGGGAAGAGGGCAACGGGCATGGCGAGCAGCGTCGCGGACAGGTCGGTGGCCATCGAGCCCCACAGCGTGGGACGGCGCAGAACGATCTGCCAGCCCCCACGCTTCGGCCGGGGCCTGCCGCCCGCCGCGCCGGTGCCTTCTGGCCGCATGACGGGTAGACGGATCGTCGCGAGCATCGACACCACCAGGGCCACGGTCTGGGCCCCGTAGGCGGCAGGGAGATCCCAGCAGGCGATGATCAGCCCAGCCAGTGCGGGACCTGCCAGCATCGCCACCTGGAACGACATATTGGTCAGCGCAAGACCGGCCGCGACCTCGTCACCTGGCAACAGCCGCACCGGGAAGGCGCGCCGGGCAGGAACTCCGAGAGCGCTGCAACTGCTTGCCAAGGCGACCAGGGCGAGCAGTGACAACACGTTCCGGTTGCCCGCCAGAGCTTGGGCACACAGCCCCGCGGCAGCCAGCAAGTGGCCCGCGGTAGTGGCCCGCATCACCACACGGCGATCGACGGTATCGGCCAGCGTGCCGCCGAGCAGCCCGAACAGCACCGCCGGCAGGCCGGTGGCGAGCCCGATGGCGCCGGTGGCCACGGGACTGCCGGTCAGGTCCCAGACCTGCGCCAGCACCGCCACGTTGGCGACTTGTCCGCCGAGTTGAGAGACCGAGGTGCCGATCCACAGGTGGCGAAACGGCCGGCTGCAACGCAGCGGGCGGGTGTCGATGAACCGGACCCGAACCCGCCTCATCGTGGTGGCTCGGCAAGGTGGTGCAGGATCCGCTGCCGCATCGACCGGCGTTCCAGCGCCCGCCGCACGTCCTCGACCACGGCGGTCATCGCATACGGCAGCTCGCTGTCCAGCTCGGCGACCGTGTCGTGGGTGGCGCGCCACTCCGCCTCCAGGAACGGCACCAGCGACCGGCCGCGCTCGGTCAGGCTGATCCGCCGGGTGCGGGCATCAGGTCCCGGCTCCGAGGTGACCAGATCCTCCTTGCGCATCGCGGCGATGGTCTGGCTGATCGCAGAGTGCGAGCGGTTCAAGGACTCGGCGAGCTCGCGGATGGTGAGCGGTCCGGTGTGGGCGAGCCGGATCAGCGGATAGGCGAACCGGGGCCGCACTCCCTTGAGGCCACGCTCGAGGTAGACCTGCTCGATCTCGGCGTCCATGGCCGCCAGGAGCTCGTGCAGGGCGTGCCAGGGATCGGGTACGAGGGTGGGGTCCAGAGATGTCACAGCGCTAATATAACAGTGCTACGATATTTGGAGATCAGCATCCGGAGGGCTCGCCCTCCACCAAGGGAACGCGGTCACCGCAAGCGGGAAGACGGCGCCATGGAGGAGGGCCGCGCCTTGAAGCCGCTAACCTCCTGAGAGGAGCCCCCGTTGTATCCCCCGATCGAACCGTACGAGAGCGACCTGAGTCGCAACACCACCCACGGCCCAGCACCTCATCGCCGACATGGAGCGGCTGCGCGAGCATCTCGGCATCGACCGGTGGCTGATGTACGGCGGCTCGTGGGGCTCGGCGCTGATCCTGGCCTACGCCGAGACCCACCCCGAGCGGGTCTCGGAGATCGTCATCCCCGCCGTCACCATGACCCGCCGCAGCGAGATCGTCTGGCTCTACCGGGGTGTCGGCAGGTTCTTCCCCGAGGCGCAGGAGCGGTTCGTGCGCGGGGTACCCGAGGCCGACCGTGACAGGGACGTGTTCCAGGTGCTGGCCGCCCACGCGCGGCTGCTGTCCCACTCCGCGCCGCCGGACGACCCCGCCGGACGACCCCGCACCGGTCAGCCGCCCGTTCACAGGACGGCGGGCGACGCGAAGGCCTGCTGTCAGATGGCGGCCGGCTCGGTGTCGACGAGGGTCCGAGTCGAGGCGTCAAGGATGTCGCCGAGCGCCGTGCGGGCCTGGGTGAGGTCGGCTATGCGAGAGTCCAGCTCGGCGTACTGGGTTCTGAGGTGGTCGAGAACGCAGGCCTGCAGCCGGGTGCCGTCGCCGGCGAAGCAGGGCATGAGCTCCCGGATGATCCTGGTGGGGAGCCCGGCGGCGAGCAGGGTGCGGATGCGGTCGACGGTGGCGGGCGCCTCGGGTCCGTAGTGGCGGTGGCCGCCTTCGCTGCGATGGGAGGTGAGCAGCCCCTGGGCCTCGTAGTAGCGGAGAAGGCGCACGGCCACGCCGGTCTTGCGCGACAGCTCTCCGATCTTCATGTGACCCACCTCATAGCACGCCAGCTTGAATCTCACATCCGTGTCACATTCTAACGTTGAGCCCATGACCACGACACCTACCGCGCCAGCGCCCGTTTCGCTCTATGGATTTCTGACCCCCAAGCCTGGACACGCCGATGAGCTCCGCAAGCTCCTGACGGACCTCGTCGAGCCGTCCCGAGGACATGAGGGCAGCCTCCAGTACCACCTTCACGAGCAGGAGGACGGCCGATTCTTCCTCTACGAGGTGTGGCGTTCCCAGGAGGACCTCGACCGGCATAACGCCACCCCCTTGCTGCGCACCTTCATGAGCGCACTGCCCGAACACCTCGAAGGCGCGCCCGAGGCCTACTTCGGCATCATGAGGAGCCCCTACCCGGGCCTGACCTGACGTCCACATGCTCGCCAGCCGGCGGGCCCCTTCTGCAAGAACCGTGAGTACATCGAGCGGCAAAGCTGGTGTTTCGGGCGTCCCTGGGAGTGATCGCCCGAAACCTCAGAAATGATCTCAAATCCGGCAATATGCCATACCCTCCTGTTGATCAGTCGAAGGGAGCGCGCGGGTGGAGCTTCGCGACATCGAAATCTTCCTGACTCTGGCAGAGGAACTGCACTTCGGCCGCACAGCCCAGCGCCTGCACGTGACCCAGGCCCGTGTCAGCCAGGCGATCAAGAAGCAGGAACGCCGTATCGGCGCCGCCTTGTTCGACCGTGACAACCGCAACGTGGCCCTGACCCCGATCGGCCGGCAGCTGTTCGAAGATCTCCAACCCATGTACCGGGGGCTGCGCGAGGGCATCGAGCGAGCCGTCCGGGCCGCCCAGGGCACGACCGGCGTCCTGCGGCTGGGCATGGTCGGGCACAACCCGCAGGACCTGCGCCCCCTCTTCGACGCCTTCAAGGCCCGCCATCCCGGATGCGACCTGCAGATCCGCAGCGTCGACTTCGGCGACCCTTTCGGGACACTGCGCAGCGGGGACATCGACGTCGCGCTCATCTGGCTCCCCGTCGACGAACCCGACCTCACCGTCGGCCCGATCGTCTACACCGAACCCGTCGTGCTCGCGCTCTCACCCACCCATCCCCTGGCCGGCAGGGACACGGTGTCGTACGAGGACCTCGCCGACCTCACCGTGCTGGGCGGCGCCCGCCCCGATTACTGGCGCCAGGCGCTCGTTCCCACGCACACCCCCAGCGGACGGCCGATCCCGGTAGGCCCGCATGTCTCCCACTTCATGGGGATGATCCCGGTCATCGCCGGCGGCGAAGCCGTCTCCCCTGTGCACATGCACGCCGCCCGCTACATGACGCGGTCCGACATCGCCTACGTTCCCATCCGCGACGCCCCGCTCGCCCGCTGGGCCCTGATCTGGCGTACCGCCGCCGAGACCGACCTCATCCGCGCGCTCGCACAGACCGCCAAGGAGACGACCTGCAGCATTCGATGCTAAACGGCCTCCTTCCCGACGGCGACCGGAGTGGGCGCGGGCTGCGAGGGCCGCCGCCAGGGCCCATTGAACAGCAGGATGGCGGGGATGAACAGGACGAGGCAACCGAGCGCCACGAACAGCCACGTCTGCCAGTTGGTGGCCTCGACGACGTGCGGGATGACGAGCAGGCCGATCACCGCGATGCCCTTGCTGAGGAAGCCGAACAGCCCCCACGCGGTGCCCTGCAGGCGCGGGTCGGCGTCCTCGGCGTCCTCGGAGTAGTTGGCCATCCAGGGGGCGTAGGCGACGCCGAGCGAGCCGCCGAGCAGCGCGCCGACCACCATCAGCAGGCCGGTGGAGACGCCTTCCTGGCCGAGCGAGACGGCGAGGTAGGCGGTGACGAGGACGGCGGCGATGGTGCCGCCGAGCGAGAACGGCTTGCGCAGCTGCGTACGGTCGGACAGGCGGCCGGTGACGATGAGCGTGATGAGGTTGAGGCTCCAGAAGGCGGCCATGATCGTGGACGCCTCCGCGCTGCTGATGCCGAGCGCGCCGACCAGCATGGTCTGCCCGAACAGCGAGAGCGTGATGTAGAGGACGAGCCACAGGGAGATGCCGACGACGTGGGCCCAGATGTTGCGCCGCCTGAACAGCGAGCGCAGGGTCGGCGGCTTGGAGAGGTCCACGACCTGGCTGGCGGCGCGTTCCGTGTGCTGGATCCTGGCCCGCAGTTCGGGGGAGAGGTCGGCGATGTTCAGCGCGATGACGATCGAGATGACCAGCGAGAAGCAGCCCATGATGACGAACTGGGAGCGCCAGGAGTCGTTGAAGATGGGCAGCGTCCATCCGGCGACTGCGGCGGCGAGGAAGTTGGCGCCGACCGGGCCCCACGTCCAGAAGCCGAACGCCTGGGCGCGTCCGAGGCGCGGTGAGAAGTCGCGGATCAGCGGCGCGGTGCTGGCCATGGCGACGCCGTCCACGAACGCCAGCACGATCCGGGCGATCAGCAGGTCGCGCGGGGTGTGGACGAGGGTCATGGTGAAGCAGAGGACGGCCGTCAGCGCCATGAGGGGGACGAGCAGCCTGACCCGGCCCAGGCGGTCGGTGAGCCGGCCGCCGATGATGGAGGCGATGGCCCCGGTCACGGCGGCGCCGCCGGACACCGCGCCGTACGTGGCCAGCGACATGTCGAGGTCTTTGAGCAGCAGGGGCACGACGGGGGCGATCTGGCCTTCGTACGAGCCGATGAGGATGGCCAGCACGGCCATCGTGAGGATCTTCATGCGCCGGGCGCCGGTCGGGTACTCGTCGAGCTCACGGACGTAGGACAGCCTCATGGCCAACCTTTCTGGTCGAGCTTTACCCCCCGTGTAGTTCTAGAAGACAGCTCTAGAATCTATTTCTGCGATGCTGCCTCTCACATCTGGTTCCGTCAAGGGTGTGAGGCCGGGTCCGTGGCTAGAATGAAATTCTAGGATTGCCGAGAGCGAGGAGCCCCCCGCGTGGACCTGGAACTGGACGGCCTCGACGTACACTTCGACCACACCGCCGTGGCGGCGCCCCGGATCAGGGACCTGCTGCCGATCTATCGCGACCTGCTGGGCGGCCGGCATCTCGGCGGCGGCGGTGACAACCTGCGGGCCGGCTACCGCACGCTGCAGCTCACGTACGGCAACGGCGGCAAGGTCGAGCTGATGGAGCCGCTGGCCGGTTCGACGTTCTTCGACAGCTTCTTCGAGCTCACCAGGGGCAGGGGCGGCGTCCACCACCTCAACTTCCACGTCAGCGACCTCGGCGCGGCGGTGGCCAGGCTGACCGGGCGCGGCTACCGGCTGCACGGGCTCAACCGGTCGGATCCGCGCTGGCAGGAGGTGTTCCTGCACCCCAAGGAGGCGCACGGGGTGCTCATCCAGCTCGCCCAGCCGGGGCCGCGCGAGCCCGCCGAGGAGCGTCCGACCTTGGGGGACGTGCTGGCCGGCCGCGGCAGGAACGGCAACGGCATCCCCAGCCCCTGAGCGTCCGGGCTCTTGAGGTGCCGCAGAACTTAGATCTAGAGTGGAATTCTAGAACTAGGATTGGGGAGGCTGATGAAGCCGGCACCTAAGCCCACACCGGAGACCCAGCCCTTCTGGGACGGGACCGCCGCGGGCGAGCTGCGGATCCAGCGCTGCACCACCTGCGAGCGCCACTACTTCTACCCTCGCCCCACCTGCCCCCGGTGCGGCGGCGACCAGGTCGAATGGGTCCGCGCCAGCGGGCGGGCGACCCTCTACTCGTACGTCATCAACCACCGTCCCGCGCCGGGCTTCGAGGAGGAGGCCCCGTACGCGATCGCGGTCGTGGAGCTGGAGGAGGGCGTGCGGATGATGACCAACATCGTGGGCGTGCCGAACGTCCCCGAGAACCTGCCCCTGGACATGGAGCTGCAGGTGGTGTTCGAGCGGCGGGGCGAGGTCACCGTGCCGCTGTTCGAGCCGGCCGGAGGTGCCCGATGACCGTGGTGATCGCCGGCGCCGCCGAGACCGACGAGGTGGGCCGCCTGCCCGGCCACTCCACGTTGCAGCTCCACCTGGAGGCCGCCAGGAACGCCCTCGCCGACGCGGGCATGACCATCCACGACATCGACGGCATCGCCACCGTCGGCACGCCGGGCCCGATCCAGATCGCCCACGCCCTCGGCGTCACGCCCGCCTGGCTGGACGGCACGGGCGTGGGCGGCTCGTCGTTCCTCTTCCACGTGCGGCACGCGGCCGCCGCGATCAGGGCGGGGATGTGCCACACCGTGCTCATCACGCACGGCGAGTCGGGGCGCTCGCGGGTCGGGGCCGGTCGCTACGGCATGGGGCCCGACTCGCTGCTCGGGCAGTTCGAGCTGCCGTACGGGGTGGTCGGCCCGCCCACGTCGTTCACGATCACCGCGCTGCGCTACATGAAGGAGACCGGCCTCACCCACGAGCAGCTCGCCGAGGTCGCGGTGGCGCAGCGGCGCTGGTCGCACCTCAACCCCAGGGCCATGTGCCGCGACCTCATCACGGTCGAGGACGTGCTCGCCTCGCGCCTGGTCGCCTACCCCTTCCACCTGCTGGAGTGCTGCCTGGTCACCGACGGCGGCGGCGCGCTGATCGTCACCACGCCCGAGCGGGCCCGGCGCTCCCCGGTCTACCTGCTGGGCTCGGGGGAGGCGGCCGAGTCGCCGATCATCTCCCAGATGGAGGACTTCACCACCTCCAAGGGCTTCCGCCTCTCGGGCGAGGCGGCCTTCGCCGAGGCGAAGATCACGCACGCGGACGTCGACCATCTCATGGTGTACGACGCCTTCGCCCACGTGCCCATCTACGGCCTGGAGGACCTGGGCTTCGTCGGGCGCGGCGAGGCGGGGGCGTTCATCGCCGAGGGCCACACCTCGCCGGGCGGCCGGCTGCCGCTCAACACCAACGGCGGCGGCCTGTCCTACACGCACACCGGCATGTACGGCATGTTCGCCATCCAGGAGTCGGTACGCCAGCTACGCGGCGAGGCGGCGGCGCAGGTGCCCGGCGTGGAGGTGAGCGTGGTCCTGGGCAACGGCGGCATGTTCGCCTCGGCCGCCACCCTCGTTCTGTCCAACCGCCTGCCGTGAGCAGGGGAGGGGCGCCTGAGGGGGCGCCCCTCCCCAAAACTCCGGGACCCACGAACCCAGGGACCCCACAAACCCGGGGAGTCACGGGCCGAGGGCCCCACGGATCGAGGGGCCCACGGGCCTGGCGGCCCACGGAGCCCACGAACCACGGGCGGGGTCAGCGCCAGGTGATCAGTGCGTCGAGGGCTTCGACGCGGGAGCCGGTGACCAGCAGCGGGTTGATCTCCAGGGACTCCAGCCCGTCGCCCAGCGACTCGGCGAACGAAGCGACGCGGGCCACGACGTCCGCCACCGCGTCCAGATCCGCGGCGGGGCCGCCGCGCACGCCGTCCAGCAGGGCCGCGCCGCGCAGCTCCGCCAGCGCCGTACGCACCTCGCCCGCGTCCACCGGCAGCACCCGCAGCGCGGTGTCGCGCAGCACCTCCACCCAGACCCCGCCGAGCCCCACGGCCAGCGTGAGCCCCCAGGCCGGATCGCGGACGACGCCGACCAGCAGCTCGATCCCGCCGCCGCGCTGCGGCTGGACGAGCACGCCGTCGAGCGACGGCACCGCGGCCACCACCTCCCGGTAGGCCCGCCGCACGTCCTCCTCGGCGGAGAGCCCGAGCCTGACCCCGCCGACGTCGCTCTTGTGCCCGAGCCCCTCGGCGGCGGCCTTGAGCACCACGGGATAGCCGAATCTCCTGGCGGCGGCGACGGCCTCGGCTTCCGAGCGGGCCAGATCGGACGGCACGACCGGCAGCCCGGAGGAGGCCAGCAGCGCGGCGGCGCGGTGCTCGGCCCACACCCCGTGCGCGCCGGGCGGGCGCAGCGTCCCCTCGGCGCAGGGGATGGGCTCGGGCCGGGACAGCACCCTGGCCCGTGTCCGCGACCACCGTACGGCGGCCCCGATGGCGTGCATGCCGTGCTCGATCCCGCCCGCCACGTACGGGAACCCGGTCTCCTGCTGCACCTGCCGCCCGAACGCGGTCACGTCGGTCAGCACGTTGCTCACCACCACGACCGGCACCCGCGAGGCCGCGATGCGCTCGGCGCTGGCCGTGTACTGGGCGAGGACGGGCGCCGGGTCGGGCGGCGCGAGCTTGGGCGGCTCGGACAGCAGCATGACGAGGTCGATGTTCGGGTCGGCGGTGACCACGTCGAGCGCGCGGCCGAGCAGGGTGCGGTCGATGAGCACGTACCCGGTGACGTCGAGCGGGTTCTGCACGGTGCCGAAGGCCGGCACGATCTCCCTGAGCCGTTCGACCGTCTCCGGCGCGAACGCCGGCAGCTCCAGCCCTTCGTCCTCGGCCCGGTCGGCGATGATCTCCGACGCGCCGCCCGACGGCGTCACGACGCCCACGCGCGGCCCCGGCAGCGGCCCGCTGGAGGCCAGCAGCCCCGCGGTGATGATGAGATCCTCCAGCGAGCGCACCCGGATCACGCCGAGCTGGCGCAGCGCCGCGTCGATCACGTCGTCGTCGCCCACCAGCGCGCCGGTGTGGGCCTGGGCGGTGTGCGAGGCGAGCGTGCTGCGGCCGATCTTGAGCGCCACGATCGGCTTGCCCGCCTCCAGCGCCCGCCGCGCCACGCGGGAGAACTCGGCCGGGTTCCTGATCGTCTCCAGGAACAGCGCGATGACCCGGGTGGCCGGGTCGTCCACGAGGTAGTCGATGACGTCGGTGACGCTCACGACGGCCTCGTTGCCCATGGAGGTGAGCAGGCTGATGCCGACGTTGCGGGCCTGCGCGAAGGAGAGGACCGAGCTGGCCAGCGCGCCGCTCTGCAGCACCACGCCGACCTCGCCGCGCAGCAGCGGCGGCGGGATCGGCAGCCCGTACGGGGTCACGCCCGCGGCGGCGTTGATGTAGCCGTTGCCGTTGGGCCCGAGGATGGTCAGCCCGTGCTCCACGGCGAACCCGGCGATCTCGGCCTCCAGCCGCGCCCCCTCCTCGCCCGACTCGCCGAACCCGGCCGTGAGGATCACGTAGCAGCCGATGCCCAGCTTGGCGCCCTCGCGCAGCACGCCCAGCACGGCGGTGGTGGGCACCATCACGTACGCGAGATCCACGGGTTCGGCGATGTCGGTGAGGCTCTTGTGCGCCGGCATGCCGTGCACGACGCCACCCCGGGGGTTGACCAGGTGCACGGGCCCGGGAAACCCGTGCGCGCGCAGGTTGCCGAGCGTGCTGATGGACCAGCCGGACTTGTCCGTCGCGCCGACCAGGGCGATCGAGCGCGGGTTGAACAGTTCGCGGACGGACATGCCCCTCACTCTCCGATGAGGCCGAGCCGAGCGTGCCCCTTGATCAGGTTGCGGGCGATCGTGCGCCGCTGGATCTCGTCGGTGCCCTCGAAGATGCGCAGCAGGCGCAGCTCGCGATACCACCGCTCGATCGGCAGCTCCTTGGTGTACCCCATGCCCCCGTGGATCTGCAGCACCCGGTCCACGACCTGGTTCGCCATGACGGCGCCGTTGAGCTTGGCGATGGAGGAGGCGTGCCGGGCGTCCATGCCCTGGCTCACCTGCCAGGCGGCGTACAGCGTGAGCCACTTGGCGGCCTCGATCTCCACCTGGGAGTCGGCGATCATCCACTGGATGGCCTGGTAGTTCGAGATGGTCTGGCCCATCGACTTGCGGATCTTGGCGTAGTCGATGGCCATCTGCAGCATGCGCTCGGACGAGCCGATGGCGCGGGCGGGGATCATGTAGCGGCCCTGGCCGATCCACTGCATGGCCAGCTCGAAGCCCTTGCCCAGCTCGCCCAGGATGTTCTCCTCCGGCACCCGGACGTCCTGGAACACCAGCGAGGCGGGGCCCCACTGGCCCATGGTCGGGATCGGCTCCGAGGTCCAGCCCATGTCCCTGTCCACCAGGAAGCAGGTGACGCCGTGCTCCTCGGCCAGGGCGAAGACCATGACGAAGTCGGCCTCGTTGCCGCCGGTGATGAACGTCTTCTCGCCGTTGATCACCCACTCGGCGCCGTCGCGGGTGGCGCGGGTGCGGATGTTGCGGGCGTCGGAGCCGGCGCCCGGCTCGGTGATGGCGAAGCAGGAGCGGCGCTCGCCCTCGATGGTGGGGATGAGGTAGCGCTGCTTCTGCTCGTCGGTGCCGGCGTACAGGATGTTGTCGGCGCTGCCGCCGAACGAGAACGGCACGAACGTCCTGCCGATCTCCATGGCGATGATCGCGGACATGATGGGGCCGAGGGCGGCGCCGCCGTACTCCTCGGGGGTGTTGATGCCCCAGAAGCCGGACTTCCTGGCCTTGGCGCGCAGGTCGCGCAGCACGTCGGCGTCCAGGCCGGGGCGGCCCTCGCGCTCGTTGCGCAGGACCTCCGGCTCCAGCGGCATGACCTCCTTCTCGATGAAGGACCGGACGGTGTCACGGATCTGCCGTTCCTCGGGGGTGAGCGAGAAGTCCACAGCCGCCTCCCAGGGCATTTCTAGAATCGTTCTCTAGGAATAGGTTCTAGCCTATGTCGTCCAGTGTCAAGAATCGGATTCTAGAATTCGCCGCGCTACGATAGGCGCATGGCACGCAAGTCCTCGTGGGAGTGGAGCCGTACGGCCCAGACTCGCAAGAGCATGCTGCAGGCCGCCCGTGAGGTCTTCAGCGAGCACGGCTTCGCCGACTCCAACGTCTCCGACGTCGTCGCCCGTGCCGGGTCGAGCGTGGGCAGCCTCTACCACCACTTCGGTGGCAAGACGGAGCTCTTCCTCGCCCTCTACGAGGACCACCAGGCCGCCCACGAGCAGGCGTCGGCCGCCAGCGTGGCCAAGGCCAAGAAAGAGGGGGTCACCGACCCGGTCGAGCTGCTGATCGCGGGCGCGCGGGCCTATCTCGCGGGCGCGTGGGAGCGCCGCGACCTGGTCAGGCTCTTCATCGACGGCGACGGCCCTCCTGGTTTCGAGCTGATCCGCCGCACCCGCGGGCGCGAGTGGGTACGCCAGAACGCGGTGCTGCTCGGCGCCGGCGGCGACCCGCTCGACCGGTTCACGGTGGCCGTGCTGACCAGCATCATCGGCGAGGCCGCCCGCGAGGTCGCCACCTCCGACAACGAGGAGGAGGCGCAGGAGGTGATCGAGGCGGCGGTGACGCTCATCCACCGCCTCGACCCCCTCAGGGAGCTGCGCGAGGGCTAGCCGATCGTCGCGCGGCCCCGGTCGATCACCACGGTCCCGTCGTCCTTGGCGGTCCTGAACAGCACGTCCGTGCCGTCCGTCCAGATCGAGACGGTCAGCGACTCACCGGGGAAGACCGGGCTGGAGAAGCGCCCCGACATCGCCTTGAAGCGCGCCGGGTCGGAGCCCGCCACCGCGTGCAGCAGGGCCCTGCCGGTCACCCCGTACGTGCACAGCCCGTGCAGGATCGGCCGGTCGAACCCGGCCCTGGCGGCGAACTCCGGGTCGCTGTGCAGCGGGTTGTAGTCCCCCGACAGCCGGTAGATGAGCGCCTGCTCCGGATATGTCGAGTACGTCACCTTGTGGTCGGGCGCCCGGTCCGGCGCCGCCCAGGAGTCGCGCGGCCCCCGGTCACCCCCGAACCCGCCCTCGCCCCGGATGAACACCGAGCTGTAGGAGGAGATGACCAGCTCGCCGGTGTCGAGATCGACGGCCCTGGCCTCGGAGGTGACCAGCGCGCCCGAGCCCTTGTCGTAGATGCCGGTCACCTTCGAGGTGGTCCGCACTCCGCCCGCCGCGGGCAGCTCCCGGTGCAGCTCGAAGCCCTGCTCGGCGTGGACCAGCATGGCCGGGTCGAAGCCGCCGAGCCGCCGCCCCGGCGCCTGCGCGGCCAGCACCGCGAACGTCGGCAGCACCCGCTGCCCCTTCTCCGTGGTGAACTCCAGCTCGGCGGTGCCGGCTCCGACGCCGAGCGCGTACAGCATGGTGTCCTTGGCCGTCCACGTGCGCTCGTGGGGCGGGCTCTCGACGCCGATCACGGTGTGGTCGAGTGGCATGTCAGTCCTCCCGCCCGGGGATGCGGCCGTTGGTGAGCGCGTTGGGCGCGGCCTTCTCGACCAGCGCGGGGATGACCGAGCCCAGCTCGGCCGGGTCCCAGCGCCCGCCCTTGTCCACGCCGGGCCCCGCGTGCCAGCCCTCGGCCACGCTGATGACGCCGCCGCGCACGTTGAACACCCGCCCGGTGATGCTCCTGGCCTCCGCGCCGGCCAGCCACACGACCAGCGGCGCGATGTCGTCGGGGTCGGCGCCGGTGGCCCCCTTGGGCAGCAGGTTCTCGGTCATGCGGGTGAGCGCGGCGGGCGCGATCGCGTTGACCGTCACGCCGTAGCGCTCCAGCTCCCTGGCGGCGATGACGGTCAGACCCGCTATGCCGGCCTTCGCGGCGCCGTAGTTACCCTGTCCGGGGTTGCCGTAGATGCCGGAGGACGAGGTCGTGTTGATGATGCGGGCGTCCACCTGCTCGCCCGCCTTGGCCTTCGAGCGCCAGTAGGCGGCGGCGTGGCGCAGGGGTGCGAACGTGCCGCGCAGGTGCACCCTGATGACCGCGTCCCACTCCTCTGCGGTCATGTTGACCAGCATCCGGTCGCGCAGGATGCCCGCGTTGTTGACCAGCACGTCGAGCGTGCCGAAGTGGTCGATGGCGGCGCGGACCAGCCGCTCGGCGCCGTCGAAGTCGGAGACGTCCTCGCCGTTGACGATCGCCTGGCCGCCCATGGCCTCGATCTCCGCCACCACCTCGGCCGCCGCTCCCGACGAGCCGGTGCCGTCCACCTCCGCTCCGAGGTCGTTGACCACCACCTTCGCGCCCTGCCTGGCGAACTCCAGGGCGTGTCCCCGTCCGATGCCCCTGGCCGCGCCCGTGACGATCACCACGCGGCCCTCGACTATCCCGCTCATCCGACACCTCGAATCCTTGACCGGCGAACGATGCGAATAAGATTCTAGTATTGAAATCTAGAAAGGATAAGGGCCTTTGGCGGCGACCACCCCGACCCTCGGCTACGCCTGGCGAACCCTGTCGGTCGTGAGCCTGGCCAGCGTCCTGACCGGGCTCGGCGGCAGTGCGATCAACGTCGCGCTCCCCGAGATCGCGCGGAACACCGGCGCCGACGCCACCGCGGCGAGCTGGATCCTCCTCGGCTACCAGTTGACCACGACCGTCCTCATGGTGGTATTCGGCAGGCTGGCCGACTTGTTCGGCAGGCGCAGGATGTACCTGCTGGGGCTGGCCACGTACACGGGGGCCGCGCTGCTCGCCGGGCTCGCCCCCAACGCCTGGCTGGTCGTCGCCATGCGGGTCGTGCAGGCGGCGGGCGCCGCCATGCTGCTCACCAACAGCGCGGCCCTGGTCAGCGATGCCTTCCCGCGCGAGCGGCTGGGCGAGGGCATGGGCGTGTACGTCGCCTCGTTCTCCATCGCCGGGCTGATCGGCCCCACGCTGGGCGGCGTGCTGGCCGAGAGCCTGGGCTGGCGGTGGGTGTTCTGGTTCAACGTGCCGATCGGGCTGCTCTGCCTGTTGTGGGGCTCGATCACGCTGCGCAGGACGGCGCCCGCCCGCCGCGACGGCGGGCTCGACGCGCCGGGCAGCCTGCTCGTGCTGCTGACGCTGGGCGGGCTGCTGCTGGCGCTGTCGGAGTTCACCAGGCTCGGCTGGCAGCATCCGCTGGTGCTCGGCGGCGCGGCGGCCTTCGTCGTGGGGCTGCCGCTGTTCGTGCTCAGGGAGCGCAGGGCCGCCCACCCCGTGGTGGACATGAGCCTCTTCCGCGAGCCGTCCTTCGCCTTCGGGACGCTCGCCTCGTTCCTCAACGCCGTCGCGCGGATGGGCATGGTCTTCCTGGTCGCGCTCTACTTCCAGGCCGTCCGCGGGGACGATCCCGTACAGGCCGGGCTCAAGGTGCTGCCGCTGGCCGTGGCCGCCCTGTGCGCCTCGGTCGTCTCCGGGTTCCTGCAGCGCCGCTTCAGCGCCCGCGCCCTCGCCGTCGCCGGGGCCGCGACGACCACCTGCGGCCTCGCGGTCATGATGGCGGTGATGTCCACGACGATGCCGTATCCGGCCGTCGCCACCGGGCTCGTGCTCATCGGCCTCGGCTCCGGAATCTTCCTGCCGTCCAACAACACCGCCATCCTCGACGGCCTGCCGTCGAACCGGCTCGGCATCGTCAACGCCATGCGGCTCATGCTGCAGAACACCGGCAACGTCGTCGGCACCGGCATGGTGCTGTCGATCCTCGTCGCGCCGCTGCCCGCCGCGCTGCACCAGCAGGTCTTCGCCGGCACGCTCGGCCTGCTCTCCGGCGAGGCGGTCGGGCAGCTCGTCACCGGCTACCGGTGGGCGCTCGGCACGATGGCCGCGGTGTCGGTGCTGACCGTGCTGACCTGCCTGGCCCGGCGCAAGGCCACCTGACGTGGCCCGGTACGGTGGCGGACGTGGATGAACCTTCCCCGGCCCGACGGCACATCTATCCCCGCGTGGTGAGATTCGGTGACATCGACTCCCAAGGTCATGTGAACAACGTGCGCTTCCTCGACTACCTCGAGGACGCGCGGTTCGGCATGTTGAGCATCGACCCGTACAACGAGGGTGCCGAGCCCTTCAAAGGGCTGGTCGTGACGCGTCACGAGATCGACTACCGGCGCCCGCTCGGCTTCCGCGCGGCGCCCGTACGCGTCGAGACCTGGGTGACGGAGATCCGGGCGGTACGGTTCACGCTGCGTTACGAGATCCGCGACGACGAGGACCTCTACGTGACCGCGAGGTCGGTGCTCGCGGCGTACGACGTCGAGCGGGCCGCGCCCCGCCGCCTGAGCGAGAGTGAGCTGGCCTACCTCAAGCGTTACGCCGAATGACGCGCCCCCGCCGATGAGAAGGGGCGCATGAAGCGGTGGTGGATGCTGGCGCTGGGCGTCAACGCGCACGCCAGCGTCACCCTGGGGCTGTTCGGACTGCCTCTGGTCATGCCCGAAATCTTGCGACATTTCGGTGTCTCGCTGCCGGTGGGTGGCCTGATAGGGAACGCCCCGGCGATCGGCATTCTCTGTGCCCTCGTCGCCTGGGGCGCGCTCGCCGACCGGCACGGCGAACGGCTCGTCTTGGGACTCGGCGTCGGCGTGGCCGCCGTGACGCTGGCCGCCGCCGCGTTCGCCGAGGCCGCCTGGGCCGTGATCGCGCTGCTCGCCCTGGCCGGCGCTGGCGGCTCCGCCGCGATGGTCGGCGGCGGCCGGATCGTGCTGCGCTGGTTCAGCCCGCCCGAGCGCGGCGTCGCCATGGGCGTGCGGCAGGTCTCCTTCACCCTCGGCATGGCGGCCGCCGCCTTCGTGCTGCCGCCCGTCGCCGCCGCCCACGGCCTGACCGGCGTGCTCCTGCTCTGCTCGGGGCTCAGCCTGCTGGCCGCCGTGCTGGCCGCGCTCTTCCTGGCCGAGCCGCCGCACGCGGCTCCCGAAAGCAGGGCGGCCGCGGCGGGCTCGCCGTACCGGCAGCCCGCGCTGTGGCGGGTGCACGCCACCAGCGCCCTGCACGCGGTGCCGCAGATCGTGGTCACCACGTACGGGGTGGACTGCCTGGTCACCTCCTACGGCTGGGACGGCGTCGCGGCGGGGCGGCTGTTCGGCGTGGCCGCGATCGGCGGCGCCGTGGTCCGCGTCGCGGCCGGTCGCTGGTCGGACAGGACCGGCCTGCGCATGCGTCCCCTGCTGCTGCTCACGCTCTGGAACCTCGCCGTGCTGGCCCTGCTCGTCGCCGGCGCGCTCACCGGAGCCGCGTTCGGCGTGGCCATGCTCGCGCTCGCCTCGGTGATGACCGTGGCGGGCAACGGCCTCGCCTACCTCACGGCCGGCGAACTGGCCGGACCCGGCTGGGCAGGCCGGGTGCTCGGCACCCACAACACCGTCCAGAACTCCGTCGCCCTCGTCGCCACCCCGCTCGCCGGCCTGCTCATCGAGGGCACCGGCTACTGGGCGGGCTTCGCCGCCGGCCTCGGCTGCGCGCTGGTCTCGCTGCCGGTCATCCCGCTGCGCGCGGACCGCTCATGACGCGCGGCGCAGCCACACCGCCGTGTCCTGCGGAAGCAGACCGCGCTTGAGCGGGCCGCTCGTCAGCAGCACCTCGGTGTGCTCGGGCAGATGTACGGGACCCGTGCCGCAGTTGAGTGCGCAGATCAGCGGACCCCGGGTGAAGAAAAGCGCTCCCTCGGGGGAATCAAGCCACTCCAAGGTGTAAGGAATCTCTCCCGCCAGCGCGCGGCGCAGCGCCAGGGCCCGCCGGTAGAACTCCAGCGTCGAGTCCGCCACCCCTTCCTGCTTCTCGACGCTCAGCTCCGCGAACCACTCCGGCTGCGGCAGCCACGGCTCCACCCCGCCCGGCGAGAACCCGTGGGACGGCGGATCGACCGTCCACGGGATCGGCACCCGGCACCCGTCGCGCCCCGGCAGCTCGCCCTTCGACCGGAAGAAGATGGGGTCCTGCCTGGCGTCGTCCGGCAGGTCGGTCACCTCCGGCAGCCCCAGCTCCTCGCCCTGGTAGAGGTAGGCGGAGCCGGGCAGGGCCAGCATCGTCAGCAGCGCCGCCCTGGCCCGCGCCAGGCCCGCGCCGGGCTCGTCCGTCCCGTAGCGGGTGCGGTGGCGTACGACGTCGTGGTTGGACAGCACCCACGTCGCGTACGGCACCGCCGCCAGCGTGTCGTCGATCACCTTGCGGAACGCGGTGGCCGACCACGGCGCCTCCAGCCAGGCGAAGTTGAAGCTCTGGTGCAGCTCGTCGGGGCGTACGTAGCGGGCGAGGTCCTCGGCGTCGTCGGTCCACACCTCGCCCACCGCCATCCGCTCCCCCGGGTAGGAGTCGAGCAGCCGCCGCCACTCGCGGTAGACGCCGTGCACCTCCGGCTGCCCCCACACCGGCGAGACCGAGGTGAACGACTGGTCGCGCACGTCGGGCAGCCCTTCCGCCTTGTAGAGCCCCATCGCCACGTCGATGCGGAACCCGTCGACGCCGCGCTCCAGCCAGAAGCGCAGCACGTCGAGGAACTCCTCGTGCACCTCGCGGTTGCGCCAGTTGAAGTCGGGCTGCTCGGGCGCGAACAGATGCAGGTAGTACTGCCCGTCGGGCGCCTGCGTCCAGGCGGGCCCGCTGAAGGTGGACTTCCAGTTGTTGGTGTGGTCGCGGAAGATGTAGCGGTCGCGGCCCACCCCGCGCAGCGCCTCCTGGAACCAGGGATGCGCCGACGAGCTGTGGTTGGGCACGACGTCCACGAGCACCCGCAGCCCCAGCTCGTGCGCCTGCGTCACCAGCGCGTCGAAGTCGTCCAGTGAGCCGAACATCGGATCGACGCCGCGGTAGTCGGCCACGTCGTAGCCGCCGTCGGCCATGGGGGAGGGGTAGAACGGGGTCAGCCAGATGGCGTCCACGCCCAGCCGCCGCAGATAGGGCAGGCGCTCGCGGATGCCGGCGAGATCGCCGACGCCGTCTCCCGAGGCGTCGGCGAAGCTGCGGACATAGATCTCGTAGACGACTGCGTCACGCCACCAGGGGATATCCATGTGGCGTGTCATGCCCCGTTATGTGGGGGAGTTCACCAGGCTGTGGGCCGCGTAGACCAGATAGTCCCAGAGCCGCTTGTCCTGCTCCTCCGGCAGATCGAGCGAGTCGACCGCGTCACGCATGTGCCGCAGCCAGGCGTCGCGCTCGGGCTCGCCGATGACGAACGGCATGTGCCGCATGCGCAGCCGGGGGTGGCCGCGCTGCTCGCTGTAGGTCTTGGGACCGCCCCAGTATTGGACCAGGAAACCGCGCAGCCGCTCTTCCGCGCCCGTGAGATCGGGCTCCGGATAGAGCGGCCGCAGCAGCGGGTCTTCCGCGACCCCCTCATAGAAGCGGTGTACGAGGCGCCGGAACGTCTCCTCGCCCCCGACGGCGTCGTAAAAGGAGGTCTCTGTCACGATCCCTAGCTTAGGCGCTGCCCACCAGCTGAATGCCCGCGGTGTCGAGCGCCGACTTGACCCGCAGCCGCATCTCGCGCGCCACCTCGGACTGCGCCGACGGCAGCGTCTTGGTGGTGATGCGGAACACCAGCGAGCTGTCGGACAGCTGCTCGACGCCGTAGACCTGCGGCTCTTCGACGATCTTGCTCTCGCGCAGCTCGGAGTCGGCCCACATCTCCTCGGCCACCTGCTCGAGCAGCACCTTCACGCCCACCACGTCGGCGTCGTACGCCACAGGGACGTCCATGTACGCCCGCGACCACCCCTGCGACTCGTTGCCGACCCGGGTGATCGTGCCGTTGCGGATGTACCACACGCGGCCGTCGGCGTCGCGCAGCCGGGTGATGCGCAGGGTGACCGCCTCGACGGTGCCCACGGCGGCGCCCGTGTCGATCACGTCGCCGACGCCGTACTGGTCCTCCAGCAGCATGAACATGCCGGCGATGAAGTCCTTCACCAGCTCCTGCGCGCCGAAGCCGACCGCGACGCCGAGGATGCCGACGCTGGTCAGCAGGGGCGCGATCGGGATGGTCAGCCGGTCGAGCACGGTCAGCGCCGCAGTGCCGAGCACCACGATCGAGGCGACGTGCTTGAGCACCGACCCCATGGTCTCGGCCCGCTGCTTGCGCCGCTCGTGCAGCAGCGCGTCGATGCCGTCGGGAGCGGCTCCCTTGCGGAACCGGCTCGTGATCGAACCACCCGTGGCCGCTCTGTTGACCACCCTCGTGATGATCCGGTGCGCGACGTTCCGCAGAACGAAGGCGAGCACGAGGATCAGGACGATGGTTATCGCGCTGGACACCAGGGGCGCCCAGGGCTCGTTGCCGAACACCCTGACCAGGGTAGAGCAAAGGACCGTGTCACTTTGGCAGACAGCGGACATTTGCGTGGTCATCGAATCCACGTCCGGCAGCAGCGACGGAGACGCGGATGGTGGTGCCGGCGTCACCAGCAGTAACACTATGGTGGATCCCCTCCGGAAGCGGTTCGGTCGCCTATTGGACCGTTTCGATCCAAAAATACCGCTGACCGAACCGCCCGCCGTCACATCACGCCGGGGAAGACGGGGTCGCCGGCTCTCTGGGCCGCGGAGGGAGAGAGACGGCGCTCCGATGACGGACGGCTCGGAACGGGACACGCACCCGGAAGCGTGTCCCGAGCCGGTTCCGGGAGGGATCCCCCGAACACCCGCCCGGTGATGCGGGCGGGGGGTCTGAGAGCCCGTACGGCGGGCGGCGCCGTACGGACGAGCCTCACAGGGAGGCCATGACGAGGCATGTGACGTGCGGCCGGCCGGAACCGGCGGGGTGACCAAGGGCCCGGGCACGCCGGAGCCCCTCCGCACCGGTCACCCCGCCGGCTCCCAGAAGCCGCCGCGGGTCGCGGTGAGCCGCGGTGGCTGCGCTCCACCCGGATCACCACGCCGTTCACTCACCCGCGACGGCGAGCACGCGGGCGACCTTGTTCGCCGCACCGGCCGGGTCGTCGGCCGTGTGCATCCGGTCGCCCCAGGACCAGCAGTACCACCAGGCCGAGACCTCCGAGACGGCGGCCGGGCGGCACGTGACGTTCTCGGAAAGGCTCGTGGCGTCCGGGTTGATCACCCGGACGAAGGTGCGCCCGCTCTGGGTCCGGACCACTCGTGCGAGCAGCCCGCGAGCGCCGAGTTCGGTCACCAGACGCTCAAGGTGCTCGAAGTTGTCGTCCCCCACCGTTCGTCCCTCCCTTGGGAATCGTTGCCGGTGCGCCAAAGATGGCCCAAGTCAAGGGTTCGCGCAACGGGGCTGTTTGCTCACGGGGAGTCGCTTCTCACTCATGGGTTGTAAGAAACAGTCCTCGGGAGGACGATCCTTAACCGTAGGCTCCCTATCGGCGTTTCCCATCCCGTCGTCATTGCTTCATAGTCATGGGTAGGCGTACAGCGACTTGAGGACTACGCTGAGTCACCAGTTGCGGACCGGTCGAGACTTGTGTGAGAGGGGCCGGGATGTCCGGCAGACAGCACCGAGAGACGGAGATCGCCCGGCGGATCAGGGCCAGGGGCCTCGCCGCCGGGCGCACGTCGGCTCAGATAGCTGATGAGATCCACGAGGCGTGCACGGCGCAGTTCAGCACGACCCGCATCAAGGCGCATCGACTGGCCTACGGGATCGCGCTGGCCGACGTCATCGAACAGGTGAGGGCTCTGTTCGAGCGCGACTCCAAGCCGATGCCCGGCATCGGAGAGACCCTGTTGTCAGCGTACGAGAGCGGGCTGAAACGCCCGGGCCCGGAATACCTGCATTATCTGTGCACGGTCTACCGGGTCGAGCCGATCGCCCTGGGCTATGACGCGCCCTGCATCTGCGGCCACGGCCACCGCATGCCGGGCGTCGTCGGCGGTGACTCCAAGGACCGCTGCCAGCAGCAGGATCGCGAGCTGATGATCAAGCCGGTGGAGCCCGAGCCCGACGCCGAGGAGGACGAGAACATCCTCCGGCGCACCCTCTTAAACCTCCTCAACACCGACGCCAAGGGCACGGAGCTGGACGGGCCGGTGCTGGGGGCGTGCGAGGGCATCCGGCGCAGGATGGACGAGACGCTGGTCTCGGCCACGGTCTCCGCCGCGATGCTCGACCAGTGGGAGGAGGCGACGGTCAGCTTCGGCCGCCAGTACACGACGACGGCGCCGCTGCGGCTGCTGTGCGACGTGCTGCTGGAGCTGAGCGCCGTACGCACGGCGATGTCCCGCCGCCAGCCGATCGACCTGCAGGAGCGGCTGTGCAGGATGGCCGCCCAGCTGTCCGGCCTGAGCGGGATGATCCTCATCAACCTGGGCGATCACCGGCTGGCCCGCTCGTTCTTCCGCACCGGCCGCACCGCCGCCGACGAGACCGGCGACCGGGCGCTGCGGGCGTGGATCTGCGCGCGCGAGTCGCTCGTGCCGCTCTACTTCGGCGACGCCCGCGAGGCGCTCAACCTCGCCAAGAAGAGCCGCGACATGGCCGGCTCCACGCCCTGCCCGGCGCAGGCCATGGCTCCGGTCGTCGAGGCCAGGGCGCTGGCCGCGCTGGCCGGCAACGACAACAAGAAGGAGATCGTCGACCAGGCCAAGCGTGCTCTCGCGCGGGCCAGGAACGCCTTCTCCCACATGAAGGCCGAAGACCGCGAAGACGTCGCCTTCGGCTACACCGAGAAGCAGCTCTACTTCTACCAGGGCGACGTGCTCACCAAGCTGGGCCAGACGATCGAGGCGGAGGTCGTGCTCGACCAGGCGCTCGGCAAATACGAAGACCACATCCTCGACCAGACGCTCATCCGGCTCGACCAGGCTCAGTGCAAGCTGCTCGACGGTGACGTCCGGGAGGCGGTGGCCATCGCGACCAAGGCGCTCAGCCTGGTCCCCGCCGACTACCTCACCGACCTCATCGTGCGTCCCGCGATCCTGCTCGGAGAGCGGCTCAAGGTGGCGAACGCTCCTGACCTGGATGAGTATCTGGCGCAGCTTCGACGACCCAAACAGCACCAGATGCAAGGGGGCGATGCATGAAGCTGGAGATCAGGCGCTATCGCTGGTCGGATCTCGACACCCTGCTCGCGCTCCACCGGATCTGCCTCGCCGAGGTGGGCCTGGTCCCGGGTGACGGCGTCTACTATGACGACGACTTCCCGCGGATCCAGGAGATCTACCTCGCCTGCGGCGGTGACTTCCTGGTGGGCGAGGTGGGCTCACGGATCGTGGCGATGGGCGGGCTGAAACCCGTCGACACCGCCACGGCCGAGGTCTGCAGGCTGCGGGTGCATCCGGAGTTCCAGCGGCGCGGGTTCGGGGCGGCCATGCTGGCCGCGATCGAGCGGCGCGCGGTGGAGCTCGGCTTCCAGCGCGTACGCGGCGACACCACGCTCAACCAGGAGGCCGCGCTGGCGCTCTACCAGCGCCGCGGATGGCGTGAGCTCTCCCGCGAGCGGGTCGGCGAGCTCACCGTGATCTACGGGGAGAAACGGCTGGTCCCGCGCGCCGTAATAGAACGCTAGCCGGCGCCACCCCCAACGGCCCCATCCACCCCCTCCTGGGGCCGCTGCCTCCGACTTTCCCGGTGAAGCCACCCGGGAGCACCGGCGTGACATCCCCGCCGGCTCTATTTCCGGACATTCCACGGCCTCGGCATGCCAGGTCCGTATCTCAAGCAGGAAATGTCCGATCATGCCGTATCGGCCCCCGCGGATAAGGTTGTACGAACCCGCGGGTGAGGCTCTTACCACTGAGGTGTAAGCAAGCCTCACCGGCTGCTCCCTGTACATCTGACGTCGCGAATAGTAGTGCCATGCTTTCTCCATGGCAGGTGTGCCCGCTTCCCGCCCCCTACTGGGAGCCGTGCTTCTGTTGTTCGTCAGTGCCGCATGGGGGTCGGCGTTCCCGCTGATGAAAGACCTCATTCTCCGTTTACCGGTGGAGGATCTGCTCGCCGAGCGCTATCTCGTCGCGGGGCTCACGCTGCTCGTCATCAGGCCACGGGGGCTGCGGGGGATGTCGTGGAGTTCCTGGCTGCACGGCGTGCTGCTGGGGGTGCTGTTCGGGCTCGGGCAGGCGGCTCAGGCGGTGGCGCTGGACAGCCTGCCGTCGGCGGTGTCGGGGTTCGCGGTGGGGTGCAGCGTGATCATCACGCCGATCCTGACGCTGGTGCTGTTCCGCCAGCGGGTGGCGCGGCGGATCTGGGCGGGGGTGGTGCTCGCGCTGGCAGGCATGGGGGTGTTCGCGTTCGTCCGCGGCATGAACACCGACGACATGTCGCTGCCGGCGCTGGGGGTCACGCTCCTCGCCGCGGCGCTGTACTCGGGCCACACGCTCTTCCTGGCCCATCTGTCCAAGCGGCCGTCGGGCTTTCCCGCGTACGGGCTGACCACCGTGCAGTTGCTCACCATCGGGGTGCTGACCGGCTGCTTCGCCGTACGCGACGGGATCACCCTGCCGGCCGGCCTGCCCGACTGGACGATCCTCGCCCACCTGTCGGTGGTGTCGTGCGCGCTGGGCTTCCTGGCCCGCTCGTACGGGCAGAAGTACCTGTCGGCGATGCCGAGCCAGATCCTCATGTCGACCCAGCCCGTGTGGGTGGCGGCGATCGCGGTGATCTGGTTCGACGAGCCGATGGGCTGGGGCATGATCGTGGGCGGCGTGCTGATGGGCGGGGCGACGTTGTTCGCGCTACCGTCACGCTCCGTGACCAGGCGCGACGACGGCGGCCGGCGCCACCTGCTGACGATCGCCCGCAGGGCCGCGCACGCGCTGGCCGAGCAGCGGGTCAAGCGGGAGGACCGGCTGCGGTTGCAGAGCGGGCCCGTGCCCTATCTCGCCGCCAGCGCCTGTACGGACGCCGCGTCCTGCCCCTGGCAGACTCACTCGCTCAAGGGCGGCGCGGAGCCGAGCCTCGAACGGCTGCTCAACCGGGCCACTCGCATCGTGCGGGCCAAGAACGGGCCGGGGTGCTGCCAGTCGGTCACGTTGCTCGGGCGGTGCCTGTGCGATCTCATGGAGGATTCCGAGCAGCAGGCCCATACCACAGGATTGCAGCGGTGGTTTCGCTCCGAATAGGTTAGACATACTATTCGAAAGGCAAGTGCATTTTATCCATTAGCCTCCCACTTATTCGGAATAAACCTTGCTATTCGGTGAGGTGCCCTAATAATGGGTGATTAGCCCCGAGTGGAGAGGCACGTCATGAAGCGCATCGTCGTCCGCAAGCCTGGTACCGCGAGGCTCGCAGGGACCTCCAGCGTCATTCACAAGGGGTGACTGAGGAGAGGTCCCACCTCAAGGTCCTGGGCGATCCACCCGTCCTAACCGGGGCCGCGCGGCCGGAGCTGCCGATGATCGACGCGCATCGACGGCCGCGCGGCCCTTACGCCTTCGCCGCCGTCCTGCTGAGCCACCTGGTACCGGCGGCCATGCGGGACTTCCCCGATCTGGTGGCCGCGCACGACATCGAGATCCTGGCGGTGGCGCCCGAGCTGGCCGGCCTGGTCAAGACGCGGGTCAAGGCGCTGAGGGGCACGATCGACGCCGGGCTCTCCGACGAGGAGCGCATCCTCGTCCCCGCGCCCCGCCGTACGCTGCGGCTGGCCAACGGAATCGCCGAGTTCGTCCGCGACGCCGTGCCGCCGGGTTCGTCCGTCATGGTGTGCAACGCCGCCGCCGCCGACCCCACCGACACCGAGCTGATCGACGTGCTGATGCGGCGGGTGCCGCCCGCAGTCCTAGCGATCACCGTCTACTCCGGCGGCCCTGAACCTCCGCAGGACCACCGCGACCCGGGTGAGCTGTGGGAGCTCGTGGACCGGTGCATGCGCGAGGGGTTCCTGCACGCCGTGGCCGAGCTGGGCGAGCTCGGCATGGCGGCCACGGAGCCGGGCGGCGACCCGTGGTGGCGCTTCGCGCAGCGCACCGCCACCGCACTCGGCGGCCTCGGGCGCACCGCGCAGGCCCGCGCCCTCTGGGACCGCGTACGCCTGGCCAGCCAGGACCCGGCCATGCACGCCGCCGCCGCGTACGGCACCGCCATGCTCGACGCCCGCCACCCCGACCCCGCCCAGCGCGACCTGACCCGCGCCCGTGCCTGGCTCAACCTCGCCATCGCCATCTCCCGCCTGCTGCCCGACCCCGCGGAACGTGCCTTCAAGCTCGGCTTCGACCGCAACGGGCTGGCGCTCGTCGAGCTGCGCGAAGGCCGGGCGGACGCCGCGCTGGCCCTCGTCGAGTCCGCCGTCGAGCTGGCCGGGCAGCTCGGCCCGCGGCACCCCGTGCACCGGATGGTGCTGCTGGCCAACAGGGCCCAGCTGCTGGCCGGACGCGGGCAGGTCAAGGAGGCGCTGGAGGACTACGCCGCCGCCATCGCCCTCGACCCGGGCTTTCCCGACTATTACCTGGAACGCGGCAACCTGCTCTTCCGGCTCGGCCGCCACGACGAGGCCCTGGCCGACTTCGAGCGCGCCATCGACGCCGGGCCGCCGCTGCCCGAGGGGTACTACAACCGGGCGGAGCTGCGTACGGTGCGGGGCGACACCGACGGCGCCCTGGCCGACCTGGGGCACGTGATCGAGCTCGACCCCTCCTACCTCGACGCCTACATCAACCGCGCGGGCCTGCTGGCCGCGCTCGACCGGGACGAGGACGCCAGGGCCGACGTCGAGGCGGGGCTGGCGCTCGCGCCCGGCAACCCGCACCTGCTCACCGTGCTCGGCCAGCTGGAGACGGCCGCCGGCCGCATGGCCGAGGCCGCCGACGCGCTCGACCGCGCCGTTGAAGGCGCCCCCGACCTCGCCGCCGCCTGGGGCAACCGGGGCATCCTGCGCTACGCGACCGGCGACCTGGAGGGCGCGATCGCCGACCTCACCCGGGCCATCGCCCTGCAGCCCCAGCCCGACCTGTACGCCAACCGCGCCGTCGCCCTGCGCACCCTCGGCCGCCACGCGGAGGCCGAGGCCGACGACCACCGGGCCGCCCAGCCCTGACTTCCGCCGCCGGGTGGCAGCATGAGGGGCATGACGGGGCGAATCGGGCGGGCCGCGGCGGTGTGCGCGGTGCTCGGCGTGTGGTGGTGGGCGAGCGTGCGGCTGGCCTGGACGGGCGTCGGCTGCGCGGACCGGGGATGCCTGGTGCCGTCGATCGCCGTGCTCGTGGTGATCAGCCTGGCCGGGCTGGCGGGGGCGGCGTACGCGCTGGACCGGGTGGACGTGCGGCCGGCGCGGCGGGTGGCGCTGGTCGCGGTGGGGGCGTTCGTGGTGATCAGGATCGCGGCGGAGGCCGTGCCGTCGTGGACGTCCACGCTCGCGCACGTGGTGGCGACCGGCGCTGCGTTCGCGGCGGCGGGGGCGCTGGCGGCCCTGATGACGGAGCCGAGGGCGGCGCGCGGGGCGCGGATCGCCGCGTTCACCGTCGTGGCCGCCCTGATACCCGCCGCGCTGGCCGCCGCACTCACCCTGTACGACCTGTGACCCCTTGACAGCAGCCCCCTGATGGCGGACGTTCCGTATACGGAACCCCATCCTTCACGGAGGTGCTGCCATGCGCCCCAACTCCCGTTTCGCGCACGTCCAGCCGTTCGACATCGACCGGGTGGCGGCCGAGGCCGGCGCCGACCCCGACGTCCTGCGCCTGGAGAACCTCGACACCGACGTCCCGCCGCCGCCCGCCGCCGTCGAGGCCACCCGGAGGTCGCTGGAGGAGGGCACGGGCAACAGCTGGCTGCCCTTCACCGGCCTGCCCGAGCTGCGCGAGGCCGTCGCGGACGACCTGCGGCGGCGCACCGGGCTCGGTTACGACCCGCTGCGCCAGATCACGATCACCTCGGGCGGCACGTCGGCGGTCATGCCGGTGCTGCTCGCCACCACCGAGCCCGGCGACCCGGTGGTGCTCACCGACCCGACGTACGCGGGCCTGCTCCAGCGCGTCCGCCTGTCCGGCGCGAACCCCCATCTCGTGCCGCTGCGCGTCCACGACGGCCACTGGCGGCTCGACCGCGAGGCGCTGTCGCAGGTGCGGACGGCGGCGGCACTGCTGCTGATGAGCCCGTCGATGCCGTCGGGTGTGGTGCTCGACCATGACGACTGGGCGGCGGTGGCGCAGGTGTGCGAGCGCACCGGCGCGTACCTGATCTACGACGCGGCCATGGAGCGCATCGTCTTCGACGGCCACCCGCTGATCCACCCGTGCCGGGTGGACGGCCTGGGGGAGCGGACGATCATCATCGGCTCGATGTCGAAGGAGTACCGCATGATCGGCTGGCGCATCGGCTGGGTGGCCGGCCCGGCCGGCATCATGTCCCGGATCATGGTCGCGGGCATCTACAACACGACCGTGGCCAGCGGTTTCCACCAGTTCGGCGCCGCCGCCGCGCTCAGGGAGCCGTCGGGGGTCGCCGAGGCGGTGGCCGAGTACCAGGCGCGCCACGAGACGGTGGCCGCGCAGCTCGCCCACCTGCCGCTGGTACGGGCCGGCGGCGGCTGGTCCTGCCTGGTGGACGCCGACGCCATGGGCCTGTCCGCGCCCGAGCTGTCGGCCCGCCTCCTCGAACGCGGCAGGATCGCCGCCACCCCCATGACGGCGTGGGGCGAGCACGTGGCGCCCCGCTACGTCCGCCTGGTCTTCAGCAACGAGCCCGTCAAGCGCCTGTCCGAGCTGCGCTCCCGCTTCGCCGCCGCCCTGGAATGAGGCCCTGGAATGAGGCACTGGAGTGAGCGTGTGGCATGGCGGGAGCAGGCGGCCGGTGGGTCTACGGTTGGCGGGTGAGCTTCAACGAGCTGCTCGACCACCTCGATCACGGCGCCGGCGCGCAGGCCGCGGGCATCAGGCGCGGCTACGGCGGGCCGCCGCCCCGCACGGTCGCGGTCGGCTCAGGGCTGACCAGGCTGCGCTGCGCCTCCCTGCTCAAGCCGCTGTACGCCTGGGTGGCGGCCGGCCGCATCGCCGACTCCGAGCGGTGGCGCAGGCTCGCCGAGCCCGCGGTCGTCGTCTCCTCCAACGCCGACACGCTCGGCCTGTGGCTGTCGGTCGGGCCCCGCGTCATCCTCGACGACCTGGGCGAGCGCACCGGCGTGCGCTGGGAGCCGCCCAACGGCGACCCGTCGCGGTTCGGCTCGGTGGAGGTCGCGGCGGGCGAGGTGGCCGCCGCGTACGCGGTGCTCGCCCAGGCCGCCGCGACGGGCGACCCGGTGGCGGAGGCGGTGCTCGGCTGGATGGCGGAGGTGCCAGACTCGCAGACGTTCGGGGCGCGCGCGGCCGTGGGCCGGCCCGGCGCCGCGGTCAAGTGCGGCTGGTACGGCGGGCCCGACGAGACGTGCCTGCGTACGCACGCGGTGGCCGTCCTGCCCAACGGGGGCAGCAGGGTCAGCGTCGTCGTCGCGATGACCGCGCTGCCCTACACCGACGCGCACGAGCGCGAGGTCTACCGCGAGCGCGTCACCACGGGCCTGTCGGTGGAGGACCGCCACGAGAAGGTGGCGGGCGAGCTGCTGCGCGGCCTCATGACGCGGATGATGGCCGAGCTGGGCCACGGCTGACCGCGCTCGGACCTAAGCTCGCCGGGGGCCGGGGGAGATCCGCTGGGCCTCAGGCTCGCCGGGGTCGCGGGTGAGCCGCTGGGCCTCAGGCTCGCCGGGGTCGCGGGTGAGCAGTGCGACGATTTCGGCGAGGTGCGGCGGGTCGACGGTCTCGGGCAGGTCCTCGGCCCACACGTGACCGAGGAGGCCGGCCTGCTCCTCGTCGGTCAGGGCGTCGGGCACCACCTCGGGGCGGGCCTCGTCGAAGCGGGCCAGGTAGAAGGGCTCACGCCGGACGTAACGGACACCGAGCCAGGTGAAGTCGCGCTCGACCTCGACCATCCGCTCCGACACCGCCGCGCCGGGCAGCCCGGTCTCCTCGGTCAGCTCGCGCCTGGCGGCGTCGAGCGGAGTCTCACCGGGCTCGAGCCGGCCACCGGGCGGCTCCCAGAGGTCGGCGCCGGCGACCCGGTCGTACCAGTGCATGAGCAGCACCCGGCCGTCACGGTCGAGGCAGACGACCCGCGCGGCGGGAGTGTCCTGGACGTCGCTCACGACCCCTCCTCGCCGACGACCAGCGCCAGCAGCCCGGGGAACCGCTCGTCGAACTCCGCCCGGCGCAGCCGGTTGAGCCGCCGCGCCCCCTCGTCGCGCTGCTCCAGCAGCCCGACGCCGCGCAGCACGGCGAAGTGGTGGCTGAGCGTGGACTTGGCGACCGGCAGGTGGTTGAACGTGCCGCAGGGCCGCTCCCAGTCGGGCACCCCGGCCAGCTCACGCACGATGCGCCGGCGGATCGGGTCGGCGAGCGCGTCGAGGGCGGCCTGGAGCGTGACCTCGGCGGGCGCGGTGTGCGTGAGGCCGCGGGTCCTGCTCCGGACGTGTTGTTCCATAACAGTCGAACATCCTACCTGGTCACCGTTTCATGGCGCCGTCGGCGATCGCGTCCGCCGCCTCGCCGATGGCCACGCCCACGATCTCCAGCCGGCGCACCAGCTCGCGCTGCTTCATGGCCTCGGCGGTCAGCTCGCCGGAGAAGATGCGGGAGATCTCGTACTGGTACATCCGCCTGATCGCCCCGCCCGCCTTCTTCGCCTCGAGCGCGTCCTGGGCGACCACGGACGGCCGGGAGGCGAGGTCGCGCACGGCGTTCTCCAGCGCGTCGATGCCCACGATGACCTGGTCGAGCAGGGGAGTGAAGCGGATCTGGTCGGGCACCCGGTAGAGGTGCGACTCGCGGACGAAGTCGCGCAGCGAGTCGAGCACGTCGTCGATCGAGCGCGAGAGCCGGAACAGGTCCTCCCTGTCGATGGGGGTGACGAGGGCGGTCTTGAGCTCGTCGATGAGGCGGGCCCGCTCCTCGTCGCCGAGGTGCTCGATCGAGCGCATCTGCTCGTGCGCGCCCGTCCTGCCGACCTCACCGCCGATCATCGCCATGGCCAGCCACGCGCCTTCCTTCGTGGCCTCGAGCTGGCCCAGCAACGCCTCGGTGAGCGCACTGTCCATGCGCCCGGTCATGAGGTCCTTGATCCGCCTCAGTCGCTTCACGGCACCTCCCACTAAGAAGACCGTCACGTCCACCTCACGCCCGCGAATCCCTTCATCAGGAGAGCGAGTCCCCACCCGAGGAGCCCGCTGGCCGGCAGCGTCAGCAACCAGGCCGCCACGATCTTGCCCGCGGCGTACCAGCGCACCCGCCCGCCGCCCTGCGCCACGCCCGCGCCGATGAGCGCGCCCGCGATGGCCTGGGTCATGCTCACCGGCATGCCGGCCGCCGCCGACGCGATCACCGCCGTGCCCGCCGACAGCTCGGCGGCCACGCCGTGCGCGGGCCGGGAGACGATGATCTCCCTGCTCAGCGTGCGGCCGCCCCTCGGCAGCCCGTACATCGTGCCGATGCCGAACAGCACGGCGACGAGCACCGTGTACGTGACCGGCGCCCCGGTGAACCCGGCCGCGACCATGAACACGGCCAGCATCTTCTGGGCGTCGTTGGAGGCGTACGCCAGCGTCTGCAGCAGGAACCCGGCCCAGTGCCAGCGCCACAGCCCGCGGGCCGTGGTGGCGGCGACCAGCACCCGGATCAGCACCCATGCCAGCAGCCCGCCGACGATGGGCGCCGCGACGCCGAACGCCAGCACCAGCGCGACCGAGCTGCCGGAGACCGGCAGCCCCCAGCCGAGGCCGGCTCCGGTGAGCCCGCCGACGACGGCCAGGGTGAGGCTGGTCGGGCGGCCCTTCGCGCTGAGCGTGGTCACCACGATCAGCGCCGCGACGACCGCGATCGTCATCGCGATGCGCGCGCCCGGCTCGTCGAAGGAGGCCAACCGGTTGACGAACGTCAGCGCCACCTGATGGGTGAGCAGCGGCACGATGGCCACGGCCACGACGAGGACGAGCACCCCGGTCACCGGTCGCACGGTCGGCAGCTTGAGCCCTGTCGCGACGAGCGCGCCTCCGTCATTGATCCCCGACACGACGGCGAAGAGACCGGCCACCACGAACAGTACGACGGCTTCCAAAGGCACATGCTCCATCTCCGCCCCGCCTGCCTGCGGCGGGACATCCTAGAGGTCACCTACGGTATCGGGCCGGGTTGCAACCGACTAACTACCCTGAAACGCAACTAACAGCATCACTGCTCGAAGACTTCCCAGGTACCCTCGACGTGACCGCCCACAGCCCGAGAGTGAAGCGATGACCAGCCCCGCCGAATACATCCTGACGCTGTCCTGTCCCGACCGGCCCGGTGTCGTGGCCGCCGTCTCCGGCCTGCTCGCCGGACGCGGTTGCAACATCATCGAGAGCCAGCAGTTCGGCGACAGGGTGGGGCAGCGCTTCTTCATGCGCGTGCAGTTCTCCTCGCCGCTCGGCGAGGACGACCTCAACGCCGCGTTCGCCGCGCTGGCGCCCGACTTCGCGATGGAGTTCAGGCTGCGCGACGTCGCGCGCAAGCCGCGCGTGCTCATCATGGTGAGCAGGTTCGACCACTGCCTCAACGACCTGCTCTACCGCGTACGGTCGGGTGCGCTCGACATCGAGATCGCCGCCGTCGTCTCCAACCACCCCGACCTGCGCCCGCTCACGCAGTCCAACGGCATCGACTACCACCACCTGCCGGTCACCCCCGAGACCAAGCCGCGCCAGGAGGCCGAGGTGATGGCGCTGGTCGAGCACTATCAGGTCGATCTGGTGGTGCTGGCCCGCTACATGCAGGTGCTGTCGGAGGAGCTCTGCGCGAAGCTGGCGGGCCGGGCCATCAACATCCACCACTCGTTCCTGCCGTCGTTCAAGGGCGCCAAGCCCTACCACCAGGCCCACAACCGCGGCGTCAAGCTCATCGGCGCGACCGCCCACTACGTGACGGCCGACCTCGACGAGGGCCCGATCATCGAGCAGGAGGTGGTCAGGGTCAACCACAGCCACTCGCCCGAGGACCTGGTGGCGATGGGGCGCGACGTCGAGTGCGTGACGCTGGCCAGGGCGGTCAAATGGCACGCCGAGCAGCGGGTGCTGCTCGACGGCCACAAGACGATCATCTTCCCGCGCTAGGGCCGGTACGTCCGGAAGAACCAGGGGTCGGTGCAGGCGTACGCGAGGAGGGGGCGGCCTCGACGATGACCGTCCCCGGCTCGCTCATGCCTTCGAGGCTATAGCCCGGTGTGCTTGGCGAGGAAGGTCAGCGTGTCGGCCCACAGATCCGCCGACCTGCTCACCGCGCGGGCCCCGTGGCCCACCTCGGCCTCGTTGCGCAGCAGCACCGGCCGGTCGGACGTCGAGGCGTGCTGCAGCGCCGCGCACGTCTTCCACGCGTGCAGCGGGTGCACCCGGGTGTCGGACTGGAAGACCGTGAACAGCGTCGCCGGGTAGGCCACCTGCTCCTTGACGTGGTGGTAGGGCGAGTAGCCGTGCAGCCAGCCGAACTGCTCGGGGTCGTCGGCCGAGCCGTACTCGACGTTCCAGGTGGCGCCGAGGCCGAACTTCTCGTACCTGACCATGTCGAGCAGCGGGGCCGAGCAGACCACGGCCGCGTACAGGTCGGGGCGCTGCGTCAGCGCGGCGCCCACCAGCAGGCCGCCGTTGGAGCCGCCGGAGATGCCGAGCTGCTCGCGCGTGGTGACGCCGGTGGCGATGAGGTGCTCGGCGGCGGCGTGGAAGTCGTCGAACACGTTCTGCTTGTGGGCCAGCATGCCCGCGCGGTGCCACTCCTCGCCCTCCTCGCCGCCGCCGCGCAGGTTGGCGATGGCGTAGACGCCGCCGGCCTCCACCCAGGCGAGGATCGTGGCGGAGTAGCCGGGCGTCATGGACAGGCCGAAGCCGCCGTAGCCGTAGAGGATGGTGGGCCGCGGGCCGGACGCCTCGCCCTCGGGCGAGATGATCAGCATGCGGACGTCGGTGCCGTCCTGTGAGCGGTAGACCACCTGCTGCGTGCGGACCGGCGGCACCTCCACCACGCCCGGCGAGGCCGCCCACAGCGTCGTCTCGCCCGTCCGCGCGTCGTAGCGCTGCACGTTCGGCGGCGTGGTGTTGTCGGTGTAGCCGAACCACGCCTCGTGGCCGCCCTCAGGACGCTCGACGATGCCGCCGATCGAGCCCAGCCCCGGCGTCGGCACCTCGCCGACGCGCTCGCCCGTCGCGAGGTCGTGCACGGTGATCTCGCTGATGGCGTGGCGGGTCCAGCCGACCAGCATGACCGGGCGGTCGAGGTCGTCGAGGATCGCGAAGTCGGTCAGCACCGCCTCGGAGTCCTCGGGGATGAGGTCGCGCCAGCTCTCGTAGCCAGGCTCGGCGGGGTCGGTGACGCAGACCCGGCCGCGCGGCGCGTCGCGGTCGGTGTGCACGTAGAGCCGGCCGTCGCGGCCGAACACCAGCCCCGTCTGCGCGTCCACGCCCTCCTGCACGACCCGCAGCTCAGGCCGGTCGATCGGCGACTCGGTCAGGTCGGCCACCCACAGGTCGTTGCGCGGCGCGGTGCCCTCGGACGCCGACACCTGCAGCCAGCGGCCGTCGCGGGAGACCGACACGCCGTAGTAGTTGGTCATCTTCATGCCCTGACCGAAGATCATCACGTCGTCCTCGGTGGAGGTGCCGACGCGGTGCAGGTAGACGCGGCGGTGGAACTGCCGCTCGTCCTCGGGCACCTCGATGCCGGGCAGCCTGCGCACGTAGTAGAACGCCTCACCGCCCGGCAGCCACGCCACGGGGGAGTAGCGGCAGCGGTCGATCGGTCCCTCGACGCGAGCGCCCGTCGCGACGTCGATCACGTAGAGCACCGACTCCTCGTCGCCGCCCACCGAGATCTGGTACGCCAGCAGCCGCCCCTCCTTGTCGGGCTGCACCGCGTCGAGCGTGGTCAGCCCGGACGGGTCGAGCTCCATCGGGTCGATCAGCGCGCGCTCGGTGCCGTCGGGATCGACCACGTAGTAGACCGCGTGCTCCTGGTCCGGCGTGCGGCGGGAGAAGAAGCGACGCTCACCACGCCAGGCAGGCGCCCCCACGGAGCCCGACCTGAGCAGCTCGGCGATGCGGCTCTTGAACCGCTGCGGCCCCCGCTCCCTGGCATAGAGCTCGGCCTGCGCGTCCAGCCACCCCTTGGTCTCGGGGCTGTCCGGGTCCTCGAGCCAGCGGTAGGGGTCGGGGACAGGGGTTCCGTGCAGGATGTCGACGGTGTCTTCGCGGCGTGCGCTCGGGTACGGCTCTCGCGTCATGGACCGAACCCTACTGCCAACGGGCATGCGTAAAGTGCTGGTCGAGCGGGCATAAAACGTACCGTGCGTCCCTCTGGTCATTCCGGGCAGAGATTTTTGGGGTGGCGGGGACCGCGGTGCAAACGCCAGACTTGGTGACAGGACGGTGCCGTGGTGACCACCCGTCGGACCGTCCGGCGGAGGTCCACGTGACGGAAGCACGAGTGCCCCAGGAGGGGCCGACAGTCGGGACATGCCGCGGCATGTCCCCTTTGATACGCGCGCGGCAGGGAGAGGCCCGATGATGCGCCAGGTCCTGCTGCTGAATGCCACCTATGAGCCGTTGACCACCCTGTCGCTGCACCGGGCCATCGTCCTGGTGCTGCGTGACAAGGCCGAGGTCGTCCACCGCGACGGCAGGGGCGCGGTGCTGCGCTCCGCGAGCCGCACGCTCGACGTGCCCTCGGTCATCAGGCTCCGAAGATATGTCCGCATCCCTTACCGTTCCCGCATTCCGCTGACCAGGGCCGCCCTCATGCGGCGCGACGACTACCGCTGCGCCTACTGCGGGCAGAAGGCCGAGACGATCGACCACGTCATCCCCCGGTCGCGGGGCGGCGCCCACACCTGGGAGAACTGCGTCGCCTCGTGCACCACGTGCAACCACAGGAAGGCCGACAAGTATCTGGAGGAGCTGGGGTGGACGCTGCGCGTGCACCCCGCGGTGCCACGGGGCGCCCACTGGCGGCTCATCGGCGCCTCGCTCGTCGGCGACCCGCAATGGGCGCCCTACCTCGAAGCGGCCGCATGAGCCGGGTGTGAAACGGCGTCGAGTGCGGCGTTGATGGTGGAGGCCACCGCCTGACAGCATGGACAGGCATGTGGACCTTCACCTCCGACGTCGAGGCGTACGCCGCGGTCGCCGAGCCGTTCCTGCTCGGCGACCCGGTGCGCAACACCGTCCCGCTGACGGTGCTGGCCGGTCTGCGGGCCGGCATGCCGGCCAAGGATCCGCTCTTCGGCTGGTGGTCGGCCGGCGGCGAGGTGCGCGGGGCGGTCTTCCGTACGCCGCCGCATCCCGTCGGGCTCTTCTCGGTGCCCGTCGAGGCGGTCGCCCCGCTGGTGGACGCGCTCGGCGGCGACCTGCCGGTGCTGGTCGGGCCGCTCGACGTGGTCGACGCGGCCGTCCGGCTGCTCGGTGAGCCCGCGCGGGTGGTGTCGGAGCGGCTCTACCGCCTCGGCACGCTCACCGTCCCCGACGTTCCCGGGCAGGGCCGTCCCTGTGTGCCCGGCGACTTCCCGCTGCTGGTGAGCTGGTATCACGCCTTCGGCGAAGAGAGCGGCATGCCGGAGGGCGACGTCGTCGAGCGGGTGGCCAGGCGGCTGGCGGGCAGGGAGCTGTTCGTGTGGGAGGACGAAGGCGCGCCCGTCTCGCTGGCCGGGCTCTCGCCGTCGTGCGGCGGGGTGTGCCGCATCGGTCCTGTCTACACGCCGCCCTCACGCCGCCGCCGCGGTTACGGGGCCGCCGTCACGGCGTACGCCAGCCGTACGGGGACGGACGAGCGCCAGGTGCAGGTCGTGCTCTTCACCGACCTGGACAACCCCACCAGCAACGCCATCTACCAGGCCATCGGCTACGAACCGGTCGGCGACTACGCCCATGTCGCCTACGCCTGACGCGGTTACCATGGCTGCATGCCGCGTTACGACTTCCGGTGCCGCGCCTGCGGCTCCACCTTCGAGGTGTCCCGTCCCATGTCGGCCTCCGACGCCCCGGCCGCCTGCCCCGAGGGGCACGACGACACGGTGAAGCTGCTGTCCACCGTCTCGATGACGGGCAGCGCCGCCGCGCCCAGGGGCGGCGGTGGCGGTGGCTGCTGCGGCGGTGGCTGCTGCGCCTCCTAGCCCCGCCCCGCCCGCCGGCTGCGGTGCCGCCGGCCCTGGCGCCGGCGGCTCGCCCGCCGTCGTCGGCTGCGGTGCCGCCGGTTCTCCCGTCGCCGGCCCTGTCGTCGGCCCTGTCGTCGGCCCTGTCGTCGGCCCTGTCGTCGGCCCTGTCGTTGGCCCTGTCGCCGTCGGTTGTTCCGTGATGGCGGTGACCGCGAGTCTCGACAGTCGTTCGACCGTCGTGACGCCCGCCTCCATGGTGGGGCTGCGCTCCGACAGCACGGCGATGAGCAGGTCGTGGCCGGCGACGATGACCCGGCCCACGCTGTTGACCGTCCACAGCCCGTCGTGCCGCGCGGCGGGCAGCCAGCCGTTCTTCAGCGCCACCTCGCCGCCGGCAGCCGCCGCGCTGACGCCCCATGCCTGCGCCGGCTCCACCGACGACATCAGCTCCAGCGCGTAGCGGCGCTCGCTGTCGGGCAGCGGCCCGCCGGGCACCACCAGCCGCTCCAGCACCTCCACCTGGTCGGAGGGCCGGCTGCGGGTGTAGCCCCACGACGTGTCCGCGCCGGGCGTGGTGTGCCGCACGCCCAGCCGGCGCAGCGTCCGCGCCAGGCCGGGCGCGCCGCCGATCGCCGCGTACAGCTCGCGGGCGCAGTCGTTGTCGCTCTGCCGGATCATCCGCGAGGTCAGCCGCCGCTCGCGCGCGCTGAGCCGCCGGCCGTGCCCGTCCAGCAGGAACGCCAGCAGGATGTCCACCTTGGCCACGCTGGCCAGCAGGAACGAGGCGCGCTCGCGGTAGGCGTACCTGACGCCTGTCGTGCGGTCGTGGACGGCCAGCGCGGCCCGTCCCGGCCGCCCGCTCAGGTAGCGCCCCAGCTTGAGGTCGAGGGCTCGCCACACGTCGGTGGGCGGCGAACCCTCGCCCGGTTCGGGGACGTACCGGACAGGAAGGCTCGGGGGCGGCTCAGGCGGCCCGGCCCCGCCTGGGAGGGTGACCAGCAGGGCGGCGAACAGCGACAACTCCCGTACGCGCATGTGCGGGAGCCTGCCAGCCGCCACCCCAACGGCCGGGGCGAGCGGAGTCAAACCCCGGCCAGTTCTCCCGGCTCAGGCAGCTGTGTTGGAGGCGCGCCGCTTGCGGCGCTGGAACGGCAGGAACCGGTCGGCCAGGTGCGGCCTGGACGGCGTGAGCGTCGGCTCGACCGCGATGATCCGGTCGAACCTGAACGCCCTGATCGCCCGGCGCATCCTGCACACGCCGACGAGGTACCAGTATTCGCGGTGCACCAGGCACGTCACCGGCTCCACGTCACGCGCGGTGACGCGTCCGGAGGCGTCGCGGTAGTGCAGGCGGACGTTGAGCCGGCTGGTGATGGCGTCGGCCATGAGCCTGGCCCGCGCGGCGACGTCGGCCGGCAGCGGCTCGGTGAGGGTCGTGAGCGTGGTGGCAATGACGTCGTCGTCGAGGTCGAGGTGCTCGAATGCGTGCTGCAGGCCACGCCGTGCGGTGACGGCCTGGGGCCCCGCTCCGAGGTGGGCGAGGGAGAGTGCGAGTGCGGCGATCTCGGCGGTCGTCAGCGGGCGAGTATCGTGCTTCACGACTGTCGTCATACCCCAACAATAGAGATGACGACCGACATTTTTCGAAAACCTGTCCGGAAGGACACCCCCCTCGTGTCAGGGGTAGTGGCGGTATCCGGCGGCTCGGGCCTCCTCCTTCGTGCAGAAGAACCTGTCCTGCAGCGGCGTCGCGTAGAACTCGTCGCCGGGGACGTTGTAGGTCATGGCGGCCATGAAGCCGGAGGCGACGACCGGCAGGCCACCGCACCTGACCACGTGGTACGGGTACCGCGTCATCTCGGCGATCACCGGCGTGAAGGACGCGAGCGCGTACACGACCGCGGCGGCCGCCAGCGCCCGCAGCCAGTCCGGCCGGAAGCGCAGCAGCGCGAGGGGGATCAGCCCCACGAGGAAGGCCAGGCCGAACAACCCCACATAGGGCACCGCGAACGCCACCCACGGCCGTCCCCATAACGCGACGACCACCGCGACCAGCCACAGCACGGGCACGCCTGCGACGAACACGGCCAGCCAGGCGCTCGCCCGCAGATATGACCTCATGTGTGATGAGATGCCGGACCGCGTGGATCGGTTCCTGGGAGACGAGAGAACCCCCGCCGCGGCGCGACGGGGGTCCTTCATGTCGGTTTGTCAGCCGTGTCGGTTCGTCGGCCGTGTCGGTTTGTCAGCGGGAGAGCTGCGTCAGGTCGCGGGAGGCGCCCGTGGAGGCGGACGTCGTCATCGCCGCGTACGCCTGCAGCGCCACGCTCACCGGCCGGTTGCGGTCGCGCGGCCGGAAACCGCCCAGGTCGGCCAGCAGCCGCTCGCGGCGCTTGGCCAGCTCGTCCTCCGGCACCCGCAGCTCGAGGCCCCGGTTGGGGATGTCGATGTCGATGATGTCGCCGTCCTCGATCAGCGCTATCGCCCCGCCTTCGGCGGCCTCGGGTGAGGCGTGGCCGATGGACAGGCCGGAGGTGCCGCCGGAGAAGCGCCCGTCGGTGACGAGCGCGCACGCCTTGCCCAGGCCCTTGCCCTTGAGGAAGGACGTCGGGTAGAGCATCTCCTGCATGCCGGGGCCGCCCTTGGGGCCTTCGTACCGGATGACGACCACGTCGCCGGCCTTGACCCGCCCGCCGAGGATGCCCTCAACGGCCTGCTCCTGCGACTCGAACACCACGGCCGGCCCGCTGAACGTCCAGATCGACTCGTCCACGCCGGCCGTCTTCACGACCGCGCCGTCACGCGCGATGTTGCCGTAGAGCACGGCCAGGCCGCCGTCGGCGGTGTAGGCGTGCTCGCGGTCGCGGATGCAGCCGGCCTCGCGGTCGAGGTCGAGGGTGTCCCAGCGGTTGTCCTGGGAGTAGGCCTTGATCGTGCGGACGTTGCCGGGCGCCGCGTGCCACAGCTCGACGGCCTCGGGCTTGACCGACGGCGAGCGCACGTCCCAGGCCGCCAGCACGTCGGCCAGCGTGCCGCCGGTGACCGTGGGCACGTCGCGGTGCAGCAGCCCGGCGCGGTCGAGCTCGCCCAGGATGGCGGGGATGCCGCCGGCCCGGTGGACGTCCTCGACGTGGTATTTGTCGGTGGCCGGGGCGACCTTGCACAGGCACGGCACCCGCAGCGAGATCTCGTTGATCTCCTTGAGCCCGAAGTCGACCTCCGCCTCGCGGGCGGCGGCCAGCAGGTGCAGGATCGTGTTGGTGGAGCCGCCCATGGCGACGTCGAGGGCCATCGCGTTCTCGAACGAGGCGCGGGTGGCGATCGAGCGCGGCAGCACCGACTCGTCGCCGTCCTCGTAGTAGCGGCGGGTGATCTCGACGAGCTGCCGGCCGGCGTCCTCGAAGAGCTGCTTGCGGGCCTTGTGGGTGGCCAGCACGGTGCCGTTGCCGGGCAGCGCCAGGCCGATGGCCTCGGTCAGGCAGTTCATGGAGTTGGCGGTGAACATGCCGGAGCACGAGCCGCAGGTCGGGCAGGCGTTCTCCTCCATCTCCAGCAACTCGGCGTCGGAGACGGAGTCGTCGGCGGAGGCGATCATCGGGTCGATCAGGTCGAGCTTCTTGCCGGGCGTCTTGCCGGCCTCCATGGGGCCGCCCGAGACGAAGATCGTCGGGATGTTCAGCCGGAACGCGGCGAGCAGCATGCCGGGCGTGATCTTGTCGCAGTTGGAGACGCAGATCAGCGCGTCGGCGCAGTGGGCCTCGACCATGTACTCCACGGCGTCGGCGATCAGCTCGCGCGACGGCAGCGAGTAGAGCATGCCGCCGTGGCCCATGGCGATGCCGTCGTCGACCGCGATCGTGTTGAACTCGCGGGGGATCGCCCCCGCCTCCCTGATCGCCGCGGACACCACGTCGCCCACCTCGCGCAGATGCACGTGGCCAGGGACGAACTGGGTGAAGCTGTTGGCCACCGCGATGATGGGTTTACCGAAGTCGCTCCCGGCTACGCCGGTCGCCCGGAGCAGGGCCCGGGCACCGGCCATGTTCCTGCCGTGGGTGACTGTACGTGACCTGAGGGCGGGCATTGGCGCTTCTCCCATCGCTTAGTGAGTCTTCACATGGTACGGCCACCGCCCGGTAAATGAGACGACTGTCCAGACGCCGGACACCCCAGACGCGAAAAAGCCGGCCGCGCGTCTCGATGATCGAGACGCGCGGCCGGTCGCCGTCTGGTCGGTCAGCCCTCGCCGTAGCGCGGCGGCAGCACCTGCGCGGCGATGTCGTAGATGCGGTCGATCTCGGCGGCGGTCAGCGCCCGCTCGCGCTTGGTGATCCACTTACGGGCGCGATCGCCCTGGTAGACGTCCACGTCGCGGATGGTCATGATCTTCCACGGGACCGGCGGGCCGTAGATGGCCAGCGACGGCACGACCGAGATCTCCCGGCCGAACAACTCGCTGATCAGCTTGCTCGCCTCCGACGCCTCCCACTTGGCCTCGGTGAGCCGGGGCTTCATGTCGAAGGGGCCGTGGAAGAGCTTTTTCCCCATCTGCACGCGTACGGGCAGCCGGCGATCCCACTTCTCGGAGTCGACCGCGTAGACGCCGGTCGGGCCCACCACGAGATGGTCGATCTGCGCCTCGCTGCCGGGGATCGCGCGGGCGTGCAAGGTGCGGTAGCCGCTGCGTTCGAGCTTCTTCAACTGCGCCTCGGTGCGGCGCTCCGCGACGGACGAGCGCCGCCACGCCGGCACGGACGAGTGGGATCGCGAACGGTAGACCGCCTCCAGGATGGCCGCGATCACACCCGCGGTCACCCCTATCCGCCAGTCGCGCACAAGGAAGCCCACCGCAAGGCCGACGGCCACCGCCACCAGAGCGCGGTTGCGCAGGCGGCGGACCCGTGGTTGTTGCAGCAGGCTGCGCACGGACGCGCGCTCGACCGGCGCGTACGTGGAGGTGGGCGCCGAAGGCCTCGCAGCGGCGGTCTGCTCGCTTTCTGGCCGGTCGCTCACCCAGATGGGTGAGGCGTTGTGACCGTCTTCACGCTGGTTGTCGGAGTCCACGCAACTCACCGTAGCCCGGGGTTTCGATCGATTCCTAGTGTTGTCGTGTCCATAGTTTTATGGCCCGGCTCATCGTGTTCCACGCATGTTTTCGGGGTATGTCTTTTGTTCTTCTCTAGAGATGCCCAAGGGTTCCGAACGTGCCTGAACTCCACGAGCTGTCCGCGCTCGACCAAGCCCGCTCCATCCGTTCGCGCGACATCTCACCCGTCGAGCTCACGCGGCACTACCTCGACCGGATCGAACGCATCGATCCGGACATCGGCGCCTACGTGACCGTGACCGGCGAGCAGGCACTCGACCAGGCACGCAGCCTGGAACGCGAGCCGCCCGACGGGCCGCTCGGCGGAGTGCCGATCCCGGTCAAAGATCTTAACCTGGTGAAGGACGTGCCGATCGGTTTCGGCTCGGCCACCTACCGTGACTTCGTCGCGCCCGTCGACGACACCGTCGTCACCCGCCTGCGGGCAGCCGGCACGATCATGCTCGGCAAGACCGCCACCCCCGAGTTCGGCCTGCCCTGCTACACCGAGACCTCCGTCGGGCCGCCCGCCCGCTCGCCGTGGGATCCGCGCACATCGGCGGGCGGATCCAGCGGGGGAGCGGCCGCGGCCGTGGCCGCCGGGCTCGCCCCCGCCGCCCACGGCAGCGACGGCGCGGGCTCGATCCGCATCCCCGCCTCGGTCTGCGGCCTGTACGGCATCAAGCCCACGCGCGGGCGCATCAGCTTCGCGCCGATCATCCCCGACCTCGCCGGTCTGTCCACGAACGGGCCCATCGCCCGTACCGTCGCCGACGCCGCGGCCCTGCTCGACGTCATGGCCCACAACACGCCCGGTGACCTCTACCTGGCGCCGCCGCACGAGGGCACGTTCCTCTCCTGCGCCTTCCGCGAACCCGGCCGGCTGCGCATCGCCCGCTACGCCGAGCCCGTCGTGCCGGAGGCGGAGGTCGACGCCGAGGTGCTGGTCGCGTACGAGGAGGCCGCCAAGACCCTCGCCGACCTCGGCCACGACGTCGTCGAGATCCCCCGCCCCTTCGGGCCCGACGTGGTGCCCACGTTCGTCACCCTCTGGTACGCCTTCGCCTGCATGCACCCCG
Organism: Nonomuraea sp. NPDC049419; assembly: GCF_040676995.1. Classification (NCBI taxonomy): domain Bacteria; kingdom Bacillati; phylum Actinomycetota; class Actinomycetes; order Streptosporangiales; family Streptosporangiaceae; genus Nonomuraea; species Nonomuraea sp. NPDC049419. The sequence continues at coordinate 32,071 of NZ_JBFAQB010000016.1, read as the reverse complement.
TACCCGAGGAGAACGAGCACCTGCTGCGGCCACTCACCCGCTGGCTGCGCCGGCGCGGCCATGCCACCTCGGCGCCCGGCTTCCTCCAGGCCCAGGCGCAGCTCCAGCTCGCCACACGCGCCGCCCTGGAGATCACGAACGCCTACGACGCCGTCCTCACCCCGACCGTCACCCAGCCGCCCCGGCCCGTCGGCTGGTTCGAGGACGTGGACGACCCGGAGGAGACGTTCGAGCGGATGAAACGCTTCGCCGCCTTTCCCGCCATCTACAACGTCAGCGGCCAGCCCGCCGTGAACCTGCCCTTGCACTGGACCGCCGGCGGGCTGCCCATCGGCGTCATGCTGGCCGGCCGGATCGGTGAGGAGGGCCTGCTGATCTCCCTGTCGGCGCAGGTGGAGGCGGCCAGGGGCGGCTTCTGGGGCTCCCGGCGGCCCCCGGTCTGGTAAGACACCCGCGGCGGGTCTGGCCGGACCCGGCGGCGAGGATTACGGTCTTGTTGTGAACAGCGCGGCAGAGATCCTGCTCCTCCTCATCGGGGCGTCCATGGGGCTGTTCGTCCTGATCACCCTGCTCGTCCTGCTGCCCGGCCGCGGCCCCGCCCGGCCCCGCTCGGGCCCCATCTGGCTGGGCGGCCCCTCCCGGAGCGAACGCGGGGTGAGCACCTCCGGCCTGGTGCTGGCCGACCGCGTACCGGAGTGGGCCGACGTCCCAGAACACGACTGGGTGACCGCCGCGGAAACCGCCGAACCCAGCGCCCGCACAGGCGGCGCCTCCGCCGGCTGGTGACCCCCATGCCCCATCTCCCCACATCCCTGACCCGCGCCACCACCGGCGAAGGGTTGTCCGCAGCCCGCTTCGCCACCGGCCGAGGGCTGATCGCCGCCCGTCCCACCACCTGGCGAGGTGCGTCATGCGAGGACTGACCGCCGCACAGGCCGACGACATCCGGCAGGCGTTGCACACCGCCGAGCGGCGCAGCGGCCTGCGCTTCGGCCTCTTCATCGGCGAACCCGTCGGCGGCCGGCGTCACTTCGCCGAGCGCCTCCACGCCGCACTCGGCCCGGATGCCCCCGACGCCGTGGTCATCTTCGTCGACCTGACCGGACGCGGCCTGGAGATCGTCACCGGCGCGAACGCGCGGCGCCGCCTGAGCGACGGCGCCTGCCGACTGGTCGCGATGTCGATGGCCACCGCATTCAGCGTCGGCGACCTCGCGGGCGGCCTCCTGTACGGCATCGCCGCCCTCGGCGAACACGCCACCGCCCGCCGCTGACCCCACCCACCCCGCCATGCCGAAGCCGGCCGCAGCGGGGTCGCCCACGCCGCCGAGACGTCCACGCTCTGGTCGCCCCGCCCCGCCGGAGTGATCACTCACCTCCCGGAAGCGGGGCCAGGGGTGGCAGCGGGGCCGGAGAAGGCAGCGCAGTCATAGGCGTTCGAGCAGGGTGACGATGTGGCGGCTGACGCCCTCCAGCAGAGTCGCGGGCTCGATGGGCGCATCGGCGATCGCCGAGAACAGCGACGGCAGGCCGGGCAGCGGGAACCCGTCGTCCTTGAGCGCCGCCGCACCCACCGCGTTCTTGTCGAGCGAGGCCCGGCTGCGCTCCCAGGCGTCCAGCACCTCCTCAGGGGACGGCACCCCGAACCCGTGCCCGACCGGCGCCGCGTGCCGCAGCCGTACGAGCGGGGTCTCGGCGAAGGTCAGCGCCGTACGGGCCCGCGTCTCCAGGTCGGCGCGCGGCTCGGGATCGATCCAGTCCATGGCCGTGCAGGGGTTGCGGCAGGTGGCCACGCACACGGCCAGCGCCCCGGCGACCTGGCTGTGCTGCCGGTCGAAGTACGCCCGCCACCCCTCGGCCGGCTCCACGGAAACGCGCAACGTCCGGTTGGTGGCGGACTGCTCGGACTTGGTGTGATCGCACTCCCGATCCCCGATCACCCCGAACCGGCTGCCCACCGCGCTCAGCCCCTCAGGCCAGCGCGCCGGATCGCCTGCGTGCCCGAGCTGCGGCTCGAAGGCCAGCAACGGCAGGTACTCGCTGGCGATGTGCACGGCCGCGATCATCGGGCTGAGCTCGCGCCGGTGCCACCGGGCCGCGATGACCTCGAGCAGCAGCCCGTACGCGGGCCGCAGCGACTCCAGCGCGCCGCGCGGCTGCTCGCGCGGTGTCTGCGGCATGTGGCAAGCCCGGGCACGCCGCCGCAGGTCGGCGGGCACCACCCGCGCCTCGGCCGCGAAGTCCTCGGCGTCCAGCGAAAGCAACCGGTGCCCGAACTCGCACACCTCCTCGATCTCCCCGGCGGGCGCGAGCGCACCGAGATCGGCGAAGGCGTAACGACGGGCAAGGGCGATGAACAGGTCACGAGTCGAGTCCACGCGACGACTTTCTCACGATCAGCGCCCGATGACGGACATGCACCCCTCGATCCCCCAGCCCCGCAACTCACCCGCGAAGAGCAGGAGCAGGGCGGAGAAAAGGGGCGGGGAGCTGGCCAGAGTCGGCGACAGGCCCGGCCGGCGGCCCGGTCAGGGGCAGGGGGCGCGGATGCACTGGATGTCGCCCGTCGGTTTGCTGACCGTGGGCTCCGACGTCGGCTCCTCCGGGCCAGGCGGGGTCGTCGGCTCCTCCGTCGGTGTCGGCTCGGACGGCGTCGTGGGCGGGGAGCTGGGGGTGCGGGTCGGGGTGGTGGGGGTGGTGGTCGGGTGGGAGACGCTGGGCACGGGGGTGCTCGTCGCTGACGGCTTCGGGGTGGGGGAGCGCCGGACGGGCTGGGCCGTGGGGCGCCTGGGGGTGGCCGTCGGGGTGGGAGGCACGATGTCGACCGGGGTGCCGAGGAAGGTGGGCGGCGAGACGTTGGCGCCGCCGCTGGTCGGCTCGGCGGGACGCCACCACACGGTCCCGGCCACGACGGCGGTGACGATGACGGCGATGAGCATGGTGAGCCCGGCCCGCAGCGTCTTGTTGCGGCGCCGCGGCGCGGGCAGCTCGCGGGGAGCGCTCAGCGCCTTGCGCGCCGCCTCGGCCATCTGCGGCGCGGACTGCCAGCGCGCGTCGGGCGACTTCTCCAGCGCCCTGGTGACGATCTGCCGCGGGCCGGGCGGCACGCTGTCGGGCAACCGGGGCACGGGGGAGTTGAGGTGCTTGAAGATGATCTGTACGGGAGTGTCGCCCTGGAACGGCAGCTCCCCGCTCAGACACTCGTACGCCACCACCCCCAGCGCATAGACGTCGACGGCGGGCGTCACGTCGCTGGCGGTGGCCATCTCGGGAGCGCAGTAGCCGGCCGAGCAGAGCATGGTGCCGGTGGCCGTGAGCTGCCCCGCCGAGGCGGAGTGGGCGATGCCGAAGTCGGTGAGCACCACGCCGCCGCCGGCCCTGACCATGAGGTTGGCCGGCTTGACGTCGCGGTGCACGATGCCCTGGGCGTGGGCGGCGGCCAGCGCGTCGGCGACCTCGGCGACCAGCCGCATGGTGGTCTCGACGCCGAGCGGCCCGCGCCGCAGCACGCGGTCGAGCGACTCGCCCTCGACGTAGGCCATCACCAGGAAGCTGACCCGGCGCCCCTCGACCTCGCAGACGCCGTAGTCGTAGACGTCGACGACGCCGGGGTGGCGCAGCGTGGCCATGGCCCTGGCTTCGTTCTGGAAACGCTGGATGAAGGTCGGGTCCTCGCTGAGCGCGGGCATCAGCACCTTGACCGCGACCGTGCGCCCGAGCACGGTGTCGTCGGCACGCCACACCTCGCCCATGCCGCCGCCGCCGAGACGGTCGCCGAGCACGTAGCGGTCGTTGAGGGTGGTCCCCGCGCCTAGCACCGTTCGAGGCTAACACCGCACCCGGGGTGCCATCGTCAACTCGATGTAGCCGGTAGGCCACGGAGACCTACCGGCTGTGACCGATCAACCTGCCGCGGCGGCGTCCTTCTCCCGGTTGCGCAGCGCGCGGCCGACGCCGTCGGCGCCCTCGAGGATGAGCCTGCGCAGCGCCTGCGGCGGCTGCGCCTCGGTGAGGAAGCGCTGGGCGGCCTCGACCGTGGCGGGCTCGATGAGGAACGAGGGGAAGCAGCCGACGGCGAACGTCGAGGCCTGGTCGAACGTCCACTCCTTGTAGATGCGGCCGACCTCGGCGAAGTACTTCTCCCTGTACGGCGCCAGCAGGTCGATGTGGTGCGGGTCCTGGAAGCCGCCGATGGTGGCCCTGGCGATGTGGTTGGCCAGCTCGCCGCCCACGATGCGCTCCCACGCCGCCGCCTTGGCCCCGGCCGTCGGGATGGCGGCCCGGCACGTGGCGGCCGAGCGCTCACCGGTGGCGGTGGGGTCGCGCCGCAGCTCGGCCTCGATGTCGGCCTCGCCGCACCGGCCGCCGGAGACGAGCGCCTGCAGCAGCGTCCAGCGCAGGTCGGTGTCGACGGCCAGCCCGTCGGGCACCGAGGCGCCGTCGAGGATGCCCTGGATCAGGTCGAGGTCGCCGCCCGAGGTGGCGACGCCCGCGAACGCCTGCACGAAGGCGAGCTGGTGGTCGGAGCCGGGCGCGGCGGAGCCGAGCAGCGCGCGCAGCTCGGTGGCCAGCAGCGCGAGCCCCTCGGGCTGCCAGGCCGGGTCGGCGTACTGCTGCACGGCCTGGCGGGCCTGGCGCAGCACGGCCTGCAGGACCGTGATGTCGGTGACCGTGGCGGCGCCGGAGACGACGAGCTTGACGTAGTCGCGGGCGGGCATCTCGCCGTCGCGGGTCATGTCCCAGGCCGCCGACCAGCACAGGGCGCGCGGCAGCGACTCGGTGATCTTCGCGATGCCGCCGTCGACGAGCGTGCGCAGCGAGGCGTCGTCGAGGCGGATCTTGGCGTAGGTGAGGTCGTCGTCGTTGAGCAGCACCAGGTCGGGCTGCTCCTCGCCGACGAGCTGGGCCACCTCGGTACGGCCGCCGACGACGTCCAGCTCGACCCGCTTGGTGCGGGTGAGGGTGCCGCCGGAGAGCGAGTACAGGCCGATCGCGATGCGGTGCGAGCGCAGCGTCGGGTAGTCGGCGGGAGCCTCCTGCAGCACCTCGAACTTGGTGAAGCGGCCTCCGGACACCTCGAACTCCGGCCGCAGCGTGTTGACCCAGGAGGTCTCCAGCCACTCCTTCGACCAGGCCGACAGGTCGCGCCCGGAGGTGCGCTCCAGAGCGTCGAGCAGGTCCTTCAGCTCGGTGTTGCCCCAGGCGTGCTCGGCGAAGTAGTCGCGGACGCCGGCCAGGAAGTTGTCCAGCCCCACGTACGCGACGAGCTGCTTGAGCACGGAGGCGCCCTTGGCGTAGGTGATGCCGTCGAAGTTGACCTCGACCGCCTGCATGTCGGGGATGTCGGCGGAGATGGGGTGGGTGGAGGGCAGCTGGTCCTGGCGGTAGGCCCAGGCCTTCTCCACGTTCGCGAACGTCGTCCACGCGCCGCCGCCCCACCGGGTGGCCTCGGCCTGGGCGAGCACCGACATGTAGGTGGCGAACGACTCGTTCAGCCACAGGTCGTCCCACCAGCGCATGGTGACGAGGTCGCCGAACCACATGTGGGCCATCTCGTGCAGGATCGTCTCGGCGCGCCGCTCGACGACGGCGTCGGTGACGCGGGAGCGGAAGACGTAGTCCTCCAGGAACGTCACGCAGCCCGCGTTCTCCATGGCGCCGGCGTTGAACTCGGGCACGAAGAGCTGGTCGTACTTGCCGAAGGGGTAGCGCACGCCGAACACGCGGTGGAAGAAGTCGAAGCCCTGCCGGGTGACCTCGAGGATGTTGTCGGCGTCGAGGTGCTCGGCGAGCGAGGCGCGGCAGTAGATGCCGAGCGGGATGCCGTCGTGCTCGGAGGTCACCTTGTGGTACGGCCCGGCGACGAGCGCGGTGATGTAGGTGGACATGACCGGTGTGGGCGGGAACTCCCACCGCTTGGCGGTCTGCCCGGGCACGTCGCTCACCGTCTCGGCGGCGGCGTTGGAGACGACCTCCCAGTCGCCCGGCGCCAGCACGGTGAGCTTGAAGGCGGCCTTGAGGTCGGGCTGGTCGAAGCAGGCGTACATGCGGTGGGCGTCGGCCGTCTCGAACTGGCTGTGCAGGTAGACCTTCTGGTCGACCGGGTCGACGAAGCGGTGCAGGCCCTCGCCGGTGCGCATGTAGCTGCAGCGGGCGTCGACGACGAGCTCGTTGGCGGCGGCCAGGGACGGCAGCGGGAAGCGCCCCTGCCCGGCGTCATAGGCGCTGACGTCGAGGTCCTCGCCGTTGAGCGTGACCCGCCTGACCTCGGCGCCGTGCAGGTCGATGAAGGTGGACGACCCCGGGGCCGTGCTGGTGAAGCGGACCTTCGTGACGCTCTCGAAGCGCTCGTCCCCCTCGGTCAGGTCGAGTGCCACGTCGTACGACTCGACCGTCAACAGCCGGGCGCGCTCACGAGCCTCGTCCCGGGTCAGGTTGCCTGCCAACTTGCGCTCCTTTTCACCTCTTCGTCGGGGTTGTCCGTATCCTGCCACGCCGGGAATAGGACCCGAACCACCTCAGGTTACGGGCTGACATGACAGAGAAGATTCCCGTGGATCTCTGGTTCGATCCTGCCTGTCCGTTCGCCTGGATCACCTCACGATGGCTGCTCGAAGTCGAGAAGGTCAGGCCGATCGAGCCGCGCTGGCGGCAGATGTCCCTCTACTTCCTCAATGAGGACAAGGACGTCCCCGCCGACTACCTCGAGCAGGCCGCCAAGGGCATGGGCTCCGTACGCGTCGTCGCCGCGGCCGCCGCCAAGCACGGCGAGCAGGTCATCGGCCCGCTCTACACCGCGCTCGGCACCCGCCTGCACAACGAGGGCCTCGGCAGGGAGCCCGAGCGGCTGCGCGAGGTCATCGAGGGCGCGCTCGACGAGGTCGGCCTCGACCGCTCGCTCGCCGACGAGATGCGCTCCGAGGAGTGGGACCCGGCCATCCGCACCTCCCACGAGGAGGGCATCGGCCTGGTCGGCGAGGAGGTCGGCACCCCGATCATCCGCGTCGGCCAGAACGCCTTCTTCGGCCCGGTCATCACCAAGATCATTCGTGACGAGGACGCGGGCAAGCTCTGGGACGGCGTCCTCATGGTCACCCAGTACGACGACTTCTTCGAACTCAAGCGCACCAGGACCAAGCGCCCGCAGTTCGACTGACCACTCCGGGAAGAAGAAAAGCCGGTCGCGGTGTAAAGGGCTTATCCCCGAGTGCGGATGAGCCCTCGCATCCCGGGCCGGGTCGCTGTCAGGATGGGTCCATGCGTCAGCTGTACATCGGCGGCTCCTGGACCGCATCGGCATCCGACGAACCCATCGAGGTCGTGAACCCGGCCACCGAAGATGTCATCGATCACGTGCCCGCCGGCACGCCCGATGACGTCGAGGCGGCGGTGGCCGCAGCCGGGCGCGCCTTCCCCGAGTGGTCGCGCACGCCCGCCGCCGAGCGCGGCAGACTGCTCGCCGAGGCCGCCGAGCTGCTGAGACAGCGTTCGCACGACATGGCCAAGACCATCGCGACCGACATGGGCGCGCCGCTGGGGTTCGCGCTCAAGGTGCAGACGCTCACGCCCGCCGCCGTCCTCGCCTCCTACGCCGAGCTGGCCGGGAGCCACCCGCGCGAGTCGCGGGTCGGCAACTCGCTGATCGTGAAGGAGCCGGTCGGGGTCGTCGCCGCCATCACGCCGTGGAACTACCCGCTGCACCAGGTCGTGTGCAAGGTCGCGCCCGCGCTGGCCGCCAGCTGCACCGTGGTGCTCAAGCCGAGCGAGGTGGCGCCGCTCGCCGCGTACGCGCTGGCCGAGATCTTCGACGAGGTGGGCCTGCCGCCGGGAGTGTTCAACCTGGTCAGCGGCCGGGGGCCGGTCGTCGGCGAGGCCATGGCCGCCCACCCGGGCGTCGACATGGTCTCCTTCACCGGCTCCACCGCCGCGGGCCGCCGGGTGGCCGCGCTCGCCGCCGAGACCGTCAAGCGGGTGGCGCTGGAGCTGGGCGGCAAGTCCGCCAACCTCATCCTGCCCGACGCCGACCTGCCGCTCGCGGTCAAGACCGGCGTGGCCAACTGCTTCGTGAACGCAGGCCAGACCTGCTCGGCGTGGACCCGCATGCTCGTCCAGCGCGACCAGTACGACGAGGCCGTCGGGCTGGCCGTCGAGCTGGCCCGCGGCTACCGCGTCGGCGACCCCTTCGACGAGTCCACCAAGATCGGGCCGCTGGTCTCGGCCACCCAGCGCGACCGGGTGACCCGCTACATCAACCGGGGCCAGGAGGAGGGCGCCAGGCTGGTGGCGGGCGGCACCGAGCGGCCGCACGAGCGCGGCTACTACGTCGAGCCCACGGTCTTCGCGGCCGTCGAGCCGGGCATGACGATCGAGCAGGAGGAGATCTTCGGCCCGGTGCTGTCGCTGATCCCGTACTTCGACGAGGACGACGCCGTCAAGATCGCCAACGGCACCCCCTACGGCCTCGCCGGGGCGGTCTGGGCGGGCACCGACGAGCGCGCGCTCGACGTCGCCCGCCGCCTGCGCACCGGCCAGGTGGCCGTCAACGGCGGCCGGTTCAACCCGATGGCCCCGTTCGGCGGCTACAAGCAGTCGGGCCTCGGCCGCGAGCTGGGCGAGCACGGCCTGGAGGAGTACTTGGAGATCAAGTCACTGCAGCTCTAGACGATCAGCCCGCCCGTGGCCAGGATGTTCTGGCCGGTCACCCACCGCCCGTCGGGGCCGGCCAGGAACCCGACCACGGCCGCGATGTCGTCGGGCCTGCCCAGCCGCCCCAGCGCGGTCATGGCGGGCGTCCGCTCCAGCGCCTCCGGCGGGTTGGCGCCGCGCAGCATGTCGGTGTCAGTGGCGCCCGACGAGACCACGTTGACCGTGATGCCGCGCCCGCCCAGCTCGCGCGCCGCCACCTTGGCGAACTGCTCCATCGCCCCCTTGCTGCCGCAGTAGAGGGCCAGGGTGGGGGCCGGCACCTGCGTGTTGAGCGAGGAGACGTTGATGACGCGCCCGCCGTCGCGCATCACCCGGCCCGCCCACTGGATGGCCAGGAAGACCGCCTTGGCGTTGACCGCGAACACCCGGTCGTAGTCGTCGCCGGTGATGGCGTCGATGGGTTTCTGGGCCTCGGCGGTGGCGGCGTTGTTGACCAGGATGTCGAGGCCGGGCAGCCGCGCCTCCGCCTCGGCGAACAGCCGCCGCAGGTCCTCCTCGTCGCCGAGGTCGGCGCGTACGGCGTGTGCTCCCGTCTCCTTGGCGACCTGCTCGGCCGCCTCGGCGGAGCTCTGGTAGCAGAAGACGACCTCCGCGCCGTCGGCGGCCAGCCGCTCGACGATCGCCCTGCCGATGCCCCTGGAGCCGCCGGTGACCAGTGCTCCCTTGCCGGAAAGTACGCTCATGCCGCCAAGCTACGCCTTGAGCATGATCGTCCGGGCCTCGGTTCGCGGCAGGCGATCGACGTAGAGCTTGCCGTCGAGGTGCTCGGTCTCGTGCTGCATGCAGCGGGCCAGCGAGCCGCGCGTCTTGAGGCGTACGGGCCGCTGCAACCGGTCGAGCCCTTCGACCGACACGCCCGCGGCGCGGGCGACCGGCGCGTAAAGCGGCTTGCGGGTGTCGCGGTCGGTCACCGACAGGCAGCCCTCCTCGTCGATCACCTCTTCAGGGTCGTCCACGGTCAGGACCGGGTTGATCACATGTCCCTTCCGGCCGGCGATGTCGTAGACGAACAACCGCCGCGACACGCCGATCTGCGGTCCGGCCAGACCGACGCCGTTGACCGCGTACATGGCCTGGAACATCTCCTCGATGAGCCTGCGCAGCTCGCGGTCGAAGTCCGTCACCGGCTCCGCGGGCGTGCGCAGGACGGGGTCGCCGAGGGCCCGGATCTCTCGCATGACTCTGCTCTCGCTTCTCGTGTAAGGACTGGTTATACGTAGGAGTCCTTACTCTACCGAGCGGGAACCTCTCGCCGGGGGCTGTGGAAGACTGGCACTGTGCGTGTCTACATCGGTGCCGACCATGCCGGCTATGAGCTCAAGAACCACCTCGTGTCCTGGCTGAAGGACCACGGGCACGAGGTGACCGACTGCGGTCCCTTCGTCTACGACGCCGAGGACGACTATCCCGCGTTCGTCCTGCGTGCCGCCGAGGGCGTCGCCGGCGACCCGGGCAGCCTGGGCATCGTGATCGGCGGATCGGGCAACGGCGAGCAGATCGCCGCCAACAAGGTGCGCGGCATCCGCGCCGCGCTCGCCTGGAGCGAGGAGACGGCCGGCCTGGCCCGCGAGCACAACAACGCCAACATCGTCAGCGTCGGCGCCCGCATGCACTCCACCGAGGAGGCCACCAGGTTCGTGGAGGTCTTCCTGTCCACGTCGTTCTCCGGCAGCGAGCGCCACAGCAGGCGCATCGCGCAGCTGACCTCCTACGAGACCATCGGCCAGCTGCCCTCGCTCCCTTAGCCCTTGCGCTTGGCCTCGCGCCTGGGCATCTCGTCACGCAGGGGCCGCCTGTCGGCGGCCTCCTGCTGTTGCTTCGACGGTCGCGACACGTCGCGGGCCCGCATGGCGACGACCGGCGTGATCTGCAGACTTTGCAAGGCCATGCCGTCGAGCCTACGCCAGGATCGCCGGGCCGGTCAGAAGACCAGCCCCGTCCACGGCTTCGGGCTCCACGACATCGCCGTGGCCAGCCTGTGCACGACGCCCGCGGTGTGCTCGCGCAGCAGCCCCGCCTGCAGCTGCTCGCCGAGCATCCCGTCGCCGAGATACGCCGAGCCGAGCGAGGCCACCGGCAGCGTGACGTCAGGCTCGTCGTCCACCGGCTTGCACGTGGCGCCCGTCAGGTCGGCGGTCAGCCGCCAGCGCCGCGCGTTCCACGGGCAGACGTCGTCCTCGACCTCGATCACCACGTCCACCGGCGCCGCGTACGACCGCGCCGACAGCGCCCTGTCCACCTCGACCAGGCGCACCCACAGCTCGTCCGACCAGCGGGCGCGGACCTGCCGCTGGTCGGCCAGCAGCGCGATCAGCGGGTCGTCGACCGGCCTGCCGTACGTCTCGACGCGGGTGACCAGGTCGCGGTCGAGCACGTTGCGCCAGAGCAGCGCGTACGCGGCCGGGTCGGCCGCCTCCAGCTCGCCCAGCATCAGCGTGCCCGACGGAATGTCGTTGTCGTCCCACGACGACTTGATGCGGAACAACGCGTAGCCGCGCACGCCCTGGTCGTCCTCGGCCAGGATCGCCCGCAGCGGGCCGCGCCCCGCCTGGTCGGCCTCCTCGTCGGCGAGGATGCCCGTCCAGTGGTGCGCGTTGCGCTCGTAGCGGCCGGGGCGCCGCGTGACGACGGCGGCGAACAGCTTCTCCAGCTCCTCGCGCACCTGCGCGGGCTTGGCCACCCTGATCCGCAGCGACGGGTCATGAGGGGCGTTTCGCACGAACGCCGAGCGGCGGGTGTCGATGCGGAACGGCAGGTTGGCGGAGGCCCTGCCGTAGCCGTACCGGCCGTAGATGAGGGACTCGGACGCGTAGAGCGCGGCCACGGGCTCGCCGCGCTCACGGATGTCGGACAGCTGCCTGCGCATGAGCGCGGACAGCACCCCGCGCCGGCGGTGGGAGGGCAGCACGCTGACGGCCGTCACCCCGGCGACGGGCAGCTGCCCGCCGGGGACCGTCATCGTGAAGCTGTAGATGGAGGTGACGCCGGCCATCTGGTCGCCGTCGAAGGCCGCGAGCGTGCGGTCGAACTCCGTCTCGGCCTTGGCCCGCTCGACCATGGCGGGATGGGGCGCCCACCCGAACGCCTCTTCGAGCACCTGGCTGTAGACCGGGAACTCGGACTCGTCAATCGGACGGATCGGGTACGTCATCCGTCCACGGTAGGAGCGGGCAAAGGGGTGAGGCCACCGAATATACCTGCTTAATGATCAAGGCGTTGGTCAAGTGGGCTGCCCAAACAGGGGTCAGACCGATACAGTCAGGCGCATCATGAGTTCCCGTCCGGCGCCGCTGATCCCGCCACGGGTCCGCGCCGCCCTGGTGCGGGTGCCCTTCCTCGTGCACGTCGTCCGCTTCGTCCGGCGCGTGCTCATCGCCCGTGACCGCAACCTGCTCATCACGCTCATCGTGCTGGCGCTCGTCATCGGGTTCCTCGCGGCCGAGGTGTCCAACGAGTGGTTCTCGCCGTCGCTGCTCATCCTCGTCACGCTCGTCGGCGGCCTCCAGCTCCGGCTGCGCAGCCTGATCAAGCTGCTGATGGGCGTCGGGGTCTCGCTGGGCTACGTCGCCGTCAACCTCGGCGCGGGCCGGGTGGGGCTCGGGCTCGGGGTGACGATCCTGTTCACCACCGTGCTCGCCGTGCTCATGGCCCGCACCAGGGGCAAGCTCGGCGTCCAGGGCCTGCGCGGCGACGCCATGCTGCTGGAGCTGCGCGACCGGCTGAAGAGCCAGGGCGAGCTGCCCCAGCTGCCGAAGGACTGGGGCGCGAAGGTCGTGCTCAAGCAGGCGGGCGGCTCGTCGTTCGGCGGCGACTTCCTGGTCTCGATGCGCGACGGCGACTCCGTCGAGATCGCGCTGGTCGACGTCTCGGGCAAGGGCGTCGACGCCGGCACCCGGGCGCTGCTGCTGTCGGGCACGTTCGGCGGCCTGCTCGGCTCGGTCGACGACTTCCTGCCCGCCTGCAACGCCTACCTGCACAGGCAGCGCGGCGACGAGGGCTTCGTCACGGCCGTGCACCTGCGACTCGACCTCGCCACCGGCGACTACACGATCACCTCGGCCGGGCATCCGCCGGTCGTGAAGTTCGACGCCGGCACCGGCAACTGGCAGGTCGCCTCGGCCAAGGGCGTCGTGCTGGGCGTGGTGCCCGACCTGCACTGCGAGCCCGACAGCGGCACCCTGCGCAAGGGCGACGCGCTGCTGCTGTTCACCGACGGGCTCATCGAGCAGCCCGGCCGCGACATCGACGCCGGTCTCGACCGGCTGCTCGGCGAGGCCGAGCGGCTGCTGCCGTCCGGCTTCCGCGACGGCGCCAGGGCCCTGGTCAACGCCATGGCCTCCGGCCACAACGACGACTGCGCGCTGGTGCTCATCTGGCGACCGTGACGTTTCACACGGGACGAGTCGTGACACCGGTCACTTTCAGCGGACGCCGCCCGGCTGAGATCCTCTAGGGGGTCGGGCCCCGGCGGAGCGGCGCGGCTCCACCGGGTCCCGTCACGCGGCTCCTCCCGTCACAACCAGCCACAGTCGCTCGCGATGCGCACCGCGTCGAGCCGATTGCGGGCGCCCGTCTTGCACATGATGCGCGACAGGTGGTTGCGCACGGTGCCGACCGACAGGAACAACTCGTCGGCGATCTCCGTCGAACGGGCGCCGCCCGCCGCGATGCGCAGCACGTCGAGCTCGCGCCTGGTCAGCGGGTTGGTGGCGCACTCCAGCGCGGCCACGGCCAGCTCCGCCTCGATCGCCCGATGGCCCGCGGCCACCTGGCGCACGCCTTCCGTCAGGTGCTCGGGGCGTACACACAGGCTCATGAAGCCCAGCGCGCGGCCCGCCAGCGCCTCGCGGACCTGGGCCGGGTTGGGGGCGGCCGACAGGAGCAGCACCCCGCAGCGGGGCGCGTGCTCGGCGAGCAGGGCGCTCGCCGGCCGTCCCGGAAGGTCGAGATCGACGACCGCCACGTCGGGATCGGCGTCCAGCGCCGCGCGGACCACCTCGTCGGCGTGTCCCGCCTCGGCGACCACCCGCATGTCGGGCTCGGCTCCGAGCGTGGCGAGCAGACCACGGCGCACCAAGGGAAGGTGCTCGGCGATCAGTATGCGGATCAAGACGTCCCCCTCCGTCGTCTCTTAGGGTGATCGTCTGATCGCACGCTGTCAATGCCTGTCAAAAGCGGTACGCCGTGCGGCATGGCGAGTTCGACTACTCTGGGGCTGTCGGACCTTTCGTCTGTCCTTATCGTTTGCCGGGAGCGCGTCTAGATGAACTGGCTCTACGCCGTGGGGATCATCCTGTTCCTTTTCGGCCTGATGGTCTCCATCGCGCTGCACGAGCTCGGTCACCTGGTCCCCGCCAAGCTCTTCGGGGTCAAGGTCACCCAATACATGGTGGGTTTCGGCGGCACCGCGTGGTCCCGGCGCAAGGGCGAGACCGAATACGGCATCAAGTGGATCCCGTTCGGCGGCTACATCCGCATGATCGGCATGCTGCCGCCGCGTCCCGGCGACGACCCGACCAAGGTGCGCAGCACCGCCACCGGGCCGTTCCAGGGGCTGATCGAGTCGGCCCGCGACGCCGCCCAGGAAGAGGTGCGGCCGGGCGACGAAGAGCGGGTCTTCTACCGCAAGAAGTGGTGGCAGAAGGTCATCATCATGTCGGGCGGCCCGGCGATGAACTTCGTGCTCGCCTTCGTCTTCTTCAGCATCCTGCTGGTCGGCATCGGCCTGCCCACCTGGGCCCCGATCGTGTCGCCCGACACCAACACGTGCGTGATCCCGATCTCCGAGCAGCGCGCGCAGTGCACGCCCGCCGACAAGCCGACCCCGGCCGCCCAGGCCGGGATGAAGCCGGGCGACGAGATCGTCGCCTTCGACGGCAAGAAGATCACCTCGTGGGACGACGCCACCAAGCTCATCCGCTCCCACGGCCCCGGCCCGGCCAAGGTCGGCATCGTCCGCGACGGCAAGCCGATGACGCTCGACGTCACGCTCATCGCCCAAGACCGGCCCAACCTCGACGACCCGACGAAGATCGACAGGAACGTCGGCTTCCTCGGCGTGCTGCCCACCGAGGTCATGCAGAAGCAGAGCATCGGCCAGGTGGTCGGCTACATGGGCGACCTGTCGGTCAGGGTCGCGAGCTCCCTGCTCAACCTGCCCAACAAGATGGTCGGCGTCTGGCACGCCGCCTTCTCCGGCGAGGAGCGCGACCCCGAGGGCCCGGTCGGCGTGGTCGGCGCGGGCCGCATGGGCGGGGAGATCCTCGCCTCCGACCTGTCGACCGAGAAGAAGATCGCCATCTTCGTCAACCTGCTGGCCGGCTTCAACCTGGCGATCGGCATGTTCAACCTGCTGCCGCTGCTGCCGCTCGACGGCGGCCACATCGCGGGCGGCCTGTGGGAGGGCATCAAGCGGGCCTACGCCAGGATCATGCGCAGGCCGGAGCCCGCCTATGTGGACATCGCGAAGGTGCTGCCGGTGACGTACGCGGTGGCGATCGTCATGATCATCATGGCCGGCCTGCTCGTCTACGCCGACCTGGTCAACCCGCTCACGCTGACGAACTGACGTCCTGCCGGTCCGCTGGGCGTCACCAGCTCAGCACCCGCAGCCGCGCCCGCTCCCTGGCAGGTCGCGCCGGCACGCGCAGCTCGGGCACGGCGTCGCGCAGCACCGAGATCCCGAGCGGCACGAGCACCAGGCACAGGGCGGCGCCCGACAGGACGCCGTCGACCAGCTCGCTCCTCTTCAGCACGCCGGTCCACAGCCACCCGGAGAACACGAACAACGCGAGGCGCCCGGTGCCGAACACGCCCGAACGGAAGGCGGCCGCGCCGAGGACCAGTGTCCCGAGGTAGAGGCCGAAGGCCGCTGAAACCGGCACCCGCCAGGGCCCGTAGGAGATGTCCGCGTACAGGTCCATGACGATCTCGGTCGTCCGCTCCAGCCCGAGCGTCCCGATGAGCCGCAGGGCCGTCTCGTCCACCCCGGCCCAGTACAGGCGCGAGAACAAGCCCACGACCAGCAGCGCGCCCCCCAGGAGGGCCGCCCGGGGCGAGCGCGTCGCGACCACCCTGGCCAGTGTGGCGAAGGCCAGGCACAGCACGATGGCGCCTGCCGTGTAGAGGGCGTACCCGGCCGTGGCGAGCCCGGGGCTCACGACGTACGCGGCCAGCTGCTCGGGCGCGGCGAACGGCTGCGTGGCGAAGGACGCCCGCTGCTCCGGGGTGAAGTCCGCCGCGCTCCACGCCAGATGGCGCAGCGCCAGCCCGGCGAACCACAGGAGCGGCCCGAGCACCAGGGCGCCGCCGCCGAGGAGCCGCCCGGGGAACCAGGCGTTGGGGTGGACCGATGGGGGAGTGAGGGTGATCGATGACATGGCGCTCACCCTGGCGTACGGGAGAAGACCGCCGCACCTGCCGTTCGTCAGGTGCGGGATGCCTCTTTCGTTCAGTTCATCGAGATGTGCACGTGGTCGTAGTGGTTCTCGGTGATGCTGCCGCGGTCGGACATCGTGCGCCAGCCGCTGCCGGAGTTGATGCGCTGCTTCCAGATCACGTACTTCACGCCGAGCTTGTCCTTGTTCTGCAGCGCCCACTCCGCGAGGCGGTCGCCGAGCGCGTTGTTGGCGGCCGTGGGCATGCTGCCGCCGGTGCTCATCATGAAGTCGCAGGCCCGGCCGAGCGGGTGCTCGCCGCTGGAGCCCCCGCGGAAGCAGCCGACCGTGAACGGCAGCGCGAAGTTCTTCTCCACCTGGGCCTTCATCAGCCGCGTACGCGGGGTGATGTTGTCGGTGCCGCCGGGCAGCTCGGGCGCCCAGGTGCCGTTGGACGTGCGGCCCGTGGCGACCGGCACCAGGTCCTGCAGCTTCTTCTCGATGTCCTTGATGACGTCCTCGGCCTCTCGGCGCTGGCCGGCGACCGTGGCGGCGTCCGACTTGATCTTGGCCGTCAGCGCGGCGGCCTCCTCGCTGGCCTTCTTGCGCTCGTCGCGGGCCTTGGCCACGCTCTGCACGACGGCCTGCTGCTCGGCGGTGAGCTGTTCGAGCAGGGCCGCGCTGCCGCCGTTGCTGGGCAGCATGAAGCCGGGCAGCGACGGGTCGATGTTCTGGTAGCGCAGGCGGGCGATCTCGGCGACCCGCTGCTCGGCCGCGGCCAGCGTCTGCTCGGCGGCGGCCAGCTTGGCCTGCGCGTTCTTGGCGGACTCCTGCGCCTCGGCCAGCTCGACCCGCTTGAGGTTGTACTTCTCGATGAGCTTGTCGACCTTGTTGTTGAGCTGCTTGAGCTGGGCGCGGAGCTCGGACTCGGTCGGTTTGGGCGCGGCCGTCGCGACGTTCGCCGGGAGGATGGCGAGGGCGGCGGCGGTGACGAGACCGATGGCAAGTTTCGCGGGGGACGAAGCCGCCACGTAAGAGTTCCTCTCCCTCTGCCGGCCGGGTTAGCTGACGGGTTCGGGCATGGAGCTCCCTACCGCTGTCGCGGATTCACCCCAAGGTGCGGATTGGGTCCCCGGCTCCCGGGCGACGCGCCCGGGATTAGGCGGGCGGTCGGCCGGGTTACGGCCGCCGCATATGGGGATATTAGTGGTAGATCACGAGTCATGCGACCTTAAGTAGAAATCTATTAGTGATCTATCTGTGATCGGAGCATGCGCGCCGCTTCCTCCGGGCGTACGTCGTTGACGAACGCCCCCATCGCCGACTCCGAGCCGGCCAGGTACTTGAGCTTGTTCGGCGCCCGCCTGATGCTGAACAGCTCCAGGTGCAGGTACGCCAGCTCCCTCCCCGTACGCACCGGCGCCTGGTGCCAGGCCGAGATGTACGGCATCACGACCCCGAACAGCCCGTCGAACGCCCGCAGCACCGAGGTGTAGAGCGGCGCGAACGCGGCACGCTCCGCCTCCGTCAGCGCCGCCAGGTCGGGCACCTGCCGGTGCGGATAAACGTGCACCTCGAACGGCCAGCGCGCCGCGGCGGGCACGAAGGCCGTCCACAGCTCGTTCGTGGCCACCACCCGCGTGCCCGCGGCTCGCTCGGCGGCCAGCACGTCGGCGAACAGGTTGCCCTTGTACCGCTGCGCCGCACCGAGCTGCAGCTTCGTCCTGGGCGTGACGTACGGGTAGGCGTAGATCTGGCCGTGCGGGTGGGCGATGGTGATGCCGATCTCCTCGCCCCGGTTCTCGAAGCAGAAGACCTGCTCGACGCCCTCAATGGCGGACAGCTCGGCCGTGCGGTCGGCCCACGCCTCCATGACCAGCTCCACCTGGTCGTCGGAGAGCCTGGAGAAGGAGGAGTCGTGGTCGGAGGTGAAGCACACCACCTCACACCGCCCCACTCCCGGCCGGACCTCACTCAGCCCGCCCACATCCTCATAAGTCCCCAAATTTCCGGAGAAAGAGGGGAAGCGGTTCTCGAACACGACCACGTCGTAGTCGTACGACGGGATCTCCGTCGACCGCTCGTCGGTCGACGGGCACAACGGGCACTCGGCCGTGCCGCCCGTGGGCAGGAACGTCCGCGTCTGCCGATGCCCCGCGATCGCGATCCACTCCTCGGTCAGCGGGTCGTAGCGCAGCTCGGAGGCCGGCGGCCGGGGCTCGAGCGGCCGGCGGTCGATCGCGCTCCTGTCGGCGTCGTCGCGCCGGTCGAAGTAGATCAGCTCCCGTCCGTCGGCGAGATGGGTGATGGTGCGCTTCACGAGCCCTCCGCGATGATCAGTTCGCCGGCCCGTCCGGCCAGCTCAGTGCGTGCTTCCTCGGGCAGGCCCGCGTCGCTGACGACCACGTCGGCCTCACTCAGCTCCGCGATCGTGCTGATGCCCACGGTGTTCCACTTCGTGTGGTCGGCGGGGACGACCAGCCGGGTCGCCGCCGCCACCAGCTCCCTGTCGGTCTCCGACTCCAGCAGGTTGGGCGTGGTGAACCCGGCCCGCACGCTCATTCCGTGCACGCCGAGGAAGAGCGTGTCGACGTGCAGGCGGCGGATCGCGGCCACCGCGACCGGCCCCACCAGCGCGTCGGACGGCGTGCGCACGCCACCGGTCAGCACGACCGTCCGGTCGGCGCGCGGGTTGCGGTGGAAGACCTCGGCGACCGGGATCGAGTTGGTGATCACGGTCAGCTCGGGCACGCCGATGAGGTGGTGCGCCAGCGCCCACGTGGTGGTGCCCGCCGACAGCGCGACGGCCGTGCCCGGCCGGACGAGCGTGGCCGCCTGCCGGGCGATGGCCTCCTTCTCCTGCTGCTGGCGGGCCGACTTGGCGGTGAAGCCCGGCTCTTCGGTCGATCCGGGGCCCAGGGCGGTCGCGCCGCCGTGCACCTTCTCCAGCAGGCCGCGCTCGGCCAGCACCTCGAGGTCGCGCCTGATGGTCATGTCGGAGACGCCGAGCTCGCGTACGAGGTCGGCCACCCGCACGCCGCCGTTGCTGCGGACGCGTTCGAGGATCGCCTGCTGACGCTGCTGTGCGAGCACACCCGCTCCTTCCAACACATTCCACCAAATTATGACACGGATTTGTTGGGGAATGTTAGTTCGTGCGGAACGCTTGCGCTGGTCAGCGCACGGGGAGACGTTGAAGGTCGGAAAGTGCCGATCAGCGGGAGGCGAGCTCATGGCGAGACGCGCACGTAAGGGCAGGGCACGCAAGAAGAAGAAGGCGAACCACGGTAAGCGTCCCACCGCGCGATGAGCGGCCGGGTGGCCGCCCCCGCGGCCACCCGCCGGCCTACCCCGGCAACTCCGTGAGCGCCAGATCGATGCGCTCCTGGGGCAGCGAGTAGTCCTCCAGCTCATCGGCCAGATAGCGGTCGTAGGCGGCCAGGTCGAAGTGGCCGTGGCCGCACAGCGCGGTCAGGATCACCTTCTCCTCGCCGCTCTCCTTGCAGCGCAGAGCCTCCGCGATCGTCTCCGCCAGCGCGTGCGTGGGCTCGGGCGCCGGCAGGATGCCCTCGGTGCGCGCGAACCGTACGCCGGCCGCGAAACACTCCCGCTGCGACCGGGTCACCGCCTCGAACAGGCCCAGCTCGTACATGTGCGACAACAGCGGCGACATGCCGTGATAGCGCAGGCCGCCCGCGTGGATCGGGTCCGGCACGAACGAGTGGCCCAGCGTGTGCATCTTCAGCAGCGGCGTGAACCCGGCCGTGTCGCCGAAGTCGTAGGCGTACGCGCCGCGCGTGAACGACGGGCAGGCCGCCGGCTCGACCGCCCTGAACTCCGTCGCCAGCCGCCCCGCCAGCTTCTCCCGCAGGAACGGGAACGACAGGCCGGCGAAGTTCGAGCCGCCGCCGGTGCAGCCGATCACCAGGTCCGGCATCTCGGGCAGCTGCGCGAGCGCCTCCTCGCCGATCACCGTCTGGTGCATGAGCACGTGGTTGAGCACCGAGCCGAGCGCGTAGCGGGCGTCGGGGTTCGCGCCCGCCACCTCCACCGCCTCGCTGATCGCGATGCCCAGGCTGCCGGGCGAGTCGGGGTCGTCGGCCAGCACCTTGCTGCCCGCCCCGGTCACGGGCGAGGGACTCGCGTGCACGGTCGCGCCGTACACCTGCATGAGCGAGCGCCGGTACGGCTTCTGGTCGTACGACGCCCGGACCATCCAGATCCGGCACTCCAGGTCGAACTGGGAGCACGCGAAGGCCAGCGCAGAACCCCACTGCCCCGCACCGGTCTCCGTGGTGAGCAGCCGCACCCCCTCGCGCGCGTTGTAGTACGCCTGCGGCACCGCCGTGTTCGGCTTGTGCGAGCCCGCCGGGGAGACGCCCTCGTACTTGTAGTAGATCCTGGCCGGCGTGCCCAGCGCCTTCTCCAGCCGGCGCGCCCGCATCAGCGGCGTGGGCCGCCACAGCCGGTAGACGTCCAGCACCTCCTGCGGGATCGGCACGAACCGCTCGCCGCTCACCTCCTGCCCGATCAGCTCCATCGGGAAGAGCGGCGCGAGATCGTCGGGGCCCACGGGCTGCCGCGTGCCGGGATGCAGCGGAGGCGGAGGCGGTGCGGGCAGGTCAGGGATGATGTTGTACCAGTTGCTGGGGATCATCGCCTCAGTGTGCGCCGCCGCGTCCGCGCGTACCAGTACCGTCGGGCACGAGCACGGCGAGGCGCGCCGGATGGTCCGATCGCACCACCACGTCCGCACTGCGCTGCGGGTCGGCCTCGCGCTCGTACCGCTCGTACGCGGGCAGCTTCCAGCGCTCTCCCTCCGGCGTGCCGCGTTCGAGCGCGCCTCGCGACAGCCACAGGTGCACGCTCACCTCGAACGCCAGCCCGCGCCCCAGCAGCAGCGTCCCGTCGACGAGCACCACCCCGCCGGGCGGCAGCTCCTCGTACGGCGCCCGGTAGGCCCGGTCGATGGAGCTGTCCCAAAGCGCGGGCAGCACCCGGCCGGTCTCGCTCGCGTCCAGGACCTCCCTGCGCAGCGCCTTCACATCCAGCCAGTCGTCGTAGAAGGCGTCGGGATCGGTCCTGCCGTACTCCAGCCGCAGCGACGCCGGCCGCAGGAAGTCGCCGGCCGACACCCGCACCACCGGCCGCCCGCGCAGCCGCAGCGGCGCGACCAGCTCGTCGGCCAGCTCCTCGGGCCGTGCCGCCGGCGCCCCGTCGACGGCCACCCGCACGTACTCGGCGGGCGGACGGCCGGAGATCAGCTCGGCCAGCTCCTCGACGAGAGCATCACGGGAGATCGGTCGGGCACGCATCGCCTCCACCCTACGAGGCCGCGCTTTCATGACGCCGCCGGCCACTTCACCACAATCGAGCAAGGGCGCGGACATGAGGAAGGCCAGGCGCCCCGGGTGGGGCTGACCTGGCCTTTTCGCCGTGGAGAGCGGACGACGGGAATCGAACCCGCGTAGCTAGTTTGGAAGACTAGGGCTCTACCATTGAGCTACGTCCGCGCGAACCGGTCGAACTCTGGTCTAGACTTCATCCGGTCGTCAGGGCGTAAGCGTACCGGAGTCCCGGAGCGTATGCGCACTCGGCGAGACGGGGCGTGGCGCAGCTTGGCAGCGCGCTTGCTTTGGGAGCAAGAAGTCGCAGGTTCAAATCCTGTCGCCCCGACCAGCCAGAAGGCCCCTCCCGTTCCGGGTGGGGCCTTTGTGCTTCAGAGGCACACTGCCGCTACCGGTGTCACCGGCTTGGCCTTGAGCAGAACGGTGGAGGCAGGTGCACCCCATCGGGTAGCTGGCGCGATTCTCCCCGGGCGCCGATGTTTCCGGCGTCGGTGCCAGCCGATCGAGGGGAGAGGGAGCATGACGGTCGTACAGGGACGTGGCTCCGGACGGGTCGCCAATGTCGTGCTGTGGGTGCTGCAGGTCGTGGCCGGGGCGGGAGGGCTCGTGGTGCCGGTGCTCGCGGGCGTGGCGGCGCCGACATCGTGGCGCGTACGCCGCCCGCTCATCAACCCCGTCACCCTGGAGGACGGCATCCGCCACCCGCATCCTGCAACGCAAGAAATAGTGATAAATCCGGATAAGGTCGGTCAGCGTGACCAACACCAGAACCATCCCTCCCCTGACCGGCGACGAGCGCACCATGCTCGGCAACTGGCTCGAATGGCACCGCGGCACCCTGGCCGTCAAGTGCGCCGGCCTCACGGACGACCAGCTGCGCCTGCGCTCGGCGGAGCCGTCCGAGTTGTCCCTGCTCGGCCTCGTCAGGCACATGGCCCACGTCGAACGCGTCTGGTTCCGCAACGTGCTCAACGGCGAGGACCTGCCCAAGCTCTGGGACAAGGACCGCGACAACGACGCCGACTTCACCGAGGTGGACACCGCCTCGGTGAAGGAGGCGTTCGCCACCTGGCAGGAGGAGATCGAGCACGCCCGCGCCATCTCGGCCGCCAAGCCGCTCGACGCCGTCGGCGACCGCAAGGGGCGCGACTGCACGCACCGCTACATCCTGGTGCACATGATCGAGGAGTACGCCCGCCACAATGGCCACGCCGACCTGCTGCGCGAGCGCATCGACGGAGTGATAGGCGACTAGTGGAGAGAGCGGCGGTTCAGGCGTCGGCGCGGAACAGCGCCCAGACGGCCTTGCCGCCGCGCGCCAGCGGGTCCCAGCCCCAGCACTGGCTGTAGGTCTCGACGATGTAGAGGCCGCGCCCGTTCTCGGAGATGAAGTCGGGCTCCTTGGGCGTCGGCACCTCGTCGCTCGGGTCGGCCACGGCCAGCAGCACGTGCGGCGTCACGCGCATCAGCAAGAGCTCGATCTCGCGCCGCCCCGCCGCGTACATCGCGTACCTGACGGCGTTCGTGACCAGCTCGGAGACCACCAGGGCGGCGTCGTCGCTCAGCTCGTGCAGGCCCCAGCCGCGCAAGGTCGAACGGGTCACGTCCCGTGCGGTCTTGACCGAGTCGGCCTGGAAGGGGAGCGGGCAGGCGGTGGTGCCCGGCTTGCCGCCCATGAGCAGGTGGTCGAAGCCCACCTCGCGGGTGATCTGCAGGCAGTCGGCAGTGGCCAGAGGGTCCTCCACCATGCTGCCGATACCTCCCCGTAAAGCCTTGGTTAGTGCATGTATGGCCCAATATGCACTAAGCCATCATGGGTCACGAACGCGGCAGCTGCAAGACCCAAATGCACGTGCAGGTGCAATGTGCAGTCGCAAGCGGCGTTTTCGGGTCATAAGTCATGGAATCGGACACCCGGTTGAGACCTTGTCATACCCGGCAGTGGGGTGTCACTGTGTGTGCGGACCTTGATAGGAGGCAAAGTGACGCAGAACCAGCCGGGTTCCGGACCGACGGCGCTGCGCATCCTCCTGGGCTCCCAGCTGCGCAAGCTCAGGGAAGCGAAGAACGTCACTCGCGAGGAGGCCGGCCACATCATCCGCGGGTCGGAATCCAAGATCAGCCGGATGGAACTCGGCCGAGTGGGGTTCAAAGAACGCGACGTGGCGGACCTGCTGACCTTGTACGGGGTCGTGGATCAGCAGGCCCGTGCCGCCGTACTCGATCTGGTCTCCACCGCCAACGAGCCGGGCTGGTGGCACCGGTTCAACGACGTCTTGCCCACGTGGTTCCAGGCGTACGTCGGCCTTGAGGAGGCCGCCGCCAGGATCAGGACCTACGAGGTCCAGTTCGTGCCGGGACTGCTGCAGACCAAGGAGTACGCAAGGGCTGTGGTGACCGCCGGGGCGGCGGGCATCGGGGCGGAGGAGATCGCCAGGAGGGTGGACCTGCGTCTGGAGCGCCAGCGCATGTTCGACAGGCCAGACGGGCCCGTCTTCTGGGCGGTGATCGACGAGGCCGCGCTCAGGCGGCCCATCGGCGGGATCGAGGTGATGAAGGCGCAGATCGAGCACCTCATCGACCTCATGCGCCAGCCGAACATCACCATCCAGATCATGCCGTTCAGCTTCGGCGGGCACAGCGCGGAAGGAGGCGCGTTCAGCATCCTGCGCTTCCCCGACGCCGACCTGCCCGACGTCGTGTACGTGGAGCAGCTGGCCAGCGCGCTCTACCTGGACAAGCGTGAGGATGTGGACCGATACACCGAGGTGATGGAGCGGTTGTGCGCCGTGAGCACCACCCCGGATGAGACGATCGAGCTGTTGAGGACGATCGCGGACGAGTTCTGACCCGCGTTTCTCATAGCGGTGGCGTCGTGGTTGGGTGTGCATCTGCCCTAGACTGGCCATCGGCGTTGGATGCCGCCGTGGCGGAGCATGCCCAACACCGCTCATGTGGGCGCGGCGCGTGAGCCGTACCGAATGGACGCGCCCGCGATCACTCGTAGCTTGATCAAGGAGACCATTCCGTGAAGACCGCTGTCGAGGAGCTCAGCCCGACCCGGGTCAAGCTCACTGTCGAGGTGCCGTTCGACGAGCTGCGCCCGAGCATGGATGCGGCGTACAAGAAGGTCGCGCAGCAGGTGCGCGTCCCCGGGTTCCGGCCTGGCAAGGTTCCGGCCCGCATCATCGAGCAGCGCTTCGGCCGGGCGGTAGTGCTGGAGGAGACCCTCAACGACGCGGTGCCCAAGCTGTACGGCCAGGCCGTCGACGAGGTCGACGTGTTCCCGGTCAGCCAGCCGGACATCGAAGTGACGAAGATCGACGACGGTGAGCAGATCGAGTTCACCGCCGAGGTCGACATCCGGCCCAACTTCGACGTCCCCGACTACCAGGGCGTCGAGGTCACGGTCGACTCCGCCGAGGTCTCCGACGAAGACGTCGACGCCCAGCTCGACGCGCTGCGCCAGCGGTTCGCCACGCTCACCGGCGTCGAGCGGGCCGCCGCCACCGGCGACTTCGTCGTGATGGACCTGCGTGCCGAGATCGACGGCCAGAACATCGAGGAGCAGCAGGCCAACGAGGTCTCCTACGAGGTCGGTGCCGGCTCCGTGCTGCAGGGCCTCGACGCCGCGCTCGAGGGCATGTCCGCGGGCGAGGAGAAGAGCTTCAAGACCGAGCTGGTCGGCGGCGAGAACGCCGGCGATGAAGCCGACGTGATCATCAACGTCAAGTCGGTCAAGGAGAAGGTGCTGCCCGAGCTCGACGACGAGTTCGCCCAGCTCGCCAGCGAGTTCGACACGCTCGACGAGCTCAAGGCCAGCATCCGCGAGCAGGCCCGCCGCAACAAGCTGATCGACCAGGTCGTCCAGGCCCGCGAGAAGGCTCTCGACACGCTGCTCGAGAAGATCGACATCCCGCTGCCCGACAGCGCGCTCAAGGCCGAGGTCGACGCCCGCAAGCACAACCTCGACCACCAGATCGCCGAGAGCGGTCTCAGCCGCGACGCCTTCTTCCGCCTCTACCAGACGACGGAGGAGGAGCGCTTCGAGGAGTTCGAGAAGAACTCCGCGCGCGCCATCAAGGTCGGCTTCGTGCTCG
The DNA here is from genome assembly GCF_040676995.1 of Nonomuraea sp. NPDC049419. Classification (NCBI taxonomy): domain Bacteria; kingdom Bacillati; phylum Actinomycetota; class Actinomycetes; order Streptosporangiales; family Streptosporangiaceae; genus Nonomuraea; species Nonomuraea sp. NPDC049419. The sequence goes on along the minus strand of NZ_JBFAQB010000016.1, from coordinate 6,542 downwards.
ACAAGATCGTCAAGGCCGAGGAGCTGGGCGTCTCCGAGCAGGAGCTGACCAACTTCGTCGTGCGCCGCGCCATGGAGATGGGCGTGCAGCCCAACGAGCTGGCCCAGCACCTCGCCGACAACGACCAGCTGACGCTGGCCATGGTCGAGATCGTGCGCGACAAGGCCAAGTCGGTCCTGGGCGACGCCGCCAAGGTCGTCGACACCGACGGCAACGAGGTCGACCTCAAGGCGATCTACACCGAGATCAACGGTGAGCAGGTCGTCGAGGAGGGCGAGGACGAGTCCGCCGAGGACGCCAAGCCCGAGGCCTGACGCCTCACCCGCTGCACTGCGAAAGCCCCTGGGACCTCCCGGGGGCTTTCGCGTGCCCGCCCCTCCACCGGCGCTGAGGCGGCCCAGCGCGCGCCGCGGGCGGGAACGGCGTACGTGAGCCGACTCGGGTGTGCGACCGCCTCAGGGCCGTTCAGGGCCGTCTCAGGGCCGTCTCAGGGGGTCGTCTCAGCGCTCCCGCGGAACCGCTCGTAAGGACACGAAAGCCGCCGGGAACTACGGCAAACGCGCCGCCCGAACATGCGCCGTCAGCGAACAGCACCAGGGACCGGGCATGAGCTGTAGGCAGCGCGCGTTAAGGTCACAAGCAAAGCCAATCGATTACGACGCATCGGAAGGTGACGCTGTGACCAGCCCGCCGACCTTCTATCAGCCTGAGTCTCGAGGCCGTGAGAACGGCTCCGCCTTCCGGCTTGAGGACCAGCTCTACCAGCGCCTGCTCCGCGAGCGCATCATCGTGCTCGGGCAGGAGGTCAACGACGAGATCGCCAACCGCATCTGCGCCGAGCTGCTGCTGCTCGCGGCCGACGACCCCGAGCGCGACATCACGCTCTACATCAACTCGCCGGGTGGCTCGGTGAGTGCCGGCATGGCCATTTACGACATGATGGAATACGTGCCCAATGACGTTTCCACTGTGGTGATGGGCATGGCGGCATCGATGGGGCAGTTCCTGCTCACGGCCGGGGCGCGGGGCAAGCGCTACGCTCTGCCGCACGCCCGGGTGATGATGCACCAGCCGTCCGGCGGCATCGGTGGCACCGCCGCCGACATCGCCATCCAGGCCGAGCAGATGCTCTATGTGAAGAAGACGCTGGCCGAGCGCATCGCGTTCCACACCGGGCAGCCGCTGGAGCAGATCGAGTCCGACTCCGACCGTGACCGCTGGTTCACGGCCGAGGAGGCCAAGGACTACGGCTTCATCGACCACGTGGTGCGCAGCGCGCGTCAGGTGCCCTCCGCTGGCCCGGTCTCCTAGGGGGAGCTGACATGAACATTCAGAGCCGTTACGTTCTCCCCTCCTTCGTCGAGCGCACGTCATACGGCGTGAAGGAGATGAACCCGTACAACAAGCTCTTCGAGGATCGCATCATCTTCCTCGGAGTGCAGATCGACGACGCGTCGGCCAACGACGTGATGGCCCAGCTGCTGACGCTGGAGTCGCTCGACCCCGACCGTGACATCAGCATCTACATCAACTCGCCCGGCGGTTCCTTCACCGCCATGACGGCGATCTACGACACGATGCAGTTCGTCCGGCCGGAGATCCAGACCGTCTGCCTCGGCCAGGCCGCCTCCGCCGCGGCCGTGCTGCTGGCCGGCGGCACCCCGGGCAAGCGGTTCGCGCTGCCGAATGCCCGGGTGCTGATCCACCAGCCGTCCACCGAGGGCGGCGGCCAGGGAAGCGACATCGAGATCCAGGCCCGCGAGATCCTCCGCATGCGCACGCTGCTGGAGGACATCGTGGCCCGCCACACGGGCAAGCCCTCCGCCGACATCCGCAAGGACATCGAACGCGACAAAATTCTCAACGCGGACGAGGCAAAGGCGTATGGTCTGATCGACGACATCATCCCGTCCAGGAAGAAGCGAGCTCAGGCCGTGGCTTCCTAGACGAGACGTGACGCACCGGGGCGCTGCCCAATAGGGCACGTTCCGGTGCGACTCGCCGCTAGGGGGCTCACTGAGGGCCCAGAAGACGGTAACGTCGAAACCTGAGCGGTTCGGCCTAGTCCGGAGAATGTCCGGAGACACTGCTCTCGTGAGCAGGGCGGTCCCACGCAAAGGAGTATCTGGGGTGGCACGCATCGGCGACGGGGGAGACCTGCTGAAGTGCTCTTTCTGCGGAAAGAGTCAGAAGCAAGTCAAGAAGCTCATTGCCGGTCCAGGCGTCTACATCTGCGATGAGTGCATCGATCTCTGCAACGAGATCATCGAGGAGGAGCTGTCCGAGTCCTCCGAGCTCAAGTGGGACAACCTGCCCAAGCCGAGGGAGATCTACGAGTTCCTCGACGCCTACGTCATCGGTCAGGACAAGGCGAAGAAGGCTCTCTCGGTGGCGGTGTACAACCACTACAAGCGGGTGCAGTCGGGCGACCGGGGCAGAGACGACGGTCTCGAGCTGGCCAAGAGCAACATCCTGCTGCTCGGGCCCACGGGTTCGGGCAAGACGCTGCTGGCGCAGACCCTGGCGAAGATGCTCAACGTGCCCTTCGCCATCGCCGACGCCACCGCGCTCACGGAGGCCGGCTACGTCGGCGAGGATGTCGAGAACATCCTGCTCAAGCTCATCCAGGCCGCCGACTACGACGTCAAGAAGGCCGAGACCGGCATCATCTACATCGACGAGGTCGACAAGATCGCCCGTAAGAGCGAAAACCCGTCGATCACGCGCGACGTGTCCGGTGAGGGCGTGCAGCAGGCGCTGCTGAAGATACTGGAGGGCACCACCGCCTCGGTGCCTCCGCAGGGCGGCCGCAAGCACCCGCACCAGGAGTTCATCCAGATCGACACCACCAACGTGCTGTTCATCTGCGGTGGGGCGTTCGCCGGTCTGGAAAAGATCATCGAGTCGCGCATCGGCAAGAAGGGCATCGGCTTCAACGCCATCATCCGCTCGAAGGAAGAGGTCGACACGGCCGACATCTTCGGCGACGTGATGCCGGAAGACCTGCTCAAGTTCGGCATGATCCCCGAGTTCGTCGGCCGGCTCCCGGTCATCACCTCGGTGCACAACCTCGACCGCGAGGCGCTCATCCAGATCCTCACCGAGCCCCGCAACGCGCTCGTCAAGCAATACCGCAAGCTTCTCGAGCTCGACGGCGTCGAGCTCGAGTTCACCGACGGCGCCCTCGAGGCCATCGCCGACCAGGCGATCCTGCGCGGCACCGGCGCTCGCGGCCTGCGCGCCATCCTGGAGGAGGTGCTCCAGTCCGTCATGTACGAAGTGCCCTCCAGGCAGGACGTCGCCCGCGTCGTCATCACCCGCGAGTCGGTGATCGAGCACGCGATCCCGACGCTCGTCCCGCGCGACCAGCTCGCCGCCAAGCAGCAGCGCACACCGCGCGAGAAGTCGGCCTGAGCGCCACCAGCCAGATCGGCAACGCCCCGTGGTCACCGGCCATGGGGCGTTCCGCTTTCCCGTCTCCCTAGAATTGGTCACTGTGACAACGCCAGAGCTGCCTACTCAATACACACCGGCCGACGTCGAGACCCGCAGCTACGAGCGCTGGGTATCCGAAGGCTACTTCCGCGCCGACCCGGGCAGCTCGCGCGAGCCGTACAGCATCGTCCTCCCGCCGCCCAACGTGACGGGTGTGCTGCACATCGGGCACGCCCTCGACCACTCCATCCAGGACGCGCTGACGCGCCGCGCCCGCATGCAGGGGCGCGAGACGCTCTGGCTGCCCGGCATGGACCACGCCGGCATCGCCACCCAGAACGTCGTCGAACGCGAGCTGGCCAAGGAGGGCAAGTCGCGGCACGACCTCGGGCGCGAGGCGTTCGTCGAGCGCGTCTGGGAGTGGAAGGAGGAGTCCGGCGGCCGGATCCTCGGCCAGATGCGCAAGCTCGGTGACGGGGTCGACTGGTCGCGCGAGCGGTTCACGATGGACACGGGGCTGTCGCGGGCCGTGCAAACGATCTTCAAGAAGCTCTTCGACGAGGGGCTCATCTACCGCGCCGAGCGCATCATCAACTGGTGCCCGCGCTGCCTGACCGCGCTGTCCGACATCGAGGTCGAGCACAGCGAGGACGAAGGCGAGCTCGTCTCCATCCGCTACTCCGACGACATCGTGGTGGCCACCACCCGCGCCGAGACCATGCTCGGCGACACCGCCGTGGCCGTCCACCCGTCCGACGAGCGTTACGCCCACCTGGTCGGCACCATGGTCGAGGTGCCGCTGACCGGGCGCATGATCCCGGTGGTCGCCGACGAGCACGTCGATCCCTCGTTCGGCACCGGCGCCGTCAAGGTGACCCCCGCCCACGACCCCAACGACTTCGAGATCGGCCGCCGGCACGACCTGCCGTCGATCACCGTCATGGACGAGCGCGGCGTGATCACGGCGCACGGGCCCTTCGAGGGGCTCGACCGCTTCGAGGCGCGTCCGGCCGTGGTGGCCGCGCTGCGCGCCGAGGGCCGCGTCGTCGCCGAGAAGCGCCCCTACCTCCACTCCGTCGGCCACTGCTCGCGCTGCAAGACGGTGGTCGAGCCGAGACTGTCGCTGCAGTGGTTCGTCAACGTCGCGCCGCTGGCCAAGGCCGCGGGCGACGCCGTGCGCGACGGACGCACCCGCATCCACCCGCCGGAGATGGCCAAGCGCTACTTCGACTGGGTCGACGACATGCACGACTGGTGCATCTCCCGCCAGCTGTGGTGGGGCCACCGCATCCCGGTCTGGTACGGCCCGGGCGGCGAGGTCGTCTGCGTCGGCCCCGACGAGGAGCCGCCCGCCGGCTACGTCCAGGACTCCGACGTCCTCGACACCTGGTTCTCCTCCGGCCTGTGGCCGTTCTCCACGATGGGCTGGCCCGACCAGACGCCCGAGCTCAAGCGCTTCTACCCGACCTCGGTGCTGGTGACGGGCTACGACATCCTGTTCTTCTGGGTCGCCAGGATGATGATGTTCGGCCTGTACGCCATGGACGGCGAGCCGCCGTTCCGTGTCGTCGCGCTGCACGGCATGGTCCGCGACCAATACGGCAAGAAGATGTCGAAGTCGTTCGGCAACGTGGTCGACCCGCTCGACTGGGTCGATCGCTTCGGCGCCGACGCCACCCGCTTCACGCTGCTGCGCGGCGCCAACCCCGGCGCCGACGTCGCGGTGAGCGAGGAGTGGGCGGCCGGCTCGCGCAACTTCTGCAACAAGATCTGGAACGCCACCCGCTTCGCCCTGATGAACGGCGCGGCCGTGGGGTCGCTGGAGGGCGCCGAGCTGACGGCGGCCGACCGGTGGATCCTGTCGCGGCTGCAGTCGGTGATCACGCAGGCCGACGCGGCGTTCGAGGAGTTCGAGTTCGCCAAGGCGTCCGACCTGCTCTACCACTTCGCCTGGGACGAGGTGTGCGACTGGTACCTCGAGCTGGCCAAGATCCAGCTCGGTGAGGGCCTGGAGCACACCCGGCTGGTGCTCGGCCATGTGCTCGACGCGCTGCTGCGGTTGCTGCATCCGCTGGTGCCGTTCGTGACCGAGGAGTTGTGGCGGGCCGTCACCGGTGGCGAGTCGATCGTGGTGGCCCCGTGGCCCACGGCCGACCCGCGCTACACCGACCCCGCCGCCGAGGCGGAGATCGAGGCGCTGCAGGAGCTGGTGACGGAGGTCCGCCGGTTCCGCTCCGATCAGGGGCTCAAGCCGGGGCAGAAGGTGGCCGCGCGGCTGGGGCTGGCCGGCACGTCTCTGGCGGGCCAGGAGAGCGCCGTACGCTCGCTGCTGCGCCTCACCGAGCCCGGCGAGTCGTTCAGCACCACCGCGCGCCTGACGGTGAGCGGCGTGAGCGTTGAGCTCGACACCGCCGGCGCCATCGACGTCGCGGCCGAGCGCAAGCGGCTGGAGAAGGACCTCGCGGCTGCCCGCAAGGAGGCCGCTCAGGTCGCGGCCAAGCTGGGCAACGAGCAGTTCATGGCCAAGGCGCCGGAAAACGTGGTGGCCAAGGTCAGGAGCCGCGCCGAGCAGGCGTCCGCGGACATCGACCGCCTCGAGGCACAGCTCGCCGCCCTGGGTGTTTAGACGGTACGCACGCAGGGAAGGTCCATTCGTTACCGAAGAGTGGACCTTCCACGCCTCAGAGGCTGCTAGAGTTTTCAACCGCAGGGCCGATGGGCCCTGACATCCCAGTGAACGAACCTCAACCCTCGGGTTGCGTCCGCCACGCGGTTGGACAAGAGCCGAAAGTTGGAGTAAGTTAGCAGGGTTGCCTCGGAAGGGGCGAAGTCCGGAAGATCCCGGATCGGGCGGTTTGACAAGATTCGTCCGGATCTGGTAATCTAAAGGAAACGAAATATGCGCCTCGCGCACCGGGGTCTCCCAAGGATCCTGGTGCGGATGTACGCGTCCGTTTCTTGAGAACTCAACAGTGTGTTAAAAGCCAGTGCATGATGCACAACCCCGTCATATTTTGACGGATTCCTTTGGTTGACATTCATGTGGACATGAGTGTTGGCCAGGACTTCTTTTCAAGCATTGTTTGGAGAGTTTGATCCTGGCTCAG
>NZ_JBFAQB010000015.1:204058-227084 GCF_040676995.1 Nonomuraea sp. NPDC049419 | reverse complement strand
ACCCGCGCCTACATGCAACGACGCACCCAGGACGGCCTGTCCAAGAAAGAGATCATCCGCTGCCTGAAGCGCTACGTCGCTCGAGAACTCCACCGAATCATCACATCAAACGATCAAGAACATGCCGCTTGACATCCATAGGAGCATCCTTCCCCTTTCAGCGGGCCCCTGGGAACGTCTCCCGGGGGCCCGCCCCCTGTGTTGGGGGCCTCGGCGGGCGGGTACGAGATCGAATCAGCGCCGTCTGATCGAAAGGACCGGCGATGTCGATGGAGCTCGAAGTCGTGCCCGCCGGGCTGGCCCGCGTGCTGGAGGAGCTGCCGCTGGTGGACCACCACGTGCACGGGGCCACCTCGCACGACCTGTCGCGCACCGCGTTCGAGGAGCTGCTCGGCGAGTCCGACCGGCCGGTGCCCGACTGGATGACCCGGTTCGACTCCCAGCTCGGATTCGCCGTGCTGCGCCACTGCGCGCCCGTCCTCGGCCTCGAGCCGTTCTGCGCGCCGGAGGAGTACCTCGCCAGGAGGGCCAGGATCGGCGCGCACGAGGCCAACCGGCTGCTGCTCGGCGCGTCCGGCGTCGGCCACTTCCTGGTCGAGACCGGCTACCGCGCCGAGGAGCTGCTCGGCCCCTCCGGGATGGCCGAGGCGAGCGGGGCGCCCGCCGACGAGGTGGTGCGGCTGGAGAACGTGGCCGAGCAGCTGGCCGCCGCCGGATGCGGGGCGGGGGAGTTCGGGCGGCGCTTCGCCGAGGCGTTGTGGGAGCGGACAGGGGGCGCCCGCGGGCTCAAGACCGTCGCCGCCTACCGGTGCGGGCTCGATTTCGACCCGGCGCCGCCGTCCGCCGACGAGGTGTCCGCGGCGGCCGGGCGGTGGCTTGAGGAGGGCGGGCGGCTGCGCGACCCCGTGCTCGTCCGTCACCTCATCTGGACGGGGCTCGAACGGGGGCTGCCGCTGCAGTTCCACATCGGGTACGGCGACCCCGACATCGACCTCAAGCGGTCCGACCCGCTGCTGCTGCGCGGGCTGATCGAGCTGGCCGAGCCCACCGGGGTGCCGTTGCTGCTGCTGCACTGCTACCCCTTCCAGCGGCACGCCGGGTACCTGGCGCAGGCGTATCCGGCGGTGTTCTTCGACGTGGGGCTGGCGCTCACCCACGTCGGGGCGCGCGGTTCCGCGCTGCTGGCCGAGAGCCTGGAGGTGGCGCCGTTCGCGAAGATCCTCTACTCGTCCGACGCGTGGGGGCCCGCCGAGCTGCACTATCTCGGCGCGTTGTTGTGGCGGAGGGGGATGGCGCGGGTGCTCGGGGAGTTCGTGCTGGAGGAGGAGTGGTCGGTGGCGCAGGCGGTGCGCGTCGCGACCATGATCGGCGCGGAGAACGCGCGCCGCGTGTACGGCCTGGGCGGCTGACGGTTCCTCTTGGGACGGGTATGGGACGGCCATAAGGGCACGTATGCGGACATTGCACAGTATCGATGGAGAGGAGAGACGGTGACGGGGGCAGTACGAGCGGCCGGGAACGGACATCGAGCGGCGGGGCTGGAGGCGGCGCTGCGGGCCGCCCTGCGGCGGGAGCTGCCGGCGGCCGTCGCCCTGCGCCGCGAGCTGCACGCGGCGCCCCGCGTGTCCGGGCAGGAGGGGCCGACGCTCAAGCAGGTGCTCGACGCGCTGCCCGACGGCCTCGTCGAGCACGTGGCGGGCACCGGAGCCGTGCTGCGCGTCGGCGGCCCCGGCGCCGCCGTGGGGGTGCGGGGCGAGCTGGACGCGCTGCCGATCGTCGAACGAACGGGCGTGCCGTGGGCCGCCACCAACGGCGCCATGCACGCCTGCGGCCACGACGTGCACCTGGCCGCCGTGGTCGCCCTGGCCCGCGCCGTCGCCGCGGTCGCCGCCGGCGGTCCAGCGGAGGCGGCACCGGAGGTCATGACGGAAGCCGCCGCCCAGGGCGCCGCGGAAGCGGTCACGGACGCGGAACCGGTCGGTGGGTCGCCTGCAGGGGCCGCCGGGGTGGGCGTGGTGCAGGAGGTCGCGGAAGCCGCCATGGAAGGCGCGGCCGAGGCGGTCGCCGAGGTCGTGAGCGGGGCGGAGCCGATGCCGTTGCTGGTGGTGTTGCAGCCGCGCGAGGAGACGTACCCGTCGGGGGCGCAGGACGTCGTGCGGTCCGGCGCGCTGGACCGGCACGAGCTGCGGGCGATGGTCGGGGCGCACGTGCAGCCGGTGCTGGAGGAGGGGACGATCGCCTGCACGCCGGGGCCGGTCAACGCGTCGTCCGACGAGTTCAGGGTGCGGGTCACCGGGGCCGAGGGGCATGCGGCGTACCCGCATCTGACCCGCGATCCCGTGCTCGCGATGGCGCAGGTGATCGTAGCCGCGCAGCAGCTCGTCAGCCGGGCCGCCGACCCGATGGTGCCGACGGTGATCACGTTCGGCACGGTCACGGCGGGCACCACCCCCAACGCCGTGCCCGGCGAGGCGCTGGCCACCGGCACCCTGCGCACGATGTCGGCGAGCTGGCGCGAGGAGCTGCACGTCAGGTTCAGGCAGGTGATCAGGGACACCGCCCGCGCGTACGGCTGCACGGCCGACGTCGAGATCCTGCCCGGCGAGCCGATCCTCATCAACGACCACGATCTCGCGCTGCGCGCGGGGGAGCGGCTGCGACATGAGGGCTGGACGGTGTCGGACGAGCTGCGTTCGTGCGGGGCCGACGACTTCGCCAGGTACGGCGCGGTGGCGTCGTCGCTGATGATGTTCGTGGGCGTGGACACGGTGGCCGGGCTGCACAGCCCCCGGTTCCTGCCGGACGACGAGGCGGTCGGGGCGGTGGCCGAGGCCCTGCTGGCAGGCTACCTGGCCGCCTCCGGCCCGTGACCCCCGCACAGCCCGGACGAAGGACCCCATCGCTGACGAAACCTCCCCCAACCTCTAGGCTCAGCGGCGATGGATCTCGAAACATTCACCCCCGGCTCGGGTCGGCTCGCCCCCCGAGCGGCCCTCCACTCCGACGCCCCCGCCATCAGCCTCAACGGCACGTGGCGCTTCCGCCTGTCGCCGACCGCCGACGTCCCCGAGGACTTCACCGCCCCCGGCTACGACGACTCCGGCTGGGACGACCTCCCCGTCCCGTCCCACTGGAACCTGCACGGCCACGGCGCTCCCGCCTACACCAACGTCTCCTTCCCCATCCCGATCGACCCGCCGCACGTCCCCGGCGAGAACCCGACAGGCGACTATCGCCGCGCGTTCGACCTGCCGGACGGCTGGCAGGGCGGGCGGCAGGGTGGGAGGCAGGGCGGGCGGCTGCGGTTCGAGGGCGCGGAGTCGTTCGCCCGCGTCTGGCTCAACGGCCACGAGCTGGGCTTCTCGACCGGCAGCCGGCTGCCCGTCGAGTACGACGCCGCCCCCTACCTGCGGCCCGGCCGCAACGTGCTGGCCGTGCGGGTGCACCAGTGGTCGGCCGCCACGTACCTGGAGGACCAGGACATGTGGTGGCTGCCCGGCATCTTCCGCGACGTCACGCTCACCCGCTCCACCGCCGACGTGTACGTCCGTGCCGACTACCGCGATGGCCGCGGCGTGCTCGCCTACCTCGAAGGTCCCGGCCCGCTGGGCATCCCTGAACTGGGCGTGACCGGCCTGGAGCCGGGCGGCGAGATCACCGTCGAGGCAGAGCCGTGGACGGCCGAGACCCCCCGCCTGTACGAGGCCGTCGTCACCGGCGACGGGGAGACCGTGCGGCTGCGGATCGGGTTCAGGACGATCTCCATCGAGGACGGCGTGCTGCTCGCCAACGGCAGGCCGCTGCTGCTCAAGGGCGTCAACCGGCACGAGTTCCACCCGGAGCACGGCCGGGCGGTGCCGTACGAGACCATGCGCGAGGACGTGCTGCTGATGAAGCGGCACAACGTCAACGCGGTCAGGACCAGCCACTACCCGCCCCACCCGCGCTTCCTCGACCTGTGCGACGAGCTGGGCCTGTGGGTGATCGACGAGTGCGACCTGGAGACGCACGGCTTCTGGGAGGTCGGCTGGCGCGCCAACCCCACCGACGACCCCCGCTACGCCGACGCGCTGCTCGACCGCATGCGCCGCATGGTCGAACGCGACAAGAACCACCCCAGCGTCATCATGTGGTCGCTCGGCAACGAGGCGGGCGTGGGCCGCAACCTCGCCGTCATGGCCGACTGGGCGCGCGAGCGCGACCCGTCCAGGCCGCTGCACTACGAGGGCGACCGCTCCTGCGCCCACACCGACGTCTACTCCCGCATGTACGCCTCCCACGCCGAGGTCGAGCTCATCGGCAGGCGCGAGGAGGACCCGCTCGACGACCCCGCCCTGGACGCGCGCCGGCGCACGCTGCCGTTCCTGCAGTGCGAGTACGCCCACGCCATGGGCAACGGGCCCGGCGGCCTCGCCGAGTACCAGGAGCTGTTCGAGCGCTACCCCAGGCTGGCCGGCGGGTTCATCTGGGAGTGGATCGACCACGGCATCGCCCATCCCGTCCACGAGTACGCCTACGGCGGCGACTACGGCGAGCCCGTCCACGACTCGAACTTCGTCATCGACGGCCTCGTCTTCCCCGACAGGACGCCGTCGCCCGGCCTGATCGACCTGAAGAAGGTGTTCGAGCCGGTCCGCTTCACGTTCGACGGAGACGACGTCGTGCGGGTCGTCAACGGGTACGGCTTCCGCGACCTGTCCCACCTGCGGTTCACCGCGACCGTGCAGGTGGAGGGCGAGACGGTGGCCGAGCACGTGCTCGGCGTGCCGGCGGACGGTGGCGAGGTCGCGCTGCCCGGCGCGGGCGGCGGCCCCGAGGGTGAGCGGTGGCTCACCGTACGGGCCGAGCTGGCCGGGGACCAGCCGTGGGCGCCGGCCGGGCACGAGGTCGCCTGGGGCCAGACCCGGCTTTCCGCGGCCGCCCCCACCCCCGCGTCCCGCACGACCGCGTTCACCGGAGACGGGCTGATCACCGCCGGCGACTGCGCGTTCGACGCGTCAGGGCGGCTGGTGCGGCTGTTCGGGCTGGAGGTCGAGGGGCCCAGGCTCGGCCTGTGGCGGGCGCCCACCGACAACGACCGCTACGGCGGGCTCGAGGGCCGCTGGCGGGCGCTCGGCCTGCACCGGCTCACCCACCGCGTGGACGAGGTCAGCGTGGGCGACGAGCTCGTCGTACGGACCAGGGTCGCGGCGGCCGCCACCGACCTCGGGATGCGGGCGACCTACAGGTGGACGTACGACGGCGGGCTGCGGCTGGCCCTGGAGATCGAGCCGGAGGGCGAGTGGCCTGGGCCGATCCCGCGGCTCGGGGTCGACATGACGCTGCCGGGCGACGCCGTGGACCGGGTGACCTGGTTCGGGCTCGGGCCGGGGGAGACATACCCGGACACCGGGATGGCCGCCCGCGTCGGCCGCTGGTCGGCCACGGTGGAGGAGCTCCAGACGCCGTACGTGTACCCGCAGGAGAACGGCCACCGCGCGGACGTCCGCTGGGCCGTGCTCGGCGGGATCCGGGTGTCGGGCGAGCCCGCATTCGGGCTGACGGCGCGGAGATGGAGCAACACCGAGCTGACCGCCGCCCGGCACCGCCCCGACCTGGTGCCGGGCGACCGCCTGCACCTCCACCTCGACCTCGCCCACCAGGGCATCGGCACCGCCACCTGCGGCCCGGGCCCGCTCCCGGCGTACGACCTGCTGCCCCACCAGGCCACCCTGCGCCTCCGCTTCGCCACCGCGTGAGGACGCGCGCCCTCGCGTAGGGGCGAGCGCCCATGAGAACGGCCGTCCCGGTCTCAAGGACCGGGACGGCCGTCGGAGGTGCCGTCGGGGGTCAGGCGGTGAGGACGGTGCCCGCGCCCACCGTGAGGCCGCCCTCACGGATGGCGAAGCCGAGCCCCGCCTCCAGCGCGACCGCCTTGCCCAGCGTCACCGTCACCTCCACCGTCTCACCGGGGGCGGCGCTCTCGACGCCGTCCGGCAGGGTCAGCTCACCCGGCACGTCGGTCGTGCGCAGATAGAACTGCGGCCGGTAGCCGGAGGCGATCGGCTTGCGCCGGCCGCCCTCCTCCGGGGTCAGCAGGTAGACCCGGGCCGTGAACGCCCCGAGCGCCCGCTGGCTGCCCGGCGCGGCCAGCACCATCCCGCGCCGCACCTGCTCGCGGCGGATCCCGCGCAGCAGCACGGCCGCGTTGTCGCCGGCCTCGCCCTGCTCCATCGTCTTGCCGAACGTCTCGACGCCGGTGACGACGGCGGTGAACCCCTCTCCGAACCCGACCACCTCGACGGTGTCGCCGACGCGGACGGTGCCCCGCTCGATGGCGCCGGTGACGACGGTGCCCCGGCCGGTGACCGTGAGCACGTTCTCGACCGGCATGAGGAACGGCGCGTCCACGTACCGCACGGGCACGGGGATGTGCTCGTCCACCACCCGCAGCAGCTTCTCGACGGAGGCCGTCCAGACCGGGTCGCCCTCCAGCGCCCGCAGCCCGGACACCCGCACCATCGGCACGTCGCGGTAGCCGTGCTCGGCGAGCAGCTCCTGCAGCTCCAGCTCGACCAGGTCGACGAGCTCGGGGTCGGCGCCGTCGGCCTTGTTGACGGCGACGACCAGGTGCTCGACGCCGACCCGCTTGGCGAGCAGCACGTGCTCCTTGGTCTGCGGCATGATGCCGTCGTGCGCGGACACGACGAGGATCGCGCCGTCGAGCTGCGCCGCCCCCGTGATCATGTTCTTCACGTAGTCGGCGTGGCCCGGCATGTCGACGTGGGCGTAGTGGCGGGTGTCGGTCTCGTACTCGACGTGCGAGATGTTGATCGTGATGCCCCTGGAGGCCTCCTCCGGGGTGCGGTCGATCCGCTCGAACGGCGTGTACGTCGCCTGCCCACGCTGCGCCAGCACCTTCGTGATGGCGGCGGTCAGCGTCGTCTTGCCGTGGTCGACGTGACCCATGGTGCCGATGTTGAGATGCGGCTTGTTGCGTACGTAGGCCTGCTTGGCCATCGGTTCCCTTTCCCTGAAACCTGCGGAGTGAGTGACCCGTGTGGGCCGGTTCGACCTCCCCCCGCCGGGTCACTTCAGGGACTTACGGGAAGAGGTCGGCGCTCCAGGCCGTCGCAGGCACGCCCGAACGCGCCCGGCAGTGCGGGCGTCGCGAGGTGGGCGAGCGGGAACATGATGTTCATAGTGCGGTCGTCAGCAACGAACCGCAACGGATTATTCCGCCGCGTGAGTCAGGGGCGGCCGACCCCCATGTAGGTGTAGCCGAGCCCGCGCATCTCCTTCGGATCGAGCAGGTTGCGCCCGTCGAACAGCACGGGACGCCGCATGGTCGCCGCCATGCCCGCCCAGTCGGCCTCCTTGAGCTGCGGCCACTCGGTGACCACGATGGCCGCGTCGGCGCCCTCGACGGCCAGCTCGGGGGTGGCGAGGCGGGTGGTGGAGGTCCACGGCTCAGCCTCGGCGGGCCGCGCCATCGGGTCCCAGCAGCGCACCTCGGCGCCCTCGGCCAGCAGCCGCCCGGCCAGCACGGTGCTGGTGGCCTCGCGCATGTCGTCGGTGCCCGGCTTGAACGTCAGCCCGAGCAGCGCCACCCGCATGCCGGTGAGCGTGCCCAGCTCGTCCTTCAGCTTCTGGATCGCGCGGCGCTTCTGCAGGTTGTTGACCTCGATGACGGCCGACAGGAGCTGCAGGTGGTAGCCGGTATTGGAGGCGAGCTGGCGCAGCGCCTCGGAGTCCTTCGGGAAGCACGAGCCGCCCCAGCCGATGCCGGGCCGCAGGAAGTGGGGGCCGAGCCGGTGGTCGAGGCCGACCGCGCGGGCGACCTCCTCGACGTCGGCGCCGGTCTTCTCGCACAGCGTGGCGATCTCGTTGATGAAGCTGATCTTCGTGGCGAGCAGCGCGTTGGAGGCCAGCTTGACCATCTCGGCCGAGCGCACGTCCATGACGACGACCGGGCCCTCGATGCCCTCGTGCAGCCCGGCGACCAGCGCGGCGGTGGCGTCGTCGGCCGAGCCGATGACGATGCGGTCGGGCCGCATGAAGTCGCGTACGGCGCTGCCCTCGGCGGTGAACTCGGGGTTGGCGGCGTAGCCGACGTGGGACAGGCCGGCCTCGTCGAGCGCGGCCCGCACGCGGGTGCCGGTGCCGACCGGCACGGTGGACTTCATCACGACCGCCCGCAGGTGCTCGGCGCCTTCGAGGGAGCGTACGACCGACCAGACACGCGACAGGTCGGCGTCGCCCGAGGCGGACGGCGGGGTGTCGACGCACACGTACGCGATCTCGGCGCCGTCGAGCGTCTCGCCGAGGTCGGTGGTGAAGGACAGGCGCTCCTTGTTCCTGGCGATCATGTCGCCGAGGTCGGGCTCGTAGATCGGCACGTCGCCGGAGCGCAGCAGGGCGACCTTGCCGGGGTCGATGTCGCGGACCACGACCCGGTGACCCAGCTCCGCGAGGCAGGCGCCGGTCACCAGACCGATGTAACCGGCACCGAACACGGCCACCTGCCGTTCCGGCGTGCGTACCATGCTTGAACCATCCATTCTCGGGAAAATTCGGGGAAAATCAGGTGCCGGTGACCGGCGGGGGATCTTAACCTTAACGTTCGCCCCGTCATTCTCCCCGACCGGCGGGACCACCTGGTTCCCCGGCCGGTTGTAGCAGGGCACAACCAGGGGCCGGGCGTTCGTCCGGGAGGCCGAAGCAGGGCCGATGCCGGTGGCCTACGGTTCGCATATGCGACGTCTCACCCTGGACGACCTGTACGGCTTCGCCGTCCCCTCCGATCCGGCCCTGCGTCCCGACGGCGGCGCGGTGGCGTACACGCTGACGAGCGTCGACCGCGCGGCCGACGAGAACCGCACCGAGGTGTGGCTGGCCGTCCCCGGCGCGCGGCCGCGCCGGCTGGCGGAGGGCGGCGCGCCGCGCTGGTCGCCGGACGGGCGCACGCTCGCGTTCCTGCGCCCGGTGGACGGCGCCCCGCAGCTGCACCTGCTGCCCATGGACGGCGGCGAGCCCGCGCCGCTCACGAAGGCGCCGCTCGGCGCGGGCCCCGCCGTGTGGTCGCCCGACGGCACGAAGATCGCCTACGCGGGCCCGGTCGGCCCTGGCGACGGCGGGCCGCCCGACCCGCACGCGCCCGTGGTGGCCGACCGGCTCGACCACAAGGCCGACGGCGCGGGCCTGCTCCGCGGGATCACCACGCACCTCTTCGTGGTGGACGTCGCCTCAGGCGAGTCCACCCGGCTCACCGAGGGCGACCTGCACGCGGGCGAGCCGTCGTGGTCGCCGGACGGCACCAGCCTGGCGTTCACCGCGGCCCTGGAGCCCGACCCCGACCTGGAGCTCGACGCCGGCGTGTACGCGGTGCCCGCGACCGGCGGGAAGCCCGAGCGGCTGACCGACCCCGAGCTGCTCTGCGCCGGCGCCTGGTGGCTCGGCGGCCGGCTGGTGGTGGCCGCGCAGAAGGGCGAGCCGGTGGGCCACGTCCGGCTGTTCGAGCTCGGCCGGGACGGCGCCGCCGAGGTGGAGACCGGGCTCGACCGCAACGTCATGGTCGGCCACCCCGGCTACCCCGGCGCCGCCCCCGCCGCGCACGGCGACGACCTGCTGTTCTGCGCCCGCGACCGCGGCCTGACCCGTCTCTACCGCGCCCCCGCGCACAGGCTGGTGCCCGGCGACGTCAGCGTGGCGGGCGCGAGCGTGGCCGCCGGCAAGGTGGCCTACGTCGCCGCCACGCCCCGCAGCCCCGGCGAGGTCTTCCTCCTTGACCTCGCCGGCACGACCCCCGAGCGGCTCACCCGGCACACCCCGGCGGACATCGACCCGTACGTGCCGGTCAGCCGCACCTTCACCGCCCCCGACGGCACCGAGGTCGAGGGCTTCGTGCTGCGCGACGAGAGCCTCGAAGAGAGCCGCACCGGGCCCGGCCCGCTGCTGCTCGACGTGCACGGCGGCCCGCACAACGCCTGGGCGCCCGTCCTCGACGGCTTCCACCTCTACCACCAGGCGCTGGCCGCCCGCGGCTGGACGGTGCTCACCCTCAACCCGCGCGCCAGCGACGGCTACGGCGAGGCGTTCTACAAGGCCACCGCGGGCGCCTGGGGCCTGGCCGACACCCAGGACTTCCTGGCCGCCGTGGACGCCCTCGTCGCCGACGGCGTCGCCGACCCCGAACGGCTTGCCGTCACCGGCTACAGCTACGGCGGCTACATGACGTGCTGGCTGACCGGCGTGACCGGCAGATTCAAGGCGGCCGTCGCGGGCGGCGCGGTCACCGACCTGAGCAGCATCTCCGGCACCTCCGACCTGGGCCACCTGCTCAAGACGTACGAGTATCACGGCGACCTGGCCGCCCAGTCGCCGATCACCCGCGTCGGCGAGGTCACCGCCCCCACCCTGCTGCTGCACGGCGAGAACGACGACCGCTGCCCGATCGGGCAGGCCGAGCAGTGGTTCGCCGCGCTGCGCGAGCGCCGCGTGCCGGTCCGGCTCGTGCGCTACCCGGGGGCCTCCCACCTGTTCATCCTGAACGGCCGGCCCTCACACCGGTACGACTACAACGAAAGGATCATCGCGTGGCTGGAGCAATGGGTCAGCAGCGGCTCGCCGAGCTGATCACCCGGTACGAGGTGCCAGGAGCGGCGCTGGCGTACCTGCACGAGGGAGAGCTGACCGAGGTCGCCGCGGGCACGCTCAACGCCGCCACCGGCGTCGAGGCCACCCCCGACGCGCTCTACCAGATCGGCTCGATCACCAAGGTCTGGACGGCCACCCTGCTCATGCAGCAGGTCGAGCGCGGCAGGCTGACGCTGGACACCCCGGTCGCCGAGGTGCTGCCCGAGTTCAGGGTGGCCGACCCCGAGGTCAGCAAGACCGTCACCATGCGGCACCTGCTCTCCCACACCAGCGGCATCGACGGCGACCTGTTCCTCGACACGGGCCGCGGCGACGACTGCGTGGCCAAGTACGTCGAGGCCTGCGCCGACCTGGCCCAGAACCACCCCATCGGGGTCACCCAGTCCTACTGCAACTCCGGCTTCGTCATCGCCGGCCGCGTCCTGGAGAAGCTGAGCGGCAAGACCTGGGACGCCCTGCTGCGCGAGGAGATCGCGGAGCCCCTCGGCCTGACCCACACCTGGACGCTGCCCGAGGACGTGCTGCGCTTCCGCGCCGCGATGGGCCACGTGGACGGCGGCGCGCCGGCCCCGGTGTGGGGGCTGATGCGCAGCGCCGGCCCGGCCGGGCTCATCTGCGCCCGCCCGGCCGACGTGGTCGCCTTCGCGCGGGCCCACCTGGAGGGCGGGCTGCTCGACGACCCGCGGGCCATGTGGGAGCCGCAGGTGGACGTGCCCAACCCGCACGGGCTCGGCCGCCAGTGGGGCATCGGCTGGATCCTGGACGAGTGGAGCGGGCAGCGCGTGCTGTCCCACGGCGGCAACACGATCGGCCAGCACGCCATGCTCTGGGCCGTGCCGGGCACCGGGACCATCGCCTGCGTCACCGCGAACGGTGGGCACTCGGGCGCCTTCACCCGCGCCGTGGCGACCGAGCTGTTCGCCGAGCTGGACGGCCTCGCCGTGCCGCAGATGCCCGCCCCGCCGGAGACTCCGATCGAGGTGGACGCCACCCCGTACGCCGGCGTCTACGAGCGGGCCGGCGCCCGCATCACCGTGTCGGTCAAGGACGACGGGCCGTGGCTGACGATGGAGGCCACCGGCGCGCTGGCCGAGCTGGAGCCGGAGCCGGTGGAGCGCAGGCTCGTCCCCGTGGAGGGCGGCAAGCGGCCGCTGTTCGCCTGCAAGGAGCCCGACGCCCCCGACTGGCTCGCGGTCGTCTTCTACGAGCTGGCCGACGGCTCCCCGTACGTGCACATGGGCGCCCGCGCCACCCCCAAGACGGGGTGAACTATCGTGACCCCATGAGAATCCGCCCGCGCGCCAGCCTCGGGCGGATCCTCGACGACCTCGGCACCACGGTGCTCGACGTCGCCGCCTCGCCGGGCGACCTCGACGCCGAGGTCACGGGCGTGCACATCTACGACCCCCTCGACGAGCTGATCGTGCCCGAGGGCGCGATGGTGCTCGCGGTCGGGGTGCAGGGCGCCGCCGACGTCTGCGCGCTGCTGGCCCGCGTACCCCACGCGGCGGGCGTCGTCGTCAAGCTGCCCGTCGACGTGGACGAACGCGTGCGCGCCGCCGTGCTGGAGACCGGCGTCGCGGTGCTCGGCCTGACCAGGGCCGCCTCCTGGGCGCAGGTGGCGGCGCTGGTGCGCTCGCTGCTCGCCGAGGGCGACCTGGCCGAGCCCGGCGAGGGGGCGCACGGCGACCTGTTCGCGCTGGCCAACGCCGTGTGCGCGCTGCTCGACGCGCCCGTCACGATCGAGGACAGGTCGTCGCGGGTGCTGGCGTTCTCCGGCCGGCAGGAGGAGGCCGACCAGGGCCGCGTCGAGACCGTGCTGGGCCGCCAGGTGCCCGAGCGCTACCTGCGGCTGCTCGACGAGCAGGGCGCCTTCAAGCGGCTCTACCAGAACCGCGAGCCCGTCTACATCGAGCTGCACGACGGCAGCGTGATCAACCGGGTCGCCGTGGCGGTGCGGGCCGGCGACGAGATCCTCGGCTCCATCTGGGCGGCCGTGCATGAGCCGCTCACCCCGCAGCGGCAGCGCGCGCTCGCCGACGCCGCCAAGGTCGTCGCGCTGCGGCTGCTGCACGAGCGGGCCGGCGCCGACACCCAGCGGCGGCTGCGCGCCGACCTGCTGTCCACCGTGCTCGCGGGCGGCGCCGACGCCGCCGAGGCGGCCGGCCGGCTGGGCATCGCGACCGCCCGGCTCTGCGTGCTGGCCGCCGAGCTGACCGGCCCCCCTGGCGACACCGCCCGCACCTCCGGGCACGCCTCCGACCGTGCCTCCGACCGTGCCTCGGATCGTGCCTCCGATCGGCTCTCCGATCACCTCGCCGACTACGCGGCCGACCACGCGCGCAGTGAGAGCGAGCGGCAGCGCTTCTGCGACGCGCTCGCCCTGCACGTCGCCGCCATCCACCCCAAGGCCGCCGCCGCGCTGGCCGGCTCCGTCGCCTACGCCGTGCTGCCCCTCACCCCCGGCGGCGGCGAGGAGGAGCGGGCCGTCCGCGTGGCCGAGAGCTTCCTCGCCAGGGTCGGCCCCCGCCACGCCGCCAACGTCGGCGTCGGCCGGCTCGCGCTCAACCTCGCCCAGGTCGCCCGCTCCCGCGCCGACGCCGACCGGGCCCTGCGCGTGCTGCGCACCCGGGGCGCCGTCGGGCAGGCCGCCGGCTACACCGCCGTGCACTTCGAGTCGCTGCTGCTCCAGGTCGCCGACGTGGCCGCCGCCGAGGAACAGGCGCCCACCGGCCCCTACCAGCGGCTGCTGGAGCACGACGCCGAGCACGGCACCGAGCTGGCCGCCACGCTGGGGGCGTACCTCGACGCGTTCGGCGACGTCAACCTGGCCGCCGCCCGCGTCCACGTGCACCCCAACACCTTCCGCTACCGGCTCAAGCGGCTCACCGAGATCGGCGGGCTCGACCTGAGCGACCCCGACGCCCGGCTCACCGTGCAACTCCAGATGCGGATCTTCGGACGCCAGCACTAGACGGCCGCGCTTTTTCGTGGCCGGCACCGAAGAACGCGCCACGGCGCAGCCGCGAAGGTGGACCTCACCCCCACGCTCGTCTGGAGTACCCATGAGAACACCATTCGCGGCGGGCCTCGCCGCGCTCGCCCTGCTCGCGGCCGGCTGCGGAGGGACGGGGGCGGAAGGCGGGCCGGCCGGGGGCGGCACGTTCACGTACGCGCTGCCCGCCGACCCGGGCGTGCTCGACCCCGCCATGGGCGTGCTCAACGTCACCAACACCACGCTCTCGCTCGCCTACGACACGCTGGTCGGCGTGGACGCCGAGGGCAGGATCGTCCCCGCGCTGGCGCAGAAGTGGGACGTCGAGCCCGACAAGGTCACCTTCACCATGCGCAAGGACGCCGTCTGCTCCGACGGCTCACCCGTCACCCCCTCCGACGTGGCCGCCAGCGTCAACCACATCACCGACCCCGCCACCAAGTCGTCCATCTACGGCGTGCTGGTCCCCACCGGCATGAAGGCCGAGGCCGACGACGCGGCCGGCACCGTGACGCTGTCCATGCCGGAGCCGTTCAGCTTCATCCTGGAGACCGGCCGCGCCGTCTTCGTGGTCTGCGGCAAGGGCGCCAAGGACCGCTCGCTGCTGGCCCGCTCCACCTCCGGCAGCGGCGCCTACCAGCTCACCGAGGCGGTGCCCGGCGACCACTACACGTTCAAGGTGCGCAGGGAGTACACCTGGGGCAGGCCCGGCAGCTCCATCAAGGAGGCGCCGGAGACCGTCGTGCTGAAGATCGTCCCGAACGAGCAGACCGCCGCCAACCTCCTCGTCGCCGGCTCGCTCAACGGCATCACCCTCTACGGCCCCGACCGCGCCCGCGTGGAGGCCGCGCCAGGCGTCACCAAGGCGGTCACGCCGGTCGCCAACGGCCAGTTCTTCTACCACCAGGGCGACGACAGGCCCACGAGCGACCCCGCCGTGCGCAAGGCGCTCACCCAGGCCATCGACCTCAAGGAGCTGGCCGGCATCGCCTCCAGCGGCACCGGCAAGCCGCCCACCGGCCTCGTCCTGCACCCGCGCCCCTGCCAGGGCGACACCGTCACCGGCCACGTGCCCGCCCACGACCCGGCGGCCGCCGCCGCGGCGCTCGACGCGGCCGGCTGGAAGGCCGGCCCCGACGGCGTGCGCGTCAAGGACGGCAAGCGGCTCACCCTGCGCTACCTGTACGCCACCACGCGCGGCGCCGGCGTCCAGGCCGCCGCCGAGTACCTCGCCACCGCCTGGGGCAAGATCGGCGCCGAGGTGAAGCTGAACGGCGCCATCGACACCAAGCTGTCGGAGTCGCTCAACGCCACCCAGGACTGGGACGTCGTCTGGCTGCCCATCGGCGTCACCCTGCCCAGCCAGCTCGTCGGCTTCCTGTCCGGCCCCGGCGCGCCCAAGGGGGCCAACTTCGCGCACCTGGCGAACAAGCGCTACCAGTCGCTCGTCGCCGAGGCGTCGAAGGTGCCCGCGGCCGAGGGCTGCGACAAGTGGCTGCAGGCCGAGTCGGCGCTGTTCGAGGACGCCGACCTGGTGCCGGTGGTCGAGACGAACGTCCTGGAGGCGTCGAAGGGCGCCACGTACGAGATGCTCGCCGGGATGTTCACGACCACCTCCATCCGCCTCACGCAGGGGGGCTGATGAGCCGTCGTGTCGGCGTACGGCGGCTGGTGCGCTTCCTGGTGTCCCTGGCCGTGCTCGTGGTGGCGACGTTCGCGATGATCCACCTCATCCCCGGCGACCCGGTGCGCGCCGCCCTCGGCCCGGCCGCGCCGGTCGAGCTGGTGGAGGCGCGCCGGGCGGCGCTCGGCCTCGACCGGCCGCTGCCCGAGCAGCTCGTCACCTACGTGACCGGCGTCTTCTCGGGCGACTTCGGGACCTCGTTCGTCACCGGTGAGCCGGTCGGCGAGGTCATCCTGGCCCGCCTGCCCAACACGCTGAGCCTGGCCCTGCTCGCCACCCTCGTGGCGCTGCTGGTGGCCGTGCCGCTCGGCATGTGGGCGGCCATCCGCACGGAGAACGGCCGCAACCGCGGCACCGAGCTCACCTTCAGCGCCGGCACGGGCGCGGCGGTGGCGGTGCCGGAGTTCCTGTATTCGATCGCGCTGGTGGCCGTCTTCGCCATCGGGCTCGGCTGGTTCCCGCCCGCGGGCAAGGCGGGGGCGATCACGTACGTGCTGCCGGTCGCCGCGCTCGCGATCGGCCCGGCCGCCATGATCGCCCGCATCTCCCGCGTCGAGACGCTGCGCGAGCTGGGCAAGGACTACGTGCTGCTGGCCCGCGCCAAGCGCCTGCCCGCCGCCCGGCTGCACCTGCGGCACGTGCTGCCCAACACGCTCACCGCCACCCTCACCGTCGGCGGCCTGCTGCTGACCTCGCTCATCGCGGGCGGGGTGCTGGTCGAGTACGTCTTCGCCTGGCCGGGACTCGGGCTCAAGATCGTCGAATCGGTCACCCAGAAGGACTACCCGGTGGCCCAAGGCGTGGTGCTGGTCTACGGGGCGATCGTGCTGGTCGTGAACCTGGGCGTCGACCTGGTGCTCGGCACGCTCGACCCGACGTCCGCGATCAAGGAGGCATGATGACCCCGCTGCTGGGGCGGCTGCGGCGGAACGTGCCCGGCGTGGCCGGGGCCGTCATCGTGGCGGCCATGGCCCTGCTGGCCGTGCTCGGGCCGATCATCTGGGGCGCCGAGGCCGACCGCATCGACGCCGCCGCCATCCTCCAGGGCTCCTCGCCAGGACACCCGCTCGGCACCGACAACCTCGGCCGCGACCTGCTGGCCAGGGTGCTGGTGGCGGGCCGCTACTCGCTGCTGCTGGCCCTGGCCGCCACCCTGATCGGCGCGTTCGCCGGCGTCGTGCTGGGCACGCTGCCCTCGATCCTGCCCAGGCGCGGCGCCCGCCTGGCCACCGGCACCGTCAACGCGCTGGTGGCCTTCCCCGGGCTGCTGCTGGCCATGTTCACGGCCGTCGTCAGCGGGCTCGGGGCGCGCGGCGCGGTGCTCGGCATCGGCGCGGCCATCGCCCCCGGCTTCGCCCGGCTCACCCAGACCCTGGCCGCCACCGTCGCCGGCGCCGACTACGTCTCCGCCGCCCGCATGCTCGGCGTGCCGCGCCGCCGCATCCTGACCAGGCACGTGCTGCCCAACATCGCCGAGCCGCTCATCCTGCACCTCACCCAGGCGCTCGGCGGCGCCCTGCTGGGCCTGGCCGGGCTGTCCTTCCTGGGGCTCGGCGTGCAGCCGCCGGACTTCGACTGGGGGCGGCTGCTGTTCGACGGGTTCCCGCGCATCTACGTGACCCCCGAGGTGGCGCTCGGGCCCGCCGCCGCCATCGCGCTGGCCGGCATCGGCTTCAACCTGCTGGGCGACGCCCTCGCCAAGGCCGCGGCGCGCACCACCGTGCCGCGCGGCCGGGCCGTGCCCGCCGCGCCGCCCGGTGAGCCGCCCGAGCCCGACCCGGAGGCCGTGCTGGAGGTGCGCGACCTGACCGTCTCGTTCCCCGGCGGCGCGTCCCCCGTACGGAACCTGTCACTCACCGTCGCGCCCGGCGAGATCGTCGGTCTGGTGGGGGAGTCCGGCAGCGGCAAGAGCATGACCGCCGCCGCCATCGGCGGCCTCGTGCCCTACCCGGGCGCCGTCACGTACGCGGCGCTGCGGCTCGGCGGCAAGGACGTCGCCACCCTGTCGGGCAAGGAGCTCGGCACCGCGCTCGCCATGGTCTTCCAGGACCCGCTGGCCGCGCTCAACCCCGCGCTCAAGGTCGGAGGCCAGCTCGCCGAGGTCGCGGTCGTGCACGAGGGCGCCACCCGCGCCGACGCCCGCCGCCGCGCCGTGGACCGGCTCGGCCAGGTCCACCTGCCCGAGCCCGAGCGGCGCGCCGGGCAGCACCCGCACGAGCTGTCCGGCGGCATGCGGCAGCGCGCCGTGATCGCGATGGGTCTCATGGGCGCGCCCCGCCTCGTCATCGCCGACGAGCCCACCACGGCGCTCGACGTGACCGTGCAGCGGCAGATACTCAAGCTGCTGCGCGAGGTCGTCGAGGAGACCGGCGCGGCCACGCTGTTCATCTCGCACGACATCGCCGTCGTGGGCGAGCTGTGCGACCGGGTGGTCGTCATGTACGCCGGCCGCGTCGTCGAGGAGCTGCCCGCCGACCGGCTCGCGGACGGGGCCGCGCATCCGTACACGAAGGCGCTCATCGCGTCCCTGCCCGACCTCGACACCGACCGCGACACGCCGCTGGCGGGCATCCCCGGCACCCAGCCCGCACCCGCGGACGTCGGCCCCGGCTGCGCGTTCGCGCCGCGCTGCGAGCTGGCCACCGCCCGCTGCGCGAGCGAGCGTCCCGAACTCGTCACCCTCGGCCCCGGCCGGCGGGCCGCCTGCTGGGAGGTCAAGTGATCGTCAAGAACCTGAGCGTGCGCTTCGGCGCCTTCACCGCCGTGGACGACGTCACGCTGGAGATCCCCGACGGCAAGGTGGTCGGGCTCGTCGGCGAGTCGGGGTCGGGCAAGTCCACCCTCGCCAGGGCCGTGTGCGGGCTCGTCCCGCACACCGGCAGCGTCGAAGGGGCGCGGCGGGTGCAGATGGTCTTCCAGGACCCGTACGCCTCGCTGAACCCCCGCATGACCGTCGGCCGCACCATCGCGGAGGGTTGCGGCCCCGGCGAGGTGGAGCGGCTGCTCGGCCTCGTCCGGCTGCCCGCCGAGCTGGCCGGCCGCTACCCGCGCGAGCTGTCCGGCGGGCAGCGGCAGCGCGTCGCCATCGCCCGCGCGCTCGGCGGCGACCCCGAGCTGCTGGTGGCCGACGAGATCACCAGCTCGCTCGACGTGTCGGTGCAGGGAGCGGTGCTCAACCTCGTGCGCGGGCTGCGCGACGAGCTGGGCCTGTCGATGCTGTTCATCTCGCACAACCTGGCCGTCGTGCGGTACGTCGCCGACGTGGTGGCCGTCATGCACCGCGGCCGGCTGGTCGAGGTCGGGCCCGCCGAGCAGGTCGTCGGCGAGCCCGCGCACGACTACACCCGCGCCCTGCTGGCCGCGGTGCCGCGGCTCAGAGAGTGATCCACTCCGTGGCGGTGGTGACCTCCTCCAGCACGCCCGGGAGCGGCTCGACCCCGAGACCCGGGCCCGTGGGCACCTCCAGATGCCCGTCCACCAGCTCGAAAGGCTCGGTGACGTCGGTCGCGAAATAGCGGCGCGAGCCGGAGGTGTCGCCCGGCAGCGTGAAGCCGGGCAGCGCGGCCAGCGCCACGTTCGCCGCCCGGCCGAGGCCGGTCTCCAGCATGCCGCCGCACCACACCGCGATGCCGTTGGCCCGGCACAGGTCGTGGATGCGCCGCGCCTCCAGGTAGCCGCCGACGCGGCCCGGCTTGATGTTGACGATCGAGCACGAGCCGAGCGCGATCGCCGCGGCGGCGTGCTCGGCCGACTCGATCGACTCGTCCAGGCAGATCGGCGTGCGCAGCCGCTGCGCCAGCTTCGCGTGCTGCACAAGGTCGTCATTGGCCAGCGGCTGCTCGATCAGCAGCAGGTCGAACGCGTCGAGCCGGGCCAGCCTGGGCGCGTCGGACAGCGCGTACGCGGCGTTCGCGTCCACCTGGAGCAGCAGGTCGTCGCCGAACCGCTCGCGCACCGCCCTGACCGGCTCGACGTCCCAGCCCGGCTGGATCTTCAGCTTGACCCGGACGTACCCCTCGTCGACGTAGCCCGCCACCGCGTCGAGCAGCTGCGGGATCGAGTCCATGATGCCGACCGACACCCCGCACGGCACCCGCGTCTTCGCCGCCCCCAGGAACCGGCCGAACGACTCGCCCGCCGCCCGCAGCTGCGCGTCCAGCACCGCCGTCTCCACCGCCGCCTTGGCCATCCGGTGGCCCTTGATCGGCTCGAGGGCGCCGGCCACCTGGTTCGCGTCGAGGTTGGCGGGCAGCGCGGGCAGCAGGAAGCGGCGGATCACCTCGGCGGCGCCGTCGACGTACTCGGAGGAGTAGAGCGGCTCGCTCATCGCCACGCACTCGCCCCAGCCCTCGGAGTCGGGCGTCACCACCCTGACCAGCAGCACGTCACGCGCCGTCTCGGTGCCGAACGAGGTGCGGAACGGCGACACCAGCGGCATCGCGATCCTGCGCAGCTCCACTCCGGTGATCTTCACATGCTCTCCACTACGTAGTACGACTTCGCGGCGAACCCCGTCACCTTGCGGCCCTCCGCCATCAGCCCACCCAGCACATCACGGACGGCGTGCCGCCACGCCTTGCCCGCACCCTTGTCGGCCCTGCGCAGCGCCTCGATGTCGGGCGGCACCGCGACCAGCACCACCGGCGCGTCCACCGGGCCGGGGGCCGGCCGGCCGTCCTCGTCGGCCAGCGCCACCACCGCGCCCTCGGGCGCCGGCGTGTCACCGGGCTCCCGCCTGGCCAGCGCCTCGACGTGGGGCGCGGTCAGCGGCCACGAGGCCAGCAGCCGGTCGGACTCGTCGCCCTGGTTGATCGCGTCCTCCATGACGCCGTAGAAGTACGGCAGGTACTCCACCGGGCGCGCGCCCAGCTTGGCCAGGTTGAAGTGCGCGTTGCGGCGTACCAGCGGGTCGTAGGTCCAGGTGATGCGGGTCAGGCCGCGTTCGAGCGCCCAGCGGCGCTGGTGCTGCTTCAGCTCGAATCCGATGCCCCGGCCCGCGACCGAGCCGGTGACGTGGGAGTGCAGGGCGTTGCCGGCGGCCAGGAACCCCACGGAGCCGCCGACCAGGCGCCCGCCGTCGAAGGCGCCGGCGACGTAGCCGCCCGCGTGCGACAGCGCGCGCATCAGCTCCATCGTGATGGGCGGGTCGCTGGAGCCGAAATCCCAGATGTCGTCGAACAGCGTGTAGACGCCCTCCAACTCCGGCATCTCGTGGAGCTCCCTGACCTCGATCAACGTCTCACCCTTTCCCCTCACTGAGGTTCCATGGCGACGGTATGCCATGGAGGGGCGCCCGGGATTCGTCCGGTACCACCAAGAGGACGGGGGTCTTTCGTAGCGGAACCTCAGCGCGGTCTCAGCGGGCCGCCTCCGCGTGCAAGGCGATGCCGATCCTGCTCGGCGCCTCCTGGCTCAGGCGTACGGACTCCAGCGGCACCGTCACCTCCGGCGTACGGTAGCGGCCGCCGGAGAACCGGTCGGCCAGCCGCGCCCGGATGGCCGCCGCCGGCACGCCTCCGTCGAGCGAGCTGCGCCCGTCGCGCCTGATCTCCGCCGAGCACGGCCCCGGCTGCGCCGCCAGGGCCAGCCCGGCCACCGTCGCCCCGGCGAGCGGCCCCGTGTCGTCCCTGGTCCAGCCGTAGTGCCAGATGCCCGCCGCCACGACCGGCGCCGCAGGGCACCCGCCCGGCGCGGTGAGCACCACGTCGGCCCCCTGCAGCAGCTCGGCGATCTCCTCGGCCCCCCGCGCGACCGGCCGCCCCACCCGCAGCCCGGGGAACTCCGGCACCGGCCCGTCGAGCGTGTAAATGATCTTCACTCCGGTGGCGCAGGGCGGCGGCCCGCTGTCGTGCCACCCGCAGGCCACGACGTCAGCCGGCGCACCGGCCCGGGGGACGGGCGACACAGCGGGCTTCCACGTGCCGATGCGCAGCATGCTCCATGACTACCCTTCGCCGCGAACCATCACACGCCGTCATGTCGTGGTGGTCAGCGCAGGCTGCGGGCGTCGAGCCGGCGCAGGATGCGGGAGACGATCGCCGGGTCCGCCGCGGGGTCGCGGCGGGCGTCCAGCACGACCTGGCGGGCCGCCGACATCATCTCGCCCTGCACCCGGCGCATCAGCCTGACCCGGCGGACCCGCTGCTCGTACGCCTCGCGCCGCTCCTCGTCGGCGGCCTCGGGGCTGAGCCGCACCCCCATGTCCAGCAGACGGCGGTTCAGCGCCTCGATCACCTCCTCCGGCAGGTCCTCGGCCTCGTCGATCTCGCGCAGCCGCCGCTTGGCCGCCTTCGCCGCCGCCACCGCCAGCCGCTTCTCCAGCTCCCGCTCCGCCGCCGTGTCCGCCTTCACGCCCAGCTTGCCCACCAGCCACGGCAGCGACAGGCCCTGCACGATCAGCGTCGTCAGGATGACCGCGAACGCGATGAACACGATGACGGGACGCTGCGGGAACGCGCCGTCCTCCGTCTCCAGCGGGATGGCCAGCGCCAGCGCCACCGACGCCACCCCGCGCATGCCGGCCCACCACATCACCACAGTCTCCCGCCAGCTCAGCGGGATCTCGGTGTCCTCGTGGCCAGGACCGCGCGCCTTCTTCGCCAGCCAGGCCGCCGGCAGCAGCCACACCAGCCGTACGAGGACCACCACGCCCACCACGGCGGCGCTCCACCACAGCAACTCGCCCAGCCGCCCGTGCACCGTGCCGAGCACCGCGTGCAGCTCCAGCCCGATCAGCCCGAACGCCACCCCGGTCACCAGCGTGTCCACGACCTGCCAGAACGTCGCCGAGGCGAACCTGCCCAGCACGTCGTCGGCGTCCGACATGCGCTCGCTCAGGTAGAACGACGTCGTCAGCACGGCCAGCACGCCCGAGCCGTGCAGCTGGTCGGCCAGCGCGTACGACACGAACGGCACCAGCAGCGACACCCCCACCTGCAGCGTCGCGTCGCCCAGCCACGCCATCAGCCGCCCGCCCAGCCAGCCCAGCGCCAGCCCCACGATGACGGCCACCACCGCCGACAGCACGAACTCGGTCAGCGCCCCCGGCCACGAGAACGTGCCCGTCACCACCGCCGCGATCGCCACGTGGTAGAGCACGATCGCCGTCACGTCGTTGAACAGGCCCTCGCCCTCCAGCAGCGACACCATGCGCCTGGGCAGCCCCAGCCGGCCCGCCACCGCCGTCGCCGCCACCGGGTCCGGCGGGGCCACCAGCGCGCCCAGCGCGATCGCCGCGGCCAGCGGCAGTCCCGGCACCAGCGCGTGCGCCACCCCCGCCACGGCCGCCGTCGTCACGAACACCAGCGCCACCGCGAGCAGGAAGATCGGCTGCCAGTTGGCCGCGAACTGGCGCCACGAGGTGCGCTGCACGGCCGCGTACAGGAGCGGGGGCAGCAGGAGGGGCAGCACGATGCCGGGCGGTACGTCCACGTTCGGGACGAAGGGCAGGACGGCCATCACGATGCCCAGCAACGTCATGAGCACCGGCGGCGGCAGGCCCAGGCGGTCACCCAGCGGCACCATGAGCAGCGCCCCCAGGAGCACCAGCATGAGCAGCACGAACTGGTCCACGAACGCCCCCAACTGATCGCCCGGCCCAGCCTAGTCCAGCCCTTTCCCCCACCCCGAGAACCCCACCCCCTCTGGCGCTCACACCCTTCGGAGGCTCTCCCGTGGGACGGGCTCGCGTCCTTCGGGGGTGGGGTGGAGAC
>NZ_JBFAQB010000015.1:0-203961 GCF_040676995.1 Nonomuraea sp. NPDC049419 | reverse complement strand
GACTCCACCCTTTCGGGTGTTCGCGCCCTTCGGAGGCTCTCCCGTGGGACGGGCTCGCGTCCTTCGGGGGTGGGGTGGAGGCTCCACCCTTTCGGGTGTTCGCGCCCTTCGGAGGCTCTCCCGTGGGACGGGCTCGCGTCCTTCGGGGGTGGGGTGGAGGCTCCACCCTTTCGGGTGCTTGCGTCCTTCGGAGCTACCCCGCCTCACGGGCTTGTGTCCTTCGGGGGCGGGATGGGGAACCGCCACCCTCTCGGGCTTGCGTTCTCTGGGTTGGGGAGGGGGGTCAACGGTCGAGGATGTGGAGGGTGTGGGGGAGGGAGCCCAGGGGGAGGGCGCCTGACTCCGTGCAGGCGATGACGTCGGCCAGACGGGCGCCGAACAGGTCCGGTACGTGGATCGCCGGCTCCAGGCAGAACGTCATGCCCGCGGACAGGACGGTGTCCTCGCCGGGACGGGGGCCCTCGTCGGGGCCGAGGCCGATGCCGTGGGCGACGTGCGGGGAGGCGTAGCGGCCGTAGCCGCTGCCGTCGATCACCTCCGTGACCGCCCTGGCCACCTCCGACATCGGGACGCCGGGACGGACGGCGGCCAGCCCCGCCCGGTACGCCGCCGGCACCACCGAGTACATCGCGTCGAAGTCCTCCGGCGGCTCGGCCACCACGAACACCCGGGCCGCCTCCGCGCAGTAACCGCCCCACCGCCCGCACACCGACACGGTCACCGCGTCCCCGGGGTTGACGACCCGGTCGCCGGGCACGTGCGAGGGCCTGGCCGTGTGCTCACCCGCCGCTACCCGCAGCGCCGCCACGTCCTCGCACCCCGACTCGACCAGCAGCAGCCCCAGCCGCCTGGCCATCTCCCGCTCGGTCGCCCCGAACCAGGACAGCTCCCGCGCCCCCGCCAGCACGCCCTCCGCCGCAGAAACGGCCCGCCTGATGGCGGCCACCTCGCCCGGCTCCTTGCACAGCCGCAGCGGCGCGAGCACCGTCGAGGCCGGTACGAACTCCGCCTCGATCGCCAGCCCGAACAGCTCCCGCACCCGCATCTCGGCGTCCACCCCGACCCGCCGCGCCTCTGAGGGCACCACCGAGGCGGGGTCGTCCGTCTCGGCCACCACCTCGGCCGTCACCACGAGGAACGCCCCCTCACCGCCCCCCAGGAACCGGTAATCGGGCGAGGGTCGCAGAACCAGCGCATCCACCCCATCCGCCACCATCCGCTCCCGCACCGCGACCACCCGCGAGGCCACCAGTCCCGCCATCGGCCCCGCCATCGGCCCCGCCATCGGCCCCGCCATCGGCCCGGTCGCGGGGCCGTCCCCCGGTCCAGCCAGCCAGGGCCCGCCCACCGCCGCCGCACCCTCCGGCCCGGGACGCTCATCCGGCGTGAGGTCCGCGCCGAAGGGATCAGGGGGTGGCGGGGTCACTGGGGCTCGTGGAGCCAGCAGGCGACCGGCCCGAAGGCCGGCTCCTTCTCGCGGCACACGTCCATCACCGAGGGGCAGCGCGGGTTGAAGCGGCAGCCCGACGGCGGAAAGGCCGGGTCAGGGACGTCGCCGGGCAGCTCGGCGGGCAGGACGCCGAGGCCGTCCGGCTTGGGGATGGCGCCCAGCAGCGCCTCCGTGTACGGATGCCGCGGCCGCGCCCACACCTCGGCCGTGTCGCCCACCTCGACGATCTTGCCGAGGTACATGACCGCGATCCGGTCCGCGATCAGCCGCACCACCGACAGGTCGTGGCTGATGAACAGCAGCCCGGCTCCCGACGACACGGCGAGGTCGCGCATGAGCCGAGCCACCTGCGCCTGCGCGGAGGCGTCCAGCGCGGAGATCGGCTCGTCGCCGATGAGCAGCCGGGGCCGCGCGGCCAAAGCCCTGGCGATGGCGATGCGCTGCCGCTGCCCGCCGGAGAACTCGTGCGGATGCCGCCCGGCGAAGTCACGCGGCAGCCCGACGCGTTCGAGCAGGTCGGCGGGCGTCGTGGAGGTGTCCCCTGAGGTGCGCAGCCCGTCGGCGATCTGGTCGCCCACCCGGCGCCGGGGGTTCAGAGACGCGTACGGATCCTGGAACACCATCTGGATGCCGGTCAGCTTCCTGCGCCGCAGCCCGAGCGGCGTCACCGGCTCGCCCTCGAACGCGATGGACCCGGCCGTCACCGGGTTCAGCCCGCAGACCGCGCGGGCGAGCGTCGACTTGCCGCAGCCGGACTCGCCGACGAGCCCGACCACCTCGCCGGGCCGCACCTCCAGGCTGGCTCCCGCGACGGCCCGTACCACGGGACGCCCGGGCGAGCGGTGCTCCACCACCAGGTCGTCGATGGTCAGCATGCTCAGCGCACCTCCGTGTCGGGCAGCGAGTCCAGCAGCGAGCGCGTGTAGGCGTGCTCGGGCTCGCGCAGCACGCGCCCGCGCGGGCCCGACTCCACCACCAGGCCGTCCTTCATCACGCTCACCTCGTCGGCCACCGCCGACATGACGCCGAGGTCGTGCGTCACCAGCAGCACGGCGAGCCCCAGCTCGTCGCAGAGCCCGCGCAGCAGCCGCAGCACGCCGGCCTGCACGGTGACGTCCAGCGCCGTGGTCGGCTCGTCGGCGATCAGCACCTTGGGGGAGCAGGCCAGCGCGATGGCGATCGCGATGCGCTGCCGCATCCCGCCGGAGAACTGGTGCGGGAAGCGCCCGTACGCCTCGGCGGGGCCGGGGATGCGGACCTTGCCGAGCAGCTCGACCGCCCGCTCCTTCGCCTCGGCCTTGCCCAGCCGCAGGTGGTGCCGCATGTGCTCGGTGAGCTGCGTGCCGATGGTCAGCATCGGGTGCAGGCTGGTCGCCGGGTCCTGGAACACCATGGCGACCTCGCCGCCGCGCACCTTGTTCAGCTCCTTGGGCGGCAGCCGCAGCAGGTCGCGCTCGCCGAGCGTGATGGACCCCGACGCCTTGGCGCCGTGCGGCAGCAGGCCGAGCACGGCGAGCCCGGTCATCGTCTTGCCCGAGCCGCTCTCGCCGGCCAGCCCGTGCACCTTCCCGGCCTCCAGCCGCAGGTCCACGCCGCGCAGGACGTCCTTGCCGCCGATCGTCACCTTCAGGTCCGCGATGTCCAGCGTCACAGGGCACGCTCCTTGATCGCGCGGGCCGTGCGGGGGTCGAGGGCGTCGCGCAGCGTGTCACCGAGGAAGTTGAACGCCAGCACCACGGTCAGGATCGCCAGGCCGGGGAACGTCGCCACCCACCAGCTGTCGAACACCTCCACGCCCGACGCCACCATCGCCCCCCACTCGGGCGACGGCGGCTTGGCGCCCAGGCCGAGGAACGACAGGCCCGAGAGCAGCAGCAGCGCCGTGCCGATGTCGAGGGTGGCGAGCACCAGGACGGGGCCGGTCACGTTCGGCAGCACGTCCACCCGCAGCGAACGCCACACCGAGAAGCCCAGCAGCCGCCCGCTCAGCACGAACTCCCGCTCCCGCACGCCCAGCACCAGCCCGCGCGTCACCCGCGCGTACGCCGGCCAGGCCACGACCAGCACGGCCAGCACCGCGTTCGTCAGGCTCGCGCCCAGCGCCGCGGCCACCACCATGGCCAGGATCACCGTCGGGAACGCGAACACCAGGTCCGCCACCCGCATGATCGTCTCGTCCACCCAGCGGCCGAAGTAGCCGGCGCACGCGCCCAGCAGCCCGCCGATCAGCACCGACAGCACCACCAGCAGCAGCGTCAGCGGGATCGACACGCGCGCCCCGTACATGACCCGGCTCAGGATGTCGCGGCCGAGCTGGTCGGTGCCGAACCAGTGGCCGGGCCCGGGGGCGGCCAGCCGCGGCAGCTCCTGGGCCAGCGGGTCGTGCGGCGCCAGCGCGGGCGCCGCCAGCGCGATCACCAGCCAGGCCACCGCCAGCACCGCGCCGACCACGGCCAGCGGCTGCCGCCACGCCTCGGGCAGCCGCCGCAGCAGCCCCCTGCGGGCCAGGGGGTCCCGCCGTCTCATTGCAGCCTCACTCGCGGATCGATGACGCCGTACAGGACGTCCACGATCAGGTTGATGACCAGGTACACCACGCCGACGACCAGGCCGACGCCCATCACGGCGGGCAGGTCGAGGGTGGTGGCGCTCTTGTAGGCGTACTGGCCGACGCCCGGCCAGGCGAAGATGGCCTCCACCAGCACCGTGCCGGACAGCAGGCTGCCGAACGCCAGGCCCGCGACCGTGATGACGGGCACGAGGGCGGAGCGCAGCACGTAACGGAACAGGATCGTCCGCCCGGGCAGGCCCTTCGCCCTGGCCGCGCGCACGTAGTCCTGGCCCAGCACCTCCAGCACCGCCGAGCGGGTGAAGCGGGTCAGCAGCCCGATCGTGTAGAGCGCCAGCACCAGCGCCGGCGTGACCAGGTGGCCGACGGCGGAGGTGAAGATGTCCCAGCGGCCGGCCAGCAGCGCGTCCACCGTCTGCAGGCCCGTCACCGGCGGCGCCGAGCCGAGCGCGGCGTCCACGCGGCCGCTGCCCGGCGTGATCTGCAGCCGGTAGAAGAAGACGTAGAACGCCACCAGCGCCAGCCAGAACGTCGGCACCGAGATGCCGATCAGGCTCAGCACCCGCAGCGCGTGGTCCGACAGCCGGTCCCTGCGCAGCGCCGCCACCACCCCGAACGCCACGCCCAGCACCAGCGAGACCAGGATCGCCGCGCCGGCCAGCTCCAGCGTCGCCGGCACGAACTCGGCCAGGTCCTGCGCCACCGGGCGGTGGCTCTGCTGGCTCGTGCCCAGGTCGCCCTGGACCAGGCCCTGCAGGTGGATCAGGTACTGCTGCCACAGCGGCTTGTCCAGCCCGTGCTCGGCCCGCCACTGCGCCACGATGGCGGGGTCGCCGAGCGCGCGCTGGCCGAGGTTCGCGGCCACGGGGTCGCCGGGGACGAGGTTCGTCAGCACGAACGTCACCAGCGTGATGCCCCACGCCATGAGCACGGCCAGCAGCACGCGCCGCACGAGGAACCGCGCCAGCGGATGCCCGCCGCGCCGCCGGCTGGGCCGCCGTGCCGCGCCCGCACTCTGCTCAGCGGGGGCGGCGGGCGGGCCCGCCGCCGGTTCCTGGGTCTCCGACACCTGGGACGTCCCCTACTTCACGCCGAGGTCGGCGACGTCCACCGTCCACACCGGGTGGTATTCGAGCCCGGTCACCGACGCGGCCGTCACGATGTTCTGGCTCGGCTGGATCAGCGGCACGAACGGGCCCGAGGCGTTCAGCTTCGTCTGGACGTCCACGTAGGCGGCCTTGCGGGCGTCGTCGCCGATGGCCGCGGCGGCCTGCTCACCGGCGGACTCCAGCTCCTTCGACGCCCCCTCCTTCCAGCCGGCCCGCAGCCCCACGGTCTTGCCGGGCAGGAACGCCAGGTAGTCGCTGGGGTCGGGGTAGTCGGGGCCCCAGTACCACAGCCCCATCTCCTCCTTGCCGTTGCGGTAGTTGTCCAGCGCCGTCGTGACCGGCGCGGGCTGCAGGTCGACCGTGATGCCGACCTCCTTGAGGTTGGCCTGGATGCGCTCGGCCAGCGGCTGGAACGACAGGCCGTTCACGGTCAGCTCGCTCGGGTACTCCAGCTTCACGGTCGGGTTCGACAGCCCGCTCTCGGCCAGCGCCGCCTTGGCGCCCTCGACGTCCCGCTTGGCGCCCTGGTCGGGCGGCAGCGCGCCGAGCAGCTGCGACGGGATGATGCCCGGCGCCTGCGTCGAGCCCTCGCCGGCCAGCTCAAGCAGGCCCGCGTAGTCCACGCCCTTGCGCACGGCCTCGACGAACTTCGGGTTCGTGGTGGTCTTGCTGACCGCGGAGTCCTGGTTGGCGAGCAGGAAGAGCACGTTCGCCGAGGGCGTCTTCTTCACCTGCAGCGTCGGCGGCATGCCGGTGACCTGGTCGCCCGACAGGTTGAGCGCCACCTGGCTGTCGCCGCGCTGCACGTTCAGCTTCTGGGTGGCGGCCTCGACGTTGCGGATGACGACCTTGTCGTAGGCGGGCTTCGTGCCGTGGTACTTGGGGTTCGCCTTCAGCGTGACCTGGCTGCTGACGTTGAACGACTCGATCACGTACGGGCCCGACCCGGCCGACGTCGAGTTGAGGTACTGCTCGGCCTTGTCCTGCGGGTCCGTGGTCGCGCCGTGCTCCTTGGCGACCTTGCTGTTGATGATCCCGAGCGCCGGGTTCGGCAGGATGTACGGCAGCGCCGGGTTCGGCGTCTTCGACGTCAGCGTGATCGTCGAGTCGCCCTCCTTGGCCACCTCGACGCCGTCCAGCAGGAACGACGGCGTACCCTTCATGTCACGCACCCGCGTGAGCGAGAACACCACGTCGTCGGCCGTCAGCGGAGACCCGTCGGCGAACGTGGCCCCCTGCTTCAGCTTGAGCGTCAGCGTCTTGCCGTCCTCCGACAGCTCGTACGACTCGGCCAGCGCCGGCACCGGCTTGGTCACGTCGGCCCCGTCGAACGTCAGCAGCGTCTCATAGATCGCCTTGCCCACGATGAGCCCCGTCGGCTCGTACGTGCGGCCGGGGTCAGCGGTCTTCAGGTCGAAGGAGGTGTCGATGACGAGGGTCTTGCCCCCGGCGGCACCCGATGCTCCGGAGGTGGGAGTGGTGCCGCCGCTTCCGCAGGCGGCGAGGGCGAGTGCACCGGCGAGCAGCACAGCCGCCGTCTGCGAGCGGGTCGCCATGTAGGTCCTCCAAGGTTGGACGTTCGGCAGAAGGATGTCGAGGATTGTGCGGCAGAACGTCCAGGCTCCGTGCGGTCGGCGAGACGGATATAAAGAGCGGTGAGGTAATGATGAGTGAAATTTCCAGAAATGGTGCCACGGGTGGCGGTCAGCCTGGACGGATCGGAATCGGGCTCGAGCTGGACGAGATCCACATGAAGATCCTCGAGGTGCTCAGGGAGAACGGCCGCATCTCCGTCGCCGCCCTCGCGGAACGCGTCGGCATCTCCCGCGCCAACGCCTACACCCGCTTCGAGGCGCTGCGCGCCGACGGCGCCATCAAGCGCTTCACCGCCGAGATCGACCACGTCAGGACCGGGCTCGGCATCACCGCGCTCATCTTCGTCACCGTACGGCAGCAGATGTGGAAGCAGTTCAGGGCCGAGCTGGCGCGGATGCCGGAGGTCGAGTACTGCGCGATCACCACCGGGCAGCACGACGCGATGATCCAGGTGCGGGTCTCCGACGTGGCCGCCGTGCACACCATGGTGACCGACCGGCTCGCCAACATCCCGGCCGTCAAGGCCACCGAGACGGTGTTCATCCTGGACGAGGTGCTCAAGCGGCCGTACGTGCTGCCCAGAGACCGCGACCAGGCCGCCCGCGCCCAGCGCCGCCCCACCCCGGAGGCCCAGGGCGACGTGCCTCTGGGCAAGATGCGCTTCGTCGGAGCGGCGGAGGGCCGCGCCGCCCTCCGCAAGGACGCCTGACCTCGCGCGCTCGCCGGGGTGAGCCGCCCCTTTCGGGGAGGCCACCCCCGGCTTCTGGGCGGTCAGGGGAGTTCGGCGCAGACGCTGACGTGCGGGGTGTCGTCGCCCTCGAAGCTGAACTCCTCCACCAGCCGCAGCCGCCCGTCGTCGCCGGTCTCGATGCGGCTGGTGCTCTTCCCCGCCGCCTTGCCGCCGGCCACCAGGGCGTGCACGTAGGAGATCGTCACCTCGGCGCCGTCGCGCGTCCCCACGAAGCGGCCCTGGGTCACGGTGTCGCCGGTGTAGCTGCCCCACACGAGCCCGTCGTCCTCCCAGTACTCGAACCGTGTGGGACCATCGGGGTTGACCTTGCTCGCCGTCGAGCTGACCATGACGAATTTACGACCGTTGAGATTCACGCGGTCCATGGTCCCGACAATCCCGAAATCTCATCATTCGGCTGGACATCTTGTGAGACATCACGTCAACTTCCCGGCAATCCGTCCAGTCCGCCACCGCCTCTCCACCGCGCCGCCACACGGCTAGTCCACCCGCCTTCAGCCGGTGGCGCACCACGGAAGGCGGTACGCGGCGCCCACGCCTTCGGAGTCCCTTCGGGCGGTGGAGTGTCATGGGAGGCGGTGTGGGTCCGGGGCGGTGGCGGCATGGCTACGTGCGGCGACCGCTCTGGCGTGACCGCGGGGACCCGGCGCCGGTTCGGCGAGGGCCGGCGCTGCGACGTGGCAGCTGCTCCACGGGGTCCTGCGAGCACCATCCCCTGCGCCGGCGAGGACACCGGCCGTCCCTCCGCGAACGGCCTGGACGTCCTCACCCGCGCCCCTCCCACCGGGGGACGCTCACATATTGCGATTTTTCGTACGATTGCGCCTCAGGGGCCGGCCCAGGGATTACCCCGGGGTAGGGCCCCGGGTCCTTTAACGTAGTGATCTTCGCGGCGGCTCGCCGGAGGTATGGGCTTGCCCGGGACTTTACCTTTGAGCGCCTGACGCCATCATTGCACTGTGTGATAGTAATGTGACACTGCGTATCCGAAAGAGGTCCGGGAGATCTTCATGGCGTACACGCTCTCGATCTTGGCGGCGGTGGGCGCGGTGGCGCTCGCCGCGCTGGTGTTCAGACGGGTCAAGAGAGCAGGCGAGGATCGTGATCCGAGCGGCCCGTCCGCCGCGCACGCCGGGGCGATGCTGTCGGCGATGTTCCTGCTCGTGTTCGCCATAGCGATCATCGTCCCCTGGACGACGGCCGACGCCGCGAGGCTCAACACCCACGCCGAGAGCCAGGCCGCCGTCGACGCCTACTGGGCCGCCGCCGAGCTGCCCGGCAGCGCGTCCGAAGAGGTGCGCAGGTCGTTGCGGGAATATGTGGCGTTCGTGGTCAGGGACGAGTGGCCGCTGATGAGGGAGGGCCGCATGCACCCCGTCGGGGCCGAGCGCATGGACGACCTCCGCGCCCGCGTCACCGCGCTGCCGGCGGCCAACGACGACGAGGAGGACGCCAAGGCGCAGGTGCTCGAACACCTCCGCGCCATCTCCACCGCCCGCGCCCAGCGCACCGCCGACGCCGCCGCCCGGCCCCCGGACGGCCTGCTCTTCCTGACCATCCTCACCGGGGTGCTGGTCGTGATCTTCCCGTTCCTCGCCGGTGCCAGGCCGCGCGGGCTCGCGATCCTGCCGCTGGTGGCGACCGCCGGGCTCATCGGGTTCGGCACCTACCTGACGTGGGACATCTCCCGCGCCTTCGACGGACCCCTGGCCGTGGGGCCGGAGGCGTTCAGGGGAGCCCTGGATGAGTTCGCCCGGATCACCGGAAAGGTGTGACCGTGGGAGCAAGGCGCGGCCCGCTCCTGCTGGCCACCGCGCTGATCACCGCCACGTTCACCGGCCCCGCCACCACCGACCTCAACGCTCCTCCGCAACGTGGCGCGCCGACCGCAGCCGACCGAGCCGCCCACCAGGCGCACGCTCCGGCCACAGCACCGCTCCCGCCCAAAGCGCAGCGCCTGTCGCGCTACGTGCCGGCGCGGCACGCGCCCGCTGCGTCGCACGTGCCGATGGCGGCGGCGCGGGGCGTGGCGGGGCCGGAGCGCGTACAGCCCGGTGGTGGGCGGGAAGGGGTGGTGCGGGTGGCCTCGCGGCGGGTGCGGATGGCGGCTCGTGTGACGGAGCCGGGGCGGGTGCCGCCGCCTCGTAAGCCGGTTCGGCCGGTCGTCAAGCAGCGGCCGGTGCCCAAGCCGCGTGCGGTGCCCAAGCCGCAGCCTGTGCCCAAAGTGTCCGTGCGGCCGCCCGCGCCGCCCAAGCGGGTCAGAGTCGGGCGGGACGTGCGGGTGCCGCGGGTGTGGGTGCAGAGTTCGCCGCGGCCCAGGGTGTCGATCGCGATGCCGGACGCGAAGCGGCATGCCGCGCCCAAGGTGACGGTGCCTCAGGTGACCGTCTATCCGGACGGGCTGTGTGCGGGGGACGTTCAGCTCGGGGAGTGCCCGCGCGGGCGGCCCCG
This sequence comes from Nonomuraea sp. NPDC049419, assembly GCF_040676995.1. Lineage (NCBI taxonomy): Bacteria > Bacillati > Actinomycetota > Actinomycetes > Streptosporangiales > Streptosporangiaceae > Nonomuraea > Nonomuraea sp. NPDC049419. Next base: position 194,035 of record NZ_JBFAQB010000015.1, on the reverse strand, counting down.
GCAGGTGCAGCGGGGCGTGCCGCCGCTCGTACCGGCTGAGGTGGTCCTGCCGCCCACGCCGACGCTCACGCCCACTCCCACGCCGTCCCCGACGCCGTCCTCGCGGTCACGCGTCATCCGCGCCGAGCCGGCGGAGCGGCGGCGCAACCCGTTGAGCAGCGTCCTGCTCACCGTCGTCCTGGTGACGGCGATCACCTCGACCACCGCCGTCGCCTTCCGCGCCCGCCGCTGACCGCGCCCACACCGCGCACAGCGCGACGGCGGGCGTGGAGTCGACGTCGGAGGGCACCCGCACCTTGACGACCTGCCGCCGCACGTGCACTTGGAACCAGGTGAACCGGTGCGTGATCATGATGATCAGCTGGTACGCCTGCGGAATCTGCGCAGCATGTCTCTCCTTCCGTGCCAGTCCATATGAGACCGCGACAAGCTGGGAATAGTGTGTGAGCTCCCGCTTACGCTGAAGTCCGACAGGGAGGTGGACGTGGCCGAGACGGCGACGACCGGGACACTGGCCGACGAGCTGGCAGAGGTGATGGCCGAGCTGGCCGCCCTCGCGGACCCGAAGATCCGCGAGGTGAACGAGCGGCACGGCGACGACCACGCCGTGAACCTGGGCAAGCTGCGTGCCATCGCCAAGCGGCTCAAGACGCGGCAGGACCTCGCCCGCGCACTGTGGGAGACGGGTGACAGCGCGGCGCGGCTGCTGGCGCTGCTGGTCTGCCGGCCGAAGGCGCTCGAGGCGGACGAGCTGGACCGCATGCTGCGGGAGGCCCGCACGCCCAAGGTGCAGGACTGGCTGGTCAACTACGTGGTGAAGAAGAGCCCGCACGCCGAAGGGCTGCGGGTGGCGTGGTTCGCCGACCACGACCCGGTGGTGGCGAGCGCGGGCTGGGCGCTGACCACCGAACGGGTGTCCAGGAAACCTGAGGGCCTCGACCTGGCGGGGCTGCTGGACGTCATCGAGGCGGAGATGAAGGACGCCCATGAGCGCCTCCAGTGGGCGATGAACCACTGCCTGGCCCAGATCGGCATCGACCACCCTGAGCACCGCGCCCGCGCCGTCGCCATCGGGGAGCGCCTGGAGGTGCTGAAGGACTACCCGACCTCGCCGGGCTGCACGTCCCCTTACGCGCCCGTCTGGATCGAGGAGATGGTGCGCCGCTCGGGCTGACCCGGCGGCCCTCCACGGGCAGCAGGACGCGGAACGCGGTGCGGTGGCCCGGCGCGCTGCGCGCCTCGATGCGGCCGTCGTGCGCATAAAACAAGTGGTGCGGTCCGCGGCATGACCGGTAGAAGGGAGGGGTGGCGGACGAGGAGATCTTGACAGGCGGGGGCGTCAACCACGTGGTGAAGGTGGCCGACACCGTACGCCGCCCCACCGGCCCGTGGACCCCGGCCGTGCACGCGCTGCTGCGCCACCTCGCCGGCCGCGGCTTCACCGGCGCGCCCAGAGCCCACGGCGTGGACGAGCAGGGGCGCGAGGTGCTCGGCTTCGTGCCGGGGGAGACGGCCGACCATCCGCTGCCGGGCTGGGCGCGTACGGACGAGGCGCTGACCGGCGCGGCCCGGCTGCTGCGCCGCTACCACGACGCCACCGCCGGCTTCGTGCCGCCGCCCGGCGCCACCTGGTACCTCCCGCCGGTCGAGCCGGCCGAGGTGATCTGCCACGGCGACGTGGCCACGTACAACTGTGTGTTCAGGGACGGCGCGCCGGTCGCGTTCATCGACTTCGACACCGCGCACCCGGGGCCGCGCCTGTGGGACGTCGCCTACGCCGCCTACCGGTTCGTGCCGCTGAACGACCCGCGGCACACCGAAGGGCTGCCGGTGGCGGAGCAGGCGCGGCGGCTCGCGCTGTTCGCGGCCGCGTACGGGCTCGGCGGCGACGACCTCGCGGCGCTGCCCGGCACGGCGGTGACCAGGCTGGAGCACCTGGTGCGGTTCATGCGGGAGCGGGCCGCCGCGGGCGACGCGGCCTTCGCCGGTCACGTCGCCCGCGGGGACGACCGCTGCTACGAGACGGACATGGCGCACCTGAGACGGCACGCCGGCCGGCTCACTTGCCGAACCCCGCGGTGAGACCGGCAAGGAGCTGGCGGCGGCCCACCACGTACAGCACCAGGATGGGCAGCGTGGTGAGCACGACGGAGGCGAGCACCGCGGGCACGTTGATGCTGTACTGGCCCTGGAACGACCAGAGCGCCAGCGGCAGCGTGCGCTTGTCGGGGCTCTGGGTGAGCACCAGAGGCAGCAGGAAGCCGTTCCAGATCTGCAGCGCGTTGTAGATCGTCACCGTCACCACGGCGGGGCGGGTGAGCGGGAACGCCAGTTTCCAGAGCATCTCGGTCTCGGAGGCGCCGTCGATCCGCATGGAGTCGAACAGCTCCTTGGGCACGTCCCTGATGAAGTTCGACAGGACGAGCACCGACAGCGGGATCGCGAACGCGATCGACGGCAGGATCAGCGCCATCAGCGAGTCGTACAGACCGAGCTGGATGATGATCAGGTAGATCGGGATCACCACGGCCTGCAGCGGGATCGCGAGACCCATCAGGAACAGCGAGTTCGTCCAGCGCAGCGACCTGCTTCTGCCGCCGCGCACGATCGCGTACGCCGCCATGAAGCTGACCAGCACGGCCGGCACCACGGCGCCGAGGGTCGCGATCACGCTGTTGACGAAGTACTGGATGAAGTCGGACTCGATGACCAGGCGGTAGTTCGCCAGCGTCGGCTCTCCCGGCGGGGCGAACGGGTTCTCCTGGTAGTAGTTCGACTGCGACTTGAAGCTGGTGATGACGATCCAGTAGATCGGCACGGCGACGATGACCAGCCAGATGACGCTGGTCACGCCGGCCATCCAGTTGGGGCGCTCCTGGCTGCGGCCGACCTTGCGGCGGTGCGAAGGGCCGGCGGAGATGGTGTCGCGCTGGGGAGCCCTGGTGGGGGCGGTCGTCATGCGTCAGGCCCCTTCAAGCTGGCTGTGGCTTTGGTCTCGGCCGCCGAGCCGGCGCAGGAGCAGCGACAGGCCGAGGCCGACGAGGACGAGGATGACCGCGATCACGCTGGCCGGACCCATGAGGTTGGCCTGGAAACCGCGCTTGTACATGTCGAGCGCGAGCACCCGGGTGGCGTCGCCGGGGCCGCCCGCCGTCAGCACGAAGATCAGGTCGAACAGGGTCAGCGACCCGACGACCATCAGCGTGGACGACGTGATGATCGTGTACTTGAGCTGCGGCAGCGTGATGCTGAAGAACCTGCGCACCCGGCCCGCGCCGTCGAGCTCGGCGGCCTCGTACATCGAGCGCGGGATCTGCCGGATGCCGCCCTGGTAGATCAGCGAGTGGAACGGGATGTACTGCCACGACACCACGAAGATCACCACGCCGAAGGCGAGCACCGGCTCGCCCAGCCAGTCCTGGACCAGGAACGGGATGTTGAGCCCGGCGCCGAGACCGAAGTTCGGGTCGAGCAGCGCCTTGTAGGTGATCGCCAGCGCGGCGGAGCTGAGCAGCAGCGGGATGAAGAACACCACCGACAGGACCGCGCGGTACTTCTGCTGCCCGGCCAGGAAGGCCCCCATCAGGATGCTCGCGGGCGTCTGCACCGCCCACGAGACGGCCATGACGAGGAAGGTGATCCACAGCGCGTGCGGCAGGCCGGGATCGGCGAGGATGGCGCTCCAGTTGCTGAACCCGGCGATACCGATCTCTCCGAGCCCGTCCCACTGCGCGAAGCTGAGGGCGAGCACCCCTACCAGCGGGATGAGGGCGAAACCGACGAAGAACACCAGCGCCGGAATGGTCATCCATTTGATGGAGCCGCCACGGCCCGCCCTGCGGGCGGGCCTGGCGGTGGTCATGACGGCGCTCACTTGCCGATGACCGCGTTCATGTTCGTGGCGAACTCCTCAGGCGAGATGGACAGCTGGAACAGCTTGGCGATGTTGTCCAGCAGCACCTCGGCGGCCGTCGGGCTGAGCGCCTGGTCCCAGGACTGACCGAAGGTCTTGGCGTTCACCGCGATGTTGTAGACGAAGCCGAGGAAGTCCTTGTCCTCGGAGTTGGCGAACTCCTTGTCCGCGCCCTTGATGATCGGCACGGCGCCCGTGCCGACCCACTCCTTGACCGCGGTGTCGTCGATCAGCGCGCCGGCGAAGAACTTCTTGGCGATCTCCTTCTGCTCGGGCGTGGCCTTGGAGGAGATGGAGATGTACTGGCCGGGGTTGCCCACGGTGTTGCCGGGGTCGCCCTTGCCGCCGTCGACCGGCGGGAAGTTCATGTAGCCCAGGTTGCCGCCGGAGACGAAGTCGCCGCCGTCGGCCTTCATGCTGCCGTACGTCCAGCCGCCGTGCAGCATCATGGCGGCCTTGCCGGTGTAGAGCAGGGCCTGGTCGGCGTTGGAGTCGGCGGTGATGGAGGAGAAGCCCTTGACGAAGCCGTCGGCCTTGATCAGCTTCTGCATCTCGCCCAGCGCCTGGATCGCGACCGGGTTGGACCAGGCGTCCTTCTCGCCGTCGAACACGGCCTGGAAGACCTCGGGGCCGCCGATGCGGTCGAAGAGGAACTCCAGCCACATCATGTTCGTCCAGCGCGACTGGCCGCCCAGCGAGAACGGCGCGATGCCCTTGGCGTTGAACTTGGGCACCAGGTCGAGGATGTCGCCCCACGTCTGGGGCGGCTGAGCGCCGATCTTGTCGAAGGCCCGCTTGTCGTAGTAGAGGACGATCGGCTGCAGGGTCTCGCACGGCATCGCGTAGATCTTGCCGTCGATGGTCGCGGCGCCGAAGGAGGACGGGAACAGCTTGTCCTTGACGGCCGGGTTCTGCTCGAACCAGTCGGTCAGGTCGTCCACCTGGCCGGCCTGCACGTAGCTGCGCAGGGTGCCGCCACCCCAGCCCCAGATGAGCGTGGGGGCCTGGCCGGCGCCGATGGCCGTCTTGATTTTGGTCTTGAAGGCGTCGTTCTGGAACGTCGTGCCGGTGATCGTCCCGTTGGCGTTGGCCTTGTTGTGCCGTTCGATCGTCCTGGTGCGCACGCCCTCCTGGGGCTGCGTCGACAGGTACCAGTACGTGGCGCTGTTGGCGCCGCCGCCACCGGCGGTCGCGCCGGCGCCGGGGTCGCCACCGGCGCCCGTCTGGGTGGGTCCTGTGCCGCCGCAGGCGGCAAGTGCGGCTCCTAGGGGGACTCCCATGGAGACGAGGCTGAGAAAGTTGCGGCGAGAGGTAGTCCTGGACTCCACGCTGATCTCCGTACGTGAGTGCCGCGGGCTGGGGGTCGCGGCTCGTTGATCATCGGATGCGATGGCCGGCGGTCGTGGATTGGCACCCTAGTGCCACTCTTCCACTCCTCCTAGTGTCAGCTCATCGAAACATTTTCGACATGACCGCGGGGGTCGCCAATCTAGGTTTCGGGAATAGTGGTGTCAAGAGGTTGTCGATCAGACAAACATCTGGCGTTCTGATGAGGCGCGTGTAAGGTACTACCGCGCGTGCTCTTAGCTGGAGGTCTGGGACAGCGACGGTCGCGCGCCGAGGTCGGCACCGCTGGCGAAACGTCTTCGAAAAGTTACGAAAAGACCGCACCTCTTTAAGGAGCGCAGTACATGACGGCTCTAGATCGGACCCCCACGGCGAACCGGGCGCTGCGCCCGTGGCAGGACCCGGCGCTCGCCGTGGCCGACCGAGTCGAAGCCCTCCTTGCCGAGCTGACCCTGGAGGAGAAGATAGGCCAGCTCGGCAGCAGGTGGGTCGGCAACGACATGAGCCAGGCCGAGGAGCCGGAGCCGGGCGCGGAGCCGCTCAACGTGGCCCCCATGCAGGACGTCTTCGCCGCCTCCGGCACCATCCCGCTGGAGGAGGCCGCCCGGCACGGGCTCGGCCACCTGACCCGCGTCCACGGCAGCGTCCCCGTCACGCCGGAAGAAGGCGCGGCCGAGGTCGTCCGCCAGCAGCGCATCGTGATCGAACGCTCCCGGCTCGGCATCCCCGCCATCGTCCACGAGGAGTGCCTGACCGGCTTCACCGCCTACGGCGCCACCGTCTACCCGGCCGCCATCGCCTGGGCCGCCACGTTCGACCCCGGCCTGGTCGAGCGCATGGCCGCCGCCATCGGCCGCGACATGCGGGCCGTCGGCGTGCACCAGGGGCTCTCGCCGGTGCTCGACGTCGTGCGCGACTACCGGTGGGGGCGGGTCGAGGAGACCATGGGCGAGGACCCGTACCTGGTCGCGACGCTCGGCGCCGCCTACGTACGCGGGCTGGAGAACGCCGGGATCATCGCCACCCTCAAACACTTCGCCGGCTACTCCGCCTCCCGCGCCGCGCGCAACCACGGGCCCGTGCCGATGGGCAGGCGCGAGCTGCTCGACATGATCCTGCCCACCTTCGAGACCGCCATCGCGCTCGGCGGCGCCCGCTCGGTGATGAACTCCTACTCCGACGTCGACGGCGTCCCCGCCGGCGCCGACCCGTGGCTGCTCACCGAGGTGCTGCGCGACGACTGGGGCTTCACCGGCACCGTCGTCTCCGACTACTGGGCGGTTCCGTTCCTGACCACCATGCACCGCGTCGCCGCCGACACCGGCGAGGCCGGCGTGCAGGCGCTCACCGCCGGCATCGACGTCGAGCTGCCCGACACCCTCGGCTTCGGCCAGGACCTCGCCGACCGGGTACGCCGCGGCGAGCTGGACGAGGAGCTCATCGACCGGGCCGTGCGCCGCCTGCTCACCCAGAAGGTCGAGCTCGGGCTGCTCGACCCCGGGTGGACGCCCGAGCAGTCCGTCGCCGGCGCCGCGGACGTCGACCTCGACTCGCCCGCCAACCGCGCACTCGCCAGAGAGCTGGCCGAGCGCTCGATCATCCTGCTCGACGCCGGCACCGCGCTGCCGCTGCTCGGCAGCGGCCCCGACGGCCGCACCGCGCCGCGCCGCGTCGCCGTCGTCGGGCCCGCCGCCCACGACCCCCGCACGTTCATGGGCTGCTACGCCTTCCCCAACCATGTGCTGCCCCGCCACCCCGGACTCGGCCTCGGCATCGAGGCGCCCAGCGTGCTCGACGCGCTCACCGCCGAGCTGCCCGGCGCCGAGCTGCGCTACGAGAAGGGCTGCGAGGTGCGCGGCGACGACCGCTCCGGCTTCGCCGCCGCCGTCGAGGCCGCCCGCGACGCCGACGTGTGCGTGGCCGTGGTCGGCGACCTGGCCGGGCTGTTCGGGCAGGGCACCTCCGGCGAGGGCTGCGACGCCGAGGACCTGCGGCTGCCCGGCGTGCAGGCCGACCTGCTCGCCGAGCTGGCCGCCACCGGCACGCCCGTGGTCGTCGTCGTGGTCTCGGGCCGGCCGTACGCGCTGGGCGAGATCCGCGACGGCGCCGCCGCGCTCGTCCAGGCGTTCATGCCCGGCGAGGAGGGCGGCGCCGCCATCGCCGGCGTGCTGTCAGGCCGCGTCCAGCCCACCGGGCGGCTGCCCGTGCAGATCCCGCGCGCGCCGGGCGGCCAGCCCGGCACCTACCTGCAGCCGCCGCTCGGCACCGACAGCCACGGCATCAGCAACCTCGACCCCACCCCGCTGTTCCCCTTCGGCCACGGCGCCTCCTACACCACCTTCGAGGTGTCGGGCCTGCGGCTCAGCGCCACCGAGGTGCCCACCGACGGCGAGTTCACCGCCACCGTCACCGTGCGCAACACCGGGGGGCGGGCCGGCGAGGAGGTCGTCCAGCTCTACCTCAACGACCTCGTCGCCCAGGTCACCAGACCCGTCCTGCAGCTCACCGGCTACGCCAGAGTTCCGCTCGAACCTGGCGAAAGCGCCGACGTCACCTTCCGCATACACGCCGACCGCACCGCCTTCACCGGGCGCGACCTGCGCCGCGTCGTCGAACCAGGCGACATCGAGGTGCTGGCCGGCACGTCGGCCGCCGACCTGCCGTGCCGCGCCGTCGTACGATTGACAGGCCGGGCCCGCCACGTCGGCCACGACCGCCGGCTCGTCACACCCGCGGAGGTGAGCGCCGGCGCGGCCGCCGGGCAGTCTCGGCAAGGGGGTGCAGATGCCGCCCAGTCCTAGACGTGCCACGCTCGCGACGGTCGCGGCGTCCGCAGGGGTGTCGGTCGCGACCGTCTCCAAGGTGCTCAACGGCCGCAGCGACGTCTCGCCGGCCACCCGCTCGCTCGTGCAGTCGCTGCTGCAGCAGCACGACTACGTCGCCCCGGCGCCGCGCCGCGAGCAGGCCGGGCTCGGCACCGTCGAGGTGCAGTTCGACACCGACCTCAACGCCTACTCCACGGAGATCATCCAGGGCGCCGTCGAGGCAGGGGCCGAGGCAGGGGTCGGCATCGTGGTCAGCATCAGGAGCGGCCAGGCCCGCACCACCGCCTGGGCGCGCGGCCTCGTCGCCGCGGGGCGGCGCGCGCTGATCGCCGTCACCAGCGAGCTGACCGCCGGGCAGCCCGCCGCGCTCAACCGGGCGCGGCTGCCGCTCGTCCTCATCGACCCGCTCAACCTGCCGCGCACCCGGGTGACCAGCATCGGCTCCACCAACTTCGCCGGCGGGCTGGCCGCCACCCAGCACCTGCTCTCGCTCGGCCACCGGCGCATCGCCTACGTCGGCGGGCCAGCCACCGCCGCGTGCAACCAGGCGCGGCTGCACGGTTACCGGGCCGCCATGGAGGCCGAGGGTGCGCCCGTGCTGCCCGGCTACGTGCGCTCCAGCCACTTCCACTACCGGGACGGCGTCGAGGGCGGAGCCGCCGTGCTCGACCTGCCCCACGCGCCGACCGCCATCTTCGCCGGCAGCGACGAGATGGCCGTCGGCATCATGGAGGCGGCGCGGGAGCGCGGGCTACGCATCCCGGAGGATCTGAGCATCGTCGGCTTCGACGACACCCAGATCGCCAAGGTCACCTCGCCCCCGCTGACCACCATCCGGCAGCCGCTCCGCGAGATGGGCCAGGCGGCTCTCCGCACGGCCCTGCGGCTGGCGGAAGGCGAACGTGTGGACTCCCACCACGTGGAGCTGGCCACCGAGCTCGTGGTCCGCGGCTCCACCGCCCCCGTCCCCCACCGCCCCTGACCCACCGCCTCACCTCTCCCCGTCCTTTGCCGGGGAGGGGTGAGGCGGTAGTTGTTCGTCTCGGATCCCCTTCCCGGCTTTGGTGGAGGAGACGGGGTGATGGATCTTCGTCTCGGTATTCGGCGAGGGAGGCGTGCGGCGGTGGATGTCTGCCTCGATCGCCCCTGCTTTCGTGACAGGGCCACCTCTGACTCTTCTGGCGAAAAGTTTCGATCCTTCGGGGCTTCTTCTCACGCCGCCCTGGCTCGTCTGACCTGGTGGCTCTTGCCCTGGCCACGCCGTTCGGGGGTTCGCGGCCGGGCCACGCCTGGCGAAAGCGTTTCGGGTTTTCGGGGGCGGTGGGAAGAGGGGCGGGGTGAGGGTGGTTGAGGGTGAGCGTGGAGGAGAGTGCGGTCGTCGTCATCGGGGCCGGGCAGGCCGGCCTGTCCAGTGCGTACTTTCTGCGGCGGTTCGGGGTCGAGGCCGTCGTGCTCGACGCGGAGGACGGGCCCGGCGGGGCGTGGCGGCACCGGTCACCCTCGCTGACGATGGACAAGGTGCACGGCATCTTCGATCTGCCGGGCCACCCCAAGCCCGCGGACGGCGGCGGGGTGCGGCCCGCCGCCGAGGTCGTGCCCGCGTACTTCGACGCCTACGAGCGGGCGGCCGGGCTGCACGTCGTGCGGCCTGTGCGGGTCACGTCCGTGCGCGAGGGCGCCAGGGGGCGGTTGCTCGTCGCGACGGACGCGGGGGAGTGGTCCGCCGCCGCGCTGGTCAACGCGACCGGTACGTGGACCCGTCCCTACTGGCCGTACTACCCGGGGGCCGCCACGTTCGCCGGCCGCCAGCTGCACTACGCCGACTATCGGGGGCCGGCGGAGTTCGCGGGACGGCGGCGGGTGGTCGTGGTGGGCGGCGGGACGTCGGCGGCGCACGTCCTGTCGGAGATCGCGGGGGTGGCCGCCGCGACCGCGTGGGTGACGCGGCGGCCACCTGTCTTCCGTGACGACGACTTCGGCGAGGACGCCAGGCGCGAGGCCGTCGCCATGGTGGAGGACCGCGTACGCGCCGGGCTGCCGCCGCAGAGCGTCGTCGCCGTGACCGGGCTCACCTACAGCGCGGTCGTCCGCGAGGCGCTGGCCAAGGGGGCTCTGCGCCGGCGCCCGATGTTCCGCCGCATCACCGAGACCGGCGTGGAGTGGGACGACGGCGCGTTCCTGGCCTGCGACACCATCGTCTGGGCCACCGGATTCCGCTCGGCGCTCGACCACCTCGCACCCCTGCGCCTGCGGGAGCCGGGCGGCGGCATCCGCGTCGACGGCACCCGGGTCGTCCGCGACCCCAGGGTGCAGCTGGTCGGCTACGGCCCCTCGGCCAGCACGATCGGCGCCAACCGCGCGGGCCGCATGGCCGCCCGCGAAGTCCACCGCCTCCTCACCGCCACCCCCGCACCTCCGGCCGCCGCGCCCGCGGCGGCTACCTTCGCGCATCCACCCGCCACCCCCGCAGCTCCGGCGCCCGCCTCCTCCGCGCTTCCGGCTGCCTGAGGCCGTACCAGCGGAAACGTCCGCCGGATGTCCGGTTCACGTCCTTGTCCCCAAGGCGCTGGTCGAACACCATCCCGGTGAGGCACATATGCGCCGGGAGGAGGGGCGATCATGCGTGGGGATGCGCCGAGGGACACGCGCGGCGGGCGGCGCGACGAGAGCGTACGTAGGCGGCGGTTCACCGTCCGGGGCAGGTGGGTCAGAACGGCGGCCGTCGTCATGGTCGCGCTGCTGGTGCCGGCCGGGGTGTCGGCGGCCAGCACGATCGGCAGGTTCGGCGACATCTACCGGGCACGCCCCGACGCCGTCTCCGCCGAGCCCGCCGCCAAGCCCCACGACCCGGCCAAGCCCACCGTCGCCTTCCTCACCGGCGGCAAGGGCACCAACGCCGCCGACCTCCTGGGCCCGTACGAGGTGCTGGCGAGCACCGGCCGCTTCAACACCTACGTCGTCTCCGCGGGCCCCCGGCTGATCAACCTGACCGGCGGGCTGGACCTCGTCCCCGATCTGACGTTCGAGGAGTTACGGCAGCTCCTCACCGGGCGCGGCGACACTCTCGATGCCGTGCTCGTCCCCGCCATGGAGAAGCCGGAGCCCGCCGAGCTCGCCGCCATCAACGCCTGGCTCAGGCGGCAGTCGGCGGCCGGCGCGCTGACCGTCAGCGTCTGCAACGGCGCCCGCGCGCTGGCCCGCAGCGGCCTGCTGGACGGCCGGCCCGCCACCTCGCACTGGCTGCGCATGCGCGGCCTGCGCGCGGACTTCCCGGCGGTGAAGTGGCAGAGCGGCCTGCGGTACGTGGACGACGGCGACGTGATCACCGCGGCGGGCGTGCTGTCGGCCATCGACGGCGCCCTGCGCATCGTCGAACGCCTGGCCGGCACGGACACGGCCCGCCAGGCGGCCGACGCCGTGCACTGGCGGCACTACTCGCCGGGAGCGTCCGCGCGCATGCCCGTCCAGGGGCTGGAGCCGGCGGACCTGGTGGCCCCGCTCAACTCCTCCTACCAGACCCGCCCGTCGGCCATCGGCGTCCAGCTCGTCGAGGGCGCCGGGGAGCTGGAGCTGGCGTCGGTGTTCAACTCCTACACCGAGCAGTCCGTGGTCGGGCACACGATCGCGGTCGGCGACGGCCCCATCCGCTCCGAGCACGGCCTGACCTTCGTCCCCCGCAAGACCCTCGCCGCCGCGTCCGGCGACCTCGACCGGCTCCTCGTCCCGGGCCACGAAGCGGCCCGCACCCAGGCGGCGGGCACGGGAAGGCCGGAGTACGTCCACACGACCGACGAGTTCGCCTTCGACGCGGTGATCCGCGACATCGCCCGCACCTACGACGTGCCGACCGCCCGCTTCGCCGCCAAGACGCTCGAATACCCGGTGATGGACGTCGAGCTGCGCGGCGGCGCCTGGCCGTGGCGCGAGACGCTGGTCTTGGCCCTCCTCATCCTGCTGGGCGTGGCCCTCGCTCTGGGCGCGGGCGCGGTGGCCCGCCGCCTGCGCGCCTGAGGCATCCTCATGTGCTCCTGCGCGACGCCGCCGAGGGGTCCGTGGGCTACTACGCGGCATAGTGTCCATACCGATCCGATCACTGTGGTGAAGGGGGTCGACACATCCGGTGACATCAGGTTAGCGTCCCGCTATAAGGATCTTTATCCGGTCAGGAGGGCTCCATGGAGGTTCCCGGCTACACGGAGATCCGGGAACTGGGTCACGGCGGGACCGGCCGCGTGATGCTCGCCGTCCGAGACTCCGACGGCTTACAGGTCGCGATCAAGCACCTCGCCGAGCCGCTGCGCGACGATGAGGCGTTCGTGGCGCGGTTCAGGGAAGAGGCGCGGCACATCCTGGAGATCGACAGCCCGCACACCGCGCGCGTGCTCGACTACGTCGAGGGCGAGGACGACGCGGTCATCGTGATGGAGCTGGTCGACGGTCTCACGCTGCGGCGTCTGCTGGCCGGCGAGGGCGCGACGGGCCCGCAGGCGGCGCTGACGGTGCTGAAGGGCTCGCTGCTCGGCCTGGCGGAGGCGCACCGGCACGGCGTCGTGCATCGCGACTTCAAGCCAGAGAACGTGATGATCACCCAGGACGGCGACAGCAAGCTCGTCGACTTCGGCGTGGCGGCCAAGGTCGGGGAGACGGCCCCGCTGGCGGGCACGCCGTCGTACATGGCGCCCGAGCAGTGGGACGAGGCCCCGGCCGGGCCCGCCACCGACGTCTACGCCGCCACCCTCGTCTTCTACGAGTGCCTGACCGGCCACCGCGCCTTCCACGGCGAGAACATCGCCGCCCTCGCCTACCAGCACCAGCACCTGCCGCCGCCGATCGACGACATCGAGGCGCCGCTGCGCCCGCTGATCGAGCACGGCCTGGCCAAGGAGCCGGGGCGGCGGCCGGAGTCGGCGCTGTCGTTCCTGGAGGAGCTGGAGGAGACGGCGCGGGCCGCGTACGGGGACGACTGGGAGGCCCGTGGCCGGGCGACCCTGGCGTTACTGGCCGTGCCGCTGGCCGGGCTGCTGCCCAACCCGCCGCCCGCCTCCGAGCCCGGCACGGGCACGAGCCTGTTCCACAACGCGCTGTCGCCGGCCGGGAAGCTCGCCATGACCGGCGGCCTGGTGGTGGCGACGGCCGCCGCGGTGGTGTCGGCGTTCGCGATCCTGGGCGACGCGCCCGAGCCGCGCAGCGTGGCCGTGCCGCCGCCCAGCGTGGCCCCGCCGGTCACGCCCGCCCCCTCCTCGCCTGAGCCGCCGGAGCCGGCCGCGACCCCGACGACGACCCCGACGACGACACCGACGACGGGGCTGGCGCGCACCGAGGAGCCCCCTACCGCGAGTGAGCCGGCCGTGGCGACGCCGCCGGTCACCTCGGCGGGCCGCCCTGCGGAGAGCGCGCCTCCCCGGGCGAGCAGGCCGACCGCCCAGCCGACCAGCACGGCTTCCAGGCCCACGCAGCGCCCCACGACCACGAGGCCCACCAGGGAGCCGACCGGCAGGCCGACCGCGACGAGCGGCCCCACCAGGAGGCCCCCGACGACCGCGGCGCCGACCACCGTCCGGCCGACCCCGCCGCCCCCTGCCGACGATCCTGCCGACGACCCGCCCGGTCCGCCGGGCGATCAGGAGCCGCCGCCCGCGACGAACCAGCCGGACCCGCCCCGCGAACGGGAGCCGCTGCTGTCGGTCTCGGTGAGCGTCTCGCTCGGCCTGCCGGTGCTGAGAGGCGGCGACCGGCTCGTGGACGCCGACATCGGGCTCGGGCTGGGCACCAGCCTGCTGGGGTTCGTGGTGGTGCCGGGCTCGGTGCTGCTCGGACGGCAGATCGTGGTGCGCAGAGTACGAAAAGGCCGTGATCGCGAAATATCGTGACTTGCGGGTGAGGAGGCTTGATCCTCTACTATCGTGCGTCGAATAGAGGGCGACCCCCGGCCTGAACAGCTCATGCCCGGAACCTGCCCTGTGGCCCGGGGTAAGGAGAAGCGTGGCGGAAGCCTCCCCCGTCCGTACGTCCGTGCTCTGCATCGTCCTCGCCCAGCTGCTGCTGGTCACCGCGGCCCCCGCGCACGCGGCGCCCAAGCCGACGGCCAAGCAGCTCAAGAAGGAACTGGCCACGATGCAGAAGGACGCCGACAAGCTCATCACCGACTACTACGCCTCCCGCGTCGCCCAGCAGAAGGCGGACAAGGAGGCGAAGACGGCGGGCGAGCGGCTGGCCGAGGCGCAGGAGACCTACGACCGCCACTCGACGGAGCTGCGGGCCATCGCGACGGCGGAGTACATGAGCGGCACGCCGGGACCGCTCGCCATCCTCGTCAGCGGGCAGGGCGGCGACCCCGCGCGACTGCTGAACAGAATGGCGCTGTCCCAGCACCTCATCGACGGCCAGGACGCCAGGCTGCGCGGCCACGCCCAGGTCAGGGACGCCCGCGCGCGGGCCGAGGAGGAGGCGGCGGCCAAGGCCGAGGAGCTGAAGCGCACGGTCGGCGAGCTGGAGCGGCGCAGGAAGAAGGCCGAGAAGCAGATCGAGAAGATCAAGGACAGGATCGACCTGCTCTACACGGCGCCGGGGGTGCGGCGTCCCGACGGCACGTGGGTGCCGCAGCTGCCGGACGGACCCGACAACATCACGCCCAGGATGCGGCTGGTCAGGCAGCTCATCCAGGAGCGGTTCGAGGTGCCGTACGGGATCGGGTGTTACCGGCCGATCCAGGACGGCGGCGAGCATCCGCTCGGGCGGGCCTGCGACTTCATGCTGAGCCGCGGCGGCGCGATGCCGTCAGGGGAGGAGCTGAAGCGCGGCGACGAGATCGCCGCCTGGGTGATCAAGAACGCGAAGCGGCTCGGCATCATGTACGTCATCTACCGCCAGCGCATCTGGCACGCCAGGACGGGCGGGTGGCGGGTGATGTCGGACCGCGGCGGCACGACGGCCAACCACTACGACCACCCGCACGTCTCGGTCTACTAGTCCTTGGCGAGGGCGGCGAGCAGGCGGTCCTCGGTGACCTCGGGCCCGTTGAGCTGCTCGGTGATGGCCCCGTCGCGCAGCACGACGACGCTGTCGCAGTTCTCCACCAGCTCGCTCACGTCCGAGGAGATGAGCAGGATGGCCAGCCCGTCCACGGCCAGCTCGTCCAGCAGGGCCTGCATCTCCACCTTGGTGGCGACGTCGACGCCCCTGGTGGGCTCGTCGAGCAGCAGCACCTTGGGGTGCATGGCCAGCCACCTGGCCAGCAGCACCTTCTGCTGGTTGCCGCCGGACAGCTCGCCGGCCGGCTGGCGGGGGGAGACGGCCTTGATGCCGAGCCGCCGCATGAAGGTCGCGACGATGTTGTCCACCTGCGCGTCGGACACGATGCCGGCCCGCGACAGGCGGGGGAGCGCGGCCAGGGCGATGTTGTCGCGCACCGACAGGGTGGGCACGATGCCCTCGGTCCTGCGGTTCTCCGGCACCAGGCCGATCCCGGCGCGTACGGCGCTCCTGATCGACCACTTGCGCACCGGCGCGCCCGCGACGGTGAGCTGACCGGCGTCCACCGGCAGCACTCCGGCGATGGCGCGGGCCGTCTCGCTGCGCCCGGCGCCGAGCAGCCCGCCGAGGCCGACGACCTCGCCGGCCCGCATGGCGAGCGACACCCCGTCGAGCATGTGGTGCCTGGTCAGGCCCTTGGCCTCCAGGACGGGCGCGTCACCGGGCGGGTCGGGCTCGCCGGCGGGCAGGGGCGGCGCGGCGGGGTGGAAGGGGCGGCCCAGCATGAGCGAGACCAGCCGCAGCCGGTCGAGCCCGGCCAGCGGCCCGGTGTGCACGACCCGGCCGTCGCGCAGCACGGTGACCCGGTCGCAGATGCCGTAGAGCTCCTCGAGGCGGTGGGTGACGTAGATGACCGAGCGGCCCTGCTCGCGCAGCCGGGTCACCGCGCCGAACAGCACCTCCAGCTCGCCGTGGTCGAGCGCGGTGGTGGGCTCGTCCATGATGACCAGGCGGGCGTCGGCGGAGGCGGCCCGCGCGAGCGCGACGATCTGCCGCGCGCCCTCGCCGAGCGAGCCGATCGGGCGGCGGACGTCCACCTCCAGCCCGTACGCCGCCAGCACCTCCGCGGCCCTGGCGTGCACGGCGGCGGAGTCGATCAGCCCGAGCCGCCCGCGCGGCTCCCTGCCGAGCAGCAGGTTGCGGGCCACGCTCATGGTGGGGACGAGGTTGGTCTCCTGGTGGATGGTGGCGATGCCGGCCTTCTTGGCGTCGGCGGGCCCGGCGAAGCGGACCGGCTCGCCGAGGAAGCGCAGCTCGCCCGCGTCGGGCGGGTAGACGCCCGAGAGCACTTTCACCAGGGTGGACTTGCCCGCGCCGTTGCCGCCGATGAGGGCGTGCACCTCGCCGGCGCGTACGGACAGGGTGACGTGGTCGAGGGCGGTGACACCCTGGAACGCCTTGAGAACGCCAGCCACCTGCAGCACGGTTGCCTCCGCCTCGATGGTGGTCGAGGAAGGAAACATTATAGTAACGGGCTTGTCACATTCGATCAGTGCGCGATCAGAACTGGGCGACGTGCAGCCGTACGCCGCGCGCGCTCAGCTCGTCGAGCACGTCGCGGGGCGCGGAGTCGTCGGTGACCAGGTGGTCGATGCGGTCGGGCGGAACGGTCTGCACCATGGTGTCGACGCCGACCTTGGTGTGGTCGGCCAGCACCACGACCTCCTCGGCGGCGGCGGCCAGGGCCCGGTCGACGCCCGCGACCTGCATGTTGGGCGTGGACAGGCCGCGCTCGGCGGTCAGGCCGTTGCCCGAGATGAACGCCCTGCGCACCCGCAGCCCGGCCAGCGAGTGCTCGGCCGCGCTGCCGACCAGGGCCAGGATGGAGCCGCGCAGCGTGCCGCCGGTCAGCATCACCTCGACGCGCGGCGAGCCGGCCAGCACCTGCGCGACCAGCAGCGAGTTGGTCACCACGGCCAGCTCGGACTGCCTGGTCAGGCGGCGGGCGAACTCCTGCGTGGTGGTGCCCGGCCCGACCACGATGGCGTCGCCGTCCTCGACGAGCGCGGCGGCGAGGTCGGCGATGGCGGCCTTCTCGGCCGACTCCAGGGACACCTTGTGCGCGTAGCCGGCCTCGCGGGACAGCTCGCCGGGCAGCGTGGCGCCGCCGTGGTGGCGGTTGAGCAGGCCCTCCGACTCGAGCGCGCGCAGGTCGCGGCGGACGGTGACCTCGGAGGAGTGGACGGCCTGGGCCAGCTCGCGCAGCGACACGGCGCCGTTGGCACGTACCAGCTCGAGGATGCGCTGGCGGCGTTCCGCGGCGAACACGGGCCTGCGTCCGTCGCTCTGCGTGTCGCTCACGGGCCGATCATAGTCGACAGGCCAACATGAGTTCACCTCTGACCGAACGAGAACGAATTTGATCGGAAATCTTGACCGCCTCGGTCCGGCGGTGCTTACTTTGGAGCGTGTCAGGGTCAAAAGCTGTCCGAACCTGATCGGCGCCTTCCGAAAGGACACTCCCCGTGCGTAAGCGCCTCGCGTTGCTGCTGGCCGTACTGATGTCCGTGTTATGGCAGCTGCCGGCACCCGCCTCCGCCGCAACGGCGGCCCTCCCCGAGCGGAACGGGCTGCGCGGCGACTACTACCTCGCCTCAGGGGCGGGAACGTTCGACTTCGCCGAGCTCAAGGCGAGCATCATCGACCCGAAGCTGGAGCTGACCGACCTCAACCCCGTCTTCCAGCTGCTTACCGGCAGGGAGGACGACGTCTCGGTCCGCTGGACCGGGCAGATCACCCCGGAATACTCCGAGACCTACACCTTCTCGATCATCGGTGACAACGGGTTCCGCCTCTGGGTGGACGATCAGCTGATCATCGATCACTGGGTGGACGACTGGGACATCGAGCAGACCGGCACCCCGATCGCCCTCGAAGCCGGCCGCGAGTACGACATCAAGGTCGAGTACTTCGAGCACTACGGCGGCGCCAACCTGCGCCTGCGCTGGCAGAGCCCGAGCCAGCCGAAGGCCATCGTGCCCGCCGAGGCGCTCACCGTCCCGGCCGACTTCCAGCCGGACGGCCCGTACGACGCCCGGCTCGCCACCACCGGCGACGTCGTGACGCTCACCTACCCGCAGCCCCTCGCCCCGCTGCCCGCCGGCGCGGCGGAGAAGCTCGCGCTGACCGTCGGGGCCGCCTCCTGGCCCGTCACCTCGGTCGAGCAGAAGAGCCCGGAGACCCTGGAGCTCAGGCTCAAGTACCCGGTCCCGGCCAAGGCCGGCGGCACCGTACGCACCTCCTACGACGGCAGCGGCGGCATCACCTACGCCGACGGCACCCCGCTGGCCGCCTATCCGTTCGCGAGCGTGGTCAACCTGTCCGCGTACGTGCTCAAGACCCGCTGGACCGACAAGGTCGACAAGAACAACCCGCTGCCCGAGTACCCGCGGCCGCAGCTCGTCCGCGACCGCTGGCGCAGCCTCAACGGCGTCTGGCAGTTCGCCACGGCCAAGGAGGGCGATGCCGCGCCGATCGGCCGCGCCCTGCCCGAGCGGATCACCGTGCCGTACCCGGTCGAGTCGCAGCTGTCCGGCATCGGCCGGCACGAGGAGCGCATGTGGTACCGGCGCACGTTCGAGGTGCCGCGCTCCTGGAGCGGCGAGCGGCTGATGCTGCACCTCGACGCCGTCGACTGGGACGCCGCCGTCTACGTCAACGGCGAGCGCGTCACCACCCACAAGGGCGGCTACGACCGCATCAGCGTGGACGTCACCGGCGCGCTCAAGCGCAAAGGCCCGCAGGAGCTCGTCGTCGGCGTGTACGACCCGACCGACCGCGGCGCGCAGCCCGTCGGCAAGCAGCGGCTCGAAGCCGGCAACATCTGGTACACCCCCGTGTCCGGCATCTGGCAGACCGTCTGGATCGAGCCGGTCGGCAGGGACCGCATAGACCGCGTCGACACCACCCCCGACGTGCGCGGCCAGGCCGTGGACGTCACCGTGCACGGCACCCCGGGCACCGCCACCGTGATCGTCAGGGACGGCCGCCGCGTCATCGGCACCGCCCACGGCAAGACCGGCGAGAAGCTGCGCGTCCCGGTGCGCAAGCCCAAGCTCTGGTCGCCGGAGAGCCCGCACCTGTACGACTTGGAGGTCAGGCTCAAGGGCGACAAGGTCGAGTCGTACGTCGGGATGCGTGAGATCACCCTGTCCGGCAACCGGATGCTGCTCAACGGCAAGCCGGTCTTCCAGATCGGCCCGCTCGACCAGGGCTTCTGGCCGGACGGCATCTACACCGCGCCCACCGACGAGGCCCTGCGCTACGACCTGGAGCAGACCAAGGCGCTCGGCTTCAACGCGGTGCGCAAGCACGTCAAGGTCGAGCCCGACCGCTGGTACCACTACGCCGACAAGCTCGGCCTGCTGGTCTGGCAGGACATGCCGTCGGCCTTCAAGACCGACGACAGGCAGCAGTTCGAGACCGAGCTGCGCGCGATGATCGACCAGCACAGGAGCAGCCCGTCGATCGTCATGTGGGTGCCGTTCAACGAGGGCTGGGGCCAGTACGACCAGGCCCGCATCGCCGACCTGGTCAAGAGCTGGGACCCGAGCCGCCTGGTGAACAACATGAGCGGCGTCAACTGCTGCGGCGCCGTGGACGGCGGCAACGGCGACGTCAAGGACTTCCACATCTACCCGGGCCCCGGCAACCCCGGCAAGCCCGAGGGCGTCCGCGCCACCGTGATCGGCGAGTACGGCGGCCTGGCCCTGCCGCTGGTCGGCCACACCTGGTCGGGCGGCGGCTGGGGCTACGCGGTCGAGCCCGACCCCGAGGCCCTCACGAACCGCTACGTGGGCATGGTCGGGGAGCTGGAGCGGCTGCACGCCTGCGAGCAGCTCAGCGCCGCCATCTACACGCAGACGACGGACGTCGAGACCGAGATCAACGGCCTCATGACGTACGACAGGGCGATCACCAAGCCCGACGTCAAGCGCCTCCACGACGCCCACAAGGCGCTGACCCGCGCGATCAACCCCACCTGCGACTGAACCACCGCCGCGCCCCGGCCCCGCCCGCGGGGGCCGGGGCGCGCACCGGCAGGACCTGATAAGAAGGGAACCGCGATGACCCCCCATCTCCGGACGGCCGCCCTGACCCTGGCCGTCCTCCTCACCGCGACGGCCTGCGCCAAGGCGGAGGAGCCGCAGAGCGTGCCCGCCCCCACCGGCACCGCGGGGCGGCAGGTCGTCCAGACGCCTGCGGGCACGGCCGGCCCGACCTGCACGCTGGAGCAGTTCGGCGGCACGAAGTTCGACCTGAAGACGGCCACCGTGGGCTTCTCCCAGTCGGAGAAGGAGGCCAACCCGTTCCGCATCGCGGAGACCAAGTCGATCAAGGACGAGGCGGCCGAGCTCGGCATCGGCGACCTCAAGGTGACCAACGCCCAGTCGCAGTTCTCCAAGCAGATCACCGACGTGCAGCAGCTCATCGCCCAGGGCGTGCAGCTGCTGGTCATCGCGCCGCTCAACTCCGACGGCTGGGAGCCGGTGCTCCAGCAGGCCGCGGCCAAGAAGATCCCCATCATCACGGTCGACCGCAAGATCAACGCCAAGCCGTGCAGCGACTACCTGACCTTCATCGGCTCCGACTTCTACGAGCAGGGCAAGCGCGCCGCCGACCGGATGATCGACGCGCTCGGCGGCAAGGGCAAGGTCGCCATCCTGCTCGGCGCGCCCGGCAACAACGTCACCACCGAGCGCACCAACGGCTTCAAGGACCGCGTCAAGGAGAAGGCGCCGGACATCACGATCTCGTTCGAGCAGACCGGTGAGTTCGCCCGCGAGAAGGGCCAGCAGGTCACCGAGCAGCTCATCCAGTCCAACCCCGACATCAACGGCATCTATGCCGAGAACGACGAGATGGCGCTCGGCGCGGTCACCGCGCTCAAGGGCGCGGGCAAGGAGCCCGGCGACATCAAGATCGTCTCGGTCGACGGCACCCGCAGCGCCGTCCAGGGCATCGTGGACGGCTGGCTGCACGCGGTCATCGAGTCCAACCCGCGCTTCGGGCCGCTGGCCTTCGAGACCGCGCAGAAGTTCCTCGACGGCGAGGCCATCCCCGACAAGGTGATCATCTCCGACCGTGACTACGACACCACCAACGCCAAGGACTCCCTCGGAGAGGCGTACTGAGGTGGGAGCGGTTCTCGAGGCCCGCGCCGTCAGCAAACGCTTCCCCGGCGTCCTCGCGCTCGACGGCGTGTCCCTCGCCCTGCGTCCTGGCGAGGTGCACGCCCTCGTCGGCGAGAACGGCGCGGGCAAGTCCACGTTGATCAAAGTGTTCACCGGCGTCTACCGCCCCGACGAGGGCGAGCTGCGCTACCAGGGCGGCACGGCCGCCTTCGGCAGCCCCATGGAGGCGCAGCGGGCCGGCATCTCCACCATCTACCAGGAGGTCAACCTCGTCCCCATGATGTCGGTGGCCCGCAACCTGCTGCTCGGCCGCGAGCCGCGCGGCAGGTTCGGCGTCATCGACGCCGCCGCCCTGTACGGCGAGGCCGAGCGGGTGCTGGCCGGCTACGGCGTCGAGACCGACGTCCGCCGCCCGCTGCGCACGCTCGGCGTCGGCGCCCAGCAGATGGTGGCCCTGGCCCGCGCCGTCTCCGTGGACGCCCGCGTCGTCATCATGGACGAGCCCACCTCCTCCCTGGAGCCGCGCGAGGTCGAGACGCTGTTCGGCGTGATCAGGCGGCTGCGCGACAGTGGCATCGCCGTCATGTACGTCAGCCACCGCCTCGACGAGCTCTACCAGGTGTGCGACCAGGTCACCGTGCTGCGCGACGGCCGGCTCGCGCACACCGGGCCGCTGGCCGCGCTCGACCGGCTGAAGCTCATCTCCCTCATGCTGGGCCGCGACCTCGACGAGGTCCGCGCCCAGGGCGTGACCCGCTTCAGCCGCGACCGGCACGGCTCCGGCGCGGACGCGCCCGTGGTCGAGGCCCGCGGCCTGACCCGCAGGCACGTGCTCGACGGGGTGAACGTCAGCGTCGAGCCCGGCGAGGTCGTCGGGCTCGGTGGCCTGCTCGGCGCGGGACGTACCGAGACCGCCAAGGCCATCGTCGGCGCGCTGCCGCTCGACGGCGGTCAGGTGCTCGTCGCCGGGCTGCCGCTGCGCGGCGGCTCCACCGCCGCCGCCATCAAGGCCGGCGTCAGCCTGCTGCCCGAGGACCGCAAGGCCGAGGGCATCATCCCGACGCTGTCCGTCCGCGAGAACATCGCCCTGGCCGCCCTGCCCGCGCTCGGCCGGGCCGGCGTGGTGTCCGAGGCGAAGATCGACCGGGTGGTCGAGATCTTCATGCGGAGGCTGCGGATCAAGGCCGCCTCGCAGCACCAGCTCGTCTCCGAGCTGTCCGGCGGCAACCAGCAGAAGGTGCTGCTGGCCCGCTGGCTCGCCGTCCGGCCCAAGGTGCTGCTGCTGGACGAGCCCACCCGCGGCATCGACGTCGGCGCCAAGGCCGAGGTGCAGGCGCTGATCGACGAGCTGGCCCAGGAAGGGCTGGGCGTGCTGCTCATCTCCTCCGACCTGGAGGAGCTGGTCGAGGGCGCCGACAGGATCCTCGTGCTGCGCGAGGGCACGGTCGTGGGCGAGCTGTCCGGCGACGAGGTGACCGAGGAGAGGATCATGGCGACGATCGCGGAGCAGGCCGATGGCTGAGCTGACCTCCCGGGGGAGCGCCCGGGTCGCCGTGCTCAAACCCCAGGTGTACGCGTGGGTGCAGGACTACGGCGTGTACGCCGCCGTCCTCGTGCTGCTGCTGTTCAACGTGCTGTTCACCCCGCACTTCCTCGACGCCTCCAACTTCCGCACCCAGCTCGTCCAGGTCGCGCCCATCGTGATCGTCTCGCTGGGCATGGCGCTGGTCATCGGCACCCAGGGCATCGACCTGTCGGTCGGGTCCGTGATGGCGCTGGCCGCCGCGCTGACCGTGCTCTACCTCGGCTACGGCTGGCTGCCCGCGGTCATCGTGGCCGTCATCGGCGGCGCCGTCGTGGGCGCGGCGGGCGGGGCGCTGGTCGCGTACGTCGGCGTGCAGCCCATCGTCGCCACGCTCGCGCTGCTGGTCGGCGTGCGCGGCCTGGCCAACGTGCTGGTGCCGCAGCTCGTCGAGTTCCGCAACCCCGACCTCATCGCGCTCGGCAGCAGCTCCGTGGCCGGCGTCCCGGTCATCGTGCTCATCGCGGCGGCGCTCACCGTGATCGTGCTGTTCGTGGTGCGGCGCACCACGTTCGGCCGGCAGGTCGTCGCCATCGGCGGCAACCGCTCGGCCAGCGAGCTGTCCGGCCTGCCCGTCAAGCGGGTGCTGCTGATCGTGTACGTGATCTCCGGCCTGCTCGCCGCCCTGGCCGGCGTCCTGGCCACGGCCCGGCTGCAGGCCAGCGACCCCACCTCGCTCGGCCTGTTCATCGAGCTGTCGGCGATCACCGCCGTCGTCGTCGGCGGCACGCCGCTGACCGGCGGCCGGATCAGGGTGCTCAGCACGGTCATGGGCGCGCTGCTCATGCAGCTCCTGGCCGCCACGCTGATCAAGCACAACCTCCCCCAGTCATGGACCCAGATGGTCCAGGCGGTCATCATCCTGGCCGCCGTCTACGCCACCAGGAAGCGGGGGACCCGATGAACCGCGAACAGGTGAGCAGGCTGCTCCAGCAGCACGGCGCCGTCATGGTGCTCGGCCTGCTGGTCGTCGTGGGCAGCCTGGCCTTCGACTCCTTCGCCACCACCGCCAACGCCGCCAGCGTGGTCGTCTCCTCGTCGTTCCTCGCGATCATCGCCGTCGGGATGACGTTCGTGATCATCAGTGGCGGCATCGACCTGTCCGTCGGGTCGCTGTTCGTCCTCGGCGGCGTGCTGGCCGCCTACGGCTCCCGGTACGGCCTGCTCGTGGCGCTGCTGCTGCCGCTCGCCGTGTGCGGGGCCGTCGGGCTGCTGCAGGGGCTGGTCATCGCGCGTACCGGGATGGCGCCGTTCATCGTGACGCTGGCCGGGCTGCTCGGCGTGCGCGGGCTGATGCTGGCCATCTCCGACGAGGGCGCCACCACGTACCTCGTCGAGGACCGCGCCTTCGCCGCCCTCGGCCAGGGCGAGATCCTCGGCCTGTCCTACCCCGTCCACATCACCGCCGCCCTCGCGCTGCTCGCCATGGTGCTGCTGCAGCGCACCGGCTTCGGCCAGAACGTCTACGCCATCGGCGGCAACGAGCAGGCGGCGGCCCTGATGGGCGTGCCGGTCGTGCGCACCAAGGTGTACGTGTACGTCATGTCCGGCCTGCTGGCCGGGCTGGCCGGCGCGCTCAACGCCGCCCGGCTCTCCTCCGGCGTCACGATCCTCGGCATCGGCCTCGAACTCGACGCCATCGCGGCCGTCGTGATCGGCGGAACCCTGCTGACCGGCGGCGCAGGCGGCATCACCGGGTCGGTGGCCGGGGTGCTGCTGCTGGGCGTCATCCAGAGCCTCATCAACCAGGTGGGGAACCTGACGTCGGCGTTCCAGCAGGTGGTCAGCGGTCTCTTCCTGGCTCTGGTGGTGGTGGCCCAACGCCTCCTCAGCAAGGCCCAGCGCCTCACCTGACCCTTCAGCTGACCGGGGGCGGTCAGCGGACGCGGCCGCGGGGCTTGAGCCGGGTGCCGGGGAGGACCGGCGCGGGCAGGGGCGCGCCGTCGAAGCCCTCGACGACGCCGAAGCCCTCGCCGTCCATCCACTCCTTGCGGTACGCGGCCACCTCCTCGTGGGAGCGGCCGACGAAGTTCCACCACATGACGATCTCCTCGCCGAACGGCTCGCCGCCGATGAGCAGCACCCGGCCCCGGCCCGACAGGCGGATCGACGTGCGGCCCGGCGGCACGTAGACCAGCGGGCCCCGCTCCACCTCGGCCACCTCGCCGTCGAGCAGCAGCAGCCCGTGCTCGAAGCCCGGCTCGAGCGGCACCTCGGCGGCGCCGTCGATCGCCAGCTCGGCCCCCACGAGCGGGGTGTAGGCGGTGGCGGGCGAGGTCACCCCGCCGAGCGCGCCCATGAGGACGCGGGCCCGGTGGCCGGTGCCGTCCAGCACGGGCAGCTCGGGGTGGTGCTCGAAGGCGGGCGCGGTGTGGCGGTGCTCGCCGGGCAGCGCCACCCACAGCTGGACGCCGTGCAGCACGGTCTGCGGCGACTCCTCCGAGTGGGAGATGCCGCGACCGGCCGTCATGAGGTTGAGCTGGCCGGGCCGGATCTCCTGCAGCGTGCCCAGGCTGTCGCGGTGCAGCACCTCACCCTCGACCAGCCAGCTGACGGTCTGCAGGCCGGTGTGCGGGTGGGGCGGCACCCGCATGGTGGCGAGCTGCGGCCCGTAGGCGTCGACGAAGCACCACGCGCCGATCATGCGGCGGTGCACGCCCGGCAGGGTCCTGCTGACCGTCATCGCCCGGGGCCCGCCCAGCGGCACCTCCCGCCCGATCAGGACCTCTCGCTCGTCCGGCGCCCCGCCTTCCGCCGGCGCGTCAGGCGCCGGGACGGCCGCCGCACGTTCTGCCTCGGTGGCGGGCCCGCCGGCCGGGCCGGCGGTGCAGCGGATCTCGCGGGGGTCCCGTTCCAGGTTGCTCACGCCCGAACTCTACGTCGTGGCGCCCGGCGGGCGACGACTCAGGTGAGCATCTCCCACCAGCCCTCGACCGCGGGGGCGGCGCAGGCGTCCACCGCCTCGCCGGGACGCGGGACCGCGATGCGGACGTCGCGGGCCTTGGCCTCGCGCCACAGCCGGTCCACCGGCTCGGCCCAGGGGTGCAGGGCGAGCGTGAACGTGGCCCAGTGCACCGGCAGCAGCAGCTTTCCGCCCAGGTCGAGGTGGGCGTTGACGGCCTCTTCCGGGTTCATGTGGATGTCCGGCCAGGCCGGGCTGTAGGCGCCGATCGGCATCAGCGTCAGGTCGAACGGGCCGTGCTTGCTCCCGATGCCCTGGTAGCCCTCGAAGTAGCCGGAGTCACCCGCGTAGAACACCCGCTTGGTGGGCCCGGCCACCACCCAGGAGCCCCACAGCGTGTCGTTGCGGCTCAGGGTGCGGCCGGAGAAGTGGCGGGCCGCCGTGGCGACGAAGCGCAGCCCCGCCACCTCGGCCTCCTCGTCCCAGTCCAGCTCGATGATCCGGTACGCGGCCACGCCCCACCGCTCCAGGTGCGCCCCGATGCCCAGCGGCACGATGAACGGCGCCTTCTGCGTCCTGTTGAGCCTGCGCACGGTCGCCATGTCGAGGTGGTCGTAGTGGTCGTGGGAGATGGCGATCGCGTCCACCTCGGGCAGCTCGTTCAGCTCCACCGGCACCGGGTGGTGCCGTTTGGGGCCGACGAACCGCGTGGGGGAGACCCGGCGGCTCCACACCGGGTCGAACAGCACCCGCCTGCCCTCGATCTCCACCAGTGTGGAGGCGTGGCCGTACCAGACCGCGCGCACGCCGTCGGCGGGCGGCGCGTCGGCCGGCGGGATGCGCAGCGGGATGGGACCTGCCGGGTGCCGCTGCTCGCGGTCCTGGGCGAACTCGCCGAGCATGCTGACGGGCGGTCCTGACGGCACGGTCGCCGCCTCGGGCATCGGATTGACGAACGCGCCGTCCCTGAACTGCGCCGAGCGCCTGATCCGCGCCACCCGGTCGGGCCCCGACCGCAGTGGCCGCACGCCCAGCTCGGCGGGAACCTCGCGCAGCGCCCAGCCGGCTGCGGCCAGGACCGCGCCGCCCGCGAGGATCCGCCGTGCCGTCCGCATCCCTGCCATCGCTCACACTCCCCTGGAAGATCTTTCACGTCCCGATCGGTGCGATCGGGACTCCCCGGTGTTTCACTTCTACGATATATCGCGATAGGTCAGACGGGCGTGATCGCTCCACCGGCGTTGACCGAATCCGGCCACCGCCGGGCGCGCCCGCGTAGGGGCGGCGTGCGCGGCGATGCCGGGCCCCGTCACCGAAGCGGCGACCTCGTCCGGTTGAAGGAAACCTATCGGTCGCGCCGAATCCCCGGAACGCCACCCCCACCTGTGAGTCAGCGGCGTTGGTCGCGGTGGGGGTGGGGCCATGGGTTCGGACGGCAGCGGCCGAGGGACTTCGACTGCTGGACCATGACGGGGGCCAGGCGGCCGGGGCCCGGGCAGTGGCGGTGGTCGTGCCCAAGGGCGTGGCCGACCTCGTGGTTGATCAGGTAGTGCCGATACGACACCAGGTCGCCGTCGTACTGCGGGACGCCCTTCGCCCAGCGCAGGGCGTTGATGACCGAGCGGCGGCCGTTCCAGCAGGACAGCTCGCCGCCGGTGCGCAGCGGCAGGCACTGGCGGATGGTCATGCGCGGGCTGGACAGTGCGACGCGCACCCGTACGGGGCCGTGGTCCACGCGGCGGAAGCGGGCCCAGCCGCGGACGTCGTTGAGCGTCCTGTGCACCTCGGCGGCGAACGCGCGCGGCTCGAACGGCAGTCCGCGCTCCACCTCCACCAGGTACCGCACCGCCGCGCCACGGCCGGGCCTGGCGGGGGCCGAGCCTGGGACGATCGCGTAGCGGCCGGAGGCGGCGTTCGGGATCCGTACCTCCTCCTGCTCGGGCGCGTCCTCGCGGTGGCGGGGCGCCAGCGGCTTGGGGGCAGGCGAGGGCGGGGGCGTGATCGAGGGGGGCGGGGGCGCCGTGGCCTCCGGGTCCGCGCAGCCGGCCAGTGCCGCGAGCAGCAGCAGGAGCAGTGCGAGCAGCGGCAAGGCGGCCTCCCCACGACGTCACCGGTGGGGAGGTATCCGATCTTACGTTGCCGCTTGTCGCACTTGACGGCCAGGGTGGCTTATTGCGCTCGGTGCCCGAATTCAGCCGGTGGGCGGCCGGTACGGGGTGAGGTCGATGGGCGGCCGCTCCCCGAGCGCCAGCGCGGCGGCGAGCTCGCCGGTGAACGGGCCCGCCGTCAGCCCGTACGCGCTCAGCCCCGTCGCCACCACCACGCGATCCGTCACCGGCCCGATGAGGGCGGAGCCGGGAGCGTAGACCGGGCGCAGGCCGACCCGCGTCTCCGAGACCGTCGCGCTGGCCAGCCCCGGCGCCACCCGCAGCCCCGCCTCGATCACCTCGTCGAGCCCGCCCACGGTGACGCGCGGCGCGAACCCGACGTCCTCGACGGTCGCGCCGACCACCACCCGCGAGTCGGGGAAGCCCAGCAGGTACGGCCCCATGCGGGGCAGGATGATCGGCCACCACGCGGTGTCCACGCCCTCCAGCGTGGCGTGCAGGATCTGGCCCCGGCGGGGGAAGACCGGAAGCTCGACGCCCAGCGGCCGGCACACCTCACCCGTCCACGCCCCGGCCGCCACGATCACCGCGTCCGCATCGAGCGGCACCCCCTCACCCATGGGTTCTTGCTGGACGCCGGGCATCGCCGGCGCATCAGGGTGAAGCGGCGCCGCCTGCCGCCACGACGCCTCCCCGGCCGGGACCGTTGTGGAGGAGCCGGTCCCGGCGGGAGTCGTCCCGGAGGGGGCCGTCCCGGAGAGGGCGGGAAGGGGTGTTCCGGAGGTGGCGGGGGCCGGCGGGGGAGGGGCGGGGGCCGAGGTCTCCGGGTGGTCGGCGGGGTGGAGGAGGACGTGGCCGTCCTGGGTGAGGGTGGCGGTGCCCGTACGGACCTCGGCGCCCCTCGCCACCGCCGCCGCGAGCAGGGCGTCACGCACCGAGCGGCCGTCCACCCTGGCCGCACCCGGCACCAGCAGCGCGCTCAGCGTGTCGGACAGCGGCGGGAACAGCTCGGCAGGGGTCGCCACATCCACGACCTCGCCCATCTCGGGCGCACCTGCGTAGCGGCGGCGCAGCAGCGCCCGAACCGGCTCCAGGTCCACCGGGTCCTCGGCCACCAGCAGCGCGCCCACCTTGGCGTAGCCGATGTCCTCGCCCAGCTCCTCCACCAGGCCGGGGTAGTGGCGGGCGCCCTCGCGGGTCAGGCGGTACCAGTCGTCGTCCTCGGGGTGGTCCACCCACGGGCAGACGATGCCGGCCCCCGCCTGCGTCGCCTCGCCCGGGTAGCCGCCGTCCACGACGGTCACCGCCGCGCCCCTGCGGCTCAGGTGGTAGGCCGCACCGGCCCCCACGATGCCGCTTCCGATCACCACAACACGCATGCTCTCCATGTTCGCAGCCGGGGTGAGCAGGACCGATGACCGGGCCAGGGTCTACACCGGGGTCTACGCCGAGGCGCGCATGCTCTGCCGCAGTTGCGGCGTCAGGAACGATGAGCGGGGGCCGGCCAGGGCTGCGTCCATGCGCTCGGCCTGGCCGAGGGTGAACATGTACATGGCGGCGTCCTCGACGTAGTCCATGTAGTTCATGAACATGTCGCCGTTCGGCGCGTTGCCGCAGCTCACGGCCGGGAAGGACGGGGAGCCGCGGTTGGGGCCCGCCTGGTTGGGGGTGTCGTCGACGAAGTCGCTGCCCGAGCAGCCGTCGCCGTCGTCGCCCCAGATGTGGCGCAGGTTCAGCCAGTGGCCGACCTCGTGGGTGGCGGTCCGGCCCCCGTCGTACGGGGCGGCCGCCGTCCCGGTGGTGCCGAACGCGCTGTGCCGGATGACCACCCCGTCGAGCTCGGGCGGCCCGCCGGGGAAGGCGGCGTACCCGAGCGCGTCCGTCAGCTCGCACACCCAGACATTCAGGTAGCGGTCGGCGGGCCAGGCGTCGGAGCCGCCCTGCGCGCTGAACTTGACCCTGTCGTCGGTGCTGAACCCGGCGGCATCGGTGGAGACGCGGACGACGCCGGAGGTGGGCTCGCCGTCCGGTCCGGTCGAGGCCAGCCGGAACTCCAGCCGGGCGTCGGCCACGACGTTCCGCCACACCTGCGGCACCTTGCTCACGTCGGGGTTGGCCTTGCGGAAGTCGGCGTTCAGCACCTCGAGCTGGCTGTCGATCTGCTCCTGGCCGATGTCCTGCTCGGGGGTGCGGTGGACGACGTGCACCACCACGGGGATGGTGACGACCTCGTCCCGGGCCGCGGCCCTGGCGGTCTTCCTGGCGAACGTCTCGTTCTCGATCGCGGCCAGCGCCAGCGCGTAGCGAGGTGAGGAGGCGAGCAGGCGGCGATGGACGGGCATGGTGGCGCAACGGTCGGTGTCGGGCACGGGGGTTCCCTTTCGGTGCGCGCGGCGGAGAGCCGCGCAGGGGGGACGGTTGGCTCCTGCACATCTACCCAGAATGTAGTCGAACAATCACTCTGAGTGATGACAGGAGCCTTTCGTCCCCCTTGCGCTCAGCGCACCGTGACGGACGAGGCGGCCGTGCCGCCGCCGCGGTCCTCCCATCCGGCCAGGACGTTCGCGCCCTTGCCCGGGGCGCGGGTCACCGGCACGGTGACGGTGGTGACGCCCTTGCGGGAGACGGTCACGACCTTGCTGCCGGCCGTGCCCTCGGTGTCACGGACGAACAGGTGCGCCTTGCCGGGCCCACCGGCCTGCAGCCGCACCCGTACGGCGTCGCGCCCGGGCGAGGCGGTCAGCACCCGCGCGGCCGAAGAGGCGGCCGGCGCGCCCGCGGGCGGCACGTGCACGCGCACCGCCTGCTCCAGCGTCTGCGGCGAGTCCAGGGAGGACAGCGCCGTGTCGGGGATCACCGGGTCGGGCGGCGTCGTGGGCCGGTCGGCGGGCGGCTGGTAGCCGGGCAGCGTGGCCACGCCCCACCGGTACGGGTCACCCTGCACGCCGCCCCACGTGGACCAGCCGATCCGGGTCTGGCCGGTCTTGTCCTGGGTGTCGGAGTCGTACACGAGGATGTTCAGCCCGAGGTGCCCGGGGTCGACCGCGCCCGGCAGCACCTCCATCGGGATGGACAGCTCCACCGTGTACTCGCCGTCGCCCGTCGTGGAGGCCACCTTCATGCCGGGCGCGGTCTCCTCGCCGGGGCCCTGGCGGTTGTCGGCGTCGCGCAGGAAGCACGGCGGCCCCTCGGCGGTGACCGGCAGGACCGCGGTCTTGAAGGTGGTGGAGGTGTTCTCGGACGTGCCGCGCGGGTCGAGGGTGACCTCCACCGCGTCGGTACGCCAGTGCCGCTTGCAGTCGGAGGCGGCGAGCGGCGTGCCGAGCACGTCGTCCTTCACGTGCACCAGCAGGTAGAGCGTGTCGTCGTGCCAGGCGACCCGGGCCGTGCCCGAGCAGTCGGCCGCCGACGCGCACGCGCTGCCCTCCCACAGGCGGGAGATGTCGATCGGGTCGCCGGTGTACTCGCCGTCGCCCTCGGCGCCGTCCACGGCCGGCGCGGTCTCGGCCTGCGCCACCGTGGTGGCGGGCACGAGTTCGAGGGCGGGCCTGGCAGTGGCGGAGCCGCCGCCGTCGATGGTCGTGGTGATCGTGTACGCGTAGTCGCCGCCCTCGTTGGACGTCTTCAGCGACGGGTCGGAGTTGGTCACCTTGAACGGCACGGTCGTCGACTCGCCCGCGGCGAGATCCTCGAAGGGCGCCTCGGTCCGCTCGGCGGTGAACCCGCCGGGCAGGTCGAGCCGTACGGTGCCGGACCGCGTCTCCCCGCTCACGTTGGTGACGACCACGCCCACCTCGCGGCCGCCGCCGGACGGGAGTGTGAGCACGGGCGGGACGATGCCGCCGAGCTGCGGCACGCCCACCTCGGCCGTCCACTTCTCGTACTGGGCGACCTGGGGGAGCGGCTGCTGCGCCGCGCGGACCGGCGGGCTCACCTCCACCTGCCGGTCGGTGTAGCCGCCGCCGCGCTCGGTGGTGAGGGTGGCGGCCAGGCGTACCCGGCCGGGCGCGGCCTGCGCGGGAGGCGTCACCTTGAAGGCGGTCTTGCCGGGGCGTCCGGCCCGCAGCCTGCCGAGGTCGCCGGAGCCGCTGACCTGCCAGCCGTCCGGCACCCGCAGCGCCACCTTGGAGCGGCCGAGCTCCTCCTTCCGCGGCGCGCTCACCTCGGCCTCGACCGTGAACGCCGCCCCCGGGCGCACGTCGAACTCACCCGTGCGCAGGGCGAACTGCGTGCCGAGCGGCACGCCGCCCTCGGCCCTGGTCAGCGCGCCGTCGAGGATGTTCGTGGGCGCGGCGGCGGCCGGGCTGCCCGGCTCCGGGAACGGCACCCGCGCGTCCACCTGGGTGAAGAAGTCGCAGCCGAGCCGCGCGGGGTCGGACGGCACGTCGGGGAAGCCGGCCCAGCCCTGCGAGGCGTACGTGCGCTGCGCCTCACGCTCGACGGCGGCCCACGTCTTGCCCCTGCTCGGCGAGGTGCGCCCGCTCCAGACGCCGAACACGTTCTGCGCGGGATTGTTCGGCTTGTACGTCGAGGAGCACGACGGCCCGACCTGCCCGCTGCCGCGCGCCCCGCCGGTGAACAGCCGCGCGGGCGCGAACGGCCGCAGCCCCTCCTTCTTGATCTGGTCGGGGAACGCCTTCGGGTCGGCCGCCGCGTAGAACGCCGCGATCGCCAGCCTGGCCGCCTCCTGGTGGTTGCCGTGGTTGCCCGGCGTCGGAGCCGGATCCATGGTGAGGATGATCTCCGGCCGGGTCTGGCGGACGACCCTGACCACCTTCTCCAGCGTGTCGCCGCCCCACACCTGGTCGGTCAGCGGCGCGCTCACCGTGTAGTAGAAGTCGACGTCGTCGAGGTTGAACACCTCGCGCACGCCCGCCTTGCCGACGGCCGCGCGCTCCTCCGACTCGCGCAGCAGCCCGAGCGCGGGCCCCTCCTCGGGGCCGACGGCGTTGCCGCCACCCTCGCCCCTGGTCACGGTCACCACGCCGGCGCGCACGCCGTGGTCCTCGTTCCACTGGCCGAGCGTGGACAGCGTGCCCGACTCGTCGTCGGGATGCGCGCCGACGAACAGCGCGTCGAGATCGACGGGAGCCGGCGCGCCGCTCGCCGGCAGGGCGCTCGCCGGCAGTGCGGGGAGAAGACCGAGGACGAGCGCGGCGGCGGCCAGCGGAGCCGCGCTCCGCCGCGCGGCGGATACGTTGATGGGCATCGAACCTCCGGGGGGTTACTCGCGGACCGCCCCCTGAAGCAGTCCGCGGACGAAGTGGCGCTGGAGGAACAGGTAGAAGATGACGACGGGCGTCGCGACGATGACCGACCCGGCCGCGAGCAGCGTGAAGCCGGAGGTGTACTGGCCCTGGAAGAAGGCCAGCCCCAGCGGCGCCGTACGCAACGACTCGCTGGTCACCATGATGAGCGGGATGAGGAACTCGTTCCACGTCCACATGAACACCAGCAGCGTCAGCGTGACGATCGCGGGCCTGGCCGGCGGCAGCAGCACCTGCCACAGCACCCGCCAGCTCGACGCCCCGTCGATGCGCGCGGCCTCGACGATCGCCCGGTTGGAGGCCAGGAAGTAGGCCCGCATCCAGAACGTCCCGAACGCCACCGACATCGCGACCTGCGGCAGCGTGATCGACCAGAACGTGTCGATGAGCCCCAGCGAGCGCAGGTCGAAGTAGAGCGGCACGGCCACCGCCTCGCTGGGCATCATGATGCCCAGCATGAACAGGTAGAACAGCGCCGTCCTGCCGCGGAAGCGCATGGTGCCGAAGGCGTAGCCGCTCATGATCGACAGGACCACGCTCACCACCACCGTGAACGCCGACACCGCGAGGCTGGTGCGCAGGTAGGAGCCGAAGTGGCCGATGTCCCAGGCCGCCGCGAAGTTCGCCAGGCCGGACGTGCCGCCGCTGTCGGCGGGACCGAGCGCGGCCGACAGGATCACCACGATCGGGTAGAGCGCGAACGCGGCGAACACCGACAGGATGACGTAGTTCGCCACCCGCTCACCGCGCGAGATCACGTCAGCCTCCTGTCCGCGAAGCGGTTCACGCCGAACGACACGATGAAGATGAGCACGGTCAGCGTGACCCCGATGGCCGCCGCCGACCCGACCTGGCCCAGGCCGAAGGCCCGGTGGTAGACCTCGTACGACGGCACCGAGGTGGACTCGCCGGGGCCGCCGCGGGTGGTGACGTACACCAGGTCGAACGTGCGCAGCGCGGCGATCATCGTCAGCGTCAGCGCCACCGCGATCTCCGCGCGCACCGACGGCAGCGTGACCGAGAAGAACTCGCGCACCGCGCCCGCGCCGTCGAGGCGGGCCGCCTCGTACAGGTCGGCGGGCACCCGGCTCATCCCGGCCAGCAGCAGCACCGTCACCAGGCCCGTCTCGAACCAGGTGCCCACCACGCCGACGGCCGGCAGGGCGAAGGTGTAGTCGCCCAGCCAGCCGCGGGTCAGCGCGTCCAGCCCGAGCGCGCTCAGCAGCGAGTTGAGCGAGCCGTCGGGGGCGTACACCCGCCGCCAGGCCACCGCCACCACGACCATCGCGATGACCTGCGGCAGGAACACCACCGTGCGGAAGAAGCCGAGCCCGCGCACCTTGGCGTGGTTGAGGATCGCGGCCAGCGCCAGCCCGATGACCAGCGGGAAAACCGAGTAGAAGACGATGAGCACCAGCGCGTGCCCGAACGCCCCGCGCAGCCCCTCGTCGGCCATGATCGCGAGGTAGTTGTCCAGCCCCGCCCACGTGCCGACGCTCAGCCCGTCCCAGTCGTAGAGGGAGAACTGCACGGCCCGCCCGATCGGCCAGAGCAGGAACGCGGCATAGACGGCGAAGGCGGGCAGGATGTAAAGGTAGGCGACGCGGCGGGGCTCTCCGGGCGGACGGGTCATCCTCCGTTGCTCTCGGTGAACGCCGTGTAGTCCTTCTCCAGCGTCTGCAGGAACTCCTGCGGCGTGGCCTTCTTCGCGAGCAGGTCCTGCAGCGCCGCGCCCAGCGTGTCGGCGAACGTCGGGGTGGCGTAGTCGAGGTACGGCACCAGCCCGTCCTTCTCGGTGGCCGTGCCGAACGCGGTGAAGACGTCCTTCTGCGGCCCCTCCTTCACGCTCTGCGCGGAGGTGTCGGCGACCGGCAGGTTACCGGTCTCGGTGAGCACCTTCATGGCGTCGGGGTTGGTGATGAAGTCGATGTACGCCGCCGCCGCGTCGGGGTGCGGGCTCTTCGCGGTCACCGCGAACGGCAGCCCCGTGCCGCCCGTCGCCACCGGCGCCGCGTCGGCGGCCGCGCCGGGCGGCAGCATGAAGCCCAGGTCGGAGCCGAGAGCCTTGTCCAGGTCGGCGAGCAGCCAGGTGCCGGCGATCAGGAACACGCCCTGGCCCTTGCCGAACGCCTGCCAGGACGCGTCGTAGCCCTGCCCGTTGAAGCCCTTGGCGAAGTAGCCCTTGTCCACCCAGCTCACCAGGTGCTCGGCCGCCTTGACGTTCTCCGGCGAGGTCCAGGACGCGCCCTTCTTGCCGAATGCCAGCGTGCCGATCTGGTCCTTCGGCACCTCGCGGCCCTGCACGGTGCCGAACACGTGCACGGCGGGCCACTTGTCGAGGTTGCCGAACTGCAGCGGCACCTCGCCGCCCGCCTTGGCCGCGGCCAGCGCCGACTCGAAGCCGGCCCACGTCGCCGGCGGCTCGACGCCCAGCTTCTCGAGCTTGGCCTTGTTGTAGAAGATGCCGACGACCTCGCCGACCTGCGGCAGGCCGTACAGGTTGCCCTCGCCGAACACCTTGCCGTCGGCGCTGTAGCGCGAGTACTTCAGCACCGACTCCGGGTAGCGCTGCT
The DNA here is from genome assembly GCF_040676995.1 of Nonomuraea sp. NPDC049419. NCBI lineage: Bacteria > Bacillati > Actinomycetota > Actinomycetes > Streptosporangiales > Streptosporangiaceae > Nonomuraea > Nonomuraea sp. NPDC049419. The sequence goes on along the minus strand of NZ_JBFAQB010000015.1, from coordinate 158,352 downwards.
TCCACCCGTACGCCTCGGCGTACGCGTCGAGCGGTAGCAGCTGCCCCGCCTTGACGAACGCGCCCATCGACGAGCGGCCGTTGTTGGCCTCCACCACGTCGGGCGGCTCGTTGCCGCTCAGCGCCAGGCGCAGCGTGGTGTTGAGGTCGTCGAACGAACGGGAGACCCGGTTGAGCTTGATGTTGGGGTACTTCGCCTGGAACGCCTTGTTGAGCTGCTCCATCTGAGCCGCCTGGCCGCCGCGGACCTCCTGATCCCACACGGTCAGGGTGACCTCGCCGAGCGAGGCGGCGTCGGTGCGCACCGCGGAGGCGGACGGCTGGGCCGAGGGCGAGGAGGGCGGGGCGGAGGAGCCGGGCGCGCACCCGGTCAGGACCCCGGTGAGGGTCAGGGCGCCGGCGGCGAGCAGGGAGAAGGCTCTCGGACCGCGCGGTCGTCGCGTCGGGGCGGTCATGCGTTACTCCTTATGAACAGGTGCGCGAGGAGTGTCCGGGTCGTCATCCTCGGGCGGGGATTGCGGCGCTTCCGGCCGCTGCCCGGAAGCGGGGGGTGCCATGCCGGGTGTCATGCCCACGTCGGCGTACCTGGCGATGGTGGCGGCAGCGCGGCGCACCGCGCCCACCGGGTCGGTGGGCACCAGCCGGTCGAGGAAGGCGTAGCGGCGGGCCAGCGAGCTGCCGTACGCGCCGCCGTACGGGGCCGTCTCGCGCACCTCGTGCCACCAGTCGGCGATGTCGCCCCAGCCCGGCGCCGCCAGCGAGCCGCCGAACTGCTGCACCGCGAGCCCCGCGCACAGCCCCGAGAACGCCAGCCGGTCGTTCAGCGGCCAGCGGCACAGCGTGCCCAGCACGAGCGCGGCGCCGAACACGTCGCCCGCGCCCGTCGGGTCGAGCGCCGTCACCCGGGGCGCCGGCACGAACGCCTCCTCGCCCGTCGAGGAGTCGATCGCCATCGCCCCGTTGGCGCCGTCGGTCACCACGGCGAGCGGCACCTTGTCGGCGAGCACGTAGAGCGCGTCGCGCGGTGTCTCGGTGCCGGTGTAGGCCATCGCCTCGGTCGCGTTCGGCATGAACGCGTGGCAGAACTCGAGCTGGTCGAGCAGCGAGCGCGACCATGCGCCCGACGGGTCCCAGCCCACGTCGGCGAAGATCAGCGCGCCCTCGCGGGAGGCCAGCTCGGCCCAGTTGCAGGCGGCGTCGGGCGAGCCGAGCGGCTCGTCGGGGGAGAGCGTGGCGATCACCGCGCGCGAGCGCGGCGGCTTGCCGATCATCTCGTTGGCCGGCATCGGCGAGGGGTGGCCGTGGGTCACCATGCTGCGGTCGCGGTGCACCGCCATCGACACCGTCACCGGCGAGTGCCAGTGCTCGAAGCGCCGCGAGCGCGACAGGTCGACCGACTCCTGCTCCTCCAGCGTGCGCCAGCAGAAGTCGCCGTAGTCGTCGTCGCCGAACGCCGCCGCCAGCGACGTGCGCAGCCCCAGCCGGCTCGTCGCGATGGCCAGGTTGGCGATGCCGCCAGGGCAGGAGCCCATGCCCTCGGCCCAGATCTCCGTGCCCGCGGCCGGCATGGCGGGCAGGCCGGTGAAGATGATGTCGAGGAAGACGGTGCCGGCCAGGAAGACATCGAACTGCGGGCCCTCGGGGGTCCGCTCGCCGGCGAGAGGGTCGTACGCCTGGACAGACACGGGAATAAGTCCTCCTCGACACACCAGGTTCTGCGCAATCTTGCACGTTTGCTCGCACTCTGCAAGTGCTCGCGCAATTGTTTGGCGCAAGTTGCTTACTTGCGCGCGAATTTGAATGTTAGACTCCGGCCGTGCTCCAGCGCCTCCGGCATGCCGAGATCATGCGCCGCGTCCGCAGCTCGGGCGCCACGAGCGTGCGTGACCTCGCCAGCCAGCTCGGTGTGAGCCCGTCCACCATCCGCAGGGACCTCGAGGTGCTCGACCGCGACGGCACCCTGCGGCGCGTCAGGGGCGGCGCCCTGGCCACGGTGGACGCCGACGCCGACCGGCCGTTCTCCGAGGTCGCGGCCACCGACGAGCAGGACAAGGAGGCCGTGGCCGCCCGCGCCGCCGAGCTGGTCGGCGACGGCGACGTCGTCCTGCTCGACATCGGCACGACCACCATGCGGCTGGCCCGCAGGCTGCGCGGCCGCCGCGTCACCGTGGTGACCTCCAGCCTGGCCGTGCTCGACGTGCTGCGCACCGACTCCGCCGTCGAGCTGCTGCTGCTCGGCGGCATGGTGCGCCGGCCCTACCACTCGCTCGTCGGCGTGCTGACCGAGGCGGCGCTCGCCCAGGTCGTCGCCGACCGGGTGTTCCTCGGAGCCAGCGGCGTACGCCCCGACGGGCAGCTCGTCGACACCACGCTCGCCGAGGTGCCGCTGAAACGGGCCATGATCGCCGCGGCCGGGCAGGTGGTGCTGCTGGCCGACCGGCACAAGTTCCCCGGCACCGGCGCGCTGCGCGTGTGCGGCCCCGAGGACGTCGACGTGCTGGTCACGAACGAAGGCGCCGACGAGGCGACGCTGCGCGCCTGCGCCGCCGCCGGCGCCGAAGTGCTGCTCACGTGAAAGGCTGAGGATGAGACTGGCCGTACTCGGCGGCGGGGGCTTCCGCGTCCCCCTCGTCTACGGCGCGCTCCTGCGCGACACCGCCAAGCCCCGGGTGGAGGAGGTGGTGCTCTACGACGTCTCGCCCGAACGGCTCGAAGCCATCTCCCACGTGCTGCGCGGCATGGCCGCGGGCCACGACGACCCGCCCGCGGTGCGCGTCACCACCGACCTCGACGACGCGCTCACCGGAGCCGACTTCGTCTTCTCCGCCATCCGCGTGGGCGGCCTGGCCGGGCGCACCGCCGACGAGCGGGTGGCGCTGGAGCTGGGGCTCGTCGGGCAGGAGACCACCGGGCCAGGCGGCATCGCGTACGGGCTGCGCACCGTGCCCGTCGCCGTCCGCGTGGCCGAACGCGTCGCCGCCCGCGCGCCCCGTGCCTGGGTCATCAACTTCACCAACCCCGCCGGCATGATCACCGAGGCCATGCGCAGCGTGCTCGGCGACCGCGTCATCGGCATCTGCGACTCGCCCATCGGGCTCATCAGGCGGGCCGCCGGCGCGCTCGGGCTCGACCCCGCCCGCGTCTCGCCCGACTACGTGGGGCTCAACCACCTCGGCTGGCTGCGCGGGCTCGTGCACGACGGCCGCGACGTGCTGCCCTCGCTGCTCGCCGACGACGCCGCGCTGCACCAGGTCGAGGAGGCCAGGCTGCTCGGCGCCGACTGGGTGCGGGTGCTGGGCGCGCTGCCCAACGAATACCTGTACTACTACTACTTCGCCCGGCAGGCCGTCGCCGCCGGCGCCGGGACCACCAGGGGAGAGGCGCTGCTGGAGCAGCAGGGCCGCTTCTACGCCGCCGTGCGCGAGCGGCCAGGCGACGCGCTCGACGCCTGGCGGCGGGCCCGCAAGGAGCGGGACGAGTCGTACATGGCGGAGGCGCGCGAGGCCACCGACGCCGGCGAGCGCTCCGCCGAGGACCTGGAGGCCGGCGGGTACGAGGGCATCGCGCTCGCCCTCATGGCCGCCATCGCCAGGGGCGAGCCCGCCACCATGATCCTCAACGTGCGCAACGGCGCCGCCGTCCCCGGCCTGCCCGATGACGCCGTCGTCGAGATCCCCTGCGCCGTCGACGGCTCCGGCGTCCGGCCGCTCGCCACCCGGCCGCTGCCCGGGCGGTTCCTCGGGCTGATGCAGCAGGTCAAGGAGGTGGAGCAGACCGCCATCGAGGCCGCCATGACGGGATCGTCACGCCTCGCCGTCGCGGCGTTCGCCCTGCACCCGCTGGTCGACTCCGTACCGACCGCGCACCGCCTGCTCGACGGCTACCGCGCCCGCATCCCCGAACTCGCCGCCGTCTTCCCCGGCTGACCGCGCCTCGGGGCTCAGGCCGGCCGGCTCATTCCGTTGCGACGAAGTCGATGATCGGGGTGTCGCCCGAGACGAGTTCGAGTGTCTGGCGGGCGGTGCCCGGGTTGGCCAGCAGGGCGACGATGACGGCGGCCACGTCGTCGCGCGGCACCGCGCCGGGCGGCACCTCCGCCTCCAGCCGGACCAGGCCCGTGCCAGGCTCGTCGGTGAGTCGGCCGGGCCGCAGGATCGTCCAGTCGAGGTCGCGGCGGCGCAGGTCCTCCTCCGCCTCCGTCTTGGCCTTGATGTACGCGGCCCACACCTCGTCGCGCTCCGGATCGACCGGCTTGCCGGCCCCGATGCCCGAGATCTGGATGAAGCGCCGCACCCCGGCCCGCTCGGCCGCGTCGGCGAGCAGCACGGAGGCGGCCCGGTCCACGGTGTCCTTACGAGCCGCGCCGCTGCCCGGCCCCGCCCCCGCCGCGAACACCACGGCGTCGGCCCCCGCCACGATCCGGGTGACCTCGTCGACGCTCGCCCGCTCCAGGTCGCACACGACGGCCTGCGCGCCGGTCGCCTCGACGTCGGCGACGTGCGCCGGGTTGCGTACCAGCCCGACGGCTCCCGACTTGAGCCGCTCCGCCAGCCGCAACGCGATCTTCCCGTGTCCACCCGCGATGATGATCCGCATGTCGGCCATGGTGTCATGGACGCATGCGTGACTTCCCGCAGGCGCCCACGCCGGCGTTCCTCTTCGACCTCGACGGCACCCTGATCGACAGCGTCTACCAGCACGTGGTGGCCTGGCGGCAGGCGCTGTCCGGCATGGGCATCGACCTGTCGGTGTGGCGGATCCACCGCCGCATCGGCATGAGCGGCGGGTTGTTCGTCAGCGCGCTGCTGCGCGAGACCGGGCTCAAGCTGACCAGGGAGCAGATCGACGAGCTGCAGACCCACCACGCCGAGGCGTACGAGCAGCAGGCCCACTCCGTCAGGCCGCTGCCCGGCTCGGCGGAGCTGCTGGCCGAGCTGAGCGCGCGCGGCGTGCCGTGGGCCATCTGCACCAGCGGCTACGCCCGTACGGCGCGGCTCGCGCTCGGCCTGCTCGGGCTGCCGGAGAACACGCCGATGGTCACCCGCGACCTGGTGCGGCGCGCCAAGCCCGACCCCGACCTGTTCCTCGCCGGTGCGGCGCTGGCCCGCGTCGAGCCCGCGCATGCCATGGTGGTGGGCGACAGCGTCTGGGACCTGCTCGCCGCCCGCCGGGCCGGCGCGCTGGGCATCGGGGTGCTGTCCGGCGGGTATGGCAGGGACGAGCTGGAGCGCGCGGGGGCTTTCCGGGTGTACGCCGACCCGGCGGACATGCTGGACCGGCTCGACGAGCTGGGCGTACGCCAGAGTGACTGACGGGAATATCCCCGCGAACCTCCGAGCTGGAGCATGCGTATTCCCCACAGAGGAGCTGACTAATGGACTTGGCAGACATCGGCGTCACCGGCCTGGCGACCATGGGGCGCAACCTGGCGAGGAACCTGGCCAGGCACGGCTACACCGTGGCCGTGCACAACCGGTCCCACAGCCGCACCGAGCAGCTGGTGAAGGAGTTCGGCTCCGAGGGCACGTTCGTGCCGTCGGAGCAGATGGCCGATTTCGTGGCCTCACTGAAGCGGCCACGGCGCGCGATCATCATGGTGAAGGCGGGCGCCGGCACCGACGCGGTGATCGAGCAGCTCGCCGAGCTGATGGAGCCGGGCGACATGATCGTCGACGGCGGCAACGCGCACTTCGAGGACACCCGCCGCCGTGAGGCCGCGCTGCGCGAGCGCGGCCTGCACTTCGTCGGCACCGGCATCTCCGGCGGCGAGGAGGGCGCGCTGCTCGGCCCGAGCATCATGCCGGGCGGGTCGAAGGAGTCGTGGGAGGCGCTCGGCCCGATCCTGCAGGACATCTCGGCCAAGGTGGACGGCGTGCCGTGTTCGGTGCACGTCGGCCCCGACGGCGCCGGGCACTTCGTCAAGATGGTGCACAACGGCATCGAATACTCCGACATGCAGCTCATCGCCGAGTCCTACGACCTGCTGCGCCAGGCGCTGGGCGCGACCCCGGCCGAGCTGGCCGAGGTGTTCAGGGAGTGGAACAGGGGCGACCTCGACTCCTACCTGATCGAGATCACCGCCGAGGTGCTCGACCAGGTCGACGCCGAGACCGGCAAGCCGTTCGTGGACGTCGTGGTCGACCAGGCCGAGCAGAAGGGCACCGGCCGCTGGACAGTGCAGAGCGCCCTCGACCTGGGCGTGCCGGTGACGGGCATCGCGGAGGCGACGTTCGCCCGCGCCCTGTCCGGCCACCCCGAGCAGCGCGCCGCGGCCAGGTCGCTGCACGGGCCGAACCTGTCCGGCGTCGGCGGCCGCGAGCTGATCGAGGACGTCCGCCAGGCCCTGTACGCCTCCAAGATCGTCGCCTACGCCCAGGGCTTCGACCAGATGGCCGCGGCCTCCAAGGAGTACGGCTGGGACCTCGACCTCGGCGCCATGGCCACCATCTGGCGGGGCGGCTGCATCATCAGGGCCAAGTTCCTCGACCGGATCAGAGCGGCGTACGACGCGAACCCGAACCTGCCGACGCTGCTGGCCGACCCGACGTTCGCCGGGGCGCTTGAGGCGGCGCAGGAGTCGTGGCGGCGCGTCGTCACCACGGCCGTGCAGATCGGCGTGCCGACGCCCGGCTTCTCCTCCGCCCTGGCCTACTACGACGGGCTGCGCCGCGACCGCCTCCCGGCGGCGCTGGTGCAGGGACTGCGCGACTTCTTCGGCGCGCACACCTACCACCGGGTGGACAAGGAGGGCACCTTCCACACCGACTGGTCCGGCGACCGCACGGAACGTCCGGCGTAGCCCTCTGACCCGCGCGTCCGGCCCGCACTCGTGCCGCCGGCGCCCCGCCTTCCGGCGGCGCTCCTGGCGCTATGCCTGGGTGGGCCGTGGCGTCGCTCCTGGCCTTGTGCTCTCCGTGGTGCGGGTGCGGGCGGCCTGTGCCGCCATGGCGGAGCCGTTGGCGAGGGCCGTCACCACGCAGAAGCCGATCGGCCCCGCGGTGTCGTGCACGGTCACCTGGCCGGTCGCGACGCCGTCGGCGCTGACGTGGCCGGTGCCCTCCATGCCGACGATCTCGCCCTCCGGCGGCCTGGCCAGCGTCAGCGTGTAGTCGGCGTTGATGAACCGCAGGCCGTCGGCCTGGGCGTTGCTGATCGGGCTGGCGAAGTCGGCGGCCAGCGCGGCCCGTACGATCGGGGTCAGCGGCTCGTCGTCCACCAGCGGAAACTTCTCGCGCAGCCACACCCGGCCCGGCCCGGGAGCGCCCCACGGCGTCACCCGCCACAGGTCGAACGGCGGCGTCCAGGGTCCGCCCGCACCGGCGGGCGGGCCCGAGGGCGGCGGCTCGTCCCAGGCGGGCGTGACGAGCGAGCGCTCGCCGTCGGGCTGCTCGCCCTCCCGCAGCAGCACCCCGCTCGCCCGCGCGATGACGCCCTGGACGGTGGAGATCGTCGCGTCCGCCACGCGGATCCTGCGGCCGTCCCTGATCAGGGACGTCTCCACGGTGACCGGCAGCATCGGGCTGTTGCGGAACAGATCGACGGTCAGCCGGGCGAAGCGCAGCCCGGGCTGGGCGTGCTGCTGTTCGAGCGCGCGGGCGGCGAGGCCACCGAGCAGGCGGCCGTGCAGCATGTCGGGGGACCAGGGGCCACGGGCGTGCGGAGCGGGCACGAACTCGTCCCGCTTAAGCGTGAAAAACGCTGACTCTGACGACACAGAATGAGATTCTAGAGCAGGCTTGCCGTCGTGCCCCTCGGCGACGCCATTGCGGCCGGGAACTGACCGGAGCGCCTCCTACCGTCCCTGCCATGCTCATCGACGACCACGTCATCGACATATCTCAGGACAAGCTCGACGACCTGCGGGAACGGCTCGCCAGGACCCGCTGGCCCGACGCGCTCGACGGGGTCGGCTGGGCCTACGGCGTGCCGCCCGAGGCGGTGCGGGAGCTGGCCGCGTACTGGAGGGACGGCTACTCCTGGCGCGCCCACGAAGCCAGGCTCAACAAGCTGCCCCAGTACACGACCGAGATCGACGGCCAGCGCGTGCACTTCGTGCACGTGCGCAGCGACCGGGCCGACGCGCCCGCGCTGCTGCTCACCCACGGCTGGCCCAGCTCCTTCGCCGACTTCTCCCACCTCGCCGGCCCGCTCAGCCGCGACTTCCACCTCGTCATCCCGTCCATCCCCGGCTTCACCTTCTCCGGGCCCACCCGTGAATCCGGCTGGGGCGTGCGCCGCGTCGCCGCCGCCTGGGTCACGCTGATGGACCGCCTCGGCTACGACCGGTACGGCGTGCAGGGCGGCGACTTCGGCTCGCTCATCTCCGCCGCCGTCAGCCGCGCCGCCCCCGGCCGGGTCAGCGGCGTGCACCTCAACGCGTCCGTGACCGCCTTCCCCACCGACGACGGCGCCGGCCTCACGGAGGCCGAGCAGGAGCGCGCCGCCGGCGTGCGGGAGTGGGAGAAGATCTCCGGGTACGCCGTCATCCAGGGCACCAGGCCCCAGACGCTCTCCTACGCCCTCGCCGACTCGCCCGCCGGGCTGCTCGCCTGGAACCTGGACGCGTTCGCCTCATGGGGCGAGGACGCCGGCGGGCTCGACCCCGACGACATCCTCACCAACGTCGCCCTCTACTGGTTCACCGGCACGGCGGGCTCGGCCGGCCGCCTGTACAAGGAGAGCATGCCCGACTGGGCGCCGCCCGCCGCGCCCGACCCCACGCCGACCGGCATCGCCGTCTTCCCCGGCGACACGACCGTACGGCGCTACGCGGAACAGGTGCACAACGTGGTGCACTGGTCCGAGTTCGACCGGGGCGGCCACTACGCCGCGCTCCAGGCTCCCGACCTGCTGGCCGACGACCTCCGGACGTTCTTCGCCTCCCTGTCCTAACCGGCGGCCATGATGCAGAAGGGGTGACCCTCGGGGTCGACCAGCACCGTCCACCCGTCACCGCCCGGCTGGAACTCCGGCACGGCCGCGCCCAGCGCCGCCAGCTCCTTCTTGGCGGCCTCGACGTCGGGCACGGTGAGATCGAGATGCACGTGCTTGCCACCGTCCGGCCACCCCGGCCCCCGGTACCCCCCGACCCGCTGAAACGACACGGGCACGGGCCCACCCTCGAGCGTCACGAAGTCCGCGTCACCGTCGGTCCGCGTCCAGCCGGTCGCCTTGGCGTAGAAGCCCGCCAGAGCGACCGGGTCGGCGCAGTCGAACACGATGGAAGAAAGATTCGCTGTCATGCGCCCCAGCCTGCCGGGCCGGCACGATGGGGTCTTGAACATCCTTGCACCACCCCTCGCTTTCACTGTCAGCACGCCCCACGCACTACCCGCGATGGCAGGGCCCGCGCTCGCACCTTCTGCGCTGGCACCTTCTGCGCTGGCACCTTCTGCGCCTGCGCCGCCTACGCACTGTTGTCCGCGAGGGCGCCCTGCCCCGATGCGCCGCCCGCGATTGCACCCTTCCGGAGCGCGCCTTCCGCTGTCCAGCGGGCCGCGATGTCACCGCCCAGGATCGGGCCTCTCGCGATCGCGCCACCCGCCCCCTCCCTCGCCTGCCGTGGTGCTGCCCGGTTACGCCGCTTCGTGCCCGCCGGCGGCCGGCACTGGACGATCACCACGGCGGTGTACTGGGCATGGGAAACGTCCGGGCGGGAATTGTCGGAGGCGGTGGCTAGCGTTTCCCGCATGCTCTCCGCAGTGTGTCTGGCCTCCGGGCCCGGGTTCCGGCTCGATGCCGTCTCCTGCGTGGCCGACCACCGGGGCTGGTCGGCTCCGGAGGTGAGCGACCGTTACCACGTGGTGCTGGTGCGGCGAGGCGTGTTCCGGCGGATGACGCGAGGGCGGGCCGTCATCAGCGACCCGACGATGGCATACGTCGGGGTGCCCGGCGAGGAGCAACGCTTCGCCCACCCGGCGGGCGGCGACGTGTGCACGTCCCTGTCCCTTTCACCCGGCCTGTGGCGTGCGCTCACCGCCGCGATGCCGCTCCACGACGGCACCGGCCGCCACACCCGCTCCGCCACGCCCACCGCCACGGCAACGGCGCTGACGGCGCTGACGGCGCTGACGGCGCCGGCGTTCTACGTGGACGCCCGCCTCGACCTGGCCCACCGCCGCCTCCTCCGGGCGGCCCGCGACGGCGACACCGCCTTCGCGCTGCCCGAGACCATGACGCTCCTCCTCCGGACCGCCCTCACCCCACCCGGCCCCCGCGATCCGGCCCGGAAGAGCAATACGGCCGGCATCGTCGACGCCGCCCGCGAGGCCTTCGCCGCCGACATCCCGGAAACCGCCACCCTCACCTCGCTGGCCGCCCACCTGAGCGTGTCCCCTTACCAGCTGAGCCGGGCCTTCACCCGCGAACTTGGCGTCTCCCTGACCCACTACCGCAACCGAGTGCGGGTCGGCCGCGCCCTCGATCGCCTGGAAGCAGGCGCGCCGAGCCTGGCCGAGCTGGCGGCGGACCTGGGCTTCGCCGACCAGGCCCACCTCACCCGAACCATCCGCCACCACGTCGGCCACACCCCAACAGCCTTACGCCACCTCCTCACCACTCACCCATCTTGATGACGTCCGCCACACCCCGAGGCATCACGCCGGCTCCTCACCACTCACCCATCTTGATGACCGCATGGGCGGTGGCGACCACCGCTCATGCGACGGCAGGTTGCGGCGGTATGTGGTGTCTGCTGGCGGGCTGATCGGTTGGCGGTGGCCGTCACTCCGACCGTGGCGCCCCACGAGGCGGCCACCTCGTCCCCGCGGGGCGGCCACCTCGTCCCCGCGGGGCGGCCACCTCGTCCCCGCGGGACTGCCCCCCTGGGGGGCTGCCACCCCGTCCCTGCGGGGCTGCCGCCCTGTCCGTGTGGCGGCTGCTATCCAAGGTCCCTGCTGTGGGGAACGGGTTCTCGGTGGGTGGTGAGGGGGTTCGTGTGGGGGTGGGTGGATTTTCTGTTGGGGTGGGTCGTAAGCTCCCTCAATGCGTGATCTAGGTGAGGACCCCCGCCCTGCCCGGGGTGCCGTACGTGAGATTCACTCCCTGCGCGGGACCGCCACCCTGGCCTATTCTCCCGACCTCGACGGCCTGGCCGATCCGGGGGAGATCGTGTGGGCGTGGGTGCCGTACGAGGAGGACCCGTCCCGGGGCAAGGATCGGCCGTTGCTGGTCGTGGGACGCACCGGGCGGCGGTTGCTCGGCATGATGCTGTCCAGCAAGGGCGACGACGGGCCCGACTGGCTGGAGCTGGGCGCGTGGGGGCGCGAGGACCGGGTGTCGTACGTACGTCTTGACCGGGTGTTCGAGCTCGACGAGGACGACATCCGCCGGGAGGGCGCGGTGCTGGACGGCGAGCGGTTCGCCAGGGTCGCGGCCCGGCTCATGAAGCTGCACGGCTGGAAAGTGGGATCGTGAGGTTCTCGCCCCGGGCCCGTTCGTTCGTGGCCGGGCTGCTGGTGAGCAACAGCGCTCCCCACCTGGCCACGGCCGTCACCGGGCGCCGCCATCTCACCCCGCTCGCCGGCCGGCGTTCCGGCCCCGGCGTGAACCTGGTGTGGGGGCTGGCCAACCTGGCCGGCGGGCTCGTGCTGCTGCGTTCGGCGGCCAGGGCCGAGCGTCCCGGCGATGCGTGGGACGGGCGGCTGGTGGCATTCGAGACCGGATGCGTGACGTTCGCGGCCTGGATGGCCGCCACCGAGCGGTTCTTCCCCATGAACCACGACCGCCCGCCCGCCTGACCCGCCGAGCGGTTTCTGCACTCCATCACGCCCGCCCGCCCGCCTGACCCGCCGAGCGGTTTCTGCACTCCATCACGCCCGCCCGCCCGCCTGACCCGCCGAGCGGTTTCTGCACTCCGTCACGCCCGCCCGCCCGCCTGAGCCGCCGAGCGGTTCTGCGCGATGACTCGCCAACGGCCACTCGGCTGACCTTTCAGACCGGACCACGGTCGTGAGCTCCCCCCACAGGAGTTCATGACCGGCTGTGGCGAGGCCGGCGGTGGGCCCGCAGCCGCGTGATCCTGACGGGCGGGTTCAGCCGTGACGTTCGTGGTCCGGGAGCCTTCTGCCCGGCCGGACCAGCCCGAAGCGGGGCCGTCTCCGGCCGGGTGAGGCCGGAGACGGCCAGAGCCCGGGTGACCCGGCCGGGTGCGGCCTGGGCGTGGACTGATCCGGGCGACCGGGCTGGAACGCGTGGGCGGTTCGGTTACTCCAGGGCGGCTTCGGCGCGTTCGCGGCACTCCGCAAGCGTCAGGCCGGACAGGGCCTCGCGTACGGCGGGGACGCAGACCGGGGCCATCGACAGGCTGGTCACCCCCAGCCCCACCAGCAGGGGGGCGAGGAGGGGATCGCCGGCGGCCTCGCCGCAGACCCCGACCGGTTTGCCTGCTTCGCGGCCGGCCCTCGCGCACATCCCGATCAGCTCCAGCAGGGCGGGCTGGCGCGGGTCGAGGAGGTCGGCGAGGGCGGAGTGCTGGCGGTCGGCGGCGAAGGTGTACTGGGCGAGGTCGTTGGTGCCGATGCTGAGGAAGTCGACCTCCTGCAGCAGCCGGGACGCCCGCAGCGCCGCCGCCGGCACCTCTATCATGACGCCCACCTTGGCGATGCCCTTGGCCTTGGCCTGGCGGGCGAACGCGCTGGCCTCCGCCATCGTGGTGACCATGGGGGCCATCACCCAGGGCTCGGTGCCGGTGCGGCGGGCGGCCTCGGCGATGGCGTCGAGCTGGGTGCCGAGGACGTCGGGCAGCAGCCGGTCCACGCGCAGCCCGCGTACGCCGAGCGCCGGGTTCTCCTCGTGCGGGAGGCCGAGGAAGGGCAGCGGCTTGTCGGTGCCCGCGTCGAGGGTGCGCACGATGACGCTGCCCGTCTGCGCGAACACGTCGGCGTACGCCGCCACCTGCTCCTCGTACGCGGGCGCCTGCTTGCGGTCGAGGAACAGGAACTCCGTCCTGAACAGCCCGACCCCCTCCGCGCCCGGCCGCAGGTCGGCGGCGGAGCCGATGTTGAGCAGCAGCTTGACGGGGTGGCCGTCGGCGGTCCTGCCAGGCCCGGTGCCGGCGGCGAGCCTGGCCCTGCGCGCCCGCTCTTCCTCGGCGACGGAGGCCGCCTGCGCGCCGGTGAGGCCGACGGCGATCTCGCCCGTGGTGCCGTCGACGCCGATGACGGTGCCGTCGTCCAGGTCCATGACGCCCTTGCAGGCCACCACGGCGGGCAGGCCGCGGGCGCGGGCGAGGATCGCGGTGTGGCTGGTGGGGCCGCCGCGCTCGGTGACCAGGGCCAGCACGTCGTCGCTCAGACCGGCGGTGTCGGCGGGGGAGAGGTCGTCGGCGGCCAGCACGTACGGGTGGCCGGGGTCGGGCAGGCCCGGCATGGGCAGCCCGAGCACGGACGCGATGGCCCGGTGCCTGAGGTCGTCGAGGTCGGCGGCGCGTTCGGCGAGGTAGCCGCCGAGCGCGGCCAGGGCCTCGCGGTGCTGGGCGAAGGCGGCGTCGAGGGCGTGGGCGGCGTCCACGCCCGACCCGGCCCTGGCCTCGGCGTCCTCGCGCAGCATCGGGTCGTCGGCGATCATGGCGAGGGCCTCCAGGATCTCGGCCGCCTCGCCGCCCGCCTCCGCCGCCCGCCTGTTCAGGTCCGCGGCCACCGACTCCAGCGCCTTGCCGACGGCGGCCACCTCCGCGCCGGGGTCGCCGACGGCCCGGGGCGCGGGCAGCGCGGGCGGTCCCGCCATCCGGAGCACCGGCCCGGCCGCCCGCCCCTGACTGACTCCCAGCCCGGCAAGCCGCCCGGCGCTCCCCTCCCACGACTCCCCGCCCATCGGACCGTTCCCGGAGGCGGGGGAGGAACCGTCCATCGGCCCAGCGTCGGCCGGCCCAGCGTCGGCCGGCTCAGCGGCCGCCGGTCCGGAACTGGCCGGTCCGGAACCGGCCGGTCCGGAGGTGGCGGGTCCGGAGGTGGCTGAACCGGAGGCGGCGGATGCGGAGGTCGTCGATCCGCCGGCGAGGACGGGGGTGGTCGGTTCGGTGGTGGGGGAGCCGGGGGCCGGCGGGGTGTCAGGCATCGAGGGCCTCTTCCGAGTCGAGGTCGCGGGAGAGCAGGGCCGCCAGCGCGTCGAGCGCCTCCTCGGCGCCCGGCCCGTCGGCCTCCAGCGTGACCTCCGTGCCCTGGACCGCTCCCAGCGACAGCACGCCCAGCATGCTCTTGGCCGGCACGGCCTTGTCCCCGGCGCGGATCGTCACCGGCACCCCGGCCTTCACCGCCGACTGCACGAACAGCTTGGCGGGCCGGGCGTGCAGGCCGCTGGCCGAGGCGACGACCACCGTACGTTGTGCCATGACAGACCCTCCTAGGGCTCGATGGTGACCTTGATGGCCTCGCCCCTGCTGACCAGGTCGATGCCGTCCAGCACGCGCGGCAGCGGCAGCCGGTGCGTGATCAGGTCGGACACCACCACCGACCCCTCGGCGACCAGCTTCAGCGCCTGGGCGTTGTGGGCGGGGCTGGAGCCGTTGGCGCCGACGATGGTCAGCTCGCGGTAGTGGACCAGGTTGGAGTCGAGGGAGATGATCGGGTTGTCCTTGGGCAGCCCGCCGAAGAAGCTGATGCGCCCCTGCCTGGCCGCCATCCGCACCGCCTGCTCCTGGGCGGCGCCCGAGGCGGCGGCGGTGATGACGACGTCCGCGCCGCGCCCGCCGGTCAGCTTCAGCACCTGCTCGACGGGGTCGGTGTCGATGGCGGCGTCGGGACGTACGAGCTCCGCGGCCATGGCCAGGCGCTCGGCGTTGACGTCCACCAGGAACACCCGGGAGGCGCCGCGCGCCCGCGCCAGGCGTACGTGCAGGCAGCCGATGGGACCCGCGCCCATCACGACGACGTCGTCGCCGGGCCCGACGCGCGCCAGCTCCTGGCCGTTCAGCACGCACGCCAGCGGCTCGGCCACCGACGCCTCGGCGAAGCCCACCCCTTCGGGGATGGCGTTGACGCCGTCCACGGCGAGCACCTTGGCCGGCACGATCATGTACTCGGCGAAGCCGCCGTCGTAGTGGTAGCCCATGGACTCCTGGTTGGGGCATACGGTGAGCCGCCCGCGCCGGCACTCCCCGCAGGTGCCGCACGGGATGGCGGCGATCACCTGCACGCGGGCGCCGGTGTCGACGACCTCGCCGGCGATCTCGTGGCCCATGACGCGCGGCGGCACGATGTGGTGGTGGCCGAACTTGAAGATCTTGTTGTCGGTGCCGCACGTGGAGCAGTTGCGTACCCGGATCTTCAGCTCGCCCGGACCGGCGACCGGCTCGGGCGCCTCCTCGATCCGGATGTCACCTGGCGCGTGGAAACGCGCGACCTTCATCTCAGCTCCTTCATCACCTGGGAGACCTCGGTGGCCTCCCGCAACGCCCGCGCCCTTTCCGGGTCGAGCAGAATGTCGGCCAGCGCCGCCAGCAGCGGCACGTGCCCGTCGTCCTTGGCCGCGATGCCCACGCAGAGCGTCACCTGCTCGCCGTCCCAGTCGACGCCGCCCGGGAAGCGCACCACGCAGATGGCGTCGCGCTTGACGGTGCCCTTGGAGGCGGCGGTGCCGTGGGGGATGGCGACGCCCTCGCCGACGTACGTGGAGATCGTCCGCTCGCGTTCGAGCATGGCCTCCACGTACGGCTCCTCGACGGCCCCCACCTCGACCAGCGCCCGCCCGCACCGGCGGATGGCCGCGGTGCGGTCGGGGGCGCTCTCGTGCAGCAGGACGGCCCGGGGGTCGAGCAGGTCGTCACGCATCGACCGTGCCGCCGTTCTTGATGGTGTTCACCAGCCGGGTCACCGCCGGGTCGCCGAGGAAGATCTGGAACGGGATCAGCACCTTACCCGGGGCGGCGGCCTTGGCACGGGCCGCCAGGCCGGAGTGGCAGACGATGACGTCGGCGTCGTCCGGGATGTTGTTGACGGGGGTGTGCTCGACGGTCACGCCCGTGTCCTTGAGCTGCTTCTTGAGCGTGGAGGCGAGCATGACGCTGCTGCCCATGCCCGCGTCGCAGGCCACGATGATCTTGTGGATGTCCTTGCTGTCGATGCCGGCCATGGGTCAGCTCTCTTTCTGGGTGGTTTGCGCGGTCTCGGCCTCTTCGGGCTGGGCCTTCTCGCCCCTGCCGAAGCCGAGCAGGATGGCGGCGATGGCGAACGAGACGCCGGTCGCCACGAGGATCCCCAGGCTGGAGCTGAGCCAGCCGCCCTTGGGGGTGACCGCGAGGTAGGCGAAGATGCTGCCGGGCGAGGGGGTGGCGACCAGCCCTGCGCCGGTGATCATGAAGGTGAACACGCCGGCCGCGCCGCCCGCGATGACGGCCAGGATGAGGCGGGGCTTCATGAGCACGTAGGGGAAGTAGATCTCGTGGATGCCGCCGAAGAAGTGGATGATCATGGCGGCGGGGGTGGTGGGCCGCATGGCGCGCGGGCCGAAGAGCAGGAAGGCCAGCAGCAGGCCGAGGCCGGGGCCGGGGTTCGACTCCAGCATGAACAGGATCGACTTGCCGCTCTCGGCGGCCTCGGCGACGCCGAGCGGGCTGAGCACGCCGTGGTTGATGGCGTTGTTGAGGAACAGCACCTTGGCCGGCTCGATCAGCACCGAGGCGATCGGCAGCAGGTTGTTGGTGATCAGCCACTCGACGGCGTTGCCGGCGCCGGTGGTGACGGCCTGCACGATCGGGCCGATAGCGTAGTAGCCGACGATGGCCATCGCGCCGCCGACGATGCCGGCGGAGAAGTTGTCGACCAGCATCTCGAAGCCGGCCTTGGTCCGCTGTTCCGTGAACTTGTCCACATATTTCAGGATCAGCGCGGTGAGCGGGCCGATGATCATGGCGCCGAGGAACATCGGCGACTCCGTGCCCACCACGACGCCCATCACCGCGACCGCACCGACGACGGCTCCGCGCTGACCGTGCACCATCCGGCCGCCGGTGTAGGCGATGAGGACCGGGAGCAGGATGCGGATGATCGGGTCGACCATCTGCGCGAGCGACTCGTTCGGCAGCCAGCCGGTGGGGATGAAGAGCGCGGTGATCAGACCCCAGGCGATGAACGCGCCGATGTTCGGCATGATCATGCCGGCCAGATGGCCGCCGATGCGCTGGATGGTGGCCTTGACCCCGGTTCCGGTGACCGGGGGAGTGTAGGTGTCGGCCATGGGACGTGCTCCTTTGGAGGATGAGCAGGAGATCAGCCGGGTTGCGGGAGTGCCGCGGGGACAGCGGTGGAGAGCGGACGGTCGGGGTCGGGCCGGCACACGGTGACGGCGCTGAGGTCGATGTGGGCGGGGCCCGGCATGCGGCTGCCGGGCTGCTGGACGGCGGCGGCTCCCCAGGCCAGCGCCTGCGTGAGTGCGCCGGGGCCGGTGCCGCCCGCGGCGAGGAACCCCGCGAGCATGGCGTCGCCGGCGCCGACCGAGCTGCGCGGCACGGCGGCGGGCGCCTCGCCGTACCAGACGCCGGACTCCTCGACGAGGACGGCGCCGTCGGCGCCGAGGCTGGCCAGCACCGTACGGGCCCCCGCCGCACGCAGCTCGCCCGCGGCCGCGACCACGTCGCCGAGCCGCCTGATCGGCAGGCCGGTGGCCGCCGACAGCTCCTCCAGGTTGGGCTTGACCAGCGTGGGAGTGGCGGGCAGCGCGCACGACAGCGCGGGCCCGCTGGTGTCGACCGCGACGTTGATGCCCGCCCCGGCGAAGCGGCGGCACAGCAGCGCGTAGACGTCGGCGGGCACCTCGGGCGGCAGGCTGCCGGAGGCGACCACCCAGTCGGCGCCCTGGCCGCCGGAGTGCGCCGCGTCCAGCACGGCCTCGGCGATCGTGTCGAGCTCGGCCGGCGACAGCGCCGTGCCCGGCTCGTTGACCTTGGTGACGGTGCCGTCGGGCTCGGCCAGCGTGACGTTGGACCTGGTCGCGCCGGCCACCGGCACGGTCACCATGTCGAGGCCCTCGGCGGCCAGCAGGCGGACGAGCTGCCTGCCCTCGTCGCCGCCGTACGGCACCACCGCCCGGCTCGCCACCGCGTTGGCCAGCAGCGCGCGCGAGACGTTGACCCCCTTGCCGCCGGGGTCGAGGCGGGCGGCGGCGGCGCGGATGACCGCGCCCCTGTCGAGTGAGGAGATCTCGATCGTGCGGTCGAGGCTGGGGTTGAGCGTCAGGGTGAGGATCACGCCCTGATCACCTCCGGACCGGCGGCCGCCACGTCGGCGGCCTGCGTCACGTCCAGCCCGGTGTCGGTGATCACCACGTCGATCTCGCTCAGGTCGGCGAACGTGGCCAGGTAGGTGTTGCCGAACTTGGTGTGGTCGGCCAGCAGCACGCTGCGCTGCGCGGCCTTGACCATCGCACGCTTGATCGCGGCCTCCGCGGGGTCGGGGGTGGTCAGGCCGCGGGTCAGCGAGCAGCCGTTGGTCGCCATGAACGCGACGTCCACGTTGAGCGTGGCCAGCGGGGTCAGCGCCCAGTCGTCCACGGTGGCCAGCGTCTTGCCGCGCAACCGGCCGCCCAGCATGATCACGTGCAGGTTGGGGCGGGCGGCCAGCGCGGTCGCCAGCGGCGGTGAGTTGACCACCACCGTCAGCTCCCGGTCGGCGGGCAGCACCTTCACCAGGCGGCCCGTGGTGGTGCCCGCGTCGATGATGATCGAGCCGTCCTCGGGCAGCTCGGCCAGCGCGGCCTTGGCGATGCGCTCCTTCTCGGCCGTCATGACCTCGTCGCGGGTGGCGAGCGCGGGCTCGAAGCCGAGCCGCTCCACGGGGATCGCGCCCCCGTGCACGCGGCGCAGCACGCCGGCCCGCTCCAGCGACGTCAGGTCGCGGCGGATCGTCTCGGTGGTCACGTCGAGCTCGGCGGCCAGCGTCACCACGTCGACGCGGCCCGCGGCCCGCGCACGTCGCAGGATCTCCTGCTGCCGCTCCTCGGCGTACATGATGTTGATTCACCGCCGTTTCGAGTTGGTTTCCTCTGTGTTTATACCCGCTTTCGTTGGCGGGTCAAGAGCCCACTGCCGGAATCTGGTAGTTATAGGCGAATGCGAACCAAGCCCCTGGCACCCCTGCTCCTCGCCGGCAGCCTCACGCTGGCGCTCGCGACGCCCGCCCAGGCCGCCGCGGCACCCCGCGTGCCCGCGGGCACGACCGCCGCGTGGGTGGTCTTCGACCGCCAGGCCGGCACGTTCGTCGCGGTGCGCAACGCGCACCGCAAGTTCCGCTCCGCCTCCGTCGTCAAGATCCTCATTGCGATCGACTACCTGGAAGGCCGCAGGACCGTGCCGCCGGCCGACGCCACGTTGTTGAAGATCATGCTGCGGTCCAGCGACGACGACGCCGCCTCCGCCTTCTGGGACCGGCTCGGCAAGGGGCAGATCATCGTGCGGCAGGCGCGCAGGCTGGGCCTCGCCGACACCACCCCGCCGCCCGCGTCCAAGCCCGGGTTCTGGGGGTACGTCTCGCTCAGCGCGTACGACATCGTGCGCACCTACCGCTACCTGCTCGACCGGGCCGAACCCAGGGTCAGGGACACCATCCTCGGCCACCTGCGCAAGGCCACGCCGTGCGGCACCGACGGCTTCGACCAGACCTTCGGCATCCCCGACGGCGTGCCGAAGCCGCACGCCGTCAAGCAGGGCTGGTCGGGCTTCGGCACGAAGCCGCCCGTGCGATGCTCGGGCAACGCCACCCACGCCGCCGGCACCGCCGCGGCGGGCGGCGCGATCGGGGCGCCCCTGTCGTGGATCGCGCAGCGCGCCACCGGCTCGGGCGTGCCCGACTACGGACGCCCCGTGCTGCACACGACCGGGCTCGTGGGCCGCGGCGAGCGCTACGTCATGGCGCTGCTCACCGCGCACCCGGCAGGCGGCACGTGGAACGCCTCGGTCAAGCGCGTCACCACGCTCGCCCGCGACCTCTACCGCACGGTCTCGCGCTGACCCGCGCCGCCACGGGGTGGCGGCTACGGGGCGGCGGCTATGGGGCGGCGGCGCGCTCCTGCTCCAGGCGGACCTTCTTCGGTACGCACATCCGCCACGCCTCCAGCACCAGCTCGCGCATCTCGTCGGGCTCCAGGGCCGCCATGCGCGCCTCCACCCAGTGGTAGCGCAGGTCCGACTCGCGGGGCAGGAGGAACGTGCCGGGGCCGGCGGCCACCAGCGCCGCGCGTTCCTCCTTCGGGAAGCCGAACCCCATGATCGTCTCGTCGCGCGAGAACGCCACGTAGACGATCCTGCCCACCCGGAACTTCACCCGGTCGCGGATGAGGTGCTCGGTCGTGCGCGGCAGCGTCAGCGCGAACCGGCGGACGTCCTCGACTGTGACCACGCCCGCCAGGCTACAGGTCCTTGGCGGCCAGCCTGATCTCCTCCAGCAGCACCGCGAGGTCCGCCTCTGTGGTGTCCGGGTGCAGGAAGCAGGCACGCAGCGCGTCGCGCCCGCCCAGCCGGGTGCCGGTGATGAACGCGTTGCCGCGCGCCTGCACCGCATAGGGGATCGCCCGGTTGAGCGCGTCGAGCCCCTCGGTGCGCTCCTCAGTGCGCTCCTCGGTGCGCTCCTCGGTGCGCCCTTCGGTGTGCGGAATGTGCCGGAAGGCGGTGATCGAGGTGGTGACCGGGGCCAGCAGTTCGAAGTCGGGGGCCTCCTCGACCATCGCGGCCAGCGTGCGGGCCAGCCCCGAGGTGTGCTCGACCAGGTCCTTGACGCCCCGGCGGCCCAGGTGCGACAGGGTCGCCCAGGTCTTCAGCGCACGGAACGGGCGGGTCTGCTCCGGCCCGTACTCGGCGAACCACCCCAGGTCACCCGCGTTGTCGTCCACCAGGTACGACGGCACCAGGCTGAACGCCGCCCGCGCCGCCCCAGGATCGCGCAGCAGCGCGCACCCGCAGCCCACCGGCACGCCCAGCCACTTGTGCGGGTCGAGGGCCAGCGAGTCGGCCCGGTCGAGACCCCGGTAGTGCGGCGCCGCCTCGCCGGCCAGCACGCCGAGCGCCCCGTAGGCGCCGTCCACGTGGAACCAGATCCCGTACGAGGCCGCCACGTCGGCGATCTGGTCGAGCGGGTCGACCGCGCCGGAGTTCACCGTGCCCGCGCTGCCCGCCACGCAGAACGGCCGCAGCCCGGCGTCGAGGTCCTCGGCGATCATGCGGCGCAGCGCGGCCACGTCCATCCGGTACGCCTCGTCCGCCGGCACCGTCCTGACGTGCCGCGCGCCCAGGCCGAGCAGCTCGGCCGCCTTGTGCAGGCAGCTGTGGCCCTCCCCGGTGACGTATAGGACCATCGGCGCCCGCCCGGACAGCCCGTCGCGGCGGACGTCCCAGCCGTCGGCCACCGCCGCGCGCTGCCGGGCGGCGGCCAGGCAGATCACCGTCGCCATGGACGCGCCGCTGGTCAGCAGCCCGCCGCCGGGCGTATGCGGGAAGCCGGCCAGCTCCGCGAGCCAGCGCACGACCGTGCGCTCCAGGTGCGGGCCCGCGTGGTCGCCGCCCGCGCAGCTCGGGTTGAACGCCGCGGCCAGCGGCTCGACCAGCACGCCCGCGCGGTTCGGCGGTGGGTTGACCCAGCCGAAGAAGCGCGGGTGGCCGTTGCCCATCGGGTACGGCAGGATGTGCTCCCGCGTGTCCGCCAGCAGCTCGTCCAGCGGCCGGCCGGTCTCGGGCAGCTCCTGCCCGGTGAGCCAGGCCCGCTCCTCGTCGGGCACCGGCCGCCACACGGGCCTCCCGGCGATGCCGTCGAGGTGGTCGGCGACCAGATCGGCGACCGTCCGCAGCTCATCCATCGTGCCCCTCCCTCCCGTGGTGTCCAGGCGCCAGCTCCATGGCGAGGTAGAGGACGCAGCCCGTCTCCGCGTCGCCGGCGAAGGCGTGGCGGCGGTCGCCCGGGTAGTACGCGGAGTCGCCGGCCGCCAGCTCGTACGGCTGCCCGTCGATCGTCAGCAGCAGGACGCCCTGCTCGACGGCGAGGTACTCGCGCGAGCCCGGCGCGTGCGGCGCGAACTCGCCCGCGTCCACGCCGGGACCGATGGTCGTCCGCATGAACTCGAACTCCACCTCGCCCAGCACCGGCGACAGCACCCGCCGCTCCCAGCCGGACGGGTCGCGCAGCACCCGCTGCTCGGCGTGCCGCAGCACCCGCACACCGCCGTGCGCGGGCTCGTCGAGCAGCCGCGAGATGGACGTGCCGAGCGCCGTGGCCAGCCGGTCGAGCACCAGCACGGTCGGCGTCTTGGCGCCCCGCTCGACCTCCGACACCATGCTCCTGCTGATGCCGCTCAGCTCGGCCAGCCGCTCGATGGACAGCCCGCGCGCCCGCCGCTCACCGCGGATCCGCAGGCCCAGCTCGGCCATGGACAGGCCGCTGGACAGGACCCCTTCGCTCATTCCTCCACTATAGCGATGCTTTGTCCGCTTTAGCGGATGCCTCGGATGCGTCGGATGGCTGGGACGCCTGGGATGCCTGGGATGCCTGGTACGCCGCCAGCACCTGCTTGCGCCGCTTGGCCGGCAGCCGGTCGATGTAGAGGTAGCCGTCGAGGTGGTCGGTCTCGTGCTGCAGGCAGCGCGCCAGCAGGCCGGTGCCCTCGACCGTGACGGGCGCGCCGGTCACGTCGAAGCCGCGCACGGTGGCCCGGTCGGGGCGGGGGAGCGGGGCGTACTGTCCCGGCACCGACAGGCAGCCCTCGTCGCCCGCGTCGAGCCGCCGCGCGCCCAGGCTGGGCAGCTCCAGCTCCGGGTTGACGACCACGCCCTTGCGCGAGGTGCCTTCCGCGTCGGGGCAGTCGTAGATGAACACGCGCAGCGGCACGCCGATCTGGTTGGCGGCGAGGCCCACGCCCTCGGCCGCGTACATGCTGGCGAACATCTCCTCCACCAGCGTCGCCAGCTCGCCGTCGAACCGGGTGACCGGCTCGCAGGGGCTGTGCAGCACGGGGTCGCCCACGAGGGTGATCGGCCGGACCTCTGCCACGGACTCCGCCTTTCCACGAGATGTCGTACGTCGTCGCGCAAAGTCTACGGACATCCCGCTATGTCTTGAAATTTGAGACATATTCTCTTGAATGATGAGATGAGAGTTAGGGTGGCCGTACGCCGATATGAGGGAGTTCGCCGATGAACGCCGTCTACACGCATGGCCACCACGAGTCCGTGCTGCGCTCGCACCGCTGGCGCACCGCCGAGAACTCGGCCGCCTACCTGCTGCCCCACCTGCTCCCGCACATGAAGCTCCTCGACGTGGGCAGCGGGCCTGGCACCATCACCGCCGACCTGGCGGGCCGCGTGGGACACGTGACGGCGTCCGAGGTGAGCGACGACGCCCTCGCCCTCGCCAGAGGCGAGATCACCGCCAGGGGGCTGACCAACGTCGACTTCGCCGTGGCCGACGTGCACGACCTGCCCTTCCCCGACGACACGTTCTGCGTCGTGCACGCCCACCAGGTGCTCCAGCACGTCGGCGACCCCGTACAAGCGCTGCGCGAGATGGGCCGGGTCACCAAGCCGCGCGGGTTCGTCGCCGCCCGCGACAGCGACTACGCCGCCTTCACCTGGTGGCCGCGGGTGCCCGCGCTGGACGAATGGCTGGCCCTCTACCAGAAGGTCGCCCGCGGCAACGGCGGCGAGCCGGACGCCGGGCGGCGGATGCTGTCCTGGGCCCGCGCCGCCGGCTTCGACGACGTCACCTCCACCTCCTCCACCTGGTGCTTCGCCACCCCCGCCGACCGGGAGTGGTGGGGCGGCATGTGGGCCGATCGCATCCTGTCCTCCGCCATGGCCCGGCAGGCACTCGCCACCGGGGCCGCCACCGAGTCCGACCTGCGGCGCATCTCGGCGGGGTGGCGGGAGTGGGCGGCGGCCGAGGACGGCTGGTTCTCCATCCTGCACGGCGAGGTCATCTGCCGCCTGCCCGGCTGAGCGCCGGTGGGGCGGTGGGCCCCTGGTGGCCCCCGGACGGCCCCCGGATGGCCCCCGGATGGCCCCCGGATGGAAGGTGTGGCATCGGGTGCGTAATGACCGCACAATGCCCGGCCGCAGCCCTGGCCAAGACGCCTGATCCATTGGAGGGTTGAGCGGGCGGGGAGACCTCCCTCTCCCCGCCCTACACCAGCCCGCCATTCCGGCGGATCCAGCGCAAGTCCAGGGAAAGGGGCAAGGATGTCCGCATTCGCCAGAGGCGTCACCGGAGCGATCGTCGCCGCACTGTCGCTGACAGCCCTGTCGGCCGTGCCGGCACAGGCAGCGCGGTCCGCGTCGGGGCAGGCCGCCGCCGGTTCGGTGTGCGTGACCACGGTCTCGCCCTCCGGCCGCCTCTGCGTCCCCGGCGAGCCGGGCTTCAAGGCGCTCAGCGCGACCGTCACGGGGGCCCAGAACCTCAGCACCTACGCGGCACGGGTGCGCCCGGCCGAGGGGATCACGGTCAGCTGCCTGAAGCCGGGCGACTCGATGACGTACGCGCAGCCCCGCAAGATCGCCGGCATCGAGATCCTGTCGAGCAGCACCTGCGTCTACTGACCTCCGCCGCCTGCGGCCCCGGGCTCCCCGCTCGGGGCCGCCGTGCTGAGAGGGGATTTAGCGGCCGACGGCGCGGACGCGCTGCCACTGGGGGTCGCGGTAGAGGACCATGTCCGTGCCGACCATCTCGTCGGGGGCCGACACCATCGCGATCTCGCCCGCCGCCTGCAGCTGGAGCAGCAGGTCGCGGACGCGGGGGCCGACGGGCAGCCGGCCCGTGGGGAGGCCGAGGCCGTTCCTGACCGTGTCGGCCACCTCCGACAGGTGGAACGGGCCGTCGAACCCGGCGACGACGCCGCGCACGATGGTCATCGTGATCAGGTGCTCGGCTTCGGCGTGGGCGAGCTGCCAGGTCACCTGCTCCTTGCGGCGGCCGGAGCCGGCGCACGAGGTGCAGGGGCGCACCAGGCCGGGCGCCACCTCCTCCCGCGTCGTGCCGAGACAGGCCGAGCACAGCCCGCTCTCGGCGGCGTGCACCTCGGCCGTCATCCGGCCGACCATCAGCGCGCCGCAGTCGCAGGCGAACGTGTCACCCAGGATGCCGGTCTGTGGGGAGATCGCATGCTTGGTCACCGAGCCGACTCTACCGGTGATCGACACCCCACAGCCCCGCCCGTCCCGCGGGCGCGCCCGTCACGTGCGCGGTCAGAGGTGGGCGTCGGCCAGGCCGCGGAGGCGGCGCAGAGCCTTGCGGGCGGAGGCCCGCACCTTGTCGTCCGGGTGGTGGTCGATGAGGACGCGCAGCACCTGGCTCGTCCACGGGTGGTCGCCGAAGGCGAGGATGGCGATCGTGCCCGCCTGCTCGTCGGCGTTCATGCCCATCGCCATCGACTCGATCACCTCCCCGATCTCCCCGCCGAACTCCAGCAGCGCCGCCGCCATGTCCACCAGCACCCAGGCGATCTCCTCGGGCGCGGGACGCCGGTTGTCGCGCCCGGTCCTCGCCGCGATCACCGCGCCCAGCCTGGGCTGGTCGAGCAGCCGGGTCAGCGCCAGCCGCCCGGTGTCGCCGAGCGCCGTGGACAGCACCTCCACGCCGACCGCGCGGGCCAGCGGGCTCACCGAGGCGAGCGCGGCGGCCAGCTCGTCCGCCGCCTCGGCGGGGTCGCGGTCCTTGAGCCACCCGGCCAGCTCCTCGCCCCGCTCGGCCTCCGGGTAGGCGCGCAGCCCGTGCAGCAGCGTCGCCGCGTCCGCCTCGGCGAGCGAGCCCATGACGGGGATCTCCTGCCCGGTGGTCTCGGCGATGATCTGCCGCGCCACCCACAGGCCGAGCCAGCTCAGCGTGTACGGCTCCTCCTGCCGTACCAGCCCGAGCCCCGTCAGCGCGGCGGGCGGCTCGCCCGTGACGGGCTCCCTGGACAGGAACATCCTGATCAGCTCCAGGAGCAGCCCCTCGTCGGCGGCCAGCCGTTCGCGGCAGTGCGCGGCCCAGACGCCGAGCACCTCGGCGTCCTCGGCGTCCGGCTTCAGCTCACCGGCCGCTTCCTCGAAGAAGGGCGCGGATCGTACGGAGGATGCGAGCGTGGCCGCTGCGGGCAGCCTGATCGGGGGCTGCAGGGGCAGTGTGTCGTCGTCGTAGGAGCTCACCCGAACATCCTGTCGCGATATTTCAGCTAGAGTGCCCTCCGATGCCGAAAAGTCGGAAGAAAGGAGGCGTAGAGGTGTCCAGCACGTTCATGGGCGCGCTCCGCGCCCGCTTCTGCTTGCCGGAGGATTCATGCGTTTGCGTCCCGCCACCGAGGACGATCTAGACCGCCTGCTCGGCTGCGTCGTCGACGAGTCGATCAGCTGGTCCCATCCGGAGCGGCTGCTGTCGTTCCTGGAGAGCGGCAACTACCGCTATGACCGGATCTGGCTCGCCGAGGACGAGCACACCGGCGACATCCTGGCCCGCGCCGTCTGGTGGAGCTTCGCCGACGGCGACCGGCCGCTCGCGCTCGACTGCCTGTACGTCCATCCGTCCGTGGCCGACCGCCGCGGCCTGGCGGCCGAGCTGCTGCGCCGGGCCCACGACGCGTACGGGCAGGCGCCGGCGTACCACGTGTTCCTGCTCAACGGCTGGCGCGACGACCCGAAGGCGCGGGCGGCGATCGGCTGGCGCTGGGAGGCGGCGGGCCGGGCCGGGCTGACCGAGGAGCTCGAACGCCTGCGCTACGCCTGGACCGACGGCGACGCCCCGGTGCCCGAGCCGTCGAAGCGGCTGGTGTTCCGCGCCGATGACGACGACGAGGCGTTCGTGGCGGCGTTCCGGCGGGTGGCGGTGGGCACGCTCGACTTCCACACCCGCCAGGCGCTGGCCGTCACCGACCCGGAGAC
Organism: Nonomuraea sp. NPDC049419; assembly: GCF_040676995.1. Lineage (NCBI taxonomy): Bacteria > Bacillati > Actinomycetota > Actinomycetes > Streptosporangiales > Streptosporangiaceae > Nonomuraea > Nonomuraea sp. NPDC049419. Next base: position 131,532 of record NZ_JBFAQB010000015.1, on the reverse strand, counting down.
GCAGGCCCGCGAGGACGTGCGCGACAACCGGTCCATGCGCGGCGACCGGAGGTGGTGGCGGCTGGCGTACGACCACGGCGGCGACCTCGTCGGGGTGGCCCTGCCGTCGGCCAACGACGCGGGACCCGTGGTCGGCTACATCGGCGTGGTGCCGGAGCGGCGCGGCCGGGGCTACGTGGACGACCTGCTCGGCGAGATCACCCGCTCCCACGCGGAGCGCGGCGTCCAGCGGATCGTCGCCGACACCGATGTGGGCAACGTGCCGATGGCGCGCGCGTTCGAGCGGGCCGGCTACCGAGACTTCGCCGTCCGCCTGGTGCTGTCACCCGCCACGGGAACCTGACGGGACCGGCGGCTCGGCGACGTCCACCGACCGCCTGCCGACCGCCCACGACGGTCCGCCGATCTCTCGCGTGGCACGTCTTGCGCCATCGCCCCACGGCTGTTCTGATCGACAGGTGAGCGGTTACGAGGCGGTCTACCGGCGCAGCATCGAGCAGCCCGAGGCGTTCTGGGGCGAGGCGGCAAGCGGCATCGACTGGGACACGGCTCCGCGGACCGTGTACGCCGACGGCCGCTGGTATCCCGACGGGCGGCTCAACACCTGCCACAACGCCCTCGACCGGCACGTCGCGGCGGGCCGGGGCGATCAGCCCGCGCTCATGTACGACAGTCCCGTCACCGGCGTCATCCGCGCCTACACCTACGCGGAACTGCTGGAGGAGACGGCGAGGACCGCGGGCATGCTGCGCGGCCTCGGCGTCACCGCCGGCGACACCGTGGTCATCTACATGCCCATGGTGCCGCAGGCCGTGGTGGCGATGCTGGCCTGCGCGCGGCTGGGCGCGGTGCACTCGGTGGTGTTCGGCGGGTTCGCGGCCAGGGAGCTGGCGGTGCGCATCGACCACGCCCAGCCGAAGGTGGTGCTGTCGGCGTCGTGCGGCATCGAGCCGAGCCGGGTGGTGGCGTACAAGCCGCTGCTCGACGACGCGCTGGAGCAGGCGGCGCACCGGCCTGAGCGGTGCGTGATCCTGCAGCGGCCGCAGTGCCGCGCCGACCTGGCCGAGGGCCGCGACCTCGACTGGGCGCAGGCGGTGGCGGCGGCCGAGCCGGCCGGCTGCGTGAGCGTGGCCGCGACCGACCCGCTCTACATCCTCTACACCTCGGGCACGACGGGCGCGCCGAAGGGCGTCGTGCGCGACAACGGCGGCCACGTGGTCGCGCTGCACTGGAGCATGGCGAACGTGTACGGCGCCGCCCCGGGCGAGGTCTACTGGGCCGCCTCCGACGTCGGCTGGGTGGTCGGCCACTCCTACATCGTCTACGCGCCGCTGCTCGCGGGCTGCACGACGGTGCTGTACGAGGGCAAACCGGTCGGCACCCCCGACCCCGGCGCGTTCTGGCGGGTGGTGGCCGCGCATGGCGTGCGCACGCTGTTCACCGCCCCGACCGCGATCCGCGCCATCAAGAAGGAGGACCCCTCCGGCGCCTTCGCGAAGAAGTACGACCTGTCAGGATTGCGGCACCTCTTCCTGGCCGGCGAGCGCCTCGACCCCGACACCTACCACTGGGCCTCCGACCTGCTCGGCATCCCCGTCATCGACCACTGGTGGCAGACCGAGACCGGCTGGCCCATCGCCGCGAACTGCGTCGGCATCGAGCCGCTGCCGATCAAGCCGGGCTCGCCCACCAAGCCCGTGCCGGGCTGGGACGTCCACATCCTCGACGCCGACGGCCGCGACTGCCCGCCCGGCGTCGAAGGCGCGGTCACCGTCAGGCTGCCGCTCCCGCCCGGCGCCCTGCCCACCCTCTACCGCGACCCCGTTCGCTTCGCCCGCTCCTACCTCGACCGCTACCCCGGCCACTACCTCACCGGCGACGGCGGCCACTTCGACGACGACGGCCACCTCTACGTCATGGGCCGCATCGACGACGTCATCAACGTGGCAGGACACCGCCTGTCCACCGGCTCGATGGAGGAGGTCATCGCCGCACACCCCGACGTCGCCGAGTGCGCCGTGATCGGCGTCGCCGACGAGCTGAAGGGCCAGCTCCCCATGGGGTTCGTGGTGCTCAAGGCGGGCGCGGACCGCGACCCCGAGGAGGTCGAGCGGGAGCTGACCGCCCTCGTACGCGAGCGCATCGGCCCGGTCGCCGCCTTCCGCCGCGCCGTCGTGGTGTCCCGGCTGCCGAAGACCCGATCAGGCAAGATCCTGCGCGCCACCATGCGCGACATCGCCGACGGCCGCCCGTACACCGCCCCGTCCACCATCGAGGATCCCGCGGCGCTGCCTGAGATCGAGACGGCGTTGAAGGGTACATGACGGGCAGGTCCCGACCATCCTGGCCAACAGCCTGCACGATCGGGGCGGACAACGCATGATGGGACATCCCCAGTCCCCCGGGAGAAGGCCATGATCGAAACCCCGAGCTACGCCGACGCCCTGAGGATTCTCGGATGCAAGGACGGCAGGCTCGTCAAGGTCATCGGGCTGGCGTCGGCGGCCGAGCGCACCGGCTGGGCCCTGTCCGGTGGGCCCCAGCTCGCGGCCGGATTACGCGGCCTGCGCGACGCCATCGTGGCCTACGGCGAGGACGTCGTACGCCGCCTGCCCGAGCTGAGGGCGGGCGTCGACCGGCACACCCGCACCCGCCGCCTGGCCGCCGCGCACGCCGCCGTCGTGGTCTCCGCCTACTTCGAGGCGCTCGGCGAGGCCAAGCTGCCGTTCACGCTCGACCGGCTCGACCGGCCCGAGCAGATCTCCCGCGGCGTCCCCACCGCGGAGCGCTTCGCCCGGCTGGTCGCCGAGCTGCTGCTGGTCCGCCTGCCCATCCCCGAGCCGCACATCCCGTACGCCGACACCCGCGCCGCCGTGGAACGTGCCTACCTGCGCATGTCGGAATGCCTGGCCGCGTACGTGAGCGGCCTGTCCCTGTGGGACGAGCTGCCCGTGGACGACCAGCTCCAGCTGCCCCGCCTGCTCGCCGAGGGCCCGCCCGCGCACGCGCTGCGCATCTACGACGAGGACTACCGGTCGCTGGCGCTCGAGAGCCACGAGTTCGGGGTGCGCAGCCTGGTCACCGAGCCGCCGCCGCCCGCCACCGCGCTGTCCAGGGTGGCCTGGCTGCTGGCCGAGCTGGCGCCGCCCCGCGCGGGCGACCGTCCCATGATCCACCGGGTCAGGATGGCCGCCAACGCCCTCGACCAGCCGCTGCTCGTGGTCGGCAAGCTGCCCGAGGACGTCTACCTGCCGCTGCTCGGCGAGGGCTACCTGAGCCCGCGCTGCCGGGTCGCCGAGCTGACCCAGGAGTCCACGCCCGCGCTGCGCGGCTGGTGGGAGGGGCAGCGGCTGCTGGCCGACGCCGAGGCGTTCCTGGTCGGCCACCTCACCTCGCTGCGCGCCACCCAGGTGCCGCTGCTCGTGCTCGGCGAGCCGGGCTCGGGCAAGACCAAGCTGACCGAGGTGCTGGCCGCGCGGCTGGCCCGCTCGGAGTTCCTGCCGATCAGGGTCGAGCTGCGCGGGGTGCGGGCGCGGGCGGGCATCACCGAGCAGATCGAGCAGGCCATGGCCGGGGTGCTGGGGGAGGAGGTGGCCTACGCCGACCTCGTCGCCGCCGCCGACGGCGCCATGCCGGTCATCCTGCTCGACGGGTTCGACGAGCTGGTGCAGGGCGCCGCCGCCCGCTACGACTACCTGGAGCACGTACGCGAGTTCCAGGTCAGGGAGGCCGGGCTGGGCCGGCCCGTCGCGGTCGTCGTCACCAGCAGGACGGTGGTGGCCGACCGGGTCCGCTTCCCCGACGGGCTGCTCGCCCTGGAGCTGCGGCCGTTCGACGACGACCAGGTACGCCAGTGGCTCGACGTCTGGGACCAGGCCAACCGCGCCCTGCTCGCCCGGCGCGACCTGACCCCGCTGCCTCCCGAGGCGGCGCTGGCCCACGGCGAGATGGCCAGGCAGCCGCTGCTCCTGCTGCTGCTCGCCCTCTACGACGCCGGCGGCAACGCGCTCCAGCGCGACCACGGCCCGCTCGGCCGCGCCCGCCTCTACGAGGTGCTGCTGCGCGACTACACCGAGCGCGAGACGGGCGGCGCCCACCGGGTGGCCATCGACCAGGAGCTGGTGCTGCTCGGCGCGGTCGCGCTGTCCATGCTGGCCCGCGGCAGCCAGGTCATCACCGACGAGCAGCTCGAACGCGACCTGCCCGCCCTCTGCCACGGCGGCGAGGACGACCCGCGCGACGAGGACGCGCCGGGCGGCTGGGCGCGCAAGGCCACCGAGCGGTTCTTCTTCGTCCGCCGGGGCGGGCACGCGTTCCTGCACTCCACGTTCGCCGAGTTCCTCGTCGCCTGGATCACCATGTACGCGCTGCGCGACCTCGACCGGCGCCGCCGCCTGGCCGGGGACGAGCCGCTCGCCATCGTCCAGGCCGTGGACGACGACCTGCTGTACGCCGTCACCTCCCACTCCTGCCTGGCCGAGCGCGGCCCGACCGTCGGGTTCGTCCTGGAGTTGCTGGCCGAGGTGCCGTCCGTGGTGCGGGCCCGCTGCGTCGACCTGCTGACCGGGCTGCTGCGGCGCGCCCTGCACGAGCGGACCCGCCGCCACTTCACCGGGTTCCGTCCTGTCCGTCACCCGCTGACCCGGCGCCTGGCGGCGTACTCGGCGAACCTCACCCTGCTCATCGTCACCGCCTCCGAGCAGCCCGTCTCGGTCTCGGCCCTGCTGCCCGGCCCCGACGCGCTCGAACGCTGGTCCTCGCTCACCCACCTGTGGAAGGGGCAGCTCGGCCAGGAGGGCTGGACCGGGCTCGTCACCACCCTCGCCGCCCGCCGCGTCGTCGTGGACGGCCGCGAGGACGTCGTGCTCGGCGGCGGCGCCGAGCCCACCGGCATGGGCGACGTCGTCGCCGCGGTCGCCACCGGGCACGACCCGCAGCACCGGCGGCTGCTCGACCTGCTGCTGCGGGCGCTCGGGGCGGGCGAGTCGCTGCCGTTCCGCCAGCGGGTCGCGCTCGTGGAGGAGCTGATGCGGACGGCCGGCGTCCGCTCACCCGCCCTGTACCGCGCCCTGGGCGCCATGTGGTACGAGGAGGGCGGCGACCGCGCCGTCCTGCGTCCCCTGCTGCGCACCCTGCTCGACGACCCGGCCGACCGGATGGCGACGTGGGAGCAACTGGTCAAGGCGGGCATCCCGGAGACGGCTTTGTGGGAGATCCACCAGAACGCCCTCTTACAGGGTGACTGACGCCTGTTGGGGGTCCCGGGGTCGGTGCGGTGGTTCCGGCGGTGCAGGCGGTGCGAACGGTGCAAAGCGGTGCAGGCGGTGCGGGGCGGCGCGGCGGGTCAGAGCCAGCCGCGGGACTCCGCGACACGGACGGCCTCGGCGCGGTTGGCGGCGCCGGTCTTGCCGATCGCCGACGACAGGTAGTTGCGCACGGTGCCCTCGGTGAGGAACAGCCGCCGGGCGATGGCCGCCACCGTGGGCTCGTCCGCCGCCACCCGCAGCACCTCCGCCTCCCGCTGGGTGAGCGGGCTCGGGCCCGTGGTCAGCGCGGTCACGGCCAGCTTGGGGTCGATGACCCGCTCGCCGGCCATCACCCGGCGTACGGTGGCGGCCAGCTCGGCGGCGGGGGCGTCCTTGACCACGTAACCGGCCACGCCCGCGTCGAGCGCCCTGCTGAGATAGCCGGGCCTGCCGAACGTCGTGACGATCACCACCCGATGCCCCCGCAACTCCTCGGCCACCTCCAGGCCGGACATCCCCGGCATCTCGATGTCGAGCAGGATCACGTCGGGCTCATGCTCCCGCGCCGCCGCGAGCACCTCGTCACCCCGCCCGACCTCGGCCACCACCTCGATGTCGTCCTCCAGCGAGAGCAGCGCGGCCAGGCCGCCCCTGACCAGCTCCTGGTCATCCGCGAGCAGCACCCGGATCACGCCGCCCCCGCCCCGGATCACGCCGCCCCCGCCCCGGATCACGCCGCCCCCGCCCCGGATCACGCCGCCCCCGCCCCGGAGCCCGCCCCCACCCCGGAGCCGGTTCCCGTCCCCGGCCCGGCCTCCAGCGGCACGCGCACCAGCAGCCGGTAGCCGCCGCCGGGCAGCGGCCCGACCTCCACGCGCCCGCCCGCGGCCCCGACCCGCTCGGCCAGCCCGGCCAGCCCGTTCCCGGTCCCCGGGGCGCCGTCCCCGGTGCTCTGGCGGGCGCGGCCGTCGTCCACGACCTCCACCTCGGCGCACGTCTCGTCCGCGCGCAGGGTGATGCGGCAGCGGCGGGCGCGGCTGTGGCGCAGGACGTTCGTGGCGGCCTCGCGTACGGACCAGGCGAGCAGGGTCTCGGCGGCGGCGGGGACCGGCCGGTCGGCGGTGTCGGTGGCCATGGGCAGGACGGTCACCTCGATCCCGGCCACCGCCAGGTTGCGCGTCGCCCCCTCCAGCTCCTGCGCCAGCGACGCCGCCCGGTAGCCCGTGACCGCCTGCCGCATCTCGTCGAGCGCCCGCCGCGCGGCCCCCTCCACCTCGCCCATCTCAGCGGCGGCCCGGACCGGGTCGGCCGGGGCGAGCCGGGCGGCGAGCTGGCTCCTGATCGTGATCGCGGTCAGGGTGTGCCCCAGCGTGTCGTGCAGATCGCGGGCGAAGCGCAGCCGCTCGTTCTCCACGGCCAGCCGGGCGACCTCCGCCCTGGCCGCGTCCAGCCGGGCCACCAGCAGGCCCATGTTCCGGATGCCGTGCACGGTGACGGCCTGCACGACGATGACCAGCGGCACCCACCAGACCCCCGGGAACGGCACGCCGAAGGACAGCAGCGCCGCCGCCTCCACCCCGGCGATCGCGGCCACGGAGGCGGCGAAGGCCGGGGTGCGCAGGGTCGCGGCGCAGGCGCTGACCGCGTACACGAACGACACGTACGCCCACGGCGCCCCGAACAGCGGCAGCAGCGCCAGCCCCGCACCGGCCAGCCCCGCCAGCGCGAGCGGGTCCGGCGTCGTGGCCCGGTGGCTCAGCATCCGCCACATGATCTGCACCCAGCAGGCCGCGAACACCGCGACCCCGCCCAGCACCGCCACCACCCGTGGCAGGTCAGGGCCCGTCCCCGCGAACACCCACAGCGGCCAGACGATCAGCAGCAGCCAGGCGCACGCCCCGGCCCTCGCCGCCGCCCGGCCCCTGCTGAAGTCGAACTCCCGCACCGAGGTCACAGTGCCCGACGGTAACGCCATCCGGCCAGCGCGCAGAAGAGCAGCGTCCAGCCGATCAGCACGGCGAGCGAGGTCCCGGTCGGCGGGAGGCCGTCGAGCGCCCGCCAGCCCAGCGACCCGGCCTGGTAGGCGGGGCTCAGCTCGGCCACGGCCCGCATCCCGGCCGGCATGGCCTCGACCGGCAGCCACAGCCCGCCGAGCACCGACATGGCGAAATAGACCACCATCAGGGCCAAGGTCGCGACCTGCCCCTTCAGCATGTAGCCGAAGGCGACCCCGAGCGCCGCGAACGGCAGCACGCCCGCCCAGATCAGCACCACCAGCAGCGGCCAGGTCCCGGCCGGCAGCCGCACGCCCGACAGCGACGCCCCGGCGGCGAGCACGGTGAGGATGCTCGGCAGCACCGTCGCCGCGCCGCTCAGCAGCTTGGCCGTCACGTAGCCCGACGCGGGCAGCGGGGTCACCGCGAGCTGGTCGAGCCAGCCCTTGCCGCGCTCCAGCGCGATGGCGCCGCCGATGAACAGCGCGCCGCCCATGGCGCCGTACGTGGCCATCGACACCATCGAGTACGCCGCGAACTCGTCCATCCGGTTCTGCGGCACCACGGTGAGCACCTTGGTCCACAGCAGGTAGAGGCCCAGCGGGAAGAGCGTCAGCATGAGCAGCGACACCGGGTTGCGCAGCCCGCGCACCAGCTCCAGCTTGAGATACGACCCCATCAGTCCCGTCCTCCCGTCAGCGTCACGAACGCGCTCTCCAGGTCCACGCTCTCCACCCGCACGTCCCTGACGCCGGCGTAGGCGGCGAACAGGGCCCGCAGCGTCGCGTCGGAGTCGCCGGTCCGCAGCCGCACGTCGCGGCCCGCCACGCTGACGTGCCGCACGCCGGGCAGGCCCTCCAGCTCGGCGGGGTCGGCGTCGCCGAGCGCGAACCGCACCTCGTTGCCGCCGACCAGCGCCTTCACCTCGGCCGGCGTCCCGTCGGCGACGACCCGGCCGCCGGCCAGCAGCACGATCCGGTCGGCGTAGTCGTCGGCCTCGGTCAGGTAGTGGGTGGCGAAGACGGCGGTACGCCCCCGCGCGGTCCTCGCCCTGATCTCCTGCCACAGGGCGCGGCGGCCCGTGACGTCCAGCCCCACGGTCGGCTCGTCCAGCACGAGCAGCTCCGGATCGCCCGCCACGCACAGCGCGAACCGCACCCGCTGCCGCTGCCCCCCTGACAACCGGCCGACGGGACGCCGGGCCAGCTCCTCGATCCCCGCCGCGCGCAGCGCCCGCCCGGGATCGGGCCGCCCCGGGTACATCCCGGCGACCGCCGACACCAGCTCGCCCACCCGCACGTCCTCCAGCAGCCCCGACTCCTGCGGCAGCACCCCGACCCGGCCCGCCCGCAGCGCCTCCGGCGGCGCTCCTCCGAGCACCGTGGCCGTGCCCGCGTCGGGGGCGCGCAGGCCCAGCGCGACGGACAGCAACGTGCTCTTGCCGGCTCCGTTCGGGCCCAGCACCGCCACCGTCTCGCCCTCCCCGACGTCCAGATCGACGCCGCCGAGCGCGGTGACCTGGCCGTACGTCCTGGTCACGGCCTTCAGCTCCAGCGCGTTTCCCTTCATGCGCCCACCTTCGCCGGGCGGGCGGTGCCGCGGGTAGTGCCGTGCGTCAGCCAGGGGCGTATGACGTACGTCATGCGCGGTACCGCTCGTACGGCGACAGCGGTATCGCGCGGGCCGGAAAGCGGGCATTACGGTGCCGGTATGCGGACCACCGCCCTCGTGCTCATCATGGCCGTGAGCGTGCACGCCTCCACCGTCATGGCCTACGGCAACCAGCCGCACGCCCGGCCACTCGACCTGCTCGGCCATGCGCTGCTCGCCGCCACGGCGCTCGGGCTCGCGCTGCTGCCCAGGCGGCCCCGCCTGGCGCTCGCCGTGTGCGCGGTCGCCGCGGCGGTGATCTTCACCCGTGGGTACGCGATCGCGCTCTGGCCGGTGCCCGCGCTGATCGCGCTGTTCTCGGCCATCGCCGCCGGGCGCAGGGCCGCGGGGTGGGCCGGGGCGGCGTTCCTGGTGGCCGTGCCCGGGGTGGCGGCGCTCGGCAGGATGGAGGCCGACGTCGCGCTCGCCGTGCTCGTGTGGCTGCTGCTCGTGCTGGTGGTGGCGCAGCCTGCGGAGGTGTCGCGGGCGCGGCGGGCGTACACGCGGGAGGTGGAGCGGCGCGCCGCCCAGGCCGAGCGCAGCCGGGAGGAGGAGGCGCTGCGCCGGGCCCAGGAGGAGCGGCTGCGGGTGGCGAGGGAGCTGCACGACGTCACCTCCCACACCGTCTCCGTGATCGCCCTGCACGCCGCCGTCGCCGCCGAGGCCGTCGAGCGAGCCGGTGGCCCGCCCGAGGCCGCCGCCGCCCTCCAGGTGATCCGCACCTCCAGCAGGCAGGCGCTGGGCGAGATGAAGGCGGTGCTCGGCGTGCTGCGTCCCGGCACGTCCGGGCACGCGCCCCAGCCGGGGTCCGCGCAGTTGCCCCGGCTGCTGGAGACGGCCGGGTTGCCGGTGTCCTTCGACGTGGAGGGCGAGCGCCGTCCGCTCCCTCCGGCCGCCGACCTGACCGTCTACCGGGTGGTTCAGGAGGCGCTGACCAACACCATGCGGCACGCCGGCGCCGGTGCGGCCACCGTGCGGCTGACGTACGAGCCGGGGGCGGTGACTGTCCAGGTGGAGGACGACGGCCGCGGCATCCCCTCAGAGGACGCCGCGTGCGGCCCGCCCGGCCAGGACGGCCCGGCGGATGGCCCGGGGGACGGGCCGGGGGATGGCCCGGATGACGGGCCGGGCGACGGCCCGGGTGACGGGCCGGTGCGGCGCGGGCACGGGCTCACCGGCATGGCCGAGCGGGTCGCCGCCCTGGGCGGCCGGCTGGCCACCGGGAACGCCCCCGGCGGCGGGTTCCGCGTCACCGCCAGGCTGCCCACATGATCACCGTCCTGCTGGCCGACGACCAGCCGCTCGTCCGCGCCGGGCTCCGGGCGCTGCTCGACACCGAGGACGACCTGCGCGTGCTGGGGGAGGCCGCCGACGGCGCGGAGGCGGTCCGCGAGGCGCGGCGGCTGCGTCCCGACGTGGTGCTGATGGACATCCGCATGCCCGAGCTCGACGGCCTGGCCGCCACCCGCGCGCTCACCGCGAGCGGCGTGCGGGTCGTCGTGGTCACCACGTTCGACCTGGACGAGTACGTGTACGAGGCGCTGCGCTCCGGCGCCAGCGGCTTCCTGGTCAAGGACGCGGAGCCGGCCGAGATCCGCCACGCCGTACGGGTCGCCGCCCGTGGGGACGCCCTGCTGTCGCCCGGTGTCACCCGGCGGCTCATCGAGGAGTTCACCGCCCGCCCCGCCGCCCTGGACACCGGCCGCCTCGCCCCGCTGACCGGCCGCGAACGCGAGGTCCTGGCCCGCGTCGGCCGCGGCCTCACCAACGCGCGCATCGCCGAGGAGCTGGCCATGAGCCCGCACACGGTCAAGACCCACGTCAACCGCATGATGACCAAGCTGGCCGTCCACGACCGCGCCCAGCTGGTCGTCCTCGCCTACGAAACCGGCCTGATCCGCCCAGGCATCTGACCCCACCACCTCCGGAGCCCCACGAAAGCTGGAGCCGGGTGGCCGCGTCGGGGAGCGCGGGCGGGTACGAGACGCCGGGGAGCGCTGCGGAAGGGCGGGGCTGCCGTGGGTGGTCGGTGCCGTGTCGCCGGCGGCCTTCGTGCTGCTCGTGCCGGTGTTCAGGAGTCTGGTGGTGCGGGACGACCCCGCGCGGTCGCCGACGGGGCTCGCGCGGACCGCGGGCGGTCATCACCTCTGTGGCCACCATCATGTTCTGCGTGTTCGCCGCGTTCGGCGCCTTCGATGATCGCGCGCTGCGCGTGATGGGGGTGGGGCCGGCCGTCGCGGTGCTGGTCGACGCCACGGTGGTGCGGCTGGTGCTGGTGCCCGCGGCGATGAAGGTGCTGGATGATCGGAACTGGTGGTTCGCTGGACTGACCTTCCGGAGGCTGACACCTGGGCAGAAACGAACGTAATATCCCAATATCACGAGCGTTGGGGGCGCCAGGGTGCCAGGACAGAACGTGGGTGTGGTCGTAGATCCGGCGGTTCCGCCGGAGGTGGCCGGAATGTTGCGCGCGAACGCCCCCTTGCTGTCCAGGATCAAGGCCGGATGGGTGCCGCCCGCCGAGGTGGCCCCGGCGCGCCGCCGCACGCCGTCGAGCGCGCTGCTGCTGGCCGCCACGCCGGTCGTGATCGCCCTGATGGCGGTGCTGCTGGCCTCCCGGTACGCCGCCGCCGGTTTCGTGCTGCTCGGCACGTACGTCTTCATCGTCCTGGTGAAGATCGCGTCCATGAGCGAGGTCGCCGAGGACGACCACCGCCCCCAGGAGCGCGCGGTCTACGAGCAGGCCCGCTGGTACGACGGCCGCTACCTGCTCCCCGAGGACTTCGACCCGGAGGCGGCGGCCGTCCTGGCCAGGGCGCAGCGCGCGATCGGCACGGTGCTGCGCTCCCACGTCAACGCCGAGGGCCTGCTGGACGACGCCCGCAACGCCACGATGCTGCCCGCCCAGGAGTGGGAGATCGCCCGGCTGCTCGCCAAGCTGTCGGCGCTGCGGCTGGAGCACCGCGACCTGCTGGCCAGAGGCATCGCGCCGGAGGTGGCGGCGGTGATCGAGCCGCTCGAACGCGCTCTGGCCGGCAGCGAGGCCGCGGTGGTGGCGAGGGTGGAGGCGCTGGAGCGGTACGCCGGCCACGTCGCCGAGGCCGAGCGCGCCTACCACGCCCGCAGCCAGATCGAGGAGCTGCGCGCCCGGCTGCCGCGCTATGAGGAACTGCTCGCCGAGTCGGGCGCCGACAAGCTGGCCGTGCCGGAGATCGACCGGTTGTCGCAGGACGCCGACGTGCTGGAGCGCACCTTACGCCGCAGCGTGAAGTCCGCCCATGAGGCGTTCCGCTACCTGGAGAGCTGACGACCGGACGGGAAGACGTACCAAGGATCAGTACGAAGGACTCAGAACGTGGCCGGACGATATGCGAAGGTGATCGTCGATCCGTCCGTGCCCGACGATGTCGGGACGCTGCTCCGCGACAACCGCAAGCTGCTGCTGCGGATGCGCGCCGGCTGGGCGCCTCCCGATCGCGGCCGCGTCCCGCTGGCGCGCGCCGCCCGGCTGGCGGCGGCCGTGACGGCGCTCATCGCGGCGATGTACGGGCTCGTGCTGTTCACCGCCGAGCGTTACACCCCCTTCGTAGTGATCATGACGGGGTCGGCCCTGCTCATGGTGGCCGTCCTGCTCAAGCCCAGACCCGACGTGCAGGTGGAGCGGCGCAACGCGCTGGAGCGCGAGGTCTACGAGATCGCCCGCCGTCACGAGGGCCGGTACGTGCTGCGCGACCGCCTCGACGAGCCCGCCAGGGCCCTGCTGTCGCGCGCCCAGACGGCCATCGACCAGGTCATGTCCTCCCACGTGCACGCCGAGGGCCTGCTGGACGGCGTGCGCAACGGCGTGATGCTGCCCGCCCAGGAGTGGGAGATCGCCCGGCTGGTGGCCAAGCTGTCGGAGCTGCGCGCCGAGCACCAGGAGGTCGTCGCGGAGGGCGTCACCCCCGAGGTGGCGGCCGTGGCGGAGCCGCTGGCGCGGGCGCTCGACAGCAGCGAGAAGGCGGTGCTGGCGCGCGTGGAGGCCCTGGAGCGGTACGCCGGCCACGTCGCCGACGCCGAGCGCGCCTACCGCGCCCGCAGCCAGATCGAACGCCTCAGCGCCAAGCTGCACCGCTACGAGGAGTTGCTCGCCGAGACGGGCGCCGACGGGGCCGGGGTGCCGGAGCTGAGCCGGCTGTCCGACGACGCCGACCGCCTGGAGCAGGCGTTACGCGACAGCGTCAGCTCCGCGCATGAAGCTTTTCGCCACCTTGATGACTGACGTAGCTTAGGATCCGGATTTGTGGCGGATATGGTGATTGATCCGAGTGTGCCGCCCGACGACGCCCAGCTGCTCAGGGAAAGCCGCCGGGTCCTGCTCAAGATGCGCGCCGGCTGGGTGCCCGAGCCGCGGCCGCACGTCTCCAGCCGGCGGGTCCGCACCGCGATGTCCGTCGGCACGGTGGTCCTCCTCGGCCTGATGCTGGGCCTCGGCGCCCTGCGCATCGGCGTCAACCTGCTGCTGCTCGTCGTGCTCGGCATCCCGCTGGTCATCGTGCTGTTCGCGCGCAACGACCCGGCCGACGACGAGGAGGCCGACTACGAGCGCGAGGTCTACGAGCAGCTGCGCTGGTACGAGGGCCGCTACGTGCTCGCCGGCGACCTCGACGAGTCGGCCGCCCGCCTGCTGGAACGCGCCCAGCGCGCCATCGCCACCGTGACCGGCTCCCGCGTCAACACCGACGGGCTGCTCGACGACGTGCGCAACGCCGTCATGCTGCCCGCCCAGGAGTGGGAGATCGCCCGGCTGCTGGCCAAGCTGTCGGCCCTGCGCACCAAGCACAGGGAGACCGTCTCGCAGGGCCTCACCCCCGAGGTGGCGGCCGTGGCCGAGCCGCTCGCCCGCGCGCTCGACAACAGCGAGGAGGCCGTGCTCGCCCGGGTCGAGGCACTCGAACGCTACGCCGCCAACGTGACCGAGGCCGAGCGCGCGTACGTGGCCCACCACCAGATCGAGGAGCTGCGCGGGCGCATGCACCAGTACGAGGAACTGGTGGCCGAGACGGGCGCCGACGGGTTCGCCGTGCCGGAGCTGGAGCGCCTGGCCGCGGACGCCGACCGGCTGGAACAGGCGCTGAGGCGGAGCGTCAGCTCCGCCCGCGAGGCGTTCCGCGCCCTCGACCCGTGACCCGCGAGCCCGGCCCTGGGCGTGCGCACGGACATGGACGCCCGAGCCCGATCGCACGGGCTCGCTAGCGCCGGCTGTAGACCTCGGGAGCGCCGTGGCCGGCGGTCTCCAGCAGCAGGTCGCACAGCACCTCGGCGGCGTCGAGGCGGCCCAGCTCGGCCGCCGCCTGCCCCATCGTCTGCCGCAGCCCGGGGTCGGCCAGCAGCGGCATCAGCTCGGCCAGCAGCATCTCACCCGTGGGACGCGGCTCCAGCAGCGCCCGCGCCGCCCCCGCCGAGGCCAGGTAGCCGGCGTTCTTGCGCTGCTCGTCGCCGCCGGTCGGGATGAGCGGGATCAGCACCGACGGCTTGCCGATGGCGGTCAGCTCCGACACCGTGCCCGCCCCGCTGCGCGAGATCACCACGTCGGCCGCGGCGAACAGGTCGGCCAGCTCGCTCCCGACGTACGGCACCGGGTGGTAGCGGTCGGCCAGGTCGGGCGGCAGCGGCACGGCCCGCATCTGGTCGATCCAGGCGGGCCCGCACTGGTGCACGATCTGCGCGTGCGGCAGCAGCCGCGGCAGGATCTCCGCGATCAGCGTGTTGATCTGCTTGCTGCCCTGCGCGCCGCCCGTCACGTAGATCAGCGGCACCTCGAACGTCAGCCCGAACAGGTCGTAGGCCGCCGCCCTGCTGCCCTGCAGCAGCTCGGGCCTGATCGGGTTGCCCGTCACCACGGCCTTCTTGCGGGCCGAGGCGGGCAGATGGTCCAGCGACGACTCGTGCGACAGCGCGATGCGCGTCGCCAGCCGCGACAGGATGCGGTTGGCCAGGCCCACCACGGTCGTCTGCTCGTGCATCACCAGCGGCCTGCGGATCAGCTTGGCCGCCACCCCGATCGGCACCGCCACGTAACCCCCCGTCGACAGCACCACGTCGGGCAGGTAGCGGGCGGCATGCGCGACCGCCTGCAGAACCCCGATCGGGATGCGGAACACGTCGGCGATGTTGGTGCCCAGCTCCTTGAGGTTGGGGCGGCGGCGCAGCTTGCCCGTGGTGATCGCCTTGAACGGGATGCCGTGCTCGGCCGTGATGCGGGCCTCGAGGCCGTTGGCGGTGCCCACCCAGAGCACGTCGTGCGGCACCTGACGTCGCTGGACGGCCGACAGGGTCGTCAGGGCCGGATAGGTGTGACCACCGGTGCCGCCGCCGGTGATCAACAGTCGCAGGGTTCGTGACATGGGCTCAGACTATGGCCGCGCAGCGGAAGCCGGTGTGCCCGGTGGACGAGTCGGGCGTGTTCGACGTGCGCGCCGCCACCCGGTAGCGGTTGCAGTAGGAGTCGTGGCACATGTACGAGCCGCCCCTGATCACCTTCGCCGTGCCGTCGGCCGGGCCGAGCGGGTTGTCGGCGTGCGGCTGCCACTCGGTGCCCCACCAGTCGGCCGTCCACTCCCACACGTTGCCGGCGACGTTGTAGAGCCCGTAGCCGTTCGGCTGGAACGACTTGACCGGCATCGTCCCCTTGCTCGGCGCGGTCGGGAAGCGGCCCTGCCAGATGTTGCAGCGCGGCCGGCCGTTCGGGGCCAGCTCGTCGCCCCACGGGTAACGCCTGCGCTCCAGCCCGCCCCTGGCCGCCATCTCCCACTCGGCCTCCGTGGGCAGCCGCTTGCCGGCCCAGGTGGCGTACACGACGGCGTCGTTCCACGACACGTGCACGACGGGGTGGTTCTGCCGGTTGCCGATCGACGAGCCGGGGCCCTCGGGGGAGCGCCACGTGGCGCCCTCGACGCCGACCCACCAGGGCGCGCCGGGCACGCTCGCGTCCATCACCCCGGCGGAGGCGAACTGGGCGAACACGAACGACCAGCCGATCCGCTCGGCCTCCGTCACGTAACCGGTGTCCTTGACGAACGTGGCGAACTGCGCGTTCGTCACGCAGACCGGGTCGATGAGGAACGGATCGACGCGTACCTCGCGCACCGGCCCCTCGCCGTCCTCGGGCCGGCCGTCCGGATCGTCGCCGCCCATGAGGAACGTTCCGCCGGGAATGCGTACCATCCCGCGCAGCACGGGCTTCCTGCGGGTGATCTGGACGGCTTCCTGATACGGCCCGGCGGTGCCCTCCCTGCTCGGGCCACAACAAGCGCTCAAAGGTCCCCCCAAACGTGTCATGCCATCAGGAAGGGTAGTGCCTGGAGCGTGCCCGCGATCACGCGGCCGTCCTGGTCGCCCGCCGGGTCACCTCGCGAAAGCCGCAGGACGGTAGCGTTCTCCCATGCGACTCGGCGTGCTGGACATCGGCTCGAACACCGTCCATTTACTGGTCGTGGACGCCCACCGCGGCGCCAGGCCCCTGCCCGCCTACTCCCACAAGGACGAGCTGCGCCTGACCGAGCACCTCGACCAGGACCAGAACCTGGGCCCCGAGGGCGTCGAGCGGCTCGGCGGCTTCGTCGAGGAGGCCGTGCGCATCGCCGAGGACAAGGGCGTGGAGGACCTGCTGTGCTTCGCCACCTCCGCCGTACGCGAGGCCGCCAACGGCGAGCAGGTGCTGGCGGAGGTCGAGCGGCGCTGCGGCGTGCACATCGCGGTGCTGTCGGGGCCCGACGAGGCCAGGCTGACGTTCCTGGCCGTGCGGCGGTGGTTCGGCTGGTCGTCGGGGCGGCTGCTGGCCCTCGACATCGGCGGCGGCTCGCTGGAGATCGCCGCGGGCGTGGACGAGGAGCCCGACGCCGCCGTCTCGCTGCCGCTCGGCGCCGGGCGGCTGACCCGCGACTGGTTCACCGCCGACCCGCCCTCCGCCGAGGAGGTGCGGAGCCTGCGCAAGCACGTACGCGCCGAGATCGCCCGCACGGTCGGCGACGTCATGCGGTACGGCCGCCCCGACCGTGCCGTCGCCACCTCCAAGACCTTCAAGCAGCTCGCCAGGATCGCCGGCGCGGCGCCCTCCGGCGAGGGCCTTTACGTCACCCGCTCGCTGTCCCGCCAGGACATGGCCGACTGGGCGGCCAAGCTCACCACCATGGAGGCGGCCGCGCGAGCCCGCCTGTCGGGGGTGTCGCAGGGGCGGGCCGCGCAGCTCGCCGCGGGGGCGCTGGTGGCGGACGCGGCGATGGACCTGTTCGAGGTGGACCGGCTCGACGTGTGCCCGTGGGCGTTGCGCGAGGGCGTGATCCTGCGGCGGCTCGATCTCCTGCCGGGGTGGCCCGAGCAGCTCGACGGCGGGTCGAAGTAAGCCCGATCTATCTTCAATTCTTGGCATAAAGCGCTGGTGGGCGGGCATTGTCCGGCAAATGATGACAGTGCTCGGCTTGATCGGGACCCTGACGGTCGTCCTCATCCTCATCGTCCTCGCGGTGCTGCTCATCTCGGCGGTCGCCATGCTCGTGCTGCTCGGGCTGGCCGCCTCGATGGCCCGCTGGCGCACGGCCCGCCTCCGCCTCCACCGCCTGCTCCACTCCCAGCCCGCAGCCCGCCCAACAGCCCGCCCCACAGCCCGCCCTGCCCGCACGCCGCAGCCCCAGCCCTCCACAGAGGAGCCCTCCGCAGAGGAGCCCTCCGCAGAGCCCTCCGCAGAGGAGGGCCCGGCGACGGCTACGGCGCCCCCATCCGAGCCGGCGGCGGGCTCGGACGCGGGGCCGGAAACGGCGTCTCCATCGAGGCCGGATGCGGGGCCCGGCCGGGAGGTGAAGCCGGTCGCGGCGGGTCATCCGCGTGCGGGGGCCGGGCTGGAGCTGAAGTTGTGCGGTGAGGGGGTGCCGGAGCGCAGGCGGGCCACGCTCAGCCGGCACGCGCCCAGGATCCGCCGCCGTCTCCATCTCGGGGCGTCTGAGAAGAGCGTGTCCGGCCGGAGGTGAGGGGGTCAGGTGGCGGTCAGGTGCTGGCCGGCCGCGCCGGGGGCGTAGCGCAGGCGCTTCTCCAGGCAGACGACCGCGCCGTGCTCGCGCCGGTTGGTGAAGCGGACGTCGTCGGCGAGGGCGCGCATGATCTGCATGCCGCGCCCGTGCTCGGAGTTCTGATCGGGGTCGAGCAGCTTGCGCGGGTCGAAGCCGTTGCCGGTGTCGACCACCTTGATCACGCACAGGTGGTCGTGGACGGACGCGCTGACCGTGTAGTCGTCGCTCGGCCCCGCGTGCTTGATGACGTTCGAGCACGCCTCGGTGAGCATCAGCTCGATGTCGTCGCGTACCTGTGGCTCGACGCCGAGCGAGCGCAGCGTGCCGTCCAGCAGCTGCCTGATCAGCGGCACGCTCGCCGCATCCCTGGGCAATCGGAGCGCTATCGTAGCCTCCACCACGTCTCCTCCCCATATGGATGCGTGACGAGCCACTGCCCCGAAAATCCCGCCCCAATCGTCCGTATAGGCGGAGTCAGGCCGGAAACCGCTCAGGTCTCCAGCAGCCGGAGCGCCACCTCGACCGTCGCCTGGTGGATCTCCTCCTCCGACAGCTCGTCCTCGTTCATCAGCCACTTGCCGGAGTGCAGTGCGAACAGCGCCAGCGAGTGACTGACACGCTGGGTGGCGGTCGCACCGGGCTCGGTGAACTCCGACGCCAGCTCCATCAGCCGCTCGCGGATCTCGATCAGGGTCGGGTGGTCGCGCAGCGCGGTCTGGTTGCGCTCAAGGAAGTGGGCGATGCCGTGGTGGCGGGTGGCGCGCACGCCGGCGGCGTACCGCTCGACGAACTCGCGGCGCGTCCGCGCCGTCTTCGGCCGGCTCCGCACCCAGGCGAGCAGCTCCTCCAGCTCGCTCAGCCGCTGCTCGACCAGGCTGGCGACGATGTCGTCCTTGGTCTTGAAGTGGTAGTAGAGTGCGGCCTTCGTCACCCCGAGCTCCTCGGCGATCTCGCGCAGCGAGGTCGCCTCGTACCCTTGCTCCGCGAAGCGCCGCAGGGCGATCTCCTGGATCCGGGATCGGGTGTCTTCGCGCACCTCTGCACCTTTTCGACTTGACGGCCGGTAAGTTCGCCTCATTCTACGGGCGGCCCGGTCCGCCTCCGGCCGCCGCGCGGAAAAGGAGAGGCGGTTCGGGAGCGGGTTCGGGACAATCGGCACCATGCACACCATCAGGCGGCCCCGGCTGGACGACGCCGCCGGCATCTTCGAGCTCGTCTGCGCGTACAACACGGAGGTCATCGGCGAGCCCGACACCACGCTCGCCGACATCGAGGACGAGCTGGTCGAGCCCGGCTTCGATCGCGACAAGGACGGCTGGCTCGCGCTCACGCGGGACGGACGGGCCGACGGCTACGCCTGGGTCTGCCGCATGGGTGACAGCGACCTCCTGGACGTCGAGGTGTTCGTCCGTCCCGGCGTGCCCGGCCTGGCGGACGAGCTGTGGCCGCTGGTGCTGCGCCGCGCCGCCGAGCTGGGGGCCGAGCTGGGGCACGACAGCGTCACGCTGCACCTCGGCGTCTACCGCGACGACGTCCGCAAGCAGGCCGGCGTCCGCGAGCTGGGCTTCGAGCCAGGCACCTGCTTCCACCGCATGCGCATCGACCACGACGGGCCGCTCCAGCCTCCTGACGTGCCCGCGGGCGTCACCCTGCACACGGGGGAGAGCGAGGAGGTGCGGCGCGCGGCGCACGCGGTGCAGCAGGAAGGGTTCGCCGAGCACTTCGGCTTCGTCCGGGTCGGCTACGAGCAGTGGTACGAACGCCGCCAGGCCATGTCCGTCACCGACTGGTCGCAGCTCACGCTGGCCCGCGTGGACGGCGTCCCGGCGGCGGTGGTCATCGGCAACGACCAGTTCGTCGCCGACGAGGACTGCGGCTACGTCGCCACGCTCGCCGTGCTGCCCGCCTTCCGCGGCAGGGGGCTCGGCAGGTTCCTGCTGCGGCACGCCTTCGCCGCCGACGCCGCCCGCGGCCGCAAGGGCACGCTCCTGCACGTCGACTCCAACAACACCACCCCGGCACTCGGCCTGTACGAGTCGGCCGGCATGCGCCCGGTCCTCGTCGTCGACGTCTGGCGCCGCAACCTGACCGCGGAACCAGCCGCGGGAGCATCCGCACCCGCATAAGACCGCGCCCAGACACCCGCCGCCGACCCTGACCCCGCGCTCAGACGCGTGCCGCCCGCTCCGGCCGCCCGCTCCGGCCTCGCGCTCAGACGCGTGCCGCCCGCTCCGGCCTCGCGCTCAGACGCGGTGCCTGGCCAGGTGTTCCAGCACCGACTGGTTGGCCTCCCAGCCGTCGGGGAACTTCACCGGCACCCCGAGCTGCACCGGCTCGGCCGACGGATGGGCGTCGAGCAGCTCGGCGATGCCCGCCCTGGCCACCACCACGCAGGCGTGCCGGTGCCGGGACGCCAGCACGCACAGCCGGCCCGACTCCAGGTGGAAGGCCGTGGCGTCGCGGCGGCCGGACAGCGGGTGCAGCACGATGGTGACGTCGTACTCGCGGCCCTGCAGCCGGTTCGCGGTGTCCACGGTGATCTCGGGCGGCAGCCCGGCGGCGCGGATGGCGGCCACCTGGTCGCGGTGCGCCGCGCCGACCGCGATCCTGTCGGCCGTCACGGGCCGCTCGCCCTGCTCCGAGCCGGCCACCGCGCCGCGCTGCAGCAGCCGCTCGGCCAGCAGCGCCACCGCCTGCACGGCCTCGCCGTCGGTACGCACGGTGTGCCGGTTCGGCAGCTCCAGCAGCGCCCACCCCGACCGCGCCGCCTCCTCCAGCGCCCGGTCGTGCACGGTGCCCATGCCCCCGGTGGACAGCTCCAGCCGCCGGTCGCCCTCGCCGGTGCCGGAGCGGAACCCGGTGAACGGGTAGAACGCCCGCGACACCACCGGCGCGGCGGAGGCGGGCAGCCGCCACGACACCGGCAGCCGGTGCACGGGCAGGTCGGGGTTGTGCCGCAGCAGCACCGCGACCGCGCTCTGCAACGGGTCCCACGACAGGCCGGACCAGCGGTCGCCGTCCACGATCGAG
The DNA here is from genome assembly GCF_040676995.1 of Nonomuraea sp. NPDC049419. Classification (NCBI taxonomy): domain Bacteria; kingdom Bacillati; phylum Actinomycetota; class Actinomycetes; order Streptosporangiales; family Streptosporangiaceae; genus Nonomuraea; species Nonomuraea sp. NPDC049419. The sequence goes on along the minus strand of NZ_JBFAQB010000015.1, from coordinate 110,568 downwards.
AACGGGTCGAGCTGCCCAGGATCGCCCACGAACAGCGCCCGCTCGAACAGCCCCGCGATGCGCAGCAGCTTGTCCGAGCGCATCTGGTACGCCTCGTCCACGATCGCCCACGGCCACACCCGGTCGCCGATCCACGCCCACTTGTCGGCGGTGGCGATGACGACGTCGGGGTCGCCGAGGTCCTGGATGCGGGTGCCGACGCGGACGCCGGGCAGCTCCAGCATGCGCAGCGGCGGCACGTACCCGCTCGCCGACAGCCGGCCCACGGTCAGGTGCGGGTGCTTGTCGGAGATCCGCGCCACCAGGTCGTCGACCTGCTCGTTGGTCTGGGCGACGATCATCAGCGGCTCGCCGGTGGCGGCGATGTGGGCGGCGGCGCGTACGACGAGGGTGGACTTGCCCGCGCCGGGCGGCGAGTCGACCACCACGCCGCGGTGCCTGGGCAGGTCGGCCAGGACGTTCCTGATGACCTGCTCGGGGCTGTCGGTCACGACCAGTCCTCCTGGGCGTCCTCGTCGTCGGGCACGTACTCCTGCGGCGGGCCGCCGTGCGTCCACGGCGTGGCCTCGGCCTCCGGCAGGGCGGGGGAGCCCTGGAAGTCGTCGGTGAGCGAGGTGTAGCAGACCCGCTCGCCCAGCTCCGGCACCGCGCCCGGCGCGGGCGTCTTGCCCCTGCCCATGCCCTTGGTGATCTTCAGGGTGACCAGGCCCTGGGCGGCCTCCACCAGCTCGGCGCCCTGACCGCGGCGCTGCGGGGTGCCGAGCGAGGTGCCGGGCGGCAGGCGTACGGGATCGTCGGTCTTGATCACCACGAGCGGGCGGAGCTTGCGCGAGCGGCCCTCGCCCTCGGTGTTGTCGGGCACCGTCTCGACCACCTCGCCGGCGAACGCCTCGCCGGTCAGCCGGTATTCGGCCATGACGAGGGGGTCGTCGTAGGCGCGCTGCACGTCGTACGCGGCCTGCGCGCGCTCCATGCGGGCCAGCTTGGCCGCGGCGGCCACCGCGCCGTCGCGCCTGGCCTGCGGCGGCGCGCCTTCGGCGATGTGCACGGCCATGCCGCTGAACGAGCCGCGGTCCTGCTCCCAGCGCTGCGCCACGCTCGCGCCCGCCGGCAGCCCGGCCAGCAGGTCGATCGCCTGCCACATCAGCCGCCAGGTGGGCTCCAGCTGGGTGCGCAGCGCCTCGGTGATGCGCTCGGGCGACTCGCTCTCGATCGCCGGCGCGAGCACCTCTGCGTCGAACCCGGGATCGGTGGCGGGCCCGGCGGGCGGCCAGATCAGCGGGTCCTCGGCGTCGTCGCTGGGCCCGGTGGTGATCCAGCCGAGCAGCGCGGCCAGGTTGGCGTCCTCCAGGGAGCTCTGCCCGCTGGCCCAGTGGCGGCCCAGCTCCTCCGTCGCGGCCAGCATCAGCGAGGAGCCGGGGTACGCGGCCCGCTCCCCGAGATAGGTCAGCCACCGCCCGAGCAGCGGCACCGACTCCGGCACCGGGTAGGGCCCGTCGGCGCGGCGGAACCGGGTCGAGCGGCCGAGCAGCCGGGTGAAGGCCACGCCGGCCGGGTTGGGCACGATCACCTGCGGCGCGTCCAGCGCCCGCTCGTAGGGGTCGGCGTTCCTGCGCTCGACCGTCTCGGTGTCGTGCAGGAACCCCTCGATGTACGGCAGCAGCACCCCCGCCACCTCGGCCGCCCACGCGAAGCGCAGGTCGCGGTTGCGCGGCTGCGTCACCACGAGCAGCCGCGGCCGGTCGCGCTCGGTGCCGAGCATGGCGGCCAGCGGCGCGGCGGCCTCGCCCGACAGTTTCAGCGGGATGAACACCATGGGCCGCTCGGACAGGTGGCAGTGCCTGACGGTCGCGACGGGCTGCGCGATGCCCTCCTGGAGGGCCCGCAGCCGGGCGAGCGAGGTCAGCAGGCTCATGCCGGGCTCTCCCGCAGGGGAGCCGGGCCGGGCGGCGGGGTCGGGTTCACGTCAGGCACTCTCTGCGCAGGCGTTCGGCGTTGCGGAGCAGGCGGGCGATCTCCTCCTGCCCCTCGGCGGGGTCGAGCGAGCCGTCGGCGAGGCCGAGCACCTCGGTGACCGAGGCCACCCCGCCTAGCTCGTCGCGCACCTGCCGGCCGAGCAGGTCGGACGCGCCCTCCTGGCGGGCCTCGTCGCGGCAGAAGAAGCACAGGTCGCAGGTGGACAGGCAGTCGGGCGCGTAGCGGGCGGTGGTCCTGTGCAGCGCGTCGGCCAGCTCGGCCACCGGCCTGGTGGGCCGGCCGTCCTCGCCGGGCCGCAGGTCGAAGCTGAGGTCGTCGGGCAGGTCGGCGAGCAGCCGGTCGAGGGTGGTCATCCGGGTGAGCTGGCGGCGCAGCACGGCGAGTTGCCTGCGCACGTCGACCAGCGAGGCGACCGGCCGGTTGGCGAAGTTCTCCGGGCAGACCAGCACCACGTCGTGCGAGACCTTGAGCGGGTCGTGGCCCAGCTCCTCCAGCAGCGTGCGCAGCGCCAGCACGTAGACCGCCGCCTGCCGGGCCGCCGCCGCGACCGCCGCGGGGTCGGCCTGCCCGTCGATCACCGCGAACGACTTGATCTCCACGATGTGGAAGCGCCCGCCGAGCTGGAAGGCCACCACGTCGGGCTCCAGGTAGGCGGTGTGGCCGGCGATGTCGAGGGTGAGCAGCGGATGGTCGTAGAGCGTGCCGGCGTCGTGCTCGTCGCGGGCGGCCCGGTCGATCAGCGTCCTGGTGTGGGCGTGGCGCAGGTGGGCGCCGACGTTCTCCACGTCGTGGTAGGCGACCTCGGCGACGGGCAGGCCGAGCAGCTCGCGCAGCATGCGCAGCAGCTCCGCGCACCCGTCGGCCTTCACCTGCGCCTCGAACATGTTGCCGCGCGTGATCGCGAACGGCGACTGCCCGAACGGCGCGGGGAAGCCCAGGTGGCGGGCGGCGGCGTCTTTGTCGATGCCGGCGCCGTCCATCAGGGCCCGGCGGGCGCAGCCGGGGTTGGCGGCCAGGGCCGCGATGGCGCGGGCGTCGTGCGGCTGCTGCGGTGTGGTGCCCCGCAGCGCCTCCAGGCGGTGCACGTGGTCGCCCTCGCGCTTCAAGCCGCTCACTTGGCGTTCTCCTTCTTGATCGTGCTCAGCGTAGCGGCGCCGAACAGCCTGGCGGCGTCACCGAGCTGCGCGGCGGCGCGTTCTGCCAGCTCAGCGCGGTCCCGCGTGTCGCGATCGACGTGGACGCGCAGCTCGGCCTGGGCCGCGCGGGCCACCCGCTCAGGGTCGGGCGGGCCCAGCGTGCCGTCCGTGGCGCCGGGGATGTTGCGCGCCATGCGCAGCAATAAGCGGCTGCCTCTTTCGGCGCCCTGCTCTCGCTCCCTGCTCGCCTGCTCGCGGGCCACCGCGATGGCGCAGGCGAGGAAGTCGACGCGGGGGCTGAGCGGGCCGACCACGCGCCGCTCCAGCGGCCAGGTGCTCAGCGTGAGCAGGCCGCGGGCGGGGGAGAGGCGGTCGGTGAGCGCGGCGCACAGATAGTACGGCCGCCCGAACGGCGTGGCGCGGAACGAGCGCTCCTCGTCCCTGCGCAGGCTGGTGAGCTGGCCGCTGCGGATGGTGCCGCCGAAGAACGCCTCGCTGACGGCCACGATGAGCCGCGGCTGGGCGGCGGCACCGAGCAGCCGCAGCCCCTGGTGCACCTGCTCGCGCACGGTGACCAGGCGCGGCGGCCCCTCCTTGGCGGGCTCCTCGGCGGGCTCATCAGTGGGCCGGGCGCCGCACACCAGGGCGTCCCAGGCGCGCTCGGCGCTGCGCAGCTCGGCCCGCAGCACCCGCGCGGCGGCGCCGTCCCTGGCGCGCATCGCCTTGCGCACGCCGGCCCGCAGCTCGTCGATCCGCCGTTCGAGATCGTCCAGCCGGTCACTCATGGCGCGACTTTACCAACAGTCCCAGCATTTTCCAGTAAATCTGGAAGATCGACGCCTTGGTGTGATCTACGCCGTAAAGGCGATCGCCCAGGTGCGGTCCCCGGTGAGGAACCGGTCGAGGCGCAGCCCCTCCGCCGCCAGCTCCGCGGCCAGGTCGTCCTCCGTCAGCCGCAGCGACTCGAACGACTGCGTCCAGACCGTCCTGGCGCCGTCCTTGACGTGGGCGTATTCCATGGTCGCGGCCGAGACGCCGGGCCTGACCACCTCGTGCGCCGACATCATGATCGTGACGTCGCCCTCCGTGCGGATCGTGCCGGCCTTCCAGCGGTCCTGCGCCTCGGCGGGCATCCACTGGAGGACCACGGCGCCGCCGGGCGCGACGTGCCCGGCGCAGGTGGCCAGCATCGCGCGCCGCGCGGCGTCGTCCACGGTGTTGACGAGCTGCGAGGCCAGCACGACCGTGTCGAAGCGCTCGGCGAGCCGCAGGTCCTCGACGCGGGACAGGACGGTCCGCGCGCCGCGCACGTGAGCCAGCATGTCGGGCGACTCGTCCACGGCGACCACCGTGAAACCGCGCTCGACCAGCGGGTGCGTCACGCGTCCCACGCCGCAGCCCAGCTCGAGGATCGAGCCGCCGGGCGGCGTCACCCCGGCGATGAGGCCGGGCTCGGCGCCGGCGCGCAGCAGGGTGTAGAAGTCGACAGGGGATCCGTCGGGGGTGATGGGGCCGGGGCCCGTGCCAGATTCGCGCATGGTCAGAACCTAACCCCGGGGTACGACGAAGATCAGCCCCCTACGCGCTGCGGCCGGCTGCCGTTGCGGGCCGGCGGGCGCGGGTCGTGGTGAACGTACAGGGTGAGCAGCGAGCCCTCGTCGGTCTGCTCCACCGTCACCGCGTCGCACAGATACTGGATCACCCACAGGCCGTAGCCGTGCGAGGCGGTCTGGTCGAGGCTCGCGGCGGCGAGATGGGCGCGGGTGAGCTGCCCCGCCACGTCGAGCACCTGCACCATCACCCCGTCGGGCAGGCCGCGGGCGGTCAGCACGCCGGCCTTGCCGCCGTGGTCGAGCACGTTCGTGACGGCCTCGTTGGTGGCCAGCACGAGGTCTTCGAGGCGTCGCTCGGGCAGCCCGCAGTACTGACCGTGCAGGCGCACCATGTCCCTGATCAGGCCGAGGTCGGCCGAGATCGGGCACCGCAGTTCGAACTCCAGAGGCATGTCATCCTGCCCGCCGAGGGCCGGGAGGTTCCGCGGGCGACGTGGCTCCTTACCCGGGAGGAGATCGCCAAACCATGAGGAAGATCTGATGGCCTTTGACCTGCCCCTACCTGCGGCAGAGCCGCGTCTGACGGGCGGCGGCGTACGTTGGTGGCATGCAGGCACCCGGCGGCGACGCCCGATACCTGCCGATCGGCGAGCACGGACTGATCGGCGACCTGCGGACGGTCGCGCTCGTGGGCACCGACGGCACGGTCGACTGGTACTGCTGCCCCAGCTTCGACGCCCCCAGCGTCTTCGCCTCGATCCTCGACGCCGACCGGGGCGGCTCCTTCGACCTGTGCGCCGACGTGCCGGCCACGACCAAGCAGTTCTACTTCCCCGACACCAACGTGCTGATCACCCGGTTCTTCGCCGACGACGGCGTGGGGGAGATCCAGGACTTCATGCCCGTGGCCGACGGCTCGGGCGAGGCCGACCGGCACCGGCTGATCCGCCGGGTCTCCTGCGTGCGCGGCAGCATCCCGTTCCGCGCCCGGGTGTCGCCCCGCTTCGACTACGCCAGGCAGCCCCACGTCGTCACCCGCGAGGCGGGCATCGTCACGTTCGCCTCGCCGTCGCTGGCGCTCTCGCTGACCTCCAGCGTGCCGCTCGAGACCGACGAGCGCGACGCCTGGGCGGCCTTCGAGCTGAGCGAGGGCGAGCACGCCGTCTTCGCCCTCGACAACATGGCGCCGGGGGTCGCGCCGCGCGGCTGCCCGCTCAGTGAGGCGGAGGCCGAGTTCACCGCGACCGTGCGGTTCTGGCGGCGCTGGCTGTCGGCCTCGCGCTACCGGGGCCGCTGGCGCGAGGTGGTGCACCGCTCGGCGCTGACGCTCAAGCTCCTCACGTACGCGCCGACCGGCGGCATCGTCGCCGCTCCCACCACGAGCCTGCCGGAGCGCATCGGCGGCGGGCGCAACTGGGACTACCGGTACGTGTGGATCCGCGACGCCGCGTTCTGCGTCTACGCCCTGCTCAGGCTCGGTTTCACCGAGGAGGCGGAGGCGTTCATGAGCTTCCTGTCCGAGCACATCAAGGTGAGCCGCGACCGCCGCGCGGGCCCCTTGCAGATCATGTACGGCATCGACGGCCGCGCCGACCTGCCCGAGCAGGAGCTGCGCCACCTGGAGGGCCACCGCGGCTCGGCGCCCGTGCGCATCGGCAACGCCGCCGCCGAGCAGCTCCAGCTCGACATCTACGGCGCCCTCATCGACTCCATCTACCTCTACAACAAGTGGGGCGACCCGATCTCCAGTGACCGCTGGGAGGACGTGTGCAGGCTGGTCGACTGGGTGTGCGACAACTGGGACCAGCCGGACGAGGGCATCTGGGAGACGCGCGGCGGGCGTAAGAACTTCGTCTACTCGCGGCTCATGTGCTGGGTGGCGATCGAGCGCGCGATGCGCATGGCGGCCCAGCGCGGCCTGCCCGCCGACACGCCGCGCTGGCGGCGCACCCGCGACACCATCTACCGCGACATCATGCGGCACGGCTGGCGGCCCGACCTGGGCGCCTTCGTGCAGCACTTCGACGAGGACGTGCTGGACGCCTCGATCCTGATGATGCCGCTGGCCAAGTTCGTCTCGCCGACCGACCCCAAGTGGCTGTCCACGCTCGACGCGCTCGGCCAGGGGCTGGTCTCCGACTCGCTGGTCTACCGCTACGACCCCGAGATGAGCCCCGACGGCCTGGAAGGGCCCGAGGGCACGTTCTCGATCTGCTCGTTCTGGTACGTCGAGGCGCTGGCCCGCGCCGGTCGCCTCGACGAGGCCAGGCTGGCGTTCGAGAAGATGCTCACCTACGCCAACCACCTCGGCCTGTACGCCGAGGAGATCGGGCACAACGGCGAGCAGCTCGGCAACTTCCCGCAGGCCATCACCCATCTCGCGCTCATCAGCGCGGCCTTCAACCTCGACCACGCGCTCGGCTGACCAGCGGGGCGCAAAGCGCCGGCCATGAACGCGTCATCCCAGGTCAGCGTGGCTATGCTGGGGCGTCTGGGGCGGTTCACGGCAAACCGGACGGGGAGGGACATGGCGGTATCCGACATCATGCTGGGCGCGGGCACGAAGAAGTCGCCGGCCCTGTTCGTGGTCGACGTCGTGGGCACCGTGATCGGATGGACGGCGCCCGCCGAGGAGCTCACCGGCTACCGGTCGGAGGAGATCGTGGGCCGGTCGGGACGCCTGCTGCTCATGCCCGGCAGGACCAACCTGTGGAGCGGCCGGCTCCACGACAAGGAGCGCTGGCACGGCCTGGCGGAGCTGCGCCACCGCGACGGCGACCGGCTGCTCGTCAGGGTCGAGGGCGCGCGGCTGGCGACCAGGCTGGCCGGGCAGGCGTGGCTGCTGTCGGCGGTGCCGGCCGACGAGGACCTGTCGGGCAAGACGGGTTCGCTGCTGGAGTCGCTGATCAACAGCTTCCCCGTGGCGATGGCCATCTGGGACCGCGACCTGCGCTGCGTCTGGCGCAACGCCGAGGCGGAGCGGCTCACCGAGGGCTTTCCCTACTACGGCATCGGCCAGTCGATGGCCGACCCCGTCCCGGGACGGGACAACGGCAACCTCCTGGAGGTCATGCGCAGGGTGCTCAAGGACGGCGTGCCCGTCATCGATCGCGAGTCCCGGTGGACCTCGGCCGACCAGAACGAGGAACGCATGCTGTCGTCGTCCATCTCCCGCCTCGACGGCGTGGACGGCCGGCCGCTCGGCGTGTGCACGCTGGTGCTCGACATCACCGACAGCCGCGCCCGCGACCGCCTGCACCTGCTGCGCGAGGCGAGCATCAGGGTCGGCACCACGCTCGACGTGCGCAAGACCGCGCAGGAGCTGGCCGAGCTGGCCGTGCCCGCGCTGGCCGACTTCGTCTGCGTGGACCTCGGCGAGTCGGTGCTGCCCGACACCACGCCGCTGCAGCGGCTGGCCACCGAGCCGGAGCCGGTGCGGATCCCCGCCTTCCGCCGGGCCGGCCTCGCCTCCGTGCACGAGGGCATCCCCGAGGCCCGCTGGCACCTGAACGACGCGGTCTTCATCCGGCAGGCGTCGCCGTTCTCGCACGTCGTGGCCACGGGCCGGACGCATTACGAGCCCGTCATCGACTTCTCGCCCGGCTCCTGGCTCGACCGCGACCCCGAGCGGGCGGGGCTCATGCGCGCGACGGGCATGCACACGCTGCTCATCGTGCCGCTCAAGGCGCGCGGCGACGTCCTGGGCGTCACCGTGTTCGCCCGCACCGACAACGAGCAGCCGTTCAGCAGGGACGACCTCATCCTCGCCGAGGAGCTGGCCGCCAGGGCGGCGCTCAGCCTGGACAACGCCCGCCAGTACACCCGCGAGCGCAACACCGCGCTCGCGCTGCAGCGCGACCTGCTGCCGCGCGGGCTGAGCGGCGGCGACGCGCTGGAGGTGGCCTCCCGCTACCTGCCGTCCGACGTGCACGAGGGCGTCGGCGGTGACTGGTTCGACGTCATCAAGCTGCCGGACGGCCGCATCGGGCTGGTCGTCGGCGACGTGACCGGGCACGGCATCAACGCAGCCGCCACCATGGGCCGGATGCGGACGGCCGTGCGCACGCTGGCGTACGTGGGGCTGAGCCCGCACGAGGTGCTCACGCACCTGGACCAGCTCGTCGTCCGGCTGAGCGAGGAAGAGGACGACAACCCCAACGACCCCACGGGCGCCACCTGCCTGTACGCCGTGTACGACCCGGCCACCCGCCGCTGCGTGATGTCCGGGGCCGGGCATCCGCCGCCCGCGCTGCTGCTCCCGTCGGGCGAGATGTCCTTTCCCCGCATCCCCAGCGGCACGCCGATCGGCGTCGGGCTCGGGGCCTTCGCGTCGCTGGAGCTGGAGCTGGAGCCGGGCACCGTGCTCGCCCTCTACACCGACGGCCTCATCGAGACGCGCGCCGGCGACCTGGAGACGGGCCTGCGCCGGCTCGGCGCCGCGCTGGCCGCCGCGCCGCGGCCGCTGGAGCGGCTGTGCACGTCGGTGGTCTCCTCGATGCTCGGCGACACCCCGGCCGAGGACGACATCGCCCTGCTGGTGGCTCGGACCCGCTGACCTTGTCACACGGCCTCAGGCCGCGCCCCCCTGCTCGCCGAGCACCTCGGCGAGCAGGTCCTCGTTGAGCGTGCCCGACCAGGTCAGCTCGCCCGACTCCAGCCGGGCGACGAGCCGACTGACCCAGGCCAGCTCGGCCTCGCTGAGCGTGCGCTCGTAGTCGAGCTCGACCATGAGGACCTCGGGCAGGCCGGAGGCGCGCAGCGCGCCGAGGTGGGCGTTCAGCCCGGCCAGCGCGCCCTCCAGGGACGCCGCTCGCGTCCGCAGGGACTGCAGCGCGTCGGGCACCGGGAGCACGCCCATGAGGGAGACGGCCGCGGTGAAGGTGCGGCGTTCGGCGCCCGGGCTCTCCAGCAGGGCGCGCAGCCGGGTGGCCAGCTCGCGGCGGCCCTCGCCGGTGATCTGGTAGACGGTGCGCTCGGGGCGGCGGCCCTGCCTGCTGGTCTCGACGGGGACGATCAGCTCCTGGCCGGCCAGCTTCTCGACCGCGTGGTAGAGGCTTCTCGGCAGGCCCGTCACATAGTCCTTGTGCGTGTCGACGATGAAGCGGTGCAGCTCGTAGGGGTGGGCGGGGCGCAGCGAGAGCATGGCCAGCACGGTCAGGCCGACCAGGTCGGGACGTCGTGCCATGCTTCCCCCTCGCGTCATCGTGCGATGAGCACTTTAGCCGAGGCCCCACCTGATAGTGCGCGTTGCCATATGGGGTCGACCGCAGGAAAACTGAACAAGCTTCGGTTTCTGCTTGATCGGCGGCGCATTACGGCGCATTCTCATCACGGGAGCCCGATCATCCCCACGCGAACCGATGCCACGCCGGAGGAGAGCGCATGAGAACGGGAGCATGGCTGATCGGAGCACGCGGCTCGGTCGCCGTCACCAGCATGATCGGCGCCCTGGCCGTCAGGGCGGGGCTGACCGGGCCCACCGGATGCGTCCTCGAATCGCCCGCGCTGCGCGACCGCATCCGCCCGGGGATCGGCGACCTGGTGTTCGGCGGGCACGACGTCACCTCGGTGCCGCTCGACAAGAAGGCCACCGAGCTGGCCGCCGCGGGCGTGGTGCCCGCGGCGCTCGTCGCGGCCGTGCAGGAGGAGCTGTCGGTCATCGAGCAGCAGGTACGGCCGCTGCCCTCGGCCGCCACCCAGGCCGAGACCGCCGCCGCCATCGGCGCCGACCTCGACCGCTTCCGCCGCCGCCACGACCTCGACCGGGTCGTCGTCGTCAACGTCTCCACCACCGAGCCCGCCCCGCCGCCGCACCCCGCGCACGCCGGCCTGCCGGAGCTGCGCGCCGCGCTCGGGCAGCCCGGCGCCGTCCTGCCGCCCAGCGCGCTGGCCGCCTACGCCGCCTTCCACGCCGGCTGCCCGTACGTCGACTTCACCCCGTCCACCGGGGCCCGCCTGCCCGCGCTCGACGCCCTCGCCCGCGAGCGCGGCCTGCCGTACGGCGGGCACGACGGCAAGACGGGGGAGACGCTCGTCAAGTCCGTGCTGGCGCCCATGTTCGCCCAGCGCAACCTGAAGGTGCGCACCTGGTCCGGCGTCAACCTGCTGGGCGGCGGCGACGGGGCCAACCTCGCCCGCCCCGGCGCCAACGCCGCGAAGGCCGCGAGCAAGCAGCGCGTCCTCGCCGAGACCCTCGGGTACGCGCCCCAGGGCGAGACCCGCATCGACTACCTGGAGGACCTGGGCGACTTCAAGACCGCCTGGGATCTCGTCACGTTCGAGGGCTTCCTCGGGACCGCCATGCGGATGGAGTTCACCTGGCACGGCTGCGACTCCGCGCTCGCCGCGCCGCTCATCCTGGACCTGACCCGGCTCACCGCCGCCGCCCACCGGAGCGGGCGGACGGGCGCGCTGCCCGAGCTGGCCTTCTTCTTCAAGGATCCGCTGGGTGACGTCCCGCACGGGCTGGCCGAGCAGTGGCAGGCCCTGTGCGCCTTCATCGACGCCTTGGACTCCGGCCGGTGACCTTGCCTCGGCGGGGAGGCGGGTGTGAGGCCGACGTGTCGGCCGGTCCGGTGAAAGGGCCGCTGAAAGGGGCCGGTGAAAGGGCCGGCGAAAGGGGCTTGACGATGGTGAGACTCCGGGACCTGGCCGAGCTCGTCCGCGCGCCCGCCGCGCTGTCGGTGCCGGGCGACGTGATCGCCGGAGCCGCCGCCGGCCGGGCGCTGGGTCCCGGCACGGCCGGGCTGGCCTGCTCGTCGGTCTGCCTGTACTGGGCGGGGATGGCGGCCAACGACTGGGCCGACCGTGACCTCGACGCGGCCGAGCGCCCTGAGCGGCCGATCCCGTCCGGCCGGGTGCGCCCGGGGGAGGCGCTGGCCGTCGCCACCGGCCTCACGGTCGCGGGCCTCGCCGTGGCGGGCCTCACCGGCGGCCGCCGCGCGCTGGCGATCGCCGCCCCGCTCGCGGCCGCCGTCTGGACCTACGACCTCGCAGCCAAGAACACCCGCGCGGGCCCCCTGCTGATGGCCGTGTGCCGCGGCCTGGACGTCCTCCTGGGCGCCACCTCGAGTCCCGCGCCCGCGCCGCCGGGCTGTTCGCTGGTCGGGGCGTTGCCGGCCGCTTTGACGATCGCCGCGCACACGTACCTGCTCACCGAGTTGTCGCGCGCCGAGACCACCGGCACCACCCCCGCCCGCCCGGCGACCACCCTGGCCGCCACCCTCGCCCTGGCCACCACGGTCGCCGTCCCGCCGGCGTCGGGGCCGGCGCAGGGGGCGCTGGCGGGATGGTACGCCGTGCAGTTCGGCAGGTCGCAGGCGCGGGCGGTGGCGGAGCCATCGGCGGCGCGGGTGCGGGACGCCGTGGCGGCCGGGATCGTCAGCCTGCCCGCGCTCCAGGGCGCGCTGGCCGCGCGGTCAGGGGCGCCGCGCGCCGGAGTCGTGCTCGCCGCGCTGGTGCCGCTGGCCCGCCGCCTGGCCAGGAAGGTGTCACCCACATGATCAGGTTCGGCTACGGCACGAACGGCTTCGCCAACCACCGCCTCACCGACGCGCTCGACGTCATCGCCGGGCTGGGTTACGAAGGCGTCGCCCTCACCCTCGACCACCACCACCTCGACCCCTACGCCGACGGCCTCGCGCACCGGGTGGCCAAGGTCGCCGACCGCCTCCGTACGCTGAACCTGGCCGTCGTGATCGAGACCGGCGCCCGCTACCTGCTCGACCCGCGCCGCAAGCACGCGCCCACCCTCCTCGACGACGACCGGGACAAGCGCATCGACTTCCTGCGCCGCGCCGTCGCGGTGGGCGATGACCTGGGGGCGGAGGCGGTGTCGTTCTGGTCAGGGGTGCGCCCGGCACACGTCACGCCCGCCCTCGCCTGGGACCGCCTGGTGGACGGCTGCGCGCAGGTCCTGGAGGGCACCGGGACCATGAAGCTGGGATTCGAGCCGGAGCCCGGCATGCTGGTCGACACGATCGCCGGCTGGCGCGGGCTGCGCGAGGCCCTGGGCGCGCCCGAGCGGTTCGGCCTCACGCTCGACATCGGGCACTGCCGCTGCAACGAGCCCGACCCGGTGCCCGACTGCGTGACGTCCGTGGCGGGCCACGTGGTGAACGTCCAGATCGACGACATGCGGCGTGGGACGCACGAGCACCTGGAGTTCGGCGAGGGGGAGATCGACTTCCCGCCGGTGCTGCGGGCGCTGGCCGCCTCCGGCTACCGGGGCCTGGTCGCCGTCGAGCTGCCCAGGCACTCGCACGCCGCCCCCGGCGTGGCGGCCCGTTCCCTCGCCTTCCTGCGCCGCGCGGAAGAGGAGTCCCGCCACGAGTCTCGCCGCCCCGGCCCCGAGGGAGGGAGCACGTGATGACCACCGACCGGCTGCGCAAGGCGCTCGCCGTCACCCCCGCATGGCCCTGGCTGGAGGAGGCGCTGGCCGCCGCCGCGGACCGCCCGGACAGCGCCGTGCGGTCGTTCGCCGCCGCGGGACGCAGGGCGGGCCGCGCGGCGCTGGCGGACGCCCCCGGCTGGACGGCCGACGAGGCCGCCAGGGCGCTGCTGCTCGCCGCGCTGCCGCCCGGCCAGGCCAGCGCCTACTACGAGCACGGCGACGCCGACGAGAAACGCGCGGTGCTCAAGGCCCTGCCGCTGCTGAACGCCGGCACGGACGCGGTCCCGCTGCTGCAGGACGCCATCCGCACGAACGACGCCCGCCTGCTGGCCGCCGCGCTCGGCCCGTACGCCCGCCACCTCGACCAGCCGTCCTGGCGGCAGGCGGTGCTGAAGTGCGTGTTCATGGGCGTGCCGCTCGACGCCGTGCACGACCTCGACCGGCGCGCGGACGCCGAGCTGGCGGCGATGCTGGCCGCGTTCGCCGAGGAACGGGCCGCGGCCGGCCGCCCCATGCCCGCCGACGCCGCGGCCCTGCTGCACCGGCTCACCAGCGAGGAGACCTGATGCGCATCTTCGACCCCCACATCCACATGACCTCGCGCACCACCGACGACTACGCCAGGATGGCCGCCTCGGGCGTGCTGGCCGTGGTCGAGCCGGCCTTCTGGCTCGGCCAGCCGCGCACGAACCCCGGCTCGTTCACCGACTACTTCGACTCGCTGCTGGGCTGGGAGCCGTACCGGGCGGCGCAGTTCGGCGTCGTGCACCACGCCACGATCGCGCTCAACCCCAAGGAGGCGAACGACCCGCGCTGCCGTCCCGTCCTGGATCTGCTGCCCCGCTACCTCGACAAGGACCGGGTGGTCGCGGTCGGCGAGATCGGCTACGACTCGATGACGCCGGAGGAGGACGACGCGTTCGAACGCCAGCTCGCCCTCGCCGTCGAGCACGACCTGCCCGCGCTCGTGCACACCCCGCACCGCGACAAGGCCCGCGGCACCAGGCGCACGCTGGAGGTCGTGGCGGCCTCCGGCATCGCGCCCGAGCGGGTCGCGATCGACCACCTCAACGAGGTGACGATCGAGCTGGTGCACGGCTCGGGCTGCTGGGCCGGGTTCTCGATCTACCCGGAGACGAAGATGTCGCCGCCGCGCATGGTGGCGATCCTGCGCAAGTACGGCCTGGAACGCATGCTGGTCAACTCGGCCGCCGACTGGGGCGTCTCCGACCCGCTGCTCACGCTGGCGACGGCCGAGGCGATGCTGGCCGACGGGTTCGGTGAGGACGACGTGGAGCAGGTGTTCTGGCGCAACCCGATCGCGTTCTACAGCCAGTCGGGGCGGCTCGACCTGACGGCGGTCACCGGCGCGGCCGAGCCGACGTTCGCCGGCAGCTCGATCAAGCGCGGCGGCGAGTGATGCGGCTGCGGCATCCGTCGGGCACGCCGCTGCACCTCGGCTACTGCACCAACGTGCACCCCGCCGAGGACGTCGCCGGCATCGTGGCCCAGCTCGACGCCTACGCGGTCCCCATCCGCGACCGCCTCGGCGCCGGCGTGCTCGGGCTCGGCCTCTGGCTGGCCGCGCCCGCCGCCGCCGAGCTGGCCGCCGACCCGGCCGCGCTCCGGCGGCTGCGCGGGGAGCTGGACGCGCGGGGCCTGGAGGTGGTGACGCTCAACGGCTTCCCGTACGCGGCCTTCCAGGACCCGGTCGTCAAGCACGCCGTCTACCGGCCGGACTGGACCACGCGGGAGCGGCTGGCGTACACGCTGGACCTGGCGCGCGTCCTTTCCAGGCTGCTGCCCGGCGACGCGGCGCGCGGCTCGATCTCCACGCTGCCGCTCGGCTGGCGCGACCCCTGGGACGCCGCCATGGCCGGCACCGCCGCCCGCCACCTCGACGAGCTGGCCGCCGGGCTGGCGGAGGTGGAGGCGGCGACCGGGCGGACGATCAGGGTCGGGTTCGAGCCCGAGCCAGGCTGCGTCGTGGAGACCACCGAGCAGGCCGTCGCGCACCTGTCGCGCGCCGACACCGACCGGCTCGGCGTCTGCCTCGACCTCGCGCACCTCGCCTGCGCCTGGGAGCAGCCCGCCGCCGCGCTCAAGGCGCTGGCCGCGGCCGGGCTGCCGATCGTCAAGGTGCAGCTGTCGGCCGCCCTGGAGACGGCGGAGCCGCAGGCGCTGCGCGAGTACGCCGAGCCGCGCTTCCTCCACCAGACCCGCACCAGGGCGGGCGAGCAGGCCGACGACCTGGACGAGGCGCTCGCCCGCGGGCTGCCCGGCACGTGGCGGGTCCACTACCACGTGCCGCTGCACGCCGCCCCCGCCGCGCCGCTGGCCACCACGGCGCCCGTGCTGCGCGACGCGCTCGCCGAGCTGGTGGGCGGGCCCGAGCCTCTGTGCGACCACTTCGACGTCGAGACCTACACCTGGAACGTGCTGCCCGCCGCGCTCCGCCCGGGCACCCCCGCCGAGCTGGCCGCGGGCATCGCGGGGGAGCTGGACTTCGCCCGTACTCACATGCTCGAGGCAGGAGTGACGGCATGACTTCGCTACTGGTCCTGGACGTGGTGGGGCTGACCCCCCGGCTGCTGGCCCACATGCCGCGCCTGCGCGCCGTCGGCGAGCGCGGGTTCCAGGCCGGGCTCGGCACCGTGCTGCCGGCCGTGACGTGCAGCGTGCAGTCCACGTTCCTCACCGGCCTGCCGCCGTCGGGGCACGGGATCGTCGGCAACGGCTGGTACTTCCGCGACCTCGGCGAGGTGCTGCTGTGGCGCCAGCACAACGCCCTGGTCGAGGGGGAGAAGCTGTGGCAGGCCGCGCGCCGCGAGCGCCCCGGCTACACGGTCGCCAACGTCTGCTGGTGGTACGCCATGGGCGCCGACGTCGACTGGACCGTCACCCCCAGGCCGATCTACCGCGCCGACGGCCGCAAGGACCCCGACTGCTACACCGACCCGCCCGGCCTGCACGACGAGCTGACCGCGGAGCTGGGGACGTTCCCGCTGTTCACCTACTGGGGTCCGGGCGCCGGCATCGCGTCGTCCCGCTGGATCGCCCGCGCCACCCGGCACGTCATGACCGCCCACAACCCCGACCTCACCCTCGCCTACCTGCCGCACCTCGACTACGACCTGCAGCGTTTCGGCCCGGGCCACCCGCAGGCCGCCGCGGCCGCCGCCGAGCTGGACGCCGAGCTGGGGCCGCTGCTCGACGCGGCCGGCGACAGGACCGTGGTGGTGCTGTCCGAGTACGGCATCACCGACGTCGCCCGCCCCGTGGACGTCAACCGGCTGCTGCGGTCCGAAGGGCTGCTGCGCGTGCACACCCAGGACGGCATGGAGTACCTCGACCCGTGGACGTCCAGGGCGTTCGCCGTCGCCGACCACCAGGTGGCGCACGTCTACGTCCGCGACCCCGCCGACGTGCCCGCCGTGGCCAAGCTCTGCGCCGCGCTGCCCGGCGTCGGAGCCGTGCTCGACCAGGACGGCAAGGCCGCTCACGACCTCGACCATCCCCGCTCGGGCGAGCTGGTCCTGCTCGCCGAGCCCGACGCCTGGTTCACCTACTACTACTGGCTGGACGACGCCCGCGCCCCCGACTTCGCCCGCCTGGTCGAGATCCACCGCAAGCCCGGCTACGACCCGGCCGAGCTGTTCTTCGACCCGGCCGCGCCGGGCGCCGCCAAGCGGCGGGCGGGCCTCGCGCTGCTGCGCAAGAAGCTGGGGATGCGCTACCTCATGAGCGTCGTGGGGCTGGACGCGGGCGCGCGCGCCGTACGGGGCTCGCACGGGCTGCTGCCCGCCGACCCCGCCGACGCGCCCGTCCTGCTCTGCTCGGACCCGGCACCGGCGCGAGACCGGTACGCGGCCACCGAGGTCAAGGACCTGCTGCTGCGCCTGGCCCGGTGACCGCTCACTCCGCCGGGCGGACCGCGCATCCCGGCGAGGTCGCCGCGCCGGGGGACAACCGGGTGGCCTCCCGCAGAAGCAGGTCCGTTTTCGCAGGTGGGCAGCGCGAGGGGGCGTTCGGCGGCTAGGGTTTCCACGACCGTGACGGGGAAGGGGTGACAGGTGAGGCGAGGCGGGCAGGCACTGGCTGCCGTCGCAGGGCTGGCCGCCGCGATCCCCGTCTACTACCTCACCGACGCCGCCGCCAGGGCGCTGCGCGGCGGCACCGTGGCCTTCGCCCCCGCTCCGGCCGCGCTCGCGTACGTGGCGGGCGTCGCCGTCCTCATCAGGGTCCTGACGGTGTGGCCGGTCGCCGGCCTGGCGTGTGGCGTGCCGCTGACGGCGGCCGGCGCGCTGTTCGCCCTCGACCTCGACGCCGCCGTCGGCGTGGCCGCCACGCTGCCGTGGGCGCGGACCGGCGGCCTGCCCTGGCCGACCGGCCCGGTCCCGTGGGCGGCGCCGGGCGAGCCGCCCGGCACGCTTGCCGGGATGACCGGCCTGTACGCGCTCACCGGCGCCTTCCTCGTGCTCTCCGCGCTGCTCCCGGTCCGCAGGCGATCTATCCTGGGCGGGTGAGGCACCGCCCTGATGCCTTCGGGACCGCCCCCGGTGGAGCACGGGCTCGGCGGCTTCGACCCGCTCGGTCATGAACGCGTGCACCGCCGTCGGTCCGTCGGTTCCGGTCAACGGCCTCAGGGCAGCCAGCTCACCTTGCCGCGCAGGAACGCGTACCCGACGAAGGCGACGGCGTCGATCAGCGTGTGGGCCACGATCAGCGGCATCGCGCGTCCCCACCGCTGGTAGAGCCGCCCGAACACCAGCCCCATCACCACGTTCCCGACGAACCCCCCAAAACCCTGATACAGGTGGTACGACCCGCGCAGCAGCGACGACACCACGACCGCCTTCCACGGCGTCCACCCGGCCTGCCCCAGCCGGTGCAGCAGGTAGCCGGCGACCACGACCTCCTCCAGCACCCCGTTCTGCGCGGCGGCCAGCAGCAGCACCGGCACCTGCCACCACACCTCCGGCAGCGCTCCCGGCACGACGGTCAGGTTCACCCCCGCCGCCCAGACCACGAGATAGAACGCCAGCCCCGACCCGCCGATCGCCGCCGCGAGCGCCGCGCCGCGCAGCAGGTCGCCGCCCGGCCGGCGGAAGTCGGCGCCGATCGTCCGCAGCGACTCGTTCGAGCGCACCATCAGGTACGCCACCAGCCCCACCGGCGCCACCGCCACCGCGATCTGCACCAGCTGCAGCGTCAGGTCCAGCCACGGCCGGCCGGGCGCCATCGACCCGACCAGCACGGCCTGCTGCCCCTTCAGCTCCCGAGGCGCGGTGAGCGCCCCGATCAACCGGACCAACGCCACCAGCGCGCTCGCCCCGAGCGACACCGACAGCACGACGAAGATCTCGGCCCGGATCAGGCGCGGGGTGAGCAGGTGGGGCGGAGCAAGGGGGGACTGTGTCTGCATGGCCGCAGACTAACCCCGACATGATCGGACCCAGATAAAAGGAGACATTTCCGGTACGTCGGGGCTCGCGCCACGGGGCGTCGCGGACGAGGCCGAGCTGGCGGAAGCCATCCGCGCGGGCCGCCTCCAGGGCGACGAGCGCCTGCTCGCCGCCCTGGAGGAGCCCGTACGCGCGAAGCCGGCGGTCGCCAACCCCGCCTACCCCCAGACGCGATGAGCAGCGGCCCGCCCCCATAGGGGAAGCGGGCCGCGAAAACCCCTGGGATCAGTGGGAGCCGGTGAGGTCCAGGTCCTTGACCTTCGGGTCGCCCTCGTCGGCGAAGTAGTCGTCCTGCTTGGTGGCGTCGCCGCCGTCGGCGACCTTGGCCGCCTTCAGGATGACCGTGCCGAGCACCGCCACCACCAGGTTGACGATCAGCGCCAGGAACCCGGCGTAGATCGTCATCTTGGTGTCGAAGCCGAAGTTCGACAGCGGGAACGCCGACCCGCCGAAGTGCGCCTTGCCGTTGGCCGGGTTGGGGATGAGGTACAGCATCCACATGCCCGCCGCCAGGCCGAGCGCCCAGCCCGCGATGAGCCCGCCCTTGTGGAACCAGCGCGTGTAGAGGCCGAGCGCCACCGACGGCAGCGTCTGCAGGATGATCACGCCGCCGATGAGCTGCAGGTCGATCGAGAACTGCGGGTCGAGCAGCAGGATGCACAGCACCGCGCCCACCTTGACCAGCAGCGACACGATCTTGGAGACGTTGGCCTCCTGGGCGTCGGTGGCGGTCTTGTTGATGTACTCGCGGTAGATGTTGCGGGTGAACAGGTTGGCCGCCGCGATCGACATGATGGCGGCGGGCACGAGCGCGCCGATGCCGACGGCGGCGTAGGCGACGCCCGCGAACCAGTCGGGGAACATGTCGTTGAACAGCTGCGGCACGATCGTGTTGGCGTCGGCCTTGCCGTCGGTGACGACCGGCTTGGTGCCGGCCGCGATGGCCATGAAGCCGAGCAGCGCGATCAGGCCGAGCACGAAGCTGTAGGCGGGCAGCGCCGACATGTTCCGCTTGATGACGTTGCGGTTCTTGGAGGCGAGCACGCCGGTGAGGCTGTGCGGGTAGAGGAACAGCGCCAGCGCCGAGCCGAAGGCCAGCGTCACGTACTGGAGCTGGTTGTTGGCGTTGAGGATGAAGCCGTCGCCGGGAGCCGGGGTGGCGTCGAACTTGGCCTTGGCCGCGTCGAAGATCGAGTCCCAGCCGCCCAGCCTGGCCGGGATGTAGATGACCGCGGCCAGGATCACGATGTAGATGAGCGAGTCCTTGACGAACGCGATCAGCGCGGGCGCCCGCAGGCCGGACTGGTAGGTGTAGGCGGCCAGGATCGCGAACGCGATGATGATCGGCAGGTGCCCGGTGATGCCCATCGTCTTCAGCACGGCCTCGATGCCGACGAGCTGCAGCGCGATGTACGGCATCGTGGCGATGAGCCCGGTGATCGCGATGGCCAGCGCCAGCGTGGGCGAGCCGAAGCGGGCCCTGACGAAGTCGGCGGGCGTGACGAACCCGTGCACGTGCGAGACCGACCACATGCGGGCCAGCACCAGGAACACCAGCGGGTAGACGACCACCGTGTACGGCAGCGCGTAGAACCCGAGCGCGCCGGAGCTGAACACCAGCGCGGGCACCGCGACGAAGGTGTAGGCGGTGTAGAGGTCGCCGCCGACGAGGAACCAGGTGATCCAGGAGCCGAAGCTGCGCCCGCCGAGCCCCCACTCGTTGAGGCTGGCGAGGTCGGTGGGGCGGCGCCAGCGGGCGGCGACGAAGCCCATGCCGCTGACGATGAGGAACAGCAGGATGAAGACGACCAGCTCGGTCGTGTGAGCGCTCACTTCGTCATCCTGTAGACGAGAGTGGTGGTGCCCACGCCGACGATGATGAAGGCGATCTGCAGCCAGTAGAACAACGGGAAGCCGAACAGGCGCGGCTCGTCGAAGTTGTACAGGAATGTCAGCAACGGCAGCACGATGGGCACGAGCAGCAGCCAGTTCCAGGGGCTGCGGTCGGTGCGTGGCTGCCCGGGATCCCCGGTAGTCATCCGGCCCTCCGATGGGTAGATCAGGCGCTGGCGGTGACCATGCTCCTGACTTTGCGTCAACGGAGGGAGATTAGCTTTTCATGGGGATTAATCCCAATGAACGGCATGTTACGGTTTGGCCTAAATGCCGAATTGATATCTCGGCATATGAGACGACCATGCGGGCGCGACGTTCAGCACCATAACTCCGCCCCGGTGGGGAGCGCCGCCATTGATCGGCGAGTGGTCGGTTGCCCGCGACGAGCGGTCATCCGTCCACACCGGACAGTGAGGCCCTGTCAGGACGGGTGGTCAGGGTCGTACAGGCGGGCCATGTGCGCGGCGGCGTCGGCGACCATCGCCCGCAACTCGGGCGGCCCGAGCACCTCCGCCTCCGGCCCGAACCGCAGCACCTGCGAGAACGCCACCGGCAGCGACTCCACCGCCAGCCGCACGGTCCCGTCCTCGCGCAGCGAGGCCATCGCGTCCTCGACCGCCGCCGGGTCGGCCACGTGCCGCAGCATGCGCACGCCGCGCCCGGTCAGCCGCAGCGTGATCTCCTCCCGCAGCAGCGACCTGGCGAACAGCGCCGCCTGCCCCGCCCAGAAGGCCGCGAGATCGAAGTCCTGGTCCCGGTCGAACGCCTCCCGCAGCACCGACACCTCGCCGAACCGGTGCACCCGGAAGATCAGGAACCGCCCCCTGTGCCGCGCCGCCAGGTACCAGACCCCCGCCTTGAGCACCAGCCCGTACGGCTCGAGCACCCGCAGCACGTCCTTGTAGACCGCCGAGACCCGCCGATCCCGCCACACCGCCCTGGCCAGCGGCGCCAGCGCGGCGGGCGGCGGGTCACCGCCCGCGAACCAGCCCGGCGCGTCGAGGTGGAAGCGCTGCGCGGCCGTCGCGGGCGCGTCGCGCAGCGCGGGGGCCAGCGCCGCCGCCGCCTTCAGCCGGGCCGCCGCCGCGACGTCCTGCAGCCCCATCTCCCGCAGCGCCGCCGGCACGCCCGACAGGAACAGCGCCTCGGCCTCGGCCCTGTCCAGCCCGGTCAGCCGGGTACGGTACCCGTCGAGCAGCCGGTACCCCCCGCCGCGCCCCCGATCGGCGTAGACCGGCACGCCCGCCTCCGACAGCGCGAGCACGTCGCGGTGCACCGTGCGCTCGGAGACCTCCAGCTCCTTGGCCAGCTCGGCCGCCGTCATCCCGCCCCTGGCCTGCAGCAGCAGGACCAGCGACATCAGCCGCGCGGCGCGCACAGCGGCAGCACCACGGCCGACGGCCGCTCGGGCGAACGGAACACCTCGACGTCGGCCGGCACCATCCGGCCGCCCCCTGAGCCGAGCGGCTCGCCGGTGCCGGGGTTGCGGGCGATCGTCGGGTACGCCCCCGCCGCCACGTGCACCCGGATCCGGTGCTCGCGCCGGAACCGGTGCCCGAGCGGCCACAGGTCCACCTCGACCCGCCGCACGCCGTCCTCGTCGGTGGCCCCAGGTCCCAACCGCCTGACCCCCTCGCACACGTTGTACGACCGCCCGTCCGGATGCACGTCGCACACCCGCACCACCACGTCCACGTACGGCGTGCTGGAGCGGACGTACAGCTCGGCGCGCACCGGCCCGATCGCCTCCACGGCCGAGCGCAGCGCGGGGGAGCTGTAGACCAGCACGTCGCGCCGCTCCTCCAGCCGCCGCTGGTCGCGCGGCCTGGAGTCGCCCAGCAGCACGGGCCCGCCGATGCGCGGCGTCGGGTGGTCCGGGTGGTAGCGGAACCGGTCGGGCCCGCCCTCCGGCGGCCCGCCGGGCCCGAGCCCGAACCCCTCACGCAGGTGCCAGCGGGTCTCCCGCATTCCCGGCACCGGCCAGTCGGGGTAGTCGCGCCACTCGCCCGCCCCCGTGACGTGGATCCGCACCGGGTCGGGCCGCAGCCGCGACCGGTCGCCGAGCAGGTGGGCGCGGAACCACGCCGACGCCTCCTCCATGGTGGCCCGGCCGTGCCTGGCGTCGATGTGGTACCAGGGGCCGATCGTCAGGTACGGCCGCCGCCCGGCCGCCCGCAGCGCCGCGTAGTCCTTGAGCTGCCACGGCAGGAACACGTCGTACCAGCCGCCGAGCATCGTCACCGCCGCCTCCACCTCGCCCACCTTGGCGGAGAAATCGCGCTTGTGCCAATACGGGACCGCCGGGTCGGCGTGGTGGGCGAGCAGGTCCTGGTAGAAGCGGAGCGGCCGGCCCGCCGAGACCAGGTCGAGCTCCGCCACCGGCCGCCCCGACAGCACCGCGCGGCGGGTCAGGCGGGGCGCGGTCAGCACCGAGGCGCCGCCGAACCTGCGCGACATGCCGTCGGTGAGCGTGGTCCAGCTCAGCGTCGACTCCAGCGCGAACGCGCCGCCCACGTACGCGGCGTCCCTGAACTGGGAAGCGGTGATCTGCGTGGCCATCGCCTTCAGCTCGGGGCCGGCGAAGGGCGCGACGGCCCACTGCGTGTAACCCAGGTAGGAGGGGCCGAACATGGCGAACGAGCCGCCGTACCAGGGCTGCTCACGCAGCCAGGCGATGGTGGCCAGGCCGTCGTCGTGCTCGTCGCCGAGCGGGTCGAGCAGTCCGCCCGAGCCGAAGCCGCCGCGGCAGCTCTGGATGACGACGTGGAGGCCCTGCCGGGCGAAGCCGCGCCCGTAGTACCAGCCGAGCATGCCGCGCCGCCCGTACGGGGAGCGCATGAGCACGACGGGGGCGGGACCGCCGTGCGGCGGCGCGTAGTGGTCGGCGAGCAGCGTCACGCCGTCGGGCATCGGCACGGGAAGGTCGCGTCTGATCCGCACGCGTCTCATATACCAACCAGTAACATACGCCGCCCCGGGCGAGTAGCCCGGGGCGGCGCACATCAGGGTCATCTCAGGGGCGCACCATCAGGGCCCCCTAGGATGCCGCCTTGTCGGGGCGCTCCGAGATGCGCAGCCCGTTGACGAGCGTCGAGCCCTGCCGCGCCGCGAACCGCACGTTGAGCTGCCCGTCGGTCACCTGCACCGTGTACTGCCTGCTCACCGCCGTGTACGTGCCCGCCTCCAGCGCCAGGTCGAGCGCCGGGATCGCCAGCTCTCCCTCGACCAGCACGTCGAACACCCGCCTGCCCATCTGCGTGCGCTCGAGGTCGGCGAAGTTCAGCTCGACGGTGTACGTCCCGTCCGGCACGTTGTCGAAGCGGTACTCCAGCATGTCCTCCCGCGCCGTCTTGAACAGCGTCTGGTCGGTGGTGCCGGAGATGCTCTTGGACGTGCTCAGCGTCTTGTTCTTGCCGGCCACGTAGCCGTGACCGCCGGTGCTGTACCTCCTGTCGGGCGTCCAGGTGTCACCGGCGGCGTCCACCGTGTTCCTCGTCGCGCCGACGTCCACGGCGACCTGCAGCTTGGGCACCACGACGGTCACCGCGACCTCGATGGTCGGCTGCCGCCCGCTGGCCGACTTCACCAGCAGCGTGCCCGAGCGGTACGTGCCCGCGGCCACCCCCGCGCTCGACACCTCCACGGTCAGCTTCGCCTTCTGCCCCTTGGCGAGCTGCCCGGACGCCGGCGACACCGTGAACCACGAGTCGCCGGTCACCGTGTACGGCGTCGCCGCCCCGAGGTTGGTCAGCTCGATCGTGCGCTTGCGAGTGGTGTCGGCCGGCTGCACGACGGTCAGCTCCGCCGACGACGCGCTCACCCGGCCGGTGACCAGCGCCGTGTCCACCCGCGTCACCGTGGTCGGCGCCAGCGTGACGGGCTGGGTGAAGGTGCCGTAGTGCTCCTTGGACACCTCGACGTCGTAGTCGCCGGCCAGCACCTGCCCGTAGAACGTGCCGTTCTCGCCGGTCGTGAACGTGGCCACGTCGCCCACCTTCACCGTCGCCCCGGCGATGGGCTCGCCGTCGTTGGCGTCGGTGACGGCGCCGGTGACCAGGCCGTGCCGGCTGGCCGTGAAGGTCAGGCCCTGCCCGGTCGCGACCACCGGCTCCAGGTAGGAGTACTGCAGCGCGTCGTCACCCGCGGCGTTCTCGACGCCGATGGTGGCGCTGAGGCCCTTGTCGCGCTCGCTCTCGACGTCCTTGTACCGGAACGCGATCGAGCCGTCCTCACCGAGCAGCGCCTCGAACGACACCCGCTGCGCGGTCTCGTTGTAGAAGGTGACGTTGCGCCACTCGACCACGAACTGCCGGTGCGGCGCCGTGCCCGTCACACCCGTGTAGACGCCGCCTTGGGCGTCCACGATGAGGTCGTCCCAGTACGGGTAGACCGCGTTGTTCGGCGTGCCGCTCGCCGGCAGCCGGACGTTGCCCGCGGCCGTGGCCCGGTCGGTGGCGAAGGTGAGGAAGCCGTTGGTGGCGACCCACGCCCGGCTCTGGCCGGCTCCGTAGAACGGCACCTGGAACGGCAGCGTGACCTGCACGGCCTCGTCGTCACCGGTCAGCGCCAGCTTCTCGGTGCCCTCGACGTACGCCTGCGCGCCGGAGGCGCAGGTGTAGCCGAAGTTGTCGCCGCGCAGCGGCAGCTCGATGTCCTTGGTCAGGTCGCCGTCCAGCGTGATCTCCGCGGTCGCGGTGCTGGAGCAGCGCGAGGAGGGCGTGACGGCCAGCTCGTACGAGCCGTGCGGCAGCGTCAGGCTGTAGCGGCCCGCCTCGTCGGTGACCGTGCTCACCGGCGTGCCCGCGGCCGCGACGGTGGCGCCCGCCTCGGGCGTGCCCGCCGTGCTGACCGTGCCCGACACCACGGCGTTCGCCTGGGCCGTCATGGTCAGGTCGGAGGTGGTCGCCTGCTCGGCGGTGATCGTCACGTCCGCCGTGGCCTCGGCGTAGCCGAACTTGGCGGCGGTCAGCCGGTAGTCGCCGGGCAGCAGGCGGGGCAGCGCGTACGTGCCGTCGGCGCCGGTCGTGACCGTGCGGGTCAGCGGGCCCGTGACGGTGACCGTCACGCCGGACAGCGGCTCGCCGCCGGCCGTGATGGTGCCGGACAGGTCGCCGAGGCCCTCCTTGGGCGCGGCCTGGACGGCGGCGTAGGAGTCGAGCTTGCCCTCGCCCCACACGTTGTTGTCGGCCGCGGTGCCGCCGCAGCTGGTGTCGGCGGTGTCCACGGCGGTGCCGTCGAGCAGCGACCTGGTGGTCTCGATCTCGCCGGTCAGGCCCGGGGCCGCCGACCAGATCAGCGCCACCGTGGCGGCCACGTGCGGCGACGCCATCGAGGTGCCGGTGTAGGAGTCGTAGCCGTTGCCGGGCACCGAGGAGCGCACGTTGACGCCGGGGGCGGCGATGTTCGGCTTGATCTCGCCGTTCTCGCCCTCGCCCTTGCTGGAGCGGGCGTACAGGGCGTTGTTCACGTCGAAGGCGCCGGCGCTGTAGGCGGTCACGTACTGGCCGGGTGAGCCGCTGGAGCGGCAGGACGGGCCCTCGTTGCCGTTGGAGAAGGCGGGGAAGATGCCCGCGGCGATCCAGGAGTCGACGACCTCCTTGTACCAGGGGTCGAAGCCGTCACCGCCCCAGGAGTTGTTGACGATGTCGGGAGCGAGGTCGGGACGCGGGTTGTCGCCGTTCAGGTCGGTGGGCCGCACGATCCACTGGCCGGCCGCGAGCAGCGAGGCGTCGGTGCAGGTGTTGAGCTCGCAGCCCTTGGCCGCGATCCACTGCGCGCCCGGCGCCACGCCGATGCCGTTCGCGCCGACCATCGTGCCCATCGTGTGGGTGCCGTGGCCGTTGTTGTCGCACGGCGCGGTCGAGGGGCACACGCGGGCCGGGTCGAACCAGTTGTAGTCGTGGCTGTAGCTGCCGTCGGGGTTCCTGCCCCGGTAGGTGGCCGCCAGGTCGGGGTGGTCGAACTGCACGCCGGTGTCGATGTTGGCCACCACGATGCCCTCACCGCGGTCGCCCAGCTCCTCCCAGACGCGCGGGGCGTTCACCCGGTCGATGTTCCACTCGACGGCGTTCACCCGGTTCTGCGCCTGGCCTTCGTCCGGCTTCGGCACGTTCAGCTGGCGGATCGGCTGGATGCGCTCGACCTCGGGCAGCTTGGCGATCTCGCCGGCCAGCTTCTCGTCGGCGGTCACCTTGACCGCGTTGACGATCCAGTAGGGGGTGTACTCGGCCTTGCGGGCGTCGAGTAACTTGCGTAAGCCCTCCTGGGAGGACTTCGCCCGCTCGCTCTTGGCCTCGTAGACGGCTTCGGCCTTGAGCTCCTTGGTCGCGGCCCTGCGGGCGCCGCTGAGGTCGGCGGAGCCCTTCATCCTGACCCAGAAGGTGGCCTTGTCGTCCTGCGTCAGCCGCGCCTGCACGGCGGCGTCTATCTTGTCGGACTCTGGCGCCGCCTGTGCCGCGGTCTGCGGGACCAGCAGACCGGTGGCGGCCACGACGATCCCCGTGAGGATCATCCGCCAGCGGGGGGTTTGGGGCACGTGCTCTCCTTCTCGACGGGCGAAGGCGTGATCTTTACGCCTCTGTCGAGAAGAGTGAATTGATCATGTCGGGAAAGCAATAGGTGTCGCAAAAAGTTACTTTGCGGACAGAAATGTAATCTGGTCAGGCGAACTGTCCATAACCCCAGCCGTCTCACGCGGAACGGTGGCCGAACTGCGCCATGATGGCCATGAAACGCGCCGCTATCCGCTCGGGGTCCTCGTCGTCCGGACCCAGGCCCACGTGCAGCATGACCGCCGCGGTCAGCACCTCCTGCACGACGTCCACGTCCACCTCGGCGGGCAGGCGGCCGCGGTCGCGGGTGCGCGCCAGCACCTCGCGCACCGCCGCCGCGCGCCGCCCGCCGTTGACCTTCCTGTAGGTGTCCAGCAGCTCCGGGTAATCGTCGCGGCTGCCGTACAGGCGGCGCAGCAGCCGCCTGTTACGGGGGACCGCGAGGTAGCGGCCCCAGTCGGCGAACATCGCCTCCAGGTCGGGCCAGCCGGTCAGCGCAGGGTCGTCGTCGTGGTTGGCCCACTCCAGCGTGCGCACCAGCAGCGCCGTCTTGTCGGCGAACCTGCGGTAGACCGTCGCCCTGGTCACCCCGGCCCGCCGCGCCACCTGCTCGATGCTGGTCTGCTGGGCGCCCTGCTCGATCAGCAGGTCGAGCGCGGCCGCCAGGATGGCCAGGTCGGCCTCCTGGCTGCGCGGCCGGCCCGCCGCCCGCACCCGCGGCGCCTGGTCGTCGATCATGCCCCTCCGGTCAGCGTCCCGTCGTCCCGCAGGAGTCTATTGAGGCGCGTCCCAGGCGACGGGCAGCCGGTGCACGCCGTAGATCGCCATGTCCGTACGCAGGGGCACCTCCGCCGCCGGCACGGCGAGCCGCAGCGAGGGGAACCTGGCGAACAGCGCGGGGAAGGCCACCCGCATCTCCACCCGCGCCAGCTGCTGGCCCAGGCACTGGTGCACGCCGTGCCCGAAGGCCACGTGGCTCCCGGAGCGACGGGACAGGTCGAGCAGGTCGGGGGAGGGGAAGCGGCCGGGGTCGCGGTCGGCCGCCGCCAGCGAGACGGTCACCGACTCGCCCTTGGCGACCCGTACGCCGCCCAGGTCGAGGTCCTCCAGCGCGGTGCGGACGAGGAACGGCACGATGCTGAGGTAGCGCAGCAGCTCCTCCACCGCCTGGTCCACGTCGTCGAGCAGCGCGGCCGCCGCGCCAGGATGCTCCAGGAGCGCGAACGTGCCCAGCGCCAGCATGTTCGCGGTGGTGTCGAGGCCCGCGCCCAGCAGCATGAACCCGATCGTGGCCAGCTCGTCGTCGTCGAGGTCGCCGCGGGTCAGCCCGCTCAGCAGGTCGTCGGAGGGCGCCGCCCGCTTGGCCGCCACCAGCTCCTTGATCTGCCCCTGGACGGCGGCGAACGCGGCGTACTTCTCCTCGATCGTCAGCTCAGGACCGCTCAGCCTGGACATCTGCGCGATGAAGGCGGGCCGGTCGGCCTCGGGGACGCCCAGCAGCTCGCAGATCACCACGGCGGGGATCGGCGCGGCGAACGCCGCCACCAGGTCGGCCGGCGGCCCCTGCCGCTCCATCGCGTCGAGGCACGTCCGCGTGACCTCCTCGATCCGCTCGGTCAGCCGGCGCATCCTGCGTACGGTGAACTCGCCGGTGAGCAGGTGGCGGTAGCGGGTGTGCTCAGGCGGGTCCATCGCGACGAACAGCCCGGGCGGAGCGGGCCGCCCCTGCGGCGCCTCCGACGCGGTGGGCAGGTGCCGCAGCTCGGAACGGGCGCTGAAACGCGGATCGGCCAGCACCTCGCGGGCCAGGGCGTGGCCGGTGACCAGCCACCCCTGGTGCCCGTCGGGATAGGCGAGGGGAACGATGGGGCCGCGCTCGCGTAGCAGGGCCAGCTCGGCCGGCGGGTCGAACGGCGTGGGCCGCCCGGCGGGCATGGTGATCGTCTCGGTCATGGGGGTCTCTCCCTTCGCTAAGAAACGATACAGTACTGCTCTGTATTGAAATAGAGGGCCGTCCAAGGAGAGGAGGTAGTGTGCCTAGGTGCGCCACACCGGTAGTGGGCGCGTTGCGCGATCATGGCCGGGGGGTTAACCTTGGCCACATGCGAAATCACGCTCAGCTCCAGTGGTGGCGCCGCTTCTAGGCGGCGCGTGTTTCGCATTCCACAACGGACGGCCGCCCCGGATGGCGGCCTTTCTCGTGTCCGCCCCCGGGGCTCGATCATTTGAAGGGGCAGGAAGTGGAGAAGAGCGGATATACCACTGCCGGGGGCATCGGTGTCGAGCGCGAGACACGCGAGGTGGACGAGGCCGCACTCGAAGAGATCGTGACAGCCCTGTCGGAGCGGCGCGGCGGCGCCTTCTCCTCCGGCATGGACTACCCCGGCCGCTACAGCCGATGGGCGTTCGGTTACGTCGATCCGTGTCTCGAGATCGTCGCCAAGGGCCGGACGATCTCGGCGACCGCCCTCAACGAGCGTGGCCGCGTCGTGCTGCCCGCGATCACCACGTGCCTGCTGGCCGCCGGCAAGCCCGTCACCGAGCCCACCGCCGACCGGGTCGAGGTCCACGTCCCCGAGTCCGAGGACCTGCTGCCCGAGGAGATGCGCAGCCGCAGGCCCACCGTGTTCACCGCCATCCGCGAGGTGATCGCCGCCTTCAAGGGCGACGACCCGCACCTCGGCCTCTACGGCGCCTTCGGCTACGACCTGGCCTTCCAGTTCGAGCCCATCAGGCAGGAGCTCGTCCGCCCCGACGACCAGCGCGACCTCGTGCTGCACCTGCCCGACCGGCTCGTGGTCATCGACCGCCAGCGCGAGACCAGCGTCGAGCACCGCTACGAGTTCACCGTCGACGGCGCCACCACCCGCGGCCTCGAGCGCACCGGCGACACCGCGCCGCCCGTCACGCCCGCCGAGGTGCCGCCCAACCCGCCGAAGGGCGGATACGCCAAGGTCGTGGCCGCCGCCAAGGAGAAGTTCAAGCGCGGCGACCTGTTCGAGGTCGTGCCCGGCCAGGTCTTCCACGCCACCTGCACCGACCCGTCCGCCTTCTACCGCGGCCTGCGCACCAGCAACCCCGCCCCGTACGAGTTCATCATCAGCCTCGGCGAGGGCGAGCACCTCGTCGGCGCCTCACCCGAGATGTACGTCCGCGTCACCGGCGACCGCGTCGAGACCTGCCCCATCTCCGGCACCATCGCCCGCGGCCGCAACCCGGTCGAGGACGCCGAGGCCATCCGCACCCTCCTGTCCAGCGTGAAGGAGGAGTCGGAGCTGACCATGTGCACCGACGTCGACCGCAACGACAAGTCGCGCATCTGCGTCCCCGGCACGGTCAAGGTCATCGGCCGCCGCCAGATCGAGCTCTACTCCCGGCTCATCCACACCGTCGACCACATCGAGGGCCGGCTGCGCCCCGAGTTCGACGCCCTCGACGCCTTCCTCACCCACATGTGGGCCGTCACCGTCACCGGCGCCCCCAAGACGTGGGCCATGCAGTTCATCGAGGACCACGAGGCCACCACCCGCCGCTGGTACGGCGGCGCCATCGGCTTCATCGGCTTCGACGGGTCCATGAACACCGGGCTCACCCTGCGTACCGCGCAGATCAAGAACGGCGTCGCCGCCGTCAGGGCAGGGGCGACGCTGCTGTTCGACTCCGACCCCGAGTCCGAGGAGCGCGAGACCGAGCTCAAGGCCAGCGCCCTGCTCGGCGCGCTCGCCGCGGTCAACCAGCCGGGCGCCGTCCCGGTCGCCGAGACCAGGCAGCAGCCGGGCCTCGGCATGAAGGTGCTGCTCGTCGACCACGAGGACTCCTTCGTCAACACCCTGGCCGACTACTTCCGCCAGGAGGGCGCCGACGTCGTCACGCTGCGCCACGGCTTCCCGACCCACATGATGGACGAGATCGCGCCCGACCTGGTCGTGCTCTCGCCCGGCCCCGGCTGGCCGACCGACTTCGGCATGTCGGCGCTGCTCGACGAGGTCTACGCCCGCGACCTGCCCGTCTTCGGCGTCTGCCTGGGCCTGCAGGCCATGGTCGAGCAGGCCGGCGGCACCCTCGAGCTGCTCGACTACCCCGAGCACGGCAAGCGCGGCCAGGTCTCCAGGGTGAGCGAGAGCGCGCTGCTGGAGGGGCTGCCCGAGGAGTTCACCGCGGCCCGCTACCACTCGCTGCACGCCAAGCGGCCTGGCGTGGTCGGCTTCACCCCGACCGCGCTCACGCCCGACGGCAACGTCATGGCCATCGAGGACACCGCGCGGCGGCGCTTCGCGGTGCAGTTCCACCCCGAGTCGATCCTCACCCAGGAGGGCAACGCGGGCGCCAAGATCATCTCGAACGTCCTGCGGCTCGCCCGCAGATGAGTAAAACCCGGGCGGGGGCGTGCGGGGCTCCCCTAGAGTCTCCGCATGCTCCCCGTAGACCTGCCCGGCACGGTGCGTGACGCGCTGCTCGCCCCGCTCGTCGACCACCACTGCCACGGGGTGCGGCGCGACGACCTCGGCAGGGCCGGCTTCGAGCTGCTCATCAGCGGGGCCGGCAGCCCGGCGCCGCCCGGCACCACCCACTTCGACACGCCGCTCGGCGTCGCCGTACGGCGGTGGTGCGGGCCGCTGCTCGACCTGGAGCCGCACGCGCCGCCCGCCGTCTACCTGGCCCGCCGCGAGGAGCTGGGCGCCGGGGAGGTCAACCGTCGGCTGCTGGCCGGGGCCGGGGTGGTGGCGTTCCTCGTCGACTCCGCCTCGCAGGACGGCGAGCTGCTGAGCGCCACCGAGATGGGCCGCCACGGCGGGGCCGCCGCCGACGAGCTGGTCCGCGTCGAGCACATCGAACGCGACGTCGCCGCCTCCGCCCAGCTCGCCGTCGACTACCTCGACGACCTGGGCGAGCAGCTCACCGCCAGGGCGGCGCGCGCGGTCGGGCTCAAGACCGTCGCGGGCGCGCTGTACGGCCTCGATCTGGAGGGCTCCAGGCCCGCCCGGGGCGCCGTGATCGCCGCCGCCAACCGCCGCCTCGCCGACCCCAAGCCCCCGCTCACCGACCCGGTCCTGCTCCACTACCTGGTCTGGAGCGCCGTGGACGTGGCCAGGGAACGCGGCCTCCCCCTGCAGTTCCACTGCGGTCTCGGAGGCGGCCTCGGAGGCGGTCTCGGAGGCGGTCTCGGAGGCGGCCTCGGAGGCGGCCTCGAATCCCGGCCCGGGGGCGGGCCGCTCGGCGAGCCGCATCGGGCGGACCCGGCCAGGCTGAGCGCGTTCGCGGGCGCGCTGCAGCCGCTCGGCGTCCCGATGATCCTGCTGCACAGCTACCCGTTCCACCGCCAGGCCGCGTATCTGGCGGCGGCCTTCCCGCACGTGTACGTGGACGTCGGCCTCGCCCCGCCGCACACCGCCGCCGCGGCCCGCGTCATCGACGAGCTGCTGGAGCTGGCCCCGTTCCACAAGCAGCTGTTCGGCTCCGGCGCCTGCGGCCTGGCCGAAACCGCCTACCTGGGCGCGCTCACCTACCGCCGAGCCCTGTCCCGAGCCCTGGCCACCAGAATCGACTCGGGCGAGTGGAGCACCGCCGACGCCTCCAGAATCGCCCACATGATCGGCTCAGGAAACGCCCGCCGCATCTACCGCCTTTGACGGCTGCGCACGCCACCACTCACGCCCACCCGCTGAACGGCTTCCGCCGCGCGCCCCTTCCCGCGCGGCCGCATCCCCTCGGCCTCTGCCGCGCGCCGGCAGGCGCCTATGGGGCCTTGTCCTCGGCCTCGCCGCCCGTTCGGGCAGGTCGCCGGCCTCCTTCGCACGCGGTGCCGGGCCCTGGGGGTGAAATGCCCGAATAAAAATCCAAATTTCCCGTTTTTCAAAAGCCCGATCGTTTCTTGTCGATTTGTCAATATCGCTGTCATGATCGGTGGCGCCAGACAAACCTACCCCTTGGAGGTGCCGTGTCCTGGCGTCCCATCACCCTCGTGGCCGCGTTATGCCTGGCGCTCACCGTGCCGGGCACCGCGGCGGCCGACGACCCGCCGCCCGAGGTGGAGCAGCGTACGGGCACCCGCGCCCCGGCAGAGGTGCACGGCCTGTCCGAGCCCGCCCAGGCGGGCGACCCGGTGGCCGCCGCCAAGGCGCACCTGGCCGAGCCCCGCTACCACCTCGACCCCGCCGACCTGGCCCCGCTCAGGACGGTCGTGGACGGCGCCGACGAGACGGTCAGATTCGCCCAGCGCCACCGAGGCGTGCCCGTCTTCGGCGCCCACTACCTGGTGCACTTCCGCAAGGACGGCGACCGGCGCGAGGTCGTGGGCGCGGGCGGCCGGTTCCTCACCGAGCTGACCGTCTCCACCACCCCCACCGTCACCGGGAAGACCGCCGCGCGGATCGCCCACACCACCATGATCCGCGACCACCGGTCCCGCGAGGGCGCCACCGCCCAGGCCGCGGGGCTCGTCGTGGTGCCGAGCGGCGCCGGCCAGCTGGCCTGGCACGTGGTGCTCACCGGCCGCGACGCGGTCGCCAAGAAGCCGCTGCTGCTCGACGCGTACGTGGACGCCCACTCGGGCCGCCCCCTGTTCGCCGTGGACCGCCTGCGCATGGAGGGCCCGGTGACCGGCAGCGGGCAGACCTCGCACGGCCGTACGGTGGAGCTAAACGCCTACGAGCGCGCCGACGGCGCCTACGAGCTGCGCGACCGCACCCGTCCGATGTGGGACGGCACCGACGGCGAGATCCTCACCTACGACGCCGCCGGCCGCACCTTCTTCGACTTCTTCACCCCCGGCATCCCTGAGGGCACCGAGCTGGTCCGCTCCGCCACCCCCGCCTTCGGCCCCGAGCACACCGAGACCGGCGCCGTGGACGCCCACTGGAGCGCGGGCCAGGTCTACGCGTACTACCGCGGGCTCGGCCGCGACGGGCTCGACGGGCAGGGCGGCACCATGTACTCGGTGGTCAACGTCACGGCGGACGGCGAGCCGTACACCAACGCCTTCTGGGACGGCACCAAGATGGTCTACGGCGGAGGCGGCGACTACCACTCCTTCGCCGCCGCGCTCGACGTCGTCGGCCACGAGATGACCCACGGCGTCATCACGCACAGCGCCGACCTGGTCTACCTCGGCCAGTCCGGCGCGATCAACGAGGGCCTGGCCGACTACTTCGGCAACGCCATCCAGGTGGACACGTACGGCATCCCGATGAGCGACCCGAACGCGAGCCTGCTCGGCGAGACGCTGTGCAAGACCGCCCCGCCGGAGGAGTGCGCCGGCCGTGACCTCGACGACGGCCGCGTGGCCGGCGAGGACTACCTCGGCTTCGCCGTCGGCTACGACAACGGCGGCGTGCACTACAACTCCACGATCTTCTCCGGCGCCCTCTGGGACGTCAGGGAGGCGCTGGGCGGCGCCGTCGCCGACCGGCTCGTCTACAAGGCGCTCACCGAGTACATGACGCCGCTGGACGACTTCGTGGACGGCCGCCGCGCCGTCGAGTCGGCGGCCCGCGCGCTCGGCATGTCCGCCCGCGACAAGCTGACCGTCGCCCGCGCGTTCGACCGGCACGGCATCAGGGCGGGCTGGGAGCGCGCGCTGCGCACCGACTCGCGCGTGCTGATCGACGGCATCACCGACCGCCTGGCGCGCCCCGACGTGGCCGGCGACCGCTACGTCGTCTCCAACACCTCACCCGACGCCCTGTCGCCGAGCGTGATCCTCACCGGCCGGATCGGCGGCGGCAAGCCGGTGCGCCTGTCGGAGGGCGAGCGGTGGAACTCCGTCCCGGCCACCGACGGCAGGCGGGCCGCGTGGACCTCGTTCGACGCCGCGCAGGAGCACTACCAGGTCCACGTCCGCCCGCTCGACCGCAGCTCGCCGCCCGAGCTCGTCTTCGACGCCCCGAGCCTCGTCGACTCGGTGGCGATCGACGGCGACACGATCGTGTGGGACGGCGTCGGCGCCGACGGCGAGCACGGGGTCTGGGTCAAGCGCGGCTCGGCGGCGCCCGTCGAGGTCACCGCCGAGGCCGCCGTGCACGGGTTCTCGCCGTCGCTCAAGGGCGGCAGGCTCGCCTACGAGCGGTACTGGACGGAGGACGGCGCGCTGCGCAGCGCACCCGCCGTCCTCGACCTCAGGACCGGCGCCGAGACCGTCATCCCCATGCCGGCCGGCTCGTGGACCGCGAGGCCGATCCTGACCGGCCGTCACCTCGTCTGGACGTACGACGCGGACGACGACGGCCGCTACGGCATCATGCGGGCCGCACCCGACGGCACCCGCAGGGCCGTCGTCGTGCAGGACGGCCCGCAGGCGCCCGGGCCGAACTGGTTCGACGCCAACGACGAGGTCGCCACCATCGGCGTGTGGCCCGACGGCAGCGGGACCGGGATCTCGAACGCGATCCTGCCGAAGATCCACCAGGTGCCGCTCGGCGGCGGAACCCCGCAGCGCTACTCGTGCAACCGGGGATTTCAGGACTACTTCGCCTCCGGAGAGGGCAGAACCGTCGTCTGGCTCGACGGCACCGACGGGAACACCGACCTGGTGACCCGCGACAGGCCCGCGCCGCGCTGCCGTACCGGCTCGTGACGCCGGACCGGGTGACCGCCGGGTGACCGCCGGGCGACGGCCCGCGCACGCGGGTTGACCTGGGCAGGCGCCCGCCGCACCATGCGAGGGGGGCGGCGGGTGCCGAGCCCTGGTCAGGCGTCTCACTGCGGAAACCGAGCGGGGGCTCCCATGCGCACTGCCGAACCCGAGGTCTTCATCGTCGCCCGCCCGGCGCTCGACTACGACGAGCTGGCCCGCTACCTCGCCGAGGTCGGCGGGGAGAGCTGGCTGGAGCGGCTCGACCGCGGCGACCTCGACGCGCAGAACCTCGCCGAGTTCGCCGGCCGGCTCTGCTACCGCTCGTTCGAGCCTGGCCTCAACCCCAACGTAACGAAGATCAGGGAGAACCAGGACGACTACCTGCGCAACATCCTGGCCAGCGCCCACGGCTCGGTCCTGGAGCACGTGAGCTTCAGCTTCGTGCTGCACGACGTCAGCCGGGTGCTGACCCACGAGCTGGTACGCCACCGGCCCGGCGTGGCCATCTCGCAGGAGTCACTGCGCTTCGTCCGCCTCGACGAGCTGCCGTTCTGGTTTCCCGAGTGGGCGCGCGAGGACGACGAGCTGATGCGGCGGGCCACGGCCGTGCTGGAGGAGCTGGAGCGGTTCCAGATCTGGATGGCCGGCCACTTCGGGCTCGACGAGGAGGGCGTGCCGTTCTCCGAGAAGAAGCACCGCACGTCGTTCATGCGGCGCTTCGCCCCCGAGGGCGTGGCGACCGGCCTGGTGTGGACCGCGAACGTGCGCACCCTGCGGCACACCATCGAGGCCCGCACCGCGGCCGGCGCGGAGGAGGAGATCCGCCTGTTGTTCCAGCGCATCGGCGAGCTGATGCGCGAGGAGGCCCCCGCCCTCTTCGGCGACTACGTCGTCGAGGACGGGGCCTGGATCCCGGGCTGGCGCAAGGTCTGACCCCGGGGGATCAGGCGAGGGCGGGCAGCACGTAGACCTCGGCGCCCGGCGGCATGGCGCAGTCGAGGCCGCCGAGCCCCCTGGAGTTCTCCCCGCACACGAACATGCTGATGTGGCGGCGGATGCGGCCGTATTCGTCGCGCAGCCGCTCCTCCAGCATGGGGTGGGTGCGCCGCAGCATGTCGAGCGCCGAACGCAGGGTGGGCGGCGAGTCGCGGTCGTCGCCCACGGCGAAGACCGCGACCTCCTGGCGCCCGCTCACCCACCGCCGCAGCGAGCTGGGCAGCACGAACACGACCATCGTCACCGGCCTGGCCATGATCTAGAGCACCGCCGCACGCACGGTGAGCACGTCGGGCAGGTGGCGGGCGACCGTGGACCACGTCTCGCCGTCGTCGCGCGAGCCGTAGACCTCGCCTGAGCGGGTGCCGAAGAACACCCCGGCGTCGGAGGCGGTCATCGCGTCGCGCAGCACGGTGGAGTAGACCGGCTCGTCGGGCAGCCCCTGGGAGCGCGCCTGCCAGGTGGCACCGCCGTCGTCGCTGCGGTGGACGCGGTAGCGGTGGCCGACCGGCGTGCGGTCCATGTCGGCGTGGAGCGGCAGCACGTAGACCGTGTCGGGCCGCGACGGGTGCACCGCGATGGGGAAGCCGAAGTCGGACGGCAGCGAGGTGCCGATGTCGCGCCAGTTGGCCCCGAAGTCGTCGCTGCGGTAGACGCCGAAGTGGTGCTGGAGGTAGAGCCGCTCGGGCCGGGACGGGTGCATCGACACCTTGTGGACGCACTGCCCGAACTCAGGATATTGCTGGCCCTCCGGCATGAACGGGGCCCTGATGTTCTTGTTGGCCGCCTCCCACGACAGCCCGCCGTCGCGGGTGCGGTAGAAGCCGGCCGCCGAGACGGCGACGGCCATGATCTCGGGGTCGGTGGGGTGGTTGACGATCGTGTGCAGGCACAGCCCGCCGCCGCCCGGCTCCCACCGCTCGCGGTGCGGATGCTCCCACAGGCCCTCGACCAGCCGATAGGTGACGCCGCGGTCTTCCGAGCGGAACAGCGCGGCCGGCTCGGCCCCCGCCCAGACGACGTCGGGCTCGGACGGCGACGGCGCGAGCTGCCAGACCTTGGCGAGCGTCGCCCCGGTCTTCTCCGGGAAGGCGACGGGCGGGTGGTCGGCCTCGTGCCAGGTGGCGCCGAGGTCGTCGGAGTACATCACCGACGGGCCGAAGTGGCCGTATTCGATGCCGGCCAGCAGCCGGGGCGTGGCGCCCCTGGTGTCGATCGCCACCGAGTGCACGGCGACCGTGGAGAACTGGATCGGCTGGACCTCGAACGGGCCGCCGCCCGTCGAGCGGGCCAGGAACAGGCCCTTACGGGTGCCGACCGCGAGCATTGCGTCACTCATGACTTCGCTCCCATGTTCGCTTGCGGTCATCGTGCCACGCGCCACCGACAGTTACCGAGGACTGGGCGATTCCGATCGCAAGCGTCTCGCTTACCTGGGGGGTAATCGAGACGCTTCCCTCTGATCGCTACGGTGAGGGGCATGGAAGCGGTCGCCGTACATGAGGAGTCCTTCGGTTCGCTGCTGCGCTCGTGGCGGCAGCGGCGCCGGGTGAGCCAGCTCGACCTGGCCATCGAGGCGGGGGTGTCGGCCCGCCACGTCAGTTTCCTGGAGACCGGGCGGGCCAGGCCGAGCCGCGAGATGGTGACGCGGCTGGCCGAGGAGCTGGACGTGCCGCTGCGGCACCGCAACCGGCTGCTGGTGGCCGCGGGTTTCGCCCCGGTCTATCCGGAACGCGAGGTGCGCGCGCCCGAGCTGCAGGCCGTCCGCCAGGCGCTGGACACGATCCTGGCGGGGCACGAGCCGTATCCGGCGGTCGTGGTGGACGTGGCGTGGAACCTGGTGGCGGCCAACGCGGCGGCCGGGATGTTCCTGGAGGGCGTGCCCGATGAGCTGCTGCAGGAGCCGGTCAATGTGATGCGGCTGTCGCTGCACCCCGACGCGATGGGCGGGCGGCTGCTCAACCTGGCCGAGGTACGCGGCCACCTGCTGCGCCAGCTGCGCCGCCAGGCCGAGTCGTCGGGCGACGGGCGGCTGGCCGAGCTGCACGACGAGCTGGCCGCGTACACCTACAAGGACAGGGCCGGCGTCGAGGCCGACGTGGCGCACCTGGTGGGGCCGTCCGACCTCCTCATCCCGCTGCGCATCGCCGCGGGCGACCGGGTGCTGTCGCTGTTCACCACGATCGCGACGTTCGGCACGCCGATGGACGTCACGGTCTCCGAGCTGGCCATCGAGACGTTCTGGCCGGCCGACGAGGAGACGGCGGCGGCGTTCCGCGTCAGCGGGCGGTGAGGGGGAGCGCGGGCGGCGGCTCGCCGGCGGCGACCGCGGCCTCGATCGAGGCGAGGGGTGCGGGGCCCGGCACGATCGGCAGGCCGCCGGTGACGGTGTGCGTGCGGACGTCGGGCAGGCCCTCGGCGGGCGGCGCGGCGACGGCGAAGACGGGGAAGGCGTTGCCGCCCGGCACGACGGAGACGGAGATGTAGTCGCCCACCGTCCTGCCCTGGCCGGTGACCGGCAGCCAGCCGACCGCCATCGGCCCGTGCAGCTCCAGCGGCGCCGACCAGCTCGCCCCGCCGTTGGCCGAGGAGGTGTGGCCGACGGTGAGGCGGCAGGTGGCGGGCACGCAGGCGGCGTCGGCGTAGCGGTAGTACGTCACCGCGAGCCGCGCCCGCCCGCCCTTGCTCGCGCGGTCCACGCCGAGCCCGGGAATGACGTGGTCGCCGCCGTCGTCGGTCACCCGCAGCACGTCGCCCCACCGCTCGCCGGTGGCCGACGTGCTGAGCACGATGTCGTTGCCGGCGCAGCCGTGCTGGAAGCGGCAGTCGTGCCAGGCGACGTAGACGGTGCCGGCGGCGTCGGTCTCGGCCGAGGGCAGCGGTAACGCCCGCAGCCCGCCCGCCGGCGTGTGCCGCTCCACCCGCGAGACCAGCGTGCTCTCGCTCCAGCTCGCCCCGCCGTCGCGGGACCGGAACGAGCGGATCTCGCCGTCGTTGCTCAGGTACGGCACCACGACGGTCCCGTCGGGCCGCACCGCCGGCTGCCCGCCCAGCCCGCCGGCTCTGGTGACCGCGACGGTCCAGGACAGGCCGCCGTCGACCGAGCGCGCCACCCTGATCGCGTTCGCCACGGCGTGGTCGTCGAACACGGCATAGCACTGCCCCTGGTACGGGCTGCCGTCCCCGTTGTCGCAGACCACCCAGCTCTTGTCCAGGTCGCCGCCCACGGCGGTGACGACCGGCGGCGACCAGGCCACCCCGTCGGTGGAGCGGCTGGTCAGCACGGCCGCCCCGGTGACCCCGCCGGTCACCCCGCCGGTCACCCCGCCGGTCACCTCGCTGGTCTGGGTGAGCCCGATCGAGGTGATCAGCCACACGCCGTGCAGGGCGTCGTAGGCCACCGAGGGGTCGGAGGCGCGCGCGTGCACGCCGCCCGCCGCCGTGGTGAGCCCGGGCAGCGTGCCCCTGCTCCAGGTGGCGCCGCCGTCGCCGGACATCGCGTACGCGATGCCGGCCGCGCCTCCGTCGGGCAACCGGCCCGTCTGGTGCGCCGCCACGATCACGTCGCCCCACTGGTAGGTGTCGGCGCCGCCCTGCGGGCCGGGCCGCGGCGCGGTGGTGCTGACCTCGGGGCCGATCTCGGTGAGGGGGACCGCCTCGGACGCCGTGGCGGGCGCCGGCGCGATCAGCGACGCCGCGGCCACGAGGGCGACGAGTCCGCCGATCGTACGGCGCCGGGCGGGAAGGGGCACGCTCCACCTCCGCGTGGGGGGTCACCCTCCAGATGGCCTCTTCCACGCCCGATTGTCAACCTTTCGATCACGAGTGTCAGCGTTCGCCGTGCACGGCGTCCCGGTGGATGCGGGCCGGCGGGACGCCGTCACTCTGGAGGCGGCGCACGGTCTCGTTGACCATGCTGGAGGGGCCGCACACGTACACGTCGTGCTCCGACCAGGAGTGGAAGCGCTGGGTCACCTCGGGCAGGTGGCCGCGCATGCCCTCGTAGCCCGGCTCGTCCGAGACCACGGGCAGCACCCGCAGCCACGGGAACGACGACTGCATCCTGATCAGGTCCGGCAGGTCGTACAGCTCGCCCGAGGTGCGGGCGCCGTACAGCAGGTGGATGTTGGGGCGGCGGCCCGAGGCGATGATGGACTCCACGATCGCCTTCAGCGGCGCGAGTCCCGTGCCGCCCGCCACGCACAGCACGTCGCGCGGGCTGTGCTCGCGCGGCGTCATCGAGCCCATGGGCGGGCCCAGCATGAGCGTGTCGCCGATGCGGGTGTGCCTGATCAGCGTGGTCGAGACCCAGCCGCCGGGCACCGAGCGCACGTGCAGCTTGATCATGTTGTCCGGGCGCGGCGCGTTGGCGATGGAGAACGTCCGCCACACACGCGGCCAGCGCGCGGTCTGCACGGTGACGTACTGGCCCGGCGTGTACGGCAGCCGCTGCGTCGGCCGCAACGTGATGACCGCGATGTCGCGGTGGCGCAGCTCGTGGTCGACGACCTCGGCCAGCCACCACGCGGGGGACACCCCCGAGTCGGACTCGGCCGAGCCGATCATGAGATTGGCGGCCGCCGAGTACGCCGCCACCCAGGCCGCCTCGATCTCGTCGTTCCAGACGTCGGCCGCGAAGCGGCGGATCGTGGCCAGCAGGGCGTTGCCCACGGCCGTGTAGTGCTCGGCGACGACGCCGTACTTGCGGTGGTCACGGCCGAGCTGGCCGAGGTGGGCCGCCATGCCGTCCGGGCTGTCCAGGCTCCACACGATCCTGGTCAAAGCGCTGAACAGCCGGTCCCGCTGCACGTTCATCGCGGGCGGGAACATGCTTCGCAAGTGCGGGTTCTCGGCGAACAAGCGGCCGTAGAAGTAGGCCGTGGCCTTGGCGGCCACGGGTTCGACGAGGGAGAAACTCTCCTTCACCAGGCGCGGATTCAACGACATGAAAACAACCCCACCCTTTGACCGGAAACGCATTCCGGTCTCGCCGTTCACCTCCCTGACGTTCCGGGTCGTGAGCGCGGGACCCCTCCCCGGCATGTCCGTACGCTCGAAATCGAGTCTTACACCCGCGATGACCCGCCACAACCGTTTCCCCCCAATACGGCGCGAAGCAGAACTATCAGTAATGGCTCCGTCATTCTCCGCGCTCGGGATCTCTGGAATTTCGGTCGCCGAATATGAAAACAACTAATTTTCATATTGAGCGACGAAAAATGCGTGTATGGCGGGATGATCGTCACCCTTACGGCGGGATGCGCCCGGCTAACCGGACAACCCGGGAAGAGGGTGTCGGACGGGAGGCAAGCCGCACGAGGGGATCTTCAGGAGGGGTGACATATCGGAAAGACTGTGCGCCATGATGGGGGAGTGCATGGGGCCGCCCCCGCACCTCGGCGGAGGGCGGCCGTACGAACTCCACCATGCCCTTGGGAGATCGCATGTCCCGACCGCTGATCGGCATCACCGCCTACTTCGAGGCCGCCCGCTGGGGCGACTGGGTACGCGAGGCCGTGCTGTCTCCCCCCTCCTACGCCAAGATGGTCGGCCGGGCGGGCGGCGCACCCGTCGTGCTGCCGCCCATCGCCCCCAGCGCGGTCGACGACTACGTCAGCGGCCTGCGCGGCGTCGTCCTGGCCGGCGGCGCCGAGCTGGCCGCCGACACCTACAACGGCGAGCAGGACCCCAGGGCCGACGAGCCGCAGCCCCACCGCGACCGCTTCGAGCTGGCCCTGGCCAGGGCCGCCATCCGGGCCGACGTGCCCGTCCTCGCCATCGGCCGCGGCATGCACGTGCTCAACGTCGCCCAGGGCGGCACCCTCATCCCGTGGCTGCCCGACGTCCTCGACAGCGACCGCCACGCGGAGCCCGACGGCGGCCACGTCATCCAGGTCAGCGTCACCAGCAAGCTCGGCAAGGCCGTCGGCGACCGCGTCGAGGTCAGCGCGCCCCACCGCCAGTCCGTACGCAGGCTCGGCACGGGCCTGCTGGCCGTGGCCTGGGCAGAGGATCAGATCGTCGAGGGCATCGAGCTGCAGGGGCACCGCTTCGGCGTCGGCGTCCAATGGCACCCCGAACGCGGCACCGACACCCGGCTCTTCGATGCGTTCATCGAGGCGGCCCGCTAGGCTGCTGATCATGCCGCTGCACCCCCAGGCACGGGATTACGTCGCCCAGTTCCTAGCCGGCTCCGACGACGAAGGGCTGGCCGGTCTCGACCTGGCCGCCATCCAGGAGATGCGCGCGAGCGACCCCATGGCCGTCCACCGGGGGCCGCTGACCAAGCTGCCGTTCGTCCGCGACGAGGTGGCCGAGGGCGTGCCCATCCGCATCTACCGCGCCGACCCGGGCGACGCGCCCCTGCCGGTCCTGGTCTACTTCCACGGCGGCGGCTGGGTCTTCGGCAGCGTCAAGCGCAGCGACGCGATCGGCCGCGACCTCGCCATCCGCACCGGCGCCGTGGTGGTCTCCGTCGGCTACCGGCTGGCGCCCGAGCACCCGTTCCCCGCCGCCGCCGACGACGCATGGACGGTCGTGCGCGACCTGTTCGCCCGCCCGGCCTTCTACCAGAGCAACGGCAGCGTCGCCGTCATCGGCGACAGCGCCGGCGCCAACCTGGCCGCCGTGGCCGCCTGGCAGGCCCGCGACGCCGGCCTGCGCCTGGCCCACCAGGCGCTCGTCTATCCGGTGCTCGACGCCGCCATGGACACCCCCAGCTACACCGCGAACGCCAAGGGCTACGGCCTCGACGCCGCCGACATGGCCTGGTTCGTCAGCCGGTACGCCGGCGACGTCGACCCCGCCGACCCGCGCCTGTCGCCGCTGCGCCTGCCCGACGTCTCAGGTCTCGCCCCCGCGACCGTGGTCACCGCCGAATACGACGTCCTCAGGGACGAGGGCGAGCGCTACGCCGCCCGCCTCGCCGACGCGGGCGTCCCCGCCGAGCTGCGCAGGTACGACGGCGCCATCCACGGCTTCTTCGGCCTGCCCGGCCTGTTCGACCAGGCCGTCGAGGCGCGCGACTACGTGGCGCAGCGGCTGCGGGAGCACCTGTGAAGGACGCCTACACCAAGCTGCGGCTCGACACCCCGGCCGACGGCGTGCTCCGCGTCACGATCAGCGAGCCCGCCAGGCTCAACGCCGTCGACGCCACCGCGCACCGCGAGCTCGGCGAGATCTGGCGCGACGCCGACCGCGACGCGTCCGTACGCGCGATCGTGGTCAGGGGTGA
Source organism: Nonomuraea sp. NPDC049419 (assembly GCF_040676995.1). Classification (NCBI taxonomy): domain Bacteria; kingdom Bacillati; phylum Actinomycetota; class Actinomycetes; order Streptosporangiales; family Streptosporangiaceae; genus Nonomuraea; species Nonomuraea sp. NPDC049419. Next base: position 66,796 of record NZ_JBFAQB010000015.1, on the reverse strand, counting down.
GGGCGCCGCGTTCTCCGCCGGCGGCGACCTGTCCATGATCGAGGACATGATGCGCGACCACGACACCCGGATGCGGGTGTTCACCGAGGCCCGCGACATCGTCTACAACGTGCTCAACTGCTCCAAGCCCATCGTCTCCGCCATCCAGGGCCCCGCCGTCGGCGCCGGGCTCGCGGTGGCGCTGCTGGCCGACATCTCCGTGGCCGGCCGCACCGCCCGCATCATCGACGGCCACACCAGGCTCGGCGTCGCGGCCGGCGACCATGCCGCCATCGTCTGGCCGCTGCTGTGCGGCATGGCCAAGGCGAAATACCACCTGCTGCTCTGCGAGCCGGTCACCGGCGAGCAGGCCGAGCGTATGGGCCTGGTGAGCCTGTGCGTCGAGGACGACGAGGTGCACGAGAAGGCGATGGAGATCGCGGTCAGGCTCGCCGCCGGCGCCCAAGACGCGATCAGGCTGACGAAATACTCGCTCAACAACTGGCTGCGCCTGGCCGGCCCGTCCTTCGACGCCTCGCTGGCCATGGAGTTCCTCGGCTTCACCGGGCCCGACGCCGCCGAGGGCGTCCGGGCCCTGCGCGGGAAGCGGCCGCCCGCTTTCGGCTGACCTCGGCTTTCACCGTCCTGGTGTGCTTCCCCCGCCCTCGGGTAGTCGGGGCGCGTGGACGTCGAAGGGCCGCTTTCCGCCGAGGTCGAGAACGCCGCCCCGGCACCCGGAGCCCGGGCGTCCATCGCACAGGGGGAGGAGGTCATCCAGCCGTCGTGATCATCTCACGGCGACCAGCCCACCGGCCGGTCCACCCTTCGCCTCATGGCGGGACCAGGGACGCGATCCGTACGGCGATGGGCACGCCGGCCGGCAGGCCGGCGGGAAACCGCGGGGGCGGTCCGGACGCCCGCGCCGCCAGGGGTTGAGCAGGCAGCTCCCGGCCGAAGGCGTGGCCCGTCCGATCCCGGCGCCGATCGGGCGGCCGGACACCCCGCGCTCCTCCCTCCGTCGCCCGTTCCAGCCGGCCGTCAGCCCGATCGTCGGCCCGGTCGTCGGCCCGGTCGTCAGCCCGGTTGCCAGCGGAGCCGTCAGCCCGGCCGTCAGCGGGGCCTGCGGGCGTGGAAGACGAAGGCGGGAGGCGTGTTGCGCCACACCGTACGGCCCGGCACGACCTCCTCGAACCGCTCGGCCAGCAGCGCGCGGAAGCGCCGCGCCGAGCTGAGCGGGATCGCGTGGATGTAGGAGAACGTGGTGAACGCCGCCCCCGGGCTCATCGCCCCCGTCACCGCGCCCAGCAGCTCCCGCTGCACGTCATCGGGGAACGCCGCCCACGGCAGCCCGCTCACCACCACGTCCGCCATCCGCAGCCCGCGCTCGCCGAGCAGCTCGCCCAGCCGCGTCGCGTCGTCGTGCGCCACGTCCACCGCCGGATAACGCTCGGCCAGCAGCCGCGCCAGCTGCTCGTTCAGCTCCACCGCCAGATGGTGACCCCGGCCGCCCAGCCGCTGCTGGATCTCCGCGGTGAACGCGCCCGTGCCAGGCCCGAGCTCGACCACGATCGGCTCGCCCCGCTCGGGGATCGGCGCGCAGACGGCCGCCGCCAGCCGCCGCGAGCTGGGCGCGACCGCGCCGATCGTGGCGGGGGAGCGCAGGAACTGTCCGATGAACAGTGCGGTGTCGTTGGGCATGCCCTGAATGTAGGCGCTGGTCGCCGCCGATCGCTCCGCCCTCCGGGCGGACCTGCGGCCACTTGGAGGAGGCGCGGTCCTCCGCGCGGAGGATCAGCCGGTGGAGCGGTGCGGATACGGTGTGGTGCATGCGTTGGCGTGGTGTGCCGCTCGATGTCCTGCTCGCGGCCTCGGGGGTGGCCCTCGACCTGCTGACCACGGCACACGCGGGCGACACCGACGTCCTGCCCGCCGAGGCGAACATCCCCATGGCGCTGCTGGTCGGCCTGCCCATGGGGCTCGTCCGGCACCGGCCGGTCCTCGTCACCCTCTACCTGGCGGCCATGCTCGCCACCACCGACCAGCTCGGCTCGTTCACCTCCAACACCGCGCAGATCCTGCTCTGCGTGGCGCTCGGCGTGGCCGGATACCTCGCCAGCGCCCGCGCCACCGCCCTCGCCGTCGTCGCCGCCATCGTCGCCACCGCCTTCAACATCGCCGACCCCGGCATCGCGCTCACCGGCAACACGTGGATGTACTCCGTGCTGCTGCCCGTCTTCCCCGCCGTGCTCGGCGGCTACCTGCGCAGCTCGGCCGAGCGGCTCGACGAGCGCGACGTCACCCCCGACGCGCTGCTCGCCGCCGGCGGCGTCGCCATCACCGTGCTCAGCACGTGGACGTCCTGGCACTCCGGCGCCCAGCCCGTCTGGGTCGTCGGGCTGCTCGCCGTGGTCGGCGGCCTGTCACTCGGCGTCGCCAGGCGGCTGCCCGGGCTGGTCTTCCTGCTGCAGGGCGTGCTGCTCGTCTCCGCCGACGCCTACCTCAACCAGGCGGTCAACACCTGCGTGATCCTCACCCTGATCGCGATCGGCGTGTTCGCCATGCGGGTGGTGTCGTGGGCCTGGACGGTGGCCGCGTACCTGACCGGCTGCCTGCTCACCGCCATCGCCGTCGTCGGTGACGACACCTCCATCACCGGTTTCCGCGTCGGCGTGCTCATGACGCTCGTCGCCACGCCCATCGCGATCGGCCGCTACCTCGGCATGCGCCGCGCCGCCGCCGCGTCCGAGCGGCTGCGCGCCGAGGAGGCCGCCCGCGCCGCCGTCGCCCAGGTGCGCGCCGACCAGCTCGCCGAGCGCGAGCGCATCGCCCGCGACGTGCACGACATCGTCGCCCACCACGTCGGCGCCATGGTGCTGCGGGCCAGCGCCGCCCGCTACACCGCGCCCGACGGCCCCGTCGCCGACGCGCTCAACGACATCCGCGAGACGGGACACCAGGTGCTGCAGGACCTGCGCGACCTGCTCGACCTGCTGCGCGACCCCGAACGCCAGCCCGACCTGCTGGCCAACCCGGCCGACGTCGTCCGCGAGTCCGCCGAACGCATGGCCGCCGCCGGCCTCGTCGTGGACCTCGACCTCGATCCGGCCACCGACCAGACCCCGCTCATCGCCCGCGCCTCCGCGGCCAGAATCGTCCAGGAAGGACTCACCAACGTGCTCAAACACGCCGGCCCAGGCACCCGGGTCCGCGTATCCGTGACCCCCTCGGAAGAGGGGCTCGCCGTCGAGGTCCGCAACGGCCGCCCGCCGACCGCCATCGAGCGCCTGCCCTCCTCCGGCCGGGGCCTGGCGGGCATGCGCGAGCGGGTCCGCACCCTCGGCGGCACCCTCAGCGCGGGACCTGACGGCGAGGGCGGCTGGCTGCTCGCCGTCCACCTGCCCACCCGCCTGTCCCCAGGGAGCGCCGCGTGATCCGCGTGCTGGTGGCCGACGACCAGGCGCTCGTCCGCGCGGGCGTGCGCATGCTGCTGCAGGCCACGGGTGACATGGAGGTCGTGGGCGAGGCCGAGGACGGCGCCGAGGCCGTCCGCCTGGCCGAGCGGCATCTGCCCGACGTCATCCTCATGGACCTGCGCATGCCCAGAGTCGACGGGCTGGAGGCCATCAGGCGGGTGCTCGCCGCCCGGCCGGGTGCCAGGATCGTCGTGCTGACCACGTTCGCCGAGGACGGCAACGTCTACGCCGCCCTGCGCGCCGGCGCCGTCGGCTTCCTCGTCAAGGACGACGACCCCGAGCGCATGGTCGAGGCCGTCCGCAGGGCCGCGGCGGGCGAGCAGCTCCTCGCCCCCTCGGTGCTGCGCCGGGTCGTCGAACGCTTCCTCGCCGCCGAGGAGCAGGCCGCGCCCGCCGCGCCGCCCGGGCTGACCGAGCGTGAGCTGGAGGTGCTCGCCCTGGTCGGCACCGGCCTGTCCAACGCCGAGATCGCCGAGGAGCTGCACGTCGGCGTCACCACGGTCAAGACCCACATCGCGGCCGCGATGGAGAAACTCGGCCTGCGCAACCGCATTCAGGCCGCCGTCATCGCCCACCGCACCGGCCTGGTGGACGCCTCCTTCCGCCCGGTCCGCCACCCCCGCCCCTGACCCCTCGCCCGGCCGGGCCGCCGTCCTCGGGCGGGGGTCCGCCTGCGGGTGTACCCCCGCGTCACCCGGTGGGCGGACGACCGGGCCGGGGGCGGTCCGGGAGCATGTGGTCGCACGTTGATCGCAGTAGCGGAAGGACCCCCCATGCAGGAGACCCTCAGTTCACAGGAGCGGCGGAGCGGTGGCGCGGACCGGATCTCCGGTGGTCTGCTCTACGGGCTGCGGCTGGCCGTCACCGCGCAGGGCGTCGCGCTCGTCGTCGCGGCGTCGTTCGCCGGGCAGGCCGTCGAGACGGCGTCGATGGGTGAGAGCCACGTCATGGCCGGCATGGTCGTCCACCTCGTGGCGCTCGTCCAGATCGTCCTGGCGGTGCTGTTCTGGCGGCCGGGACGCGGCGCGGGCTGGCCCGCGCTGGCGAGCGTGGCGCTGTTCGTCGTCGGCCTCGCCCAGCACGTCACCTGGCTGTGGCTGGGCGCCCACCTGCCCAACGGCGTGATCCTGTTCGGCCTCATCACCGCGCTGCTCATCTGGGTCTGGTCACCGGCGGCGGCCCGCCGCCGCTAAGGTCGAAGGCGTGTACGTGAAGATCTGCGGGCTGAGCGAGCCGGAACACGTCGCCACCGCCGTCGAGGCCGGCGCCGACGCCATCGGGTTCGTCATGACCAAGAGCCCGCGCCGCATCACGCCCGAGCGGGCCGCCGAGCTGGCCGCGCTGGTCCCGCCCCACGTCCTCACGGTCGGCGTCTTCCGCGGCGAGGACCCGACGGCCGTGCGCGAGGCCGCGCTGACCTCCGGCGTACGCGCCGTCCAGCTGCACGGCAAGCACCCCCACGGCGACTTCACCGCGCTCAAGGACCTCGGGGTGCGCCTGGTCAGGGCCGTGGACGCGCAGGCCGACCTGCGCTGCGGCGCCTACGACGAAGACCTGCTCATCGTCGACGCGCCCCACGCCGGCTCCGGGCAGCCGTGGGACTGGGCGGCGGTCCGCGGCCGCCCCTCCGGTCAGTGGATGCTGGCGGGCGGCCTGGCCCCTGGCAACGTCGCCGAGGCGGTCGCCGCCGCCCGTCCGTGGGGCGTCGACGTCTCCAGCGGCGTCGAGACCGCCCCGGGAAAAAAGGACTCCGACCTCATCAGATCCTTCCTCGAGGCGGCCCGCGGCCTCGATGTCTGACCTCCCTCCCGCCTCCGCTGCCGGGCGCGACCCGGGCGCGCCTGAGCAGCCGCCCGCCGTCACCGGCGACCTGGCGCGGGTGCTCGGTTTCCTGCACGGGTTCGCCCGCCGCCGCGCGCCCCGCGTGCTGCCCGCACCGGGCGGTTTCGCCGTGCTCGACGACCGTTTCCCCGGCTCGTACGACGACAACAAGCTGATCGTCACCGAGGACGCGGACCCGGCTCTCCTGCTGAAGGCGGCCGACGACCTCCTGGCCACCCGGGGTCACCGCCTGATCTGCGTGGACGACGACCGCCTCGGCACCGCCTGCGCCCCCGTGTTCACCGCCGCCGGCTACGAGCGGGAGACCACGCTCGTCATGACCTTCACCGGCGGCCTCCCCGAGGCGCCGCCCCCGGCCGAGCGCCTGGAGCCGGACGAGCTGCTCCCCGTCCTGCGCCGCGACTGGCGCCACACGCTTCCCGAGGCCCCGGAAGAGGTGATCGAGGGCCTCGCCCGCCGCGTCGAGGCCCGCCCGGCGGGCGCCGACGTGGTGCGCTTCCACGGCGTACGCACCACGTCCGGCGAGATCGCCGCCCGCGCCGACCTGTACGTCCACGACGGCGTCGCCCAGATCGAGAACGTCTTCACCGGCCACCTCCACCGGGGCGCCGGCCACGCCCGCACCCTCATGACCGCTCTCCTCGCCGAAGCCGCGGCCCTGCTCGCCGGCAGCAGGAGCGGGGGCGCGGGCGGCGCGGCCGATCGGCCCGCGGGCGGAACCGCCGGGGGAGGGACCGGCGGGAGAGAGACCGCCGCGGGAGAGACCGCAGGGGGAGAGAGCGGCGGGGGAGAGAGCGGCCTGATCTTCCTGCTGGCCGACGCCGACGACTGGCCTCAACGCTTCTACCGCCGGCTGGGCTTCACCGAGCTGGCCCGCACCCACGCCTTCCTCCGCACCTGACGGGCCGCCGGGATCCCCTGAGGCCGATGAGGTGGGGGAAGCGCGGGCCGCTGCGAGGGAGTTCCACGCAGTAGGGTCTCCTGCGTGAGCGAAACTTCCGCCGAGGACCGGATCTGGACGGTTCCTAACCTGCTGAGCTTCCTGCGCCTCCTGGGCGTGCCCGTGTTCTTCTGGCTGGTTCTCGGGCCCAAGGCCGACGGGTGGGCCATCGGGATCCTCGCGGTCGCCGGTTTCACGGACTGGCTCGACGGAAAGATCGCACGGGCGTTCAACCAGACGAGCAGGCTGGGCCGGATCATCGACCCCGCCGCGGACAAGCTGTACGTGTTCGCCACCATCATCGCCCTGCTGCTGCGCGACGTGATCCCGTGGTGGCTGGTCGTGGTCGTCCTGGGCCGTGACGTCTTCGTCGCCTGTTTCGCCCCCGTTCTTCGCAAATATGGATATAAGGCACTTCAAGTGCATTTCCTGGGCAAGGCAGCCATGTTCAACCTCATGTACGCCTTCCCCCTGCTCTTCCTTGCCTCGCACTCCGGGTGGTATGCCGAAATAGCACGCATTGTCGGGTGGGCGTTCGCTCTGTGGGGAACGGGCCTGTACTGGTGGGCGGGGGCGCTGTATGTCGTACAGGTGCGTCAACTGGTAACGGCGGCCAGAAGGGGCTGATCGGGTGAAGGCGGTCGTCATGGCGGGCGGGGAGGGCACTCGGCTGCGTCCGATGACCGCCAACCAGCCCAAGCCCCTGCTCCCTGTCGTCAACCGCCCGATCATGGAACACGTCCTGCGCCTGCTCAGGCGGCACGGCGTGACCGAGACCGTGGTGACCCTGCAGTTCCTCGCCGCCCTCGTCCGTAACTACTTCGGCGACGGCGACGAGCTGGGCATGAGCCTGCAGTACGCCACCGAGGACGTCCCGCTCGGCACGGCGGGCAGCGTCAAGAACGCCGCCGACCGCCTGCGCGACGACCGTTTCCTGGTCCTCTCCGGAGATGCCCTGACAGACATCGACTTATCGGACATGATCCGTTTTCATCGTGAAAAAGGCGCGCTTGTCACGATCGGTCTGAAAAGGGTCCCCAACCCGCTCGAATTCGGGATCATCATCGTGGACGAGGAGGGCCGGGTCCAGCGCTTCCTGGAGAAGCCGACCTGGGGCCAGGTCTTCTCCGACACCGTCAACACCGGCATCTACGTCATGGAACCCGAGATCCTCGACGCCGTCGCCACCGGCGAGCCCGTCGACTGGTCCTCGGACGTCTTCCCCGCCCTCCTCCACTCCGGCGCCGCCATCTACGGCTACGTCGCCGACGGCTACTGGGAGGACGTCGGCACCCACGACAGCTATCTCAAGGCCCAGGCCGACGCCCTGTCCGGCCGGGTCGCCCTCGACATCGGCGGCTTCGAGCTCTCACCCGGCGTGTGGGTCGCCGACTCCGCCTCCGTCGACCCCGACGCCGTGCTCAAGGGCCCGCTGCTCATCGGCGACTACGCCAAGGTCGAGGCGGGGGCCGAGCTGCGCGAGTACACCGTGCTCGGCAACAACGCCGTCGTCCGCGAGGGCGCCTTCCTGCACCGCGCGATCGTCCACGACAACGTCTACCTGGGGCCGGGCGCCCACCTGCGCGGCTGCGTCATCGGCAAGAGCACCGACGTGATGGCCGGCGCCCGCATCGAGGAGAACGCGATCATCGGCGACGAGTGCGTCATCGAGGCCGAGGCGTACGTCTCCAGCGGCGTCCGCGTCTATCCGTTCAAGACCATCGAGGCCGGCGCGGTGGTCAACACCAGCGTCATCTGGGAGTCGCGCGGCCAGCGCAACCTGTTCGGCCCGCGCGGCGTCAGCGGCCTGGTCAACGTCGAGATCACCGCCGAGCTGTGCGTCCGCCTGGCCAGCGCGTACGCCACCACCCTGAAGAAGGGCGAGCACGTCGTCACCTCCCGCGACTGCTCGCTGGCGGCCAGGGCGCTCAAGCGGGCCGTCATCGGCGCGCTGACCGCGGGCGCCATCAACGTCCTCGACCTGGAGGCCGCTCCGCTGCCCGTCACCCGCTTCCACACGGCCAGGGTGTCGGCGGCCGGCGGCATCGCGCTGCGCACCACCCCCGGTGACCCGCAGAGCGTGGACATCGTCATCATGGACGACCGCGGCGCCGACCTGCCGCCGGCCGCCCAGCGCAAGCTGGAGCGGGTCTTCTCCCGCCAGGAGTTCCGCCGCGCCTTCCCCGGAGAGATCGCCGAGCTGACCTACCCGGCGCGGGCGGTCGAGGACTACACCCACGAGCTGCTGCGCCACGTCGGCGTGAGCGGCGTCAGGGACATGAAGGTCGTCGTCGACTGCGCGGGCGGCACCTCCTCGCTGGTGCTGCCCACGCTGCTGGCCAGGGTCGGCGTCGAGGTGCTCACGGTCAACGCCAGGCTCGACGACGTCTCGCCCACCGAGACGCTGGCCGAGCGCCGCCGCGACCTGCAGCGCCTGTCGGAGCTGGTCAGCTCCTCAAGGGCGGCGTTCGGGGTGCGGTTCGACCCGGTGGGGGAGCGCATCGCCCTGGTGGACGAGAAGGGCCAGCTCATCAGCGAGGAACGCGCCCTGCTCGTCGTGCTCGACCTGGTGGCCGCCGAGCGGCGGGGCGGCCAGGTGGCGCTGCCGGTCACCACGACCAGGGTCGCCGAGCAGGTCTGCCGCTTCCACGGCGTCCAGGTGCGGTGGACCCCCACCGCGCTCGACGCGCTCACCTCCGCCGCCGCGGGGCCCGACATGATCTTCGCCGCGGACGGGCGCGGCGGTTTCGTGGTGCCCGAGTTCAGCCCGGCCATCGACGGGCTGGCCGCGTTCATGCGGCTGCTCGGGCTGGTGGCCCGCACCCGGCTGTCGCTCAGCCAGATCGACGCGCGCATCCCCGAGGTCTGGCTGCTCAGGCGGACGGTGCCCACCCCGTGGGCGGCCAAGGGCGCGGTCATGCGCTCGGTCATCGAGGCGGCCGAGGCCCAGCCCGACGGTCACCGCGTCGACACCACCGACGGCGTGCGCGTGGCGCGCGACGACGGGAGCTGGGTGCTGGTGCTGCCCGCCGCCGCCGACCCGGTGACCGACCTGTGGGCCGAGGCGGGCGACATGGACGGCGCCCAGGCCCTGCTCGAACGCTGGGCCCGCGTGGTCGAGCAGGCGGCCGGGTGACACCCTCACGCAGAGTGATCGGAAAGTGTTCGCCGATGACGTGCCCAGAGAGTGCCGCAAGATCGTAATGTAGAAACGCGCGGCGGCATGGACCACGGGGCGGGGGCGGCGGTAACTTTATCTGCGTCCGAACCACAGTGCAGCGCCCCGCCTTGACCTTTGCCGCTGATCAGCGTAAGTTGCGGCATTCGCAAACGTGAAAAAGCGAAGCGAGGCGCGCCCAGAGCACCGTCGCCGCGTCTTCGCGGTAGGAGGCCGAGCCGATCGATGCCGAGCGTCTACTGCACGCAGTGCGGGCACGCCAACCCCGAGGATGCCCGTTTCTGTTCCCGTTGTGGGTCGCCGCTGACCAGACCCGAGGTCTCCGGGGACACCACCTCGACGATCTCCATAGCGGGAATCGAGGCGTACGAGGCTGAGACCGGTGACATGCTTCTGGCCGAGCGGGCGATCGTCGAGCAGCTCCCGCCCGGCACGGCGTTGCTCACGGTGACCAGGGGCCCCAATCAGGGGAGCCGTTTCCGGCTGGACAAAGACCTCACCACGACGGGGCGCCATCCCGAGAGCGACATCTTCCTCGACGACATCACGGTCTCGCGCCGCCACGTCGAGTTCTACCGCCACCGCGGCGGCCAGTTCTCCGTGCGCGACGTGGGCAGCCTCAACGGCACCTATGTCAATCGGGAACGCATCGAGGAGGTTCCTTTGCACTCGGGAGACGAGGTGCAGATCGGCAAGTTCCGCCTTCTCTTCCTGATGCGGGGCAACTCCGGCGTATGACTTCTCAGGCGGCACGCTCGCACATGAGCATCGGGGAAGTGCTCGCGCTCCTGCAGGGCGAGTTCCCCGATGTGACGATCTCCAAGATCAGGTTCTTGGAGGGCGAAGGGCTGATCGAGCCCGAGCGCAGCCCCTCCGGCTACCGTAAGTTCACGCACCTGCACGTCGAGCAGCTGCGCTTCATCCTGACCGAGCAGCGCGACCACTACCTGCCGCTGCGCGTGATCAAGGACAAGATGGCCGAGAGCTTCGGCCGCCCGCGCGCGGTGCAACAGGCGCAGGAGGTCAAGCTCAGCAGGGCCGAGCTGCTCGAGGCGGCGGGCATCGACGACGAGACGCTCACCGAGCTGGAGGACTACGGCCTCCTGGTCCCCGTGGCCAGGCGCTACGACGAAGAGGCGCTCAAGGTGGCCCGCGCCGTGGGCGCCCTGGCCAGGTTCGGCCTGCACGCCCGTCATCTGCGGGCGGTCAAGGCGGCGGCCGAGCGTGAGGCGGGGCTGGTCGAGCAGACCGTCGCCCCGATACTCAAGCGGCGCCGCCCGGGAGCCATCGGCGAGGCCGACGAGGTCGCCCGCGAACTGTCCATTCTCCTGCTCGACCTGCACGCATCCCTTGTGCGCACGGGGGTGCGGTCGGTCCTGGGCCGTTGATGCCGGAGCGAGCTGGGAGGCGAGGGCACATTCCAGGCCCACTGGGTGTTACGTTGAATTGAACCAGTCAGCAGAAGCGATGTTCGAAGAGCTGTGCCGGGTGACCGGTCAGGAATACGGAGCAGCCCGTGTTGCAGATGGAGGTCGTGGGCGTTCGAGTTGAAATGCCCACAAATCAGCCGATCGTCTTGCTCAAGGAGGCACACGGGGAGCGGTTCCTTCCTATATGGATCGGCATGACCGAGGCCACGGCCATCGCCTTGGCCCAGGCGGAGGAGCCGCCGCCGCGGCCGCTCACCCATGATCTCTTCCGGGACGTGCTGAGCGCCCTGGGTGTCGGCCTGCGCGCGGTCAACATCGTCGCCCTGCGCGACGGCATCTTCTTCGCCGATCTGGTCTTCTCCAACGGCGTGGAGGTGAGCGCGCGGCCGTCCGACTCGATCGCGCTCGCCCTGCGCACGGGGGCGCGCATCTTCGCCAGCGAAGAGGTCGTTCAGGAGGCCGGGGTGATCATCCCCGACGACCAGGAGGACGAGGTGGAGAAGTTCAGGGAGTTCCTTGACACGATCACTCCCGAGGACTTCGGCAGGGCGGGGTAGGTATTTCAGTGCATTTACGCTTCACGACGCGCCGAGCCGGATCGTTGACTGAGCATGGTCACGGTCCTACGGTGCAAGTGAAACCCGTGGCCGCCCTTTACGAACCCCCAGATCAGGCCACGGGATGAGAGAAAGCCGGAGGTCCGCGTGGCGGTCAGCAGCGGCGAGGGAAAGACGGCCGGCCAGGAAGATCCGGTGCGGCGCGAGAGCGCGCGGCAGCGTGCCGGGGAGCAGGGCCTGCTCTTCGACGAGCAGCCGACGGCGCTGCCGGACGACATCGGATACCGCGGGCCCACGGCCTGCGCCGCGGCCGGCATCACCTACAGGCAGCTCGACTACTGGGCGCGCACGGGCCTGGTGGAGCCCACGATCAGGGCCGCGCACGGCTCGGGCTCGCAGCGGCTCTACAGCTTCCGCGACATCCTGGTGCTCAAGGTCGTCAAGCGGCTCCTCGACACCGGGGTGTCGCTGCAGCAGATCCGTACGGCAGTCCAGCACCTGCGTGACCGCGGGGTCGCCGACCTCGCCCAGATCACGCTCATGAGCGACGGCGTCAGCGTCTACGAGTGCACCTCGGCGGACGAGGTCATAGATCTTCTCCAGGGCGGGCAGGGCGTGTTCGGCATCGCGCTCGGCCGGGTCTGGCGGGAGGTCGAGGGCTCCCTCGCGGAGCTGCCGGGGGAACGCGCGGCGGTCGAGGACACCGTCCCGGCCGACCACCCCGCTGACGAACTGGCCCGCAGGCGGCGCGCCCGCCGCATCGGCTGACCTGATCCCGCCTCTCACGTTCGCGCCGGGTCGCACGCTGCCCAGGGCAGGGCACGCACCGGCGCGAAGCGGCGACGGAGCGTCACCCGCCATCCGGCCCTCACCGCCGGACCTGCGGTGAAGTGCGCCCGGAACGGCGGGTGCGGTGCACGGCAATCCCGGCTTACCGTAGTAATCTAGGACAGCAAGGCTGACGACCCCGTGCGGGAGAGTCCCCGGTCCTTCCGGTCCGGGGCGCCGAAGGAGCAACCCTCCCCGGAATCTCTCAGGCAACCGGTACCGCTCGGGCGAGGCAACTCTGGAAAGCAGGCGCGCCCGCCAGGCGTGCCTCACCGACGGTGCAAGCCCTGCACAGGGGTGAAGCTCTCAGGTCGCGGCGCACCACGTGGGGCCGCGCTGACAGAGGGGGAGATCCGGCACTCGCCCGCGCCCCGGCGCCGGTCTCCGTAAGCCTCGGGAGGCACACCCCATGACCGATCTGTCAGCTCCGCCGTTCTCGTCCAGGCATATCGGCCCCTCCGAGCCCGAGCAGCAGCGCATGCTCGAGGCCGTGGGCTTCGAGTCCGTCGCCGACCTCGTGGCCGTCGCCGTGCCCGAGTCGATCAGGGTCAAGGACCGGCTCAGGCTGCCCGCCGCCATCGGCGAGGCCGAGGCCATCGCCGAACTGCGCGCCCTGGCCGGCCGTAACCAGGTGCTCACCTCCATGATCGGACTGGGCTACCACGACACCGTCACCCCCGCCGTCATCCGCCGCAACCTGCTGGAGAACCCGGGCTGGTACACCGCCTACACGCCGTACCAGCCGGAGATCTCGCAGGGCCGGCTCGAGGCGCTGCTGAACTTCCAGACCGTCGTCTCCGACCTGACCGGCCTGCCCGTCGCCGGCGCGTCCCTGCTGGACGAGGGCACCGCCGCGGCCGAGGCCATGACACTGGCCCGGCGGGCCGGCAAGAGCAAGAGCGACGTGTTCGTGGTGGACGCCGACGCGCTGCCGCAGACCAAGGCCGTGCTCGCCACCAGGGCGGAGCCGCTCGGCATCACGCTCGTCGAGCACTCCCTGGACGGCGAGCTGCCCGCGTGCTTCGGCGTGCTCGTGCAGTACCCGGGCGCCTCCGGGCGGCTGCGCGACTTCCGCGCCGTGGCCGCCGCCGCGCACGAGGCCGGCGCGCTCGTCGTGGCCGCCGCCGACCTGCTGGCCCTGACGCTGATCACGGCCCCGGGCGAGCTGGGCGCCGACATCGCCGTCGGGTCCTCGCAGCGCTTCGGCGTGCCGTTCGGGTTCGGCGGGCCGCACGCGGCGTACATGTCCGTGCGCGAGGGGCTGCAGCGCCAGCTCCCCGGCCGCCTGGTCGGCGTGTCCGTGGACGCCGACGGCGACCCCGCGTACCGGCTGGCCCTGCAGACCCGCGAGCAGCACATCCGCCGCGAGAAGGCCACCAGCAACATCTGCACCGCCCAGGTGCTGCTGGCCGTCATCGCGAGCATGTACGCCGTCTACCACGGCCCCGAGGGCCTGCGCGGCATCGCCCGCCGGGTGCACCGCCACGCCACCGCCCTGGCCGAGAGCCTCAAGGGCGCCGGCGTCGAGGTCGTGCACGGCGAGTTCTTCGACACCGTGCTCGCCCGCGTGCCCGGCAGGGCCGCCGAGGTCGTCGCCGCCGCCGCCGAGCGGGGCGTCAACCTCTGGCAGGTGGACGCCGACCACGTCTCCGTCGCCTGCGACGAGAAGACCGGCGCCGGCGAGCTGGCCGCCGTACGCGCCGCGTTCGGCGTGACCGGAGGCATGGAGCCCGAGCAGGCCCCCGACGCGCTGCCCGGCACGCTGCTGCGCGAGAGCGACTACCTCACCCACCCGGTCTTCCACCAGCATCGCTCCGAGACCGCGATGCTGCGTTACCTGCGCAGGCTCCAGGACAAGGACATCGCGCTCGACCGGTCGATGATCCCGCTCGGCTCCTGCACGATGAAGCTGAACGCGACCACCGAGATGGAGCCCATCACCTGGCCGGAGTTCGCGGCCGTGCACCCCTACGCCCCCGAGGCGCAGTCCGAGGGTTACCGCGAGCTGATCGGCACGCTGGAGAGCTGGCTGGCCGAGGTGACCGGCTACGACGCCGTCTCCATCCAGCCGAACGCCGGCTCCCAGGGCGAGTTCGCCGGGCTGCTGGCCATCCGCGCCTACCACCGCGCCAACGGCGAGGGCGAGCGCGACGTCTGCCTCATCCCGTCCTCCGCCCACGGCACCAACGCCGCCAGCGCCGTCATGGCCGGCATGCGGGTCGTCGTCGTGGCCTGCGACGACGACGGCAACGTGGACCTGACCGACCTCGACGCCAAGATCGACAAGCACCGCGACGCGCTGGCCGCGATCATGGTGACGTACCCGTCCACGCACGGCGTGTACGAGGAGTCCATCACCGAGGTCTGCGCCAAGGTGCACGAGGCCGGCGGCCAGGTCTACGTCGACGGCGCCAACCTCAACGCCCTCGTCGGCCTGGCCAAGCCGGGCGAGTTCGGGGCCGACGTGTCCCACCTCAACCTGCACAAGACCTTCTGCATCCCGCACGGCGGCGGCGGCCCCGGCGTCGGGCCCGTCGCGGTCCGCGCCCACCTGGCCCCCTACCTGCCCGGCCACCCGCTGCGCGGCGGCACGCCGGTCGGGCCCGTCTCCGCGGCGCCGTACGGGTCGGCGGGCATCCTGCCCATCTCGTACGCGTACGTCAGGATGATGGGCGCCGAGGGGCTCACCGCCGCCACGCAGCAGGCCATCCTGTCGGCCAACTACCTCGCCCGCCGGCTGGCCCCGCACTACCCGGTGCTCTACACCGGCCGCGGCGGCCTGGTCGCGCACGAGTGCATCATCGACCTGCGGCAGATCACCAAGGAGACCGGCGTCACCGTGGACGACGTGGCCAAGCGTCTCATCGACTACGGCTTCCACGCGCCGACCATGTCGTTCCCCGTGGCCGGCACGCTGATGATCGAGCCCACCGAGAGCGAGGACCTCGCCGAGCTCGACCGGTTCGTGGACGCCATGATCGCCATCCGCGGCGAGATCGCCAAGGTGGCCTCCGGCGCCTACGACAAGACCGACAACCCGCTGCGCAACGCGCCGCACACGGCCGAGTCGGTCAGCGCCGACGAGTGGCCGCACCCCTACAGCCGCAGTGAGGCCGCCTATCCGGTGCCGTCGCTGCGCGAGGGCAAGTACTGGGTGCCGGTGCGCCGCATCGACCAGGCCTACGGCGACCGCAACCTGGTGTGCTCCTGCCCGCCGCTCGAGGCGTACGAGGACTGAGCGGCTCCTGGCGGGCGGGGCTCCCACCCGCCCGCCATTCGCAGGGCGTCAAGTGAGCAGACATGATCGCTCGAAGTCGTTAGGCTCAGGGCGACCGTCCCCACAAGGAGCTCCGTTGACGTCCTCAGAGCTGGAGACCTCACCTCTCGACGCCGCCCGCCGCCTGGCCGAGCGCGGCGACCTCGACGCCGCAGCGGCCATCCTGGGCGAGCTGGCCGGCGACCCCGACGAGCCCGACAGGGCCCAGGCCGCCGTGGGTCTCGCCGTCGTGCTGGAGCAGCGCGGCGACGTCGAGGCCGCCAGGAAGGCCGCCAGGACCGCGCTTGCCACCGGCCACCCCGAATACGCCGCCCAGGCCGCCTGCCACCTCGCCCAGGGGTTCGAGCGCGAGGAGCGCGACGAGCAGGCCAGGGCCGCCTGGCAGGCCGTGCTGGGGGTCGGCACGCCCGCGTACGTGCCGCTCGCCCACCTCGCCCTTGCCCGGCTCGCCGTCCGCGACGGCAACCTGGAGGAGGCCGAGAAGGAGCTGCGCGCGGCCATGGAGGCCGGCATGCAGGCGGGGGACGAGCGGGTCGGTGCGCACGCCGCCCAGCGGCTCGCCGACCTGATGGTCGAGCACGGAGAGCCAGGGGCGGCGGCCGAGGTGCTGCTGGACGCCCTGGAGTTCGCGCCCGAGGACGAGGTGCCGGGCCTGCGGGTGCAACTCGGCATCGCGCATCTGGAGCTCGCCTGCGCGGAGTTCGCCGAGAGCGTCGAAGGCGGCGCCGACGCCCGGACCAGCGCCCTCGCCATCGAGCTCCTGGCCCGCACCCTGCCGCTACGCGGGCGGGCGGACGACGCCGACCGGGTGTGGACGTACGGGCTGGAACACGAGAACGAGGCCCTCGCCGCCGAAGTCCGCCTCCGCTACCACCGCGACACCTGATCCCCGCTGAGACCGGCTCAGGCCCGCCGCCTGACGACCGCGACCCCCGCGTCCGGGCACGGGCATGGGCATGGGCATGGTCAGCGGCGGCGCATGACGGCTGCGGCGGCTGCCACGTTGACGACGACGATCGCGAGCCAGGCGATCACCAGGCCATAGCCGCCCGCGGTCGCGCCTGCGACGCCGGTCAGCGGGATGCCGAGAGCCAGCGAGCCGAGGACGATGGGCACCATCGGCGCGGCCGGGCTGGTCCGCTTCCCCCTGGGAACGGCGTCGTGCCGTTCGAGCTCGGCGTGCACGCGGTGGGCGATGGTGGCGTCGAGGCGCTCGACGAACGAGTCGATGAGCGCGGCCTCGTACTCCGGGCCCAGATCACGACGAGCTTCGAGCGTGGCCTGCAAGTCGTCCCGGAGGGATTTGTCTGGCATGAGATCCATCATGCTCTCACCTCGGCGCGCCGTCATCCGACCTGAGAGCTAGCGCGGGATCCTTCGCAGGTACGGTGCTGCCATGCAGGTGATGACCCCGAGAGGGCCGGCGCTGGCCGAGATCGACGAGGCCGGCGACCCGCGGCTGCTGCTGGTGCTGACCCACGGCTCGGCCGGCACCGTGGACGCGCCCGACCTGCTGGCGGTGCGCGCGGCGGCGCTGGCGGCCGGGGCGACGGTGGTCCGGGTGACGCAGGCGTTCCGGGTGGCGGGGGCGCGGGCGCCCGGCTCGCCCGCCCGGCAGGACGAGGCCTGGGAGGTCGTCCTGGACGAGCTGCGCAAGCGCCTGCCGGACCTGCCGCTCGTGCAGGGCGGGCGGAGCAACGGGGCGCGGGTGGCCTGCCGTACGGCCAAGGCCGTCGGCGCGGCCGCCGTGGTGGCGCTGGCCTTTCCGCTGCACCCGCCGGGCAAGCCCGAACGTTCCCGCGCCGACGAGCTGCGTGCGGCCGGGGTGGACGTGCTGGTGGTGAACGGCGACCGCGACCCGTTCGGCGTCCCCGACGCGGCGGACGCGACCCGGCTGGTGGTGCTGCCGGGGGAGGGGCACGACCTGAAACGGGACCCCGCCCGGGTGGGCGAGACAGTCGCACAATGGATCACCCGATACGCCTAGCCCTTGGGAGCCAGGTATGGGCTGCCTGATTCTTCGCAGAGACGGCGCCCAGGCCGGGAGGTTTGGGCGCTCGTTCGGCTGTTCGTGAGGGCGGGGTGGCGGCCGGGAGGTGTGGTCACTCGGCCGGCCGCTCGTCGCCGTGCCTTAGCGGGTTCGGCCGCGCCTCGGCGGGCCGGTGGCGGTGGTGCCGGGGCGGCGTGCCCCGGAGCCCGACTGTGAGTCAGGCCGCGCCTACGACAGGGCGGTGCGGGGCGATGGCGGTGCCGCTGGGCAGGAGCTCTCCGGTGTCCTCGAACAGGACGACGCCGTTGCAGAGCAGGCTCCACCCCTGTTCGGGGTGGCTGGCGAGGGTGCGGGCCGCTTCGCGGTCCGGCGCCTCGGCATCCGGACAGGCCGGGTCGTGCGGGCACATCGGCGTGCCTCCGATATCTCGTGGGATGCTCCCGTGATGGAGGGGCGGGAGCCGGCTCGGGTAGTTGTGCTGGCAAGTGTGCGACCTGAGTCACACGTTTCGACATAGTCCGTTAGGACTGTTACAGGAGGGTCCCCGAACCGTGTGACCTTCGACACAGCGTGCCTTATGCAGGATAACCGGCCAAGCGCGCCACGCGCATCACGTTTGCAAACCCTTGAGAAGAGCGTCGAGTCCGCGCTCGAAGTCCACATCGGCTCTTTCGTCCCGCCTGACCCATTCATCGACTTCGGGGTCCGCCCAGCCTGACTGCTGCACCTCGACCGCCACGCTGCCGAAGACGAAGGCCCGCAGCGCGCGTACGGCCTCGGCGGCGTCGGGCAGGCCCGCGTCGGTGAGCTGGTCGATCTGCTCCCTGATCGTGATCATGGTGGCGCCCTTGGGCGGCTTGGTGAGCGCGAGGGCCAGCACGCCGGGATGGTCGCGCAGCAGCTCCCTGCTCGCCCGGCACCACGCCTTGGCCGTCTCCTGCCAGGTCGGGCCTGGCTCGACGTGGACGGCCGTGACGTGCTCGGCCAGGGCGTCCATCAGCGCCTCTTTGCCCCGGGGCAGGTGGTGGTAGATGGCCATCGCCTCGACCTGCAGCGCGTCGCCCAGCCGGCGCATCGTGAGGCGGCGCAGGCCCTGGCTGTCGGCGATGTGCAGCGCGGCCTCGATGATCCGCTCGCGGGAGAGGGGGACCGGAGGTCTCTTGGCGGGCATGGCGATCATCTTACTATGTAAAGGCGCTGGCGCCGGGGCGATTTCCGCACGTGTCGCGGGACGGCGTACCCTTGGCGGTTGAACGAGTACCGACAGCGTGAAAGGGCCGGGTCGATGGCGTTTTTCCGTCCGCGGGTGAGCCGGGAGGCAGAGGTTCGCTACCACGCGGACCAGGAGATAGCCAAGAGCTTCCCCGAGTTGCTCGACAAGGCCAGAGAGGCCGAGCGCACGCTGCGGGAGCTGCGGGCCGCCGACGCCGACGAGGCCGAGCTGCGTGCCGCGGGGCTGGCGTTCGACCGCGCGCTGACCGAGGCGCTGCGCGCCGCCGAGGCGGGGCAGCGGGCCACGTTCGGGGTGAAGGCCTACGACGACCGGATCGCCCGGCGCAAGGCCAAGGCGACGCCCGAGGGCGCCATGTGGACGGCCGAGGTCAACCGGCTGCGCACGCTGCGCGAGGAGAACCGCCTCTGGGGTATCCCGCACGTCCCGTCGCGCGTCCCCGCCGCCCGCTGACGCTCCCACGGCCCCGGCGCTTCGGCGGTCAGGGCCGTGAATGACGAAGAGCCCCGGTGGGTCACCGGGGCTCTTCGCATGCGTACGCCCGATCGGGCCGGGCGGTGGTGCTAGCTTGCCCAGTCCAGGAGCGGGCGGGTGTTGCTGGGGTGGCGGAGCTTGGAGAGCGACTCCTTCTCGAGCTGGCGGATTCGCTCCCTGGTCAGTCCCAGGTGCTTGCCGATCTCGTCGAGGGTGTGCGGCTTGCCGTCCACGAGGCCGAAGCGCAGGGCCATGATCTTCGACTCGCGCGGCGAGAGGTTGTCGAGCACGCCGCGCAGCTGGTCGCCCAGCAGCTGGCGGTCGACGATCTCCGACGCCTCGGGGGAGTCGACGTCCTCGATGAGGTCGCCGATCGTGGTCTCGCCGTCCTCGCCGATCGTCGCGTTGAGCGAGATGGGCTGCCGGCTGGTGCGCAGCAGCTCCTCGATCTGGTCGGGCGTCTTGTCGAGCTCGACGGCCAGCTCCTCGGGCGTGGGCTCGCGGCCCAGCCGCTGGTGCATGTCACGCTCGACCCGCGACAGCTTGGACAGCATCTCCAGCACGTGTACGGGCAGCCGGATCGTCCGGGCGGAGTCGGCGAAGCCGCGCTGGATGGCCTGCCTGATCCACCACATCGCGTACGTGGAGAACTTGAAGCCCTTGGTGTAGTCGAACTTCTCCACGGCCCTGATGAGGCCCAGGTTGCCCTCCTGGACGACGTCCAGCAGGGACATGCCGCGGTCGGTGTACTTCTTGGCCACCGACACCACGAGGCGCAGGTTGGCCTCCAGCATGTGGTCCTTGGCCTGCTTGCCGTCCTCGACGACGAGGTGGAGGTCCTCGCGCGTGGATTCGGGCAGGTCGGGCTGGGTCTCCAGCTTGTACTCGGCGTACAGGCCGGCCTCGATGCGCCGGGCCAGCTCGACCTCCTGCGCGGCGGTGAGCAGGGTGCGGCGGCCGATGGACTTGAGGTAGGTGTGCACCGAGTCGCCCATCACGGACGCGGTGTCGTCCAGGTCGAGCGGCTCGTTGTCGACGTCGGGGTCCTCACCGTTGACGGCACCGTTGATGGCGAGGTCCTCGGGGACGTCCTCCACGTGCTCCGGCTTGGGTTCGGGGGCCGTCTGCGTCTTCGCGGAGGTTTTTGCCTCGCCGGCCTTGCGGCCGGTAGTCTTTGCCCGCGAGGTGCTCTTCCTGGTGGTGGCCTTCTTGGGCGTGGGGGCGGAGGTGCTGAGTGACGGCTCGTTCTCGGCGGCCAGGCTCACGCCGGCCTCTGAGAGTTCGCGCAGGATCGTGCGGCCTTCAGAGGGGCTGATACCGGCCTTCGCGAAAGCGTCACGCAGCTCCGCCAGAGAGAGGTGACCCTGGTTTCGCCCTCGTTCAATCAGCTGGTCGAGAGTTACGGGTGGGGTCGCCACGGCGGTTCTGGGCATGAGGACACCTCCTCCGTACGGAGTGGAAGCGATCAGGCAAGTTGTGGTGGGGCGGGTTCGCGTCCGCACGGCGCACCAGTATCAATAACGCCAATCGCCGTCATTTGTTCCCGTGCGCATCGATGCGGGGTGAAAAGGGGCGGATCGCCCACATAGCCAACCGCCCCGCCCCGAGTCTTATTCCGGCAGGCCGGCGATCTCTCCCGCCTCGACCTCGCCGGAACGACGCCCGCCCGGCGCCGCGTCACTGGTCTCCAGCTTGCCCACCTCCGGCATCGGCATCGGCTGGGCGTCCTCCATCCGCTGGTCGCTCCAGTATCTGAGCACCTCGCGGGGGTCGGGGTTGACCTCTGTGGAGACCACGACGCCGTCGGTGGTCTCGGGACGCGGCTGCTCGCCGGTCTTCTCGATCTGGGCTCGGGTCTCCCTCGCGACCTGGTCGAGCTTGCCCGCCGAAGCGGCCGCCGCGACAGAGGCACCTCCGACGACGATGACGCCGACGACGGCCGCGGATGCCCACATCTTGCGGGTCTGGTCCATGAAGGCTCCCTCCTTCTCCCCCACTATGACGCAGCCGCAACTCGTCAGGTTCCTGCCCTCAGGCGTACCAGATCGGTCTTTCCGTTCGGCAGCAGGGGCAGCCGGGACATCAGCCGCAGGTCGCGCGGGGCAGCGTGAGGAGGCAGCCTATCGCGGCAGAATGCCCGCAATTGCGAAAGTGTGGGGGGCGCGCCGGGGTCGGCGGGGACGATGACGGCGGTGACCAGCTCGCCCCACTCAGGGTCGGGTACGCCGATCACGGCCGCGTCGGCCACCTCCGGATGGGCGGCCAGGACGGCGGTCACCGCGGCGGCCACCACCTTCTCGCCCCCGGTGTTGATGACGTCGTCGGCGCGGCCCAGCACGCGCAGCCGCCCGCCGTCCAGCTCGCCGAGGTCGGAGGTGACGAACCAGCCGCCGTCGAGCGGGGCGGGCGGCCGGTCGAAGCGGTAGCCGGAGAACAGCACCGGGCCCGCGATCCTGATCAGGCCGTCGTCGCCGATCTTGAGGTCGACGCCGTCGAGCGGCCGTCCGTCGTAGACGCAGCCGCCTGAGGTCTCGCTGCTCCCGTACGTCGTCACCACCCGCGCGCCCAGCTCACGGGCCCGGTCGAGCAGGCCGGGACGGGGTGCGGCGCCGCCGAGCACGATCGATCTGAACACCGACAGGTCGGCCCCCATCTCGACCAGCCGGTGGAGCTGGGTGGGGACCATGGAGACGTGGTCGGCGCCGGAGTCCAGCACCGCGTGGGGGTC
This sequence comes from Nonomuraea sp. NPDC049419, assembly GCF_040676995.1. Taxonomy (NCBI): domain Bacteria; kingdom Bacillati; phylum Actinomycetota; class Actinomycetes; order Streptosporangiales; family Streptosporangiaceae; genus Nonomuraea; species Nonomuraea sp. NPDC049419. Next base: position 44,869 of record NZ_JBFAQB010000015.1, on the reverse strand, counting down.
GAACGAGGGGTGGATCACCGGCTCGCTGCCGGAGAGCAGGGCGCGTACCAGGACCTGAAGGCCGGAGACGTGGGCGACGGGCAGGCAGCACAGCCAGCGCTCGCCCTTGACCGCCCCGACGCGGCGCAGTGAGGCCGTCGCCGAGGCGCGCAGGGCGGCGGCCGAGAGCAGCACGCCCTTCGGGGCGCCCGTGCTGCCGCTGGTGGAGATCACGACCGCCACGTCGTCCGGCACGCCGGCGCCGTCGTCGCGGGGGACGCCGCCGACGTGGGTGGGCCGCAGCGCCTCGATGGCGGGCGCCTCGTGGCCGGGGACGAGCGGGAGCACGGCGGGCCCGTCACCCGCCAGCGCGGCGCGGATCGCCGCGAAGAGAGCAGGTCCCGGAGGCTGCACGATGGCATGCAGCGGACGGTCCGGATGCGACGGGTTCCTCCACATGCTCGTAAGGTTAATGGCGACAGGTCGGACAGCTGGTGCAGGGAGGGTCGTGACGCGTTCCCCCGTGGTCTGCCGGACCGCGCGGCTTCCCGGGCAGACCGTCAGGTCCCACCTGCCGTCGCCGGCCCCGGCCCGCACGCGGCTTCCCGACCGGCCCCTCAGGTCCGGTGTGCCGGCGCGCACACTGCCTTCCCGGTGGATCGGCTGGTGCCGGGTGCCGTGGTGGGTGGTGGCGGGGTTATGGGCGGTTCGCCGTCCCTCGGTGAAATTTCGTGATTTGTCGTCATTTGAGATTGAATCTCCCCAGTGGCTTCGCCGGAAGCAGGAGGCGTCCCGTTGAACCCCGCTACCGCGCTGGCCACGGTGCTGGTCGATGAGCTGGTGCGCTGCGGCCTGACCGACGTGGTCCTGGCGCCGGGCTCGCGTTCCGCACCGCTGGCCATGGCGCTGCACGCCGAGTCACGGGTGCGCCTGCACGTCCGCATCGACGAGCGCTCGGCGTCGTTCCTGGCGCTGGGGCTCGCCAAGCGCTCCGAGCGGCCGGTCGCGCTCATCTGCTCGTCCGGCACCGCCGCCGTGAACTTCCACCCGGCCGTCGTCGAGGCCGCCGAGTCGGGCGTGCCGCTGCTCGTGCTGACCGCCGACCGCCCGCCCGAGCTGCGCGGCACCGGCGCCAACCAGACGATCGACCAGCTCAAGCTGTACGGCTCAGCGACCCGCTGGTTCGCCGAGGTCGGCGTGCCCGAGGACCGTCCGGGCCAGGTCGCCTACTGGCGTTCGCTGGCCTGCCGCGCCTACCAGCGCGCCGCGGGGGCGGGCAATCCGGGCCCCGTCCACCTCAACCTGGCCTTCAGGGAGCCGCTGATCCCCGACGGCGACACCGAGTGGTGCGAGCCGCTCGACGGCGGCGCCAACGGGCCGTGGGTGCGGGCCAGGGTCGCGCCCCCGCCCATCGCCCTGCACCTGCCGCCGACCAGGCGCGGCGTGCTCGTGGTCGGCGACGGCGCCGCCAACGTGCGCCGCTACGTCGCCGCGGCCGGCATGGCGGGCTGGCCGGTGCTGTCGGAGCCCAGCGGCGGCGGCCGCTACGGCGACCACGCCATCTCCACCTACCACTACCTGCTCGGCACGCCCGAGTTCGCCGACAGCCACCGGCCCGACGTCGTGGTCACGCTCGGACGTCCCGGGCTGTCGCGCCCGCTGCTGTCGTGGCTCGCGCGGGCCGGCGAGCACATCGTGGTCGCGCCCGACCTCGACCGCTGGCCCGACCCGGCCCGCTCGGCCACCCAGGTGGCGCAGGCCGTGGAGATCCCGGTCGCCTCCGGCGACGACAGCTGGCTGCACGCCTGGCGGCAGGCCGACCTCGCGGTGAGGTCGGTCATGGACGAGGTGCTCGACCTGACCGGCACCAGCGAGCCGCGCCTGGCCAGGGACCTCGTCGACGCGCTGCCGAACGGCGCCCTGCTGTTCTGCGGGTCCTCGATGCCGATCCGCGACCTCGACCAGGCGATGCGGCCCAGGCGGGGCATCCGGTTCATGGCCAACAGGGGCGCTTCGGGCATCGACGGGCTCGTGTCCACCGCCATGGGGGCCGCGCTGGCGCACAACGGGCCCTCGTACGCGCTGATGGGCGACCTGTCGTTCCTGCACGACCAGAACGGGCTCATACTCGGGCCCCGCGAGCCGCGGCCCGACCTGTGCCTGGTCGTGGTCAACAACGACGGGGGCGGCATCTTCTCGCTGCTGCCCCAGGCGGCGGTGCGGGATCCGTTCGAGCGGGTCTTCGGCACGCCGCACGGGGTGGATCTCGGGTATGTCGCAGCCGCCACCGGCACGCCCTACACGCTCGTCTCCGACGTCGGTGAGCTGCCCAAGGCGCTGCGGGGGGAGGGGCCGCGCATCGTGGAGGTGCGTACGGACCGGGAGGAGAACGCGCTCGTGCACGCCCGCCTGCGCGAGGCCGCCCAGGACGCCGTGCGGGCCTTCCTCAGCGCCTGAGCCTCCCTCGGCGGGTCACTTGGCGAGGGCGTCGAGGAGGCGGTTGAGCGGGCCGTCGATGCCCCAGCGGTCGGCCAGGGCGACCAGGGCCTCCGCGTCGCGGGGCTTGGACGGCAGCGCCAGGTCGGCGTCGGGCAGCGGCGCGTCCTTGGCCACCTCGACCACCTCCGGGGCGACGCGCAGGTAGTCGCGGGCGGCGGCCAGGCGGGTGCGGCTGCCGGCCGGGAAGCCGTCGGTCTCGCCCGCGTCGAGCGCGTCGAGCAGCCCGGCGAGCGAGCCGAACCGGGTGATCAGCGCGGCGGCGGTCTTCTCGCCGACGCCGGACACGCCGGGCAGGCCGTCGCTGGGGTCGCCCCGCAGGGTGGCGAAGTCGGCGTAGGAACGGCCGGGGATGCCGTATTTGGCCGTGACGAACGCCTCGTCCGCGATCTGCAGGTTGCGGATGCCGCGCGCGGTGTAGAGGACGCGGACCGGGCGGGAGTCGTCGACGAGCTGGAACAGGTCGCGGTCGCCGGTCACGATGTCGACCGCGCCGCCGGCCTGGGCGGTCAGGGTGCCGATCACGTCGTCGGCCTCGTAGCCGGGCGACTCGAGGCGGGCGATGCCGAGCGCGTCGAGCACCTCCTGGATGACCGCGATCTGCGGCACCAGCGCCTCGGGCACCACCTCCGTGTTGCCGTGCGCCACCCGGTGCGCCTTGTACGTGGGGATCGCCGCCACCCTGAACGCCGGCCGCCAGTCGGCGTCCATCGTCGCCGCGAGCTGGTCGGGCGCGTATTGGCGGACGAGGGTGGCGATCATGTCGATGAGCCCGCGCACGGCGTTGACGGGCGACCCGTCGGGCGCCTTGATCGACTCGGGGACGCCGTGGAAGGCGCGGAAGTAGAGGGACGGGGTGTCCAGAAGCATCAGCACGGACCCATGCTGCCACCCCGCACCGACATCCCGCCCACCCCAGCTCACAGGCCACACGGCCCGCCGCTCGAAGCCCCGCGACGCCTGCTGCCCGAAGGCCCGCACGGCCCGCCTTCCGACGGCCCGGCCTCGCGAAGCGTCTTCCCGCAACCGGCCCCGACGGCCGGTGCTCAGGCGTCGAGGATGCCGACCGCGACGAGGCAGGCGTCGTCCTCCGGGTTCGGGCCGCCGATGTCGGTCAGGAGGGCGTCCAGGCCGTCGTCCAGGTCGTGGGCGGACAGCCGGCGGGCGGCGGCCAGCACCAGGTCCAGGCCCACGTCGATGTCGCGGACCCGCCGCTCGACCAGCCCGTCGGTGAACATCAGCAACAGGTCGCCGGGCAGCAGCCGGGTGGTGGCCAGCTCGTACGGGCTGCCGGACGCCGCCCCCAGCAGCACCCCTCTGGGCTTGGCGAGCTGGCTGGCCACCCCTTCGCGTACCAGGATCGGCGCCAGGTTCCCCGCCTGCCCCCAGGCGAACACCCGGGTCGCCGGGTCGAGGTGGCCCACGATCGCGGTGGCGGTGGTGTCCTTGAGCTGGTGCATGACCAGGTCGTTCAGCCAGTCGAGCAGCCGGTTGGCGGCCTGCCCCGTCATCGCCAGGCCGACCAGGGCGTGGCGGAGCTGGGCCATCCGGGAGATCGCCGGCAGGCCGTGCCCTGAGACGTCGCCGATGGTGAGCAGCAGCCGGCCGTCGGGGGCGGGCGCGGTCTCGAACCAGTCGCCGCCCAGGTTCGCGGTCTTCTCGGCCGGCACGTACCGCACGGCGACCCTGGTGTGCGGCAGGTCCAGGCAGCCGACCGGCGCGGGCAGGATGGCCTCGCGCAGCGCCAGCATCACGTGCCGTTCCTCGGCCGCCTGCTCGCGGGCCTCCAGGAGCTGGCGGCGCGACTCGGAGACCATGCGCTCGGCGCGGCGGCGGCCGGTGATGTCCTGGATGACGCCGTGCATGCCGATCGTGCCGCCGGGGCCCGGCAGGGGTTCGAGCACGACGCGCAGATCCCGTACGTCCCCGGCGTCGCGGCGGATGCGGAACTCCGCCTGCACCGGCTCGACGCCCTGCACCACCGACCACAGCAGCCGGTCGAGCGTGGCCACGTCGGCGGGATCGACGTGCTCGGCCAGGTCGGGCAGCGCGATGGGACCGTCGTCGGGGTCGCGGCCGAAGATCACGTAGACCTGCTCGGACCAGGTCGTCTCGCCCGTGTGCAGGTGCCACTCCGCCCAGCCCATGTTGCCCAGCCGCTGGGCGTGCGCCAGCCGTACGGCGAGCATCTCGGCCTCGCTCTCGTGCCCGAGCAGCTCGGCCGCGCCTATGACGTCGACCATGGTCTCACTCTCGAAGCGCAGGGAACTGGACAATTGGCCCCACAATACGTGATCGACCGTGAACGTGGAGTAGCCATGAGATGCGGCGTGGTGAGACCTTTTCGCGGATTTTAGGCGGTGCACGTACGAGTAGATTGGGCCTGTGACGTCCTCAGATCTGTATCCCGTGTCCCGTCTCGCCGCCGTCCAGGAGGCCACCGCCAAAGCCGGCCTCGACGCCCTGCTGCTCACGCCGGGGCCCGACCTGCGTTACGTCAGCGGCTACGACGCCAAGCCGCTGGAGAGGCTGACGTGCCTCGTGGTGCCGGCCTCGGGGGAGGCGTACATGATGGTGCCCCGTCTCGAGCTGCCCGCCGCCGAGGCGTCGCCGGCGTCCAGGCTGGGGCTGGAGTTCGTGGCGTGGGACGAGACCGACGACCCGTACGCGATCGCCGCCGCCCGCCTCGGCCGCCCGGCCAAGGTGGGGCTGGCCGACCGCATGTGGGCCATGTCGTCGCTGCGCTTCCGCGAGGCGCTCCCCGGCACCGAGCAGGTGCTGGCCGGCAGCGTGCTGCGGGAGCTGCGGATGCGCAAGTCGCCCGCCGAGGTGGCGGCGCTGCGGCAGGCCGGCGAGGCCATCGACGGCGTCCACCGGCAGGTGCCCGGGCTGCTGCGCGCCGGGCGCACCGAGCGCGAGGTGGCCAGGGACATCGCCGAGGCCATCCTCGCCTCCGGCCACGCCACCGTCGACTTCGTCATCGTCGCCTCCGGCCCCAACGGCGCCAGCCCGCACCACGACGTGTCCGACCGGGTCATCCAGGCCGGCGAGCCCGTCGTGGTCGACATCGGCGGCGCGCTGCACAACGGCTACTGCTCCGACTCCACCCGCACGTACAGCGTGGGCGAGCCGCCGGCCGAGTTCGCCGCCTACTACGAGGTGCTGCGCCAGGCCCAGGACGCCGCCTGCCGCGCGGTGCGGCCCGGCGTGTCGTGCGAGTCGATCGACGCCGCCGCCCGCGACGTCATCGCCGCCGCCGGCTACGGCGACCACTTCGTCCACCGCACCGGGCACGGCATCGGCATCGAGACGCACGAGGAGCCGTACATCGTGGCCGGCAACGGCGAGCCGATGGAGCCGGGGTTCGCCTTCTCCGTCGAGCCCGGCATCTACCTGCCCGGCCGTCACGGCGCGCGCATCGAGGACATCGTGGTCTGCACCGACGGCGGCTACGAGCGGCTCAACAACACGCCGCGCGAGCTGGTCGTCGTCTGACGGGCGTGTTCCAGCAGGTCGCGTACGCCACCAGGCCCGGCTCCGCGCGTCCCAACGAGGACCTCGTGGTCGCCGGGCCGTCCTGGATCGCCGTGCTCGACGGCGCCACGGCCGCGCCCGGCGTCGACAGCGGGTGCGTGCACGACGTCGCCTGGCTGGTGGGGCGGCTCGGCGGCGCGCTGGCCGCCGAGCTGTCCCGCGACGCCCCTGATCCGCTCGCCGTGGTCCTGGAACGCGCCGTCGAGGCCACCGCCGCCGCCCACGCTCCCTCCTGCGACCTCGCCAACCCCGACTCGCCGTCCGCCACCGTGGCGCTGGTGCGGGTGCGCGAGCGGCTGGAGTACCTCGTGCTCGGGGACTCGCCGGTCGTGCTCTCCCTGGCCGGGGGCGGGGTGCGGGTGGTGTCGGACGACCGGCTCGAGCGGCTGCCCGGCGGGCGGCCGTACAGCGTGGAGCTGGTACGCCGGCTGCGCAACGCGCCCGGCGGGTTCTGGGTCGCCGCCGCCCGGCCCGAGGCCGCCCGCCAGAGCGTCACCGGCGACCTTCCCGCCCGTGACGTGCGCGGGGCCGGGGTGTTCACCGACGGGGTGGCACGGCTCGTCGACTGGTACGGGTGGCGCTGGGAGACCGTGCTCGGCCTGCTCGCCGGGCGCGGGCCGGACGCGGTGATCTCCGCCGTGCGGGCGCTGGAGAGCGAGCGGGGGCCCGTACGCGGGAAGCGCCACGACGACGCCACCGCCGCCTGGGGGCTGCTGCGCCGGCCCGCCTGCTGAGGTGGTGTATCAGGTGCTCGCACCGCCGCTCTGGGATGGCGAGGGCGGCGGAGGGAGTTCGCATGTTCGTCGGCAGGACGCGGGAGCTCGCTCTCCTGCGCGGGGAGCTGCACGCGGCCCTTGCGGGGGCCGTCAGGATCGTGGCCGTCGAAGGGCCGGAGGGGATCGGCAAGACCGCGCTCATCCATGAGGCCCTGCGCTCTTCGACGCCTGGCGGGGAGTCGGGCGCAAAGGGCGTCAGCACGTCGGCGGTGAGCGGCGCGGGAGGCGTCAGCACGCTGGCGGTGAGCGGCTCGGTGCGCGGTCGCGGGCCGAGCGGTGTGCGGACGAGCGGCAAGATCTATACGAAACTCGGCGTCGGCTCCCGCGTCGCCCTGACCGCGAAACTTCACGCGGCTGGCTTGGGGGAGAGGCGAACGCGCCCGCCCGGCCAGGCAGCTGATACCTTGATCGATACCGCATGATCATGAAACAATTGCCGTGACAGGTGCATATCCAGGGGAAATGGGGGTCGTCGGGCATGATCCGCGAGCCGGTCGAGCGGCCCTAGGATGCCGGGCGACGAGCTGGACGAGGCGTTCGAGCTCGGCGAGACGTGCGCAATGGCCGCCGAATGCGGGAGAGATCTGCGGCGGTGCGCCGAAATGTACGGCGGGTTGTTCCCCGCTGCCGCTTTCACCACCGACCTCATCCACGCCCTGACCTTGTCCACCGCGTTCAGCGCCCCCTGGGCCGGCGCCCACCGGCTCAAGGTCGTCAACCGGGCCGCCCTGTGGGTCCTCGCGGTGGACAGGATCGTCGACCACACCGCGCTCACCCGCTCCCACGTCGACCGCCTGACGATGGAGTGCCTGGACGTCGCGCGGGGCGCGGCGCCGCGCTCGGCGGTCTCGCGCTTCCTCGCCGACCTGCGCGACGAGCTGGGCACCGTCAAGGAGTTCGGCGACCTGCAGGGCATCTGGGCCGACCAGCTCGCCCGCATGCTGGAGGGCATGGCGCGGGCCTGGGCCTGGCGGGACGCGCATGCGACGCCGTCACTGACCCACTACGTCGAGAACGCCGACGGCCGCGGCTCCTGCTTCGTGGACCTGTGCCACTGGATCTACACGGCCGACGACTGGTCGAAGGCCCACCTGGAGGAGCTGCGCGCGGTCAGCCGGCAGGTGCAGCGCTACCTGCACCTGCTCGGGGACGTCGTGACGTACCGGCGGGACCTGAGCTGGGGCGACCTGAACGTGCTCGCGCTGGGCGTGGAGCGCTCGCAGGTGACGGCCGCGATGGCCGAGCTGGTCCGCAGGGCGCAGGAGCTGATCGAGCCGGTACGGGCCCACAGCCCCCGCACGGCCTTCTACCTGCACAGACAGCTCGGCTTCCACGCCGGCTTCACCGGCGTTTCGGGCTTTCCGCCGCCAGAGTAAAGTACTCGTCTGAATACATGACAGACAAACTTGACTCTTTGCCTGTTAGATCGCCGAATAAGCGGGCGTCCCGTCACAAACCGTGACATTTTCATTCTTGTAAAAGATTGCGGCTTGAGTGGAAAATGTGGCGTTGCTAGGGTGTCTCGATGCCAGGCATGTGGATCGACCTTCACAGCTTTCCTTGACAGGTACCACTGACCACGGCACCTCAGGGGCTGGGTCGCGCATGCGCGGGAATTGTACGGGCGGTGCTGGATGGAATTCGGTCGCTCAGACCGTTGGCGGCTGCCGACAGCGATCAAGATCTTGATCGCCGGGGGCTTCGGCGCGGGCAAGACCACCATGGTCGGTGCCGTCTCCGAGACCAGGCCACTGCGCACGGAAGAGGCGCTCACCCAGGCGGGCACGCACATCGACGACCTGTCGGGCGTGGAGCGCAAGCTCACCACCACCGTGGCGATGGACTTCGGGCGCATCACGATCCGCAACGACTACATGCTCTACCTGTTCGGTACGCCGGGCCAGGAACGGTTCTGGTTCGTCTGGGACGAGCTGGCCATGGGCGCGCTCGGCGCCGTCGTGCTGGCCGACACCCGCCGCCTCGACGACTGCTTCCCCGCCGTCGACTACTTCGAGAAGCGCGACCAGCCGTTCATCGTGGCGCTCAACCAGTTCGAGGGCACCAGCCCCTTCACCGTCGGCGACGTGCGCTCGGCCGTCGGCCTGGCGGCCGACATCCCGATCGTGCGCTGCGACGCCCGCCGCCGCGATTCGGGCAAGGAGGTGCTCATCACGCTCGTCGAGCACGCGATGCGCAGGGGAGCGTCCCCGGTCGGGACCATGTCGTGACCATGACCGGCTACCTTTGACCGATGGAGGAGATCGACCGCCGCATCGTCACGCTGCTGGCCCGTGACGGCCGCATGAGCTTCACCGACCTGGCCAGGGAGACCGGGTTGTCCGTCTCGGCGGTGCACCAGCGCGTACGCCGCCTGGAGAAGCGCGGCGTGATCCGCGGATACGCCGCGATCATCGACCACGACGCGGTGGGGCTGCCGCTGACCGCGTTCGTGTCCATCAAGCCGATCGACCCCGCCGCGCCCGACGACGCCCCCGAGCGGCTGGCCCACCTGACGGCCATCGAGGCCTGCCACAGCGTGGCCGGCGACGAGAGCTACATACTCAAGGTGCGGGTGGCCTCGCCGGTCGCGCTTGAGGACCTGCTGCAGCAGATCCGCGCCTCGGCCAACGTCTCGACCCGCACCACGGTCGTGCTCAGCACCCCTTACGAGCACCGCGCCCCCGACGTCGCGGGCGAGCCCCCGATGGCCGCCGAAGGCGCCTGACCGGCCGCAGGGCGACCCAAGGCCGCAGGGCAACCCCAGGCGGCAGCGCTTCCCCCCCTTGGCCGCAGCGCCGTCATGAGAGCCTCAGGAGCGTCCCCCGAACCCCGGATCGGCCTCAGCGAGGACCGTAGGCCGTGGACAGCGCCGTCAAGGCCCCCTTGGCGGCGCCCAGCCGTTCCAGGCCCAGCAGCGCCGCCCCCAGGACCGGCGGCCGGTCGGCCACCACCGGCTCGGCGTGCGGCGCCCGCAGCGCGAACCCCGCCTCCAGCAGCTTCGTCATCAGCGGGTCGCGCGCGGTCAGCAGCCCGCCGCCGAGCACCACCTCCACGGGTGTCTCCAGCAGCCCGAGCCGGCGCAGGCACACCTCGGCCAGCACGGTCACCTCCTCGGCCTGCCGCTCGACCAGCTCCCTGGCCACCGGGTCGCCGTCGCCGGCCGCCGCCAGCACGCCGGGCGCCAGCTCGTGCAGCCGGTCGCCGCCGACCAGCCCGAAGTGCACGGCCAGCACCAGCTCCTCGACCGTGGCCGTGCCGAAGTGCGAGGTGACGAGGCGGGCCAGCGCGGTGGGCCGGCCCCGGCCGTCCTCGGCGCGTACCGCATGCCACAGCGCCTCCTCGCCGAGGTCCTGCCCACCGCCCCAGTCGCCGCTGAGCCGCCCGAGGGCGGGCAGGCGGGCCACCGCGCCGGACGGCGCGACGCCGACGGCGTTGATCCCGGCCCCGCACACCACCGCCACCCCCCACGGCCCCGACGCGCCGGCCCGCAGCAGCGCGAACGTGTCGTTGCGCACCACCACGTCCGCCGCCAGCCCTCTGGTGGCCAGCTCGGCGGCCAGCGCCTCCTCCTCGACCGGCAGGTCCGCCCCGGCCAGGCAGGCCGACACGTGGGCGTACCCGTCGCGCGGCACCCCGGCGGGCAGCGCGGCCAGCGCCGCCGCGATCACGTCCACGGCCGCCGCCACGCCGTCGCGCTGCGGCGCGAACCCGCCCGCGCGGCCCGCCCCCAGCACCTCGCCGTGCTCGGACACCACGGCCACGTCGGTCTTGCTGTTGCCGCCGTCCACGGCCAGCACGAGCCGGCTCACCGGGACGCCGTCCACGGCAGGTGCGCGCGGTTGGCCGCCAGCAGCAGCCCGGCCAGCTCCTCCGCGGTCTCGTCCTGCCCGATGAGCGGATGGGCGAGCAGCGCGTCACGCACCCGGTCCGCGCCGCCGTGCAGGGCCGCGTCCAGGGCCAGCGTCTCGTACGCCGACACGTGCGCGATCAGCCCGGCGAACAGCGGCTCGACCGGCGGGACCGGCAGTGGCACGGCCCCTGCGGCGGTGACGGCGGCGGGCACCTCGATCACCGCCTCGTCGCCGAGGAACGGCAGCGTCCCGTCGTTGCGCACGTTCACCACCTGCGTGTCGCCCCGGTCGCCGAGCAGCGAGGCGATCAGCGCCACCGCCGCCTCGGAGTAGAAGGCGCCGCCGCGCTCCGACAGCAGCTCGGGCTTGGTGACCACGGCGGGGTCGGCGTACAGGGCGAGCAGCCGCGCCTCCATGTCCGCCACCTCGGCCGCCCGTGACGGCTTGGAGCGCTGCTCGCGCACCACCGCGTCGTGGGCGTAGAAGTAGCGCAGGTAGTAGGAGGGGACGACGCCGAGCCGCCGCAGCAGCCCCGGACGCAGGCCGAGGCTCTCCGCCAGCTCGTCGCCGTGCTCGCGCAGCAGCGCGGGCAGCACGTCCGCGCCGTCGAGGAGCACGGAACGTTCCCAGGTGAGGTGGTTCAGCCCGACGTGCCCGAGCGACACGCGGGCGGGGTCGGCGCCCAGCCAGGCGGCGAAGCGGCGCTGCAGGCCGATGGCCACGTTGCACAGCCCGATCGCGCGGTGCCCGGCGTCCAGCAGCGCCCTGGTGACGATGCCGACCGGGTTCGTGAAGTCCACGATCCACGCGTCGGCGGCGACGGCGCGGACGACGTCGGCGATCTCCAGCACCACCGGCACCGTGCGCAGCGCCTTGGCCAGCCCGCCCGCGCCCGTCGTCTCCTGCCCCACGCAGCCGCAGCGCAGCGGCAGCGTCTCGTCCACGTCGCGGGCCGCCTGCCCGCCCACCCGCAGCTGGAACAGCACCGCCCGCGCCCCCGCCACGCCCTCCTCGACCGAGGACGTGGCGAGCGTCCGCGCCGGGTGCCCCGCGTGCGCCAGCATGCGCCGCGAGACCCCCGCCACCAGGTCGAGCCGCTTCGCGTCGGGGTCGATCAGCGCCAGCTCCGTCACCGGCAGCTCGTCACGCAGCCGCGCGATCCCGTCCACCAGCTCCGGCGTGTACGTCGAGCCGCCCCCGACCACCGCGATCCTCAACCCTTCACTCCCGTCAACGTCACGCCCTCGATGAAGACCCGCTGGGCGAAGAAGAACACGATGATCACCGGGGCGGTCACCAGCAGGGTGGCGGCCATGGTGAGGTTCCACTGCACGCTGTGGAACGCCTTGAACGTGGCCAGGCCGAGCGACAGCGTCAGATTCTCCTGCTCGACGCCGGCGTACAGCAGCGGCCCGTAATAGTCGTTCCAGCAGTAGAAGAACTGGAACAGCGCGACCGCCGCCACGGCGGGACGGGCCATCGGCAGGATGACCCGCAGCAGCGTCCTGAGGTCGGAGCAGCCGTCCACCCTGGCAGCGTCGGTGTAGTCGCGCGGGATGGTGAGCAGGAACTGCCGCAGCAGGAAGATCGAGAACGCGTCGCCGAGCAGCAGTGGCAGGATCAGCGGCCACAGGCTGTCGGTGAGTCCGAGCCGCGCCCACACCAGATAGACCGGCACCGCCACGACCTGCGGCGGCAGCATCATGGTGGTGACGACCAGCAGGAACGCCGCCCGCCTGCCGCGGAAGCGGAACCTGGCCAGCGCGTAGGCCACCGGCACCGACGACACCACGGTGAACAGCGTGCCGAGCGCCGCGTACAGCAGCGTATTGCCCGCCCACCGCAGCAGCATCGACTTCTCGAAGACGAGCGCGACGTTCTCCCAGTTCCACTCGCGCGGCCACAGGTCACTGGTCAGCGCCTGCTCGTCGGTCATCAGCGCGGTCAGCGCGATGAAGGCGATGGGAGCGAGGAACATCAGCGCCAGCGCCACGGCCAGCGCGTGCGTGGCGATCCACACCAGCACCCGCCGCCGGCGCGCCCTGAGCCCGGCGCGGCGGGCGCCGGGCGCGCCGGGGCTCCCCGGGGCGGGGCGATGCGGCGCGGTCATCGTGGCGCTCATGACACCTCCTCGGCCCGGCGGAAGTGCCGCAGCAGGATCAGCGTGAAGATCATCGACGTGGCGAACAGCAGCAGCGCGAGCACGCAGGCGTAGCCCATGGTGTAGTCGCGGAATCCGGCGTGGAAGAGCCACTGCGGCAGCGTGAGCAGCGACTCGTCCGGATAGCCGGGGGTGAACGAGCTGCCGGGCGAGTCGGTCGCGCCCGAGGCGACCCGGGAGGCGATCATCGCCTGGCTGAAGTACTGCAGGGCGTAGATGACGTTCGTGACCAGGGCGAACATCAGCACGGGCGCGATCGTCGGCAAGGTGACGCTGCGGAACTGCCGCCAGGGGCCGGCGCCGTCGATGGCGGCGGCCTCGTACAGGTGCCTGGGGACGTCCAGCAGCGCCGCCATGAAGATCACGGCGAGCTGGCCGCAGCCCCACAGCGACAGCAGCGTCAGGCTCGGCTTGGCCCAGCCGGGGTCGCCGAACCAGTCGGGCCCCTCGATGCCGAAGACGGCCAGCACCTGGTTCATCGGCCCCGTCGAGGGGTTCAGCAGGAACACGAACGTGATCGTCCCGGCCGCCATGGGCACCAACGAGGGCAGGTAGAAGATCGTCCTGAACAGGCCGGTGCCCGCCTTCAGCCGCACCACGAGCTGGGCCAGCGCCAGCGCGAACAGCACGGTCGCCGGGACCATGATGAGCACCAGCCACAGCGTGTTGGCCGCCGAGGTCGGCACCCGCGGGTCCTGCAGCAGGTAACGCCAGTTGTCCAGGCCGATGAACTCCAGCGTGTAGAGGTCGTAGCGGTGGAAGGAGAAGTACACCGTCGACAGCAGCGGATAGACGAAGAAGATCGACACGCCGGCGAGCCACGGCGCGAGCCACACCAGCGCGCGCAGTCCCTCGCCGTGCCGCCGCCGCAGCGGTACGGAGGTCACGGCGGCCACCTCAGCCCCCGGACAGCTTCAGCTTGTCGTCGATGACCTTGTCCACGGCCTTGAGCCCGGCGTCCAGGTCCGGTACGTCGCCCTTCTCCCACTTGACGGCGAAGGAGGAGAACGCCTCCTGGTTGAAGACGCTGTTGACGTTCGCCGGCAAAGTCGTGGTCTTCGGGTGGGCGAAGATGCCGAGGAAGGTGGCGAAGTTCGGGTCCTTGGCCAGATCGGGCGACTCCATCGACGCCTTGGTCGTGGGGACGTTGCGCAGCGCGTTCGACAGCGTCACCAGCGACTCGGTGTCCGTCGTCAGGTGCTTGACCAGCTCCCAGGCGTGCTGCGGGTGCTCGGCGCCCTTCGGCACCCCGATCACCGTGCCGGCGGTGAAGCCGCTGCCGTACAGGTCGGGGCGGTCGTCGGCGACCGGCAGGGGGGCGGTGCCGTAGTCGAGGTCCTTCGCCTCATTGGCGATCATGGCGTTGCGCCACTCGCCGTCCAGCACCATCGCGACCTTGCCCTTGTAGAAGGGGTGCTCGGCGCTCCACTCGTCGCCGAGCCCCTTGCGGAAGCGGTCGAGCTTGTCGTGGCCGTACCAGTCGACCAGCTCCTTCTGCCAGATCAGCAGCTTCTTCCAGGCCGGGTCGGAGCCGATGGCCGAGGTGCCGTCGTCGTTGTACCACTTGGCGCCGACCATCGGGCCGAGGTGGCTCATGCTGTTCTCGTAGTACTGGACGCTCGGGATGAATCCGGCGACCTTGATCTCGCCCTTGTCGTCGCGCACGGTCAGTTTCTTGGCCAGCGCGGTCAGCTCGCTCAGGGTCTTCGGCGGCTGCTCGCCCTTCATCAGGGCCTTGTTGTAGTAGAGGCCGTACGCGTCGGCGAGCAGCGGCAGCGTGCACTGCCTGCCTTCGTAGGCGGTGTAGGACCGCGCGACGGCGGGCAGCACCGACAGGTCGACGCCGTCCTGCTCGATGACGGGTGTGAGGTCCTGGAACGATCCCGACCTGCACCACTGTGCCACGTTGTCGGTGGTGAACGAGGCCGCCACGTCGGGCGCGTCACCGCCCCTGATGGCCTGGGTGATCTGGTCGTCCTGGACGCCCTTGACGGCTTTGACGGTGATCTGCGGGAACTTCTTCCTGAATCCGGCGATGGCGTCCTCGAACGCCTTGACCTCGGCGTCGGTTGAGAAGCCGTGCCACAGCTCCAGCGTGGCGGGGGAGAGGGCCTGAGAAGCGGAGCTCGAAGGGCGGGCGCCGAGCGACGGGCCCGCCTCCTTACCGGCGGTACACGCGGTCAGCGCCAGGGCTGCGGCGACCGCAAGAGGGACGAAGCGCACGGGGGGTGCCTCCTGCCATCCATCATGACGGGACGGTTGAACGGAACACCTCGTCGCGGACGGCGGCGAGGCCGAGGTCGAGTGCGCCGGCGAGCACGGGGTTGCCCTCGACACTCGACAGGCGGACGGGGGGCTGGGGGATGGTCAGCGCGTGCAGCTCGTGTTCGACCAGCTCGCGCAGGGTCTCGCCGCCCGGCAGCACCACGCCGCCGGTCAGCACGATCAGGCCGGGATCGACGACCGAGGTGATGGCCGCCAGGCCCACGGCCAGGCGGGCGGCGACGTCGCGCAGCCCGGCCCTGGCGTCTTCGGCCTTCTTCCCGGTGCCGGCCGCCGCGCGTACGGCGCCCGCGACGGCCTGGCGGAAGTCGGAGCCGCGCACGCCGTACGAGCGCAGCAGCTTGAGCACGGCAGGGCCGCCGGTCAGCGCCTGGTAGCCGTGGTTGGCGTAGCGGCCCGCCTCGCGGGCCGTCGGCGCGCCGGGGGTCGGCATGTAGCCCACCTCGCCCGCGCCGCCGGTGGCGCCCCGGTGCATGCGCCCGCCGAGCACGATGGCCGAACCGATGCCCTCGTCGGCCCACAGCAGCACGAAGTCCTGCCGGCCGCGCGCCGCGCCGTGCGCCTGCTCGGCCACCGCCACCAGGTTGACGTTGTTCTCGACGTCCACCGGCGCGCCGAGCCCGGCGCTGAGCGTGGGCACCAGGTCCGGCAGCTGCCAGCCCGGCACGTCCTTGGCGGCGGCGTAGCCGAGCCTGCCGGTGGCCGGGTCGATCGCGGCCTGCACGCCGATCACCACCCTGCTCACCACCCGGCGCGGCTTGTCCGGCGGGTTCGCGCCCCTCAGTGCGGCGGCCAGCCGGTCGACCAGCTCGCCGTGCGGCCTGCGCGGGGTGGGCAGCACGTGCTCGCCGACGACCGTGCCGGTGATGTCGGCCACCTTGGCCTCGATGCGGGCGGGGGTGACGTCGAGAGCGGCCACGTACGCGGCCTCCGGGTTGATCCGGTAGACCTCGGCCGTACGGCCCGGCAGGCCCTCCCGCACGCCGTCCTGCACGACCAGCCCCGCCTGCTGCAACCTGAGCAGCAGCTGGGAGGCCGTGGGCTTGGACAGGCCGGTGAGCGCGCCGATCTCGGGCCTGGTCAGCGGGCCGCGCTCCAGGAGCGCCTGCAACGCCGCGCGATCATTGATGGCACGTAGCAGACTGGGGGTTCCCGGAACCGGGCCGCTCACGGCGTCTCCTTCGCTTGGGTTAGGAAACTTTCCTAACTCGCGATGACCATAAGAAGACCCTGGCGAGACGGTCAAGAGGTGAAACCAAGACGTGACCAGGAAAGGGGGAAAGTGACGAGACTGCAACAGCAGGCGTGCTAATGTCGGCGTTTGTCGCAACAACAAGCAGAATGGCCCGGAGTGTCCCATTAACCACATTAACGGTCAGGCGGCAACGCGTCAAACCGAACTGGCAAAAGAGCAGGCGTACGTCACCCGCCTCTACGACCGCCTCGACACCCTTCGCGAGCGCACCCAGCGGCAGCTCAAGGAGGTGCTGGCCGCAGGAGCCGTCGGCACGATGCAGAACAGGTCGGAGCGCGACACGTTCGCCGACATGTACGCCTCGCGCCTCGCCAGGCTCTGGGCGGTCGAACGCGGTCTCGCCTTCGGCCGGCTCGACCACGTCGACGAAGGCCGCCTCTACATCGGCAAGATCGGCATGACCGACGACGACCAGCGCCGCCTGCTCATCGACTGGCGGGCCCCCGTCGCGCAGCCCTTCTACCGCGCCACCCCCACCGCCCCCATGGGCGTCACCCGCCGCCGCCACCTGCAGACCAGGGGCCGCGACGTCATCGGCGTGGACGACGACCTGCTCGACCTCGACGCGCTCACCGACGACGACCGCGCCACGCTCAACGGCGAGGCCGCGCTGCTCGCCGCCCTCGACGAGCGGCGCACGGGACGCATGCGCGACATCGTCGCCACCATCCAGTCCGAGCAGGACCGCGTCATCCGCAGCGACCTCAACGGGGTGCTGGTGGTGCAGGGCGGACCGGGCACCGGCAAGACCGTCGTGGCCCTGCACAGGGCCGCATACCTGCTCTACACCCACCGCGAGCGCCTCGAGCGGCGCGGCGTGCTCATCCTCGGCCCCAACCTCACCTTCCTGCGCTACATCGAGCAGGTGCTGCCCTCGCTCGGCGAGACCGACGTGCTGCTGTCCACGGTCGGCGAGCTCTACCCCGGCGTCACCGCCACCAGGCGCGACCGCCCCGAGGTGGCCGCGCTCAAGGGCGACGCGCGGATGGCCGACGTGATCGCCAAGGCCGTACGCGACCGGCAGCGCGTCCCGCGCAAGCCGATCGAGCTGCAGGTCGGCCGCATCACGCTCACCATCGACCGGCAGATGCTCGACAACGCCAAGAACAAGGCCGGCCGCTCGCGCCGCCCCCACAACCAGGCCCGCGCCGTGTTCGTGCGCTCGCTGCTCACCGCGCTCGCCAGGCAGCAGGCCCGAAAGATCGGCAAGGGCCTCATCGACGACGACGAGCTGGCCGACCTGCGCGAGGACCTGCGCACCGAGCCGGTCGTCAAGGCCGCGCTCAACCGCCTGTGGCCCTACCTGACCCCCCAGGGCCTCCTGCTCGGCCTGTACGGCTCCGCCGAGCGCCTCGGCCACGCCGCCTCCGCCCTCACGCCCGAGGAACGCCGGCTGCTGCGCCGCGACGGCGGCGAGTGGACCGAGTCCGACGTCCCGCTCCTCGACGAGGCCGCCGAGCTGCTCGGCGACATCGACGAGCAGGTGCTGCGCGCCACCGCCATGCAGGCCGAGGAGGAGCTGGCCGCCGCCAGGCGGGCCGCCGAGAACGAGCGCGAGGCCGAGCTGGCCTACGCCCGCGAGGTGCTGGAGCTCACGGGCCTGTCCGACGTCATGGAGGCCGAACGGCTCGCCGAGCGCCAGCGCGGCGACGGCCCCTACCTCACCACCGCCGAGCGCGCCGCCGCCGACCGCACCTGGGCCTACGGGCACATCATCGTGGACGAGGCCCAGGAGTTGTCGCCGATGGCCTGGCGGGCCGTCATGCGGCGCTGCCCGACCCGGTCCATGACCATCGTCGGCGACATCGCCCAGACCGGCTCGGCGGCGGGGGCCCGCTCCTGGGCCGAGGTGCTCGACCCGTACGTCGCCGGGCGCTGGCGCCAGGAGCAGCTGACCGTCAACTACCGCACCCCGGTCGAGCTGATGGACGTCGCCGCCCGCGTCCTGGCCACCATCGACCCCGGGCTGCAGGCCCCCCTGTCCGTCCGCGAGGCCGGCACCCGGCCCTGGTCGGCGCCGCTCACCGCGCTGCCCGAGCTGGTCGCCGCCGAGGCGGCCGACGGCGGCAAGGTGGCCGTGGTCGCGCCCGACGACCTGGTGCCCGAGCTCGGCGCCCGGCTCGCCGCCGCCGTGTCAGGCGCCGCCGTCGTCACGCCGGGGGCCGGGCGGGGCAGGGGCACCGAGGCGCTCGACGCGCGCGTGGCCGTCATGGGGGTGGCCGACGCCAAGGGGCTCGAGTTCGACTCCGTCATCGTCGCCGAGCCCGACCTCATCGCCGCCCAGTCGCCACGCGGGCCGAGTGACCTGTATGTTGCTCTCACGCGTGCGACGCAACGGCTCGGGGTCGTCCACGAGCGCCCGCTGTCGCCCGCGTTGCGGGACTTGCCAAGCCGCTCGCCGGAGCCCGCTAATGGCCTTTGACCTGCTTTGAAGCCACCGGTCAAACATGTCCTAGCTGCGAAAACTTGATGTTTCTGCTGATCGGGACACGGTTGACATCTGAGGTGGAGTCGGTAGTTTGCTGCGCAGTCCAGCACGGGACTTGGCCGGTTGGCCGTCTCTGACATCGCCGGATCCTGCGTCCGTGACGGAGCCCGACTCCGTCCACACAGCCAGGTGCAGGGCCGTCGGTCCGTCGAGTCGGGGCACCCCAACCGGGCGGGGGGTTGGACCCGGGACGGGTCCGGGAGCCCAGTAGACAACGGAATTCCGCGCTCGCCGCCGACGAGACGGGTCCGGTCCGAAGGGTTTCCGGGCCCTCTTCCCGTTCCCGTGCTCCAGGACCGCCGACGCGCCGGGTGGTCCCGCCTTATCGCCGCGGGACCGCCCTGCCGTCTTTCCCCTTCTTCGATCTTCTGCGGGGTGTGCCGACCTGAGTGCGGCCCGAGGGCGGTAGCGTTTTCGCAAGCAGGCGTTTGCGAGGTGGCGAGGAGACCCCGGAGTGGTTCAGGACCGAACGAATCTCACGCCCGCGTCCGGGCGGGTCTCTACCAGCACGCCCACCGACGGCACGACCCCCGCCTCCGCGTCGGCCGAGGAACCCGCCTCCTCCGCGACCCGCGCTCCCGCCCCCGCTTCAGGGCAGCCGGCCGCGGAGCCCGAGACGCCCGCCTCAGGGCTGTCCGGCGCGCAGCCAGAGACCGCCGCTTCCGAGCGGCCCGCCGCGGAGTCCGAGGTGCCCGCCGAGCCGCAGCCCGCGGCGTCCGGCGAGGCTCCGTCCGGGCCGGGCGTGCCGGCGCGTAAGGAGAGCCGGCGGGTGCTGGGCGCGCGGATCGTGGCGGCCGCGGCCGGCGGTTTCGCGCTGTTCCTCGCGTTCCCGCCGCTCGACTGGTGGCTGTGCGCGCCGCTCGGCATCGGCCTGATCGCCGCCTCCATCCACGGCACCCGCCCCCGCCGCGCCGCCTGGATCGGCTACCTCGCGGCGGCGGTGTTCCTGCTGCCCACCGTCGCCTGGGTGCGCACGATCGGCGACGACGTGTGGATCATGCTGGTCGCCACCGAGAGCTTCTTCTATGCCGCCATGGCCGCGCCGGCGGCGCTGGTGTTCCGGCTGCGCGCCTGGCCGCTGTGGTTCGGCGGCCTGTGGGTGCTCATGGAGTGGGC
The DNA here is from genome assembly GCF_040676995.1 of Nonomuraea sp. NPDC049419. Taxonomy (NCBI): domain Bacteria; kingdom Bacillati; phylum Actinomycetota; class Actinomycetes; order Streptosporangiales; family Streptosporangiaceae; genus Nonomuraea; species Nonomuraea sp. NPDC049419. Next base: position 24,930 of record NZ_JBFAQB010000015.1, on the reverse strand, counting down.
GCGCGGCCTGGTGCCCATCGGCGGGTTCCCGTGGGCGCGGGCGGCCTTCAGCCAGGGCGAGTCGCTGTTCACGCCGTACGCCGCGCTCGGCGGCGCGCCGCTGGTGTCGTTCGCGGTCACGCTGTGCGGCGCGCTGCTGGCCTACGCGGTGCTCAACCGCCCCGCGAGGGCGGTGGCCAGGGCCGTGCCGGTCGGGCTGGCGGTGGCCGTGCCCGTGCTGGGGCTCGCGGTGCCGAGGTTCGGCGACGAGGGCCGCTCGATCAACGTCGGCGTCGTGCAGGGCAACGTCCCCGGCCGCGGCATGTACGCGCTCGGCGACGAGCCCGCCGTCGTGCTGCGCAACCACGCCGGCGAGACCAAGCGCCTGGCCCAGGCCGTACGCGACGGCAAGCTGCCCAAGCCCGACATCGTGGTCCTGCCGGAGAACTCCACCGACATCGACCCCTACCGCGACCCGTACGCCCGCCAGATCATCCACGACTCCGTGCAGGACGTCGGCGTGCCCACCCTGGTCGGCGCGGTCGTGGCCATCGGCGAGGAGAACCGCGCCACCCGCAGCCTCGTCTGGGACCCGGTCACCGGCCCCGGCGCCTACTACGACAAGCAGCACCTGGTGCCGTTCGGTGAGTACACCCCGTTCAAGGAGATCGTGCTGGCGCTGTGGGAGCGGGCCGGCCTCGTCGGCCGCCAGTCGATCGCCGGCACCGAGCCGGGCGACCTGAAGATGGGGCCGGTCACCATCGGCGCCGTCAACTGCTACGAGGTCGCCTACGACGACACCGTGCGCGGCACCGTGCGCGCCGGCGGCACCCCGCTCGTCGTGCAGACCAACAACGCCAGCTACGCCCTGTCCAACCTGCCGTCCCAGCAGCTCGCCATGTCGAAGCTGCGCGCGGTCGAGCACAACAGGGCCGTGGTCACCGCCGCCACGACCGGGATCTCCGCGTACGTGACGCCTGAGGGTAAGGTCTCCTGGCAGACTCGCGAGCTTGTCGCTGACATGAACGTGGTCAAGGTGCCCGTACGCACACAGGAGACAATCGCCACAAAGGTGGGCGCTCTTCCTGAATGGGCATTGATGGTGATGGGAGCGGCGGCGGCTGGGTTCGCCGCGTGGCGTGGCAGGCGGCGAGGCGATCGGATGAGGAACGACGGATGATGGAGAGTCTCGGCCGGGTGCTCGTCGTCGTGCCGACGTACAACGAGCGCGACAACCTGCCGGCGATCGTCCGGCGCGTACGCGCGGCCGTGCCCGAGGCCCATGTGCTGGTCGCCGACGACAACAGCCCCGACGGCACCGGCGAGGTGGCCGACACCCTCGCCGCCGACGACGAGCAGGTGCACGTGCTGCACCGGCCGGGCAAGCAGGGGCTGGGCGCCGCCTACATCGCCGGGTTCCGCTGGGGGCTCGACGAGGGCTTCGACGTCCTGGTCGAGATGGACGCCGACGGCTCGCACCAGCCGGAGGAGCTGCCGAAGCTGCTTGAGGCGCTGGCCGAGGGCGCCGACCTCGCCATCGGCTCCCGCTACGTGCCCGGCGGCAAGGTCGTCAACTGGCCGCAGCGGCGTGAGCTGCTGTCCAAGGGCGCCAACATCTACACGCGGGTGATGCTCGGCCTGCCGGTCCGCGACGCGACCGCGGGCTTTCGCGCCTACCGCGCGGCCACGCTGGAGAAGGTGGGCCTCGCCGGCGTCGAGTCGCAGGGCTACTGCTTCCAGGTGGACCTCACGCTGCGCACGTCCCGCCATGGGCTGCGGGTGGTGGAGGTGCCGATCACGTTCGTGGAGCGGACGGTCGGCAAGAGCAAGATGAGCGGCAAGGTCATGTCCGAGGCGCTGTGGCGGATCGGCATGTGGGGCGTCACCGGGCTCCCCAAGCGCCTCAAGGGCGGTGGCACCCGCGACTAGCCCGGGGTCGGGGTCGGGGTCGGGGTCGGGGGCGGCGGCGTGCGGCCCGGCGTTTGAGGACGGTGGCGCGCGGCCGGCGGCGTCCCGCCCGGGTGCACAGGCCGGCGTGCGGCCCGGCGTTTGAGAGACGGTGGCGGGCGGCCGGCGGAACGCTTCGAGGGCGCCGGGCGTTGTCCAGTGCAGTGACGCGTGTGCGGAATCGAGGGTTGAAACGATGCGGCTGCTGCTATTCCTGGCCTTCCTGGTCATCCCCATCCTGGAGATCTGGCTGCTGATCCAGGTCGGTCAGGTGATCGGCGGGCCGGCCACGATCGCCCTGCTCATCGCCGACAGCCTGCTGGGCGCGTGGCTGGTGCGCCGCGAGGGCCGGCGGGCGTGGCGGGCGCTGCAGGAGGCCATGCAGAGCGGGCGCATGCCCGACCGCGAGCTGGCCGACGGCGGCATCATCCTGGTCGGCGGCACGCTGCTGCTGGCGCCCGGGTTCTTCCTCGACGTGTTCGGGCTGCTGTGCCTGATCCCGGTGACCCGGCCGATGATGCGCCGCCTCGGGGCGTGGTTCTTCGAGCGCCGGATCAAGCGCTTGGCGCAGTCGTCCCCGTACGCGAACCTCTTCCCGCCCGGCGGCTTCCCCGGCCCCGACGCGGCCCACTACGACCCCCGCTACGACGCCCGCAGCGACGCTCGCAACGAGGGCCGTGACCCAGGCGCGCCGCAGGGCGGCCGGGTGGTGCACGGCGAGGTCATCCGCGAGGACCGCGACTCCTGAAGCACGCACAGAGAAACCCCCGGGCCTGAGCCCGGGGGTTTTCACCGTGAGAGGAAGTCAGGCGCTCTTACGACGCTGAGCCCGCAGGACGGCGAGCCGCTCGTTGAGCACCTCCTCGAGATCTTCTATGGACCGTCGCTCCAAGAGCATGTCCCAATGTGTCCGCGGGGGCTTGGTCTTCTTCGACTCCGGCTGCTCGCCGTCCACCCGCAGCGCGGTCGCGCCGCACATGCGGCACTCCCAGCTCGCGGGAATCTCGGCCTCGGCGGCAAGCGGAACCTCGAAGCGATGGCCCTTCGGACAGGTGTACGACACCTCCTGGCGCGGGGCCAGATCCGTGTTACGGTCGTTCTCGTAGCTGGTTGCCCCGAGCCGGGTGCCACGAAGCGCGCGCTCGCCCATGTTTAAATGCCTCCTACAGGGCCCCCTTGCGTGGGGGGTCTGTCTCCCACGGTGTCTAACGCTTGGTACCGTGATGGGATTCCCACCCGCGGGGTGATCCAATCGCGCTTGGGGCCTCGGTTCTTCGCGTGATCGCCGATCAGGCCCGTAGCCTGCGGGAATGCCGGGGCATGCGCGGCGCGGGGGGCATATTTCCGGATTTTGTGTCTGTAGGAAGTCGCGCACCGGGGTCCGGGACACTCCGTGAAGGTCAGACGCCGGTCAGCGCCTCGTGCTCCGCGAACAGCCGCGCGATCGGCGTCTCCACGGCGATGCGCATCTCGCGGCGGGGGTCCTCCTCGGTCCACGGGCCCTGGTCGTCCTCGCCGAGGAACACCACCTGGAACCACGATTACTCGACCCAGCGGACGTGGTTCACCAGGCCGGGCATCGTCATCAGCGGCGACGTCGGCAGCGGCGCGCGCCCTCCTCCGCCAGGCCCTCGCACTCGGCGTGCACGGTGGCCCTGGCGTCGTCGGGGAACGTGGTGAGCGTGGTGAGCGTGGTGCGCTCGTCCCACGCCGGGGGAGTGCCGGTGCGGTTCATGCCCGGCATCCTGCTGGGCGTCCCGCACCGGTCCCGAATGGTTCACCCGTCGGCGCCGCTGGGGACGGCGCGGTGGCGGCGTACCCGCTCGGCGTCGGGCCAGCGCACGTCGCTCGCCCAGCCCAGCCGCTCGAACAGCCGGATCAGCCCGCCCGACGGGTCCACCTGGCCGCGGTCGATGCCGTGCCGGGCGCAGGACGGGTCGCTGTGGTGCCCGTTGTGCCAGCTCTCGCCGAACGACAGCAGCGCCAGCGGCCACAGGTTCGTCGCGCGGTCGTGGCGGCGGGTGCGGAACGGGCGACTGCCGATGACGTGACACAGGGAGTTGACGCTCCACGTGACGTGCTGGAGCAGCGCGACCCGGATCAGGCCCGCCCACAGGAAGGCGGTCAGGCCGCCGTACAGGGTGCCGGTGATCGCCCAGCCGGCCAGGAACGGCAGCGCCAGCGACACCGCGCACAAGGCCGGGAACCAGCGCGCCACCCGCCGCATCGCCGGGTCGGCCAGCAGGTCGGGCGCGTACCGGGAGGCCGGCGTGCCGTCGTCCTCGAACAGCCAGCCCAGGTGCGCGTGCACGAGCCCGCGCAGCTGGCCGGACAGGCCGGTGCCGTACCGGTACGGGGAGTGCGGGTCGCCCGGCTCGTCGGTGAAGGCGTGGTGGCGGCGGTGCACGGCCACCCAGTCGATGACGTTTCCCTGGAAGCCCATCGACCCGGCGACCGCCAGCGCCGCCCGCAGCCACGGCCGGGCCGTGAAGGAGCCGTGCGTCAGCAGCCGGTGGAACCCCACCGTCACGCCGAGGCCGGTCAGCACGTACAGGACGGCGGCCAGCAGCAGGTCGGTGAGCGAGACTCCGCGCCCCCACGTCAGGACGATCACCACACCGAGGGCGATGAACGGCGCGATCACGATGGCGCCGGTCAGCGTCACCTGGAGCGGGCGGGCCGGCGTGTGCTCACCGGCGTCGGGGAACGGTGAGCTGCCGTCGTAGTCCTGGCGGCGTCTCACCGGTGGTTCTGTAACAGGCATGAAGTCTCTTTCGTCTCGTCTCGCTCATACGACGCGGCGGTGCACGTGGCACCAGCGCCAGGTCTCTCCGGGCGCCAGCGATGCGGCCACCGGATGGTCGGTCTCGCGGTAGTGCGCCCTGGAGTCGGCAGGGCAGGCCACCCAGCCGCAGCTCAGGCAGACCAGCAGCCGCGGCCATGACCGTCCTGCCGCCAAGCACGCCGCGCATTGCCGGTTCTCCGGCTCTGGGGCGGGGAGCCCGTCGATGTGGTCACAGCGCGGGGCGCGGCCGTTCCTGCGGGCGCTTGATCGCACCTGCGTGCCCAAGGGCATCCTCGACCGCCTCACGGTGTGCTCGTCGCCGGACTCCCAGTCAATGCGCTACGGCGACCAGGGGAAACCGGCGATGTGCGCAAGGCTCATCAGGTTTCGCGATAACGGGGTGTGCTATGACGGCTGGTCGTCCCCTGCCGGGCTCGCATGCGCCGACTCCAGCCAGCCGAGCTTCCCCGCCAGCCGCCTGGCGCTGTCGATGACGGCCGCGACGTGCGGCGAAGGGCCGACCGCCGGCCACAGCAGCGACCACGGACAGTGGGCGGCCGGCTCTGACAGGGGCCGCCAGACGGTGCCCGGCGGGTTGGAGGAAAGGAACGACGAGGGCAGGCAGAAGACGCAGCGATGCCCCAGCACCAGGTCCGCGGCGGCCCGCGTGCTCTCGACGGTCCCCTCGTACGGGATGGGGGCGAAGCCCGCCGAACGGCACAGCTCCGCCACGAACGCGTTCAGCTCGGGCGTCTGCCTCTCCTCGCCGAACAGCAGCCGCTCATCGGCCAGCGCCGCCACTGGAACGGTCGCCAGCGCCGCGAGCGCGTGCCGCTCGGGCAGCAGGACGCCGATCGGGTCGAGCCTGACCAGCTCGGACGCCACCCCGGGGACCGGCTGCACGGCCCAGCCGATGCCGACGTCCAGCCGGCCGTCGGCCAGCTGGCTGAACTGCTCCGGCGTGCCCGCCTCGACCTGATGGATCCTCAGCCCGGGATGGCGGCGCTGCACCTCGCGCAGGATCTGCGGCATCGTGTCGTAGCCGGCGTCCACGATGCCGGCCCGCAGCGGGGGAGAGGGCATCGCGGCGTCGCGCGCGGCGCGTATCGCCCGGCCGACCTGATCGAGCACGCGGCGGGCCTCGGTCAGGAAGGCGGCTCCCGCCGGGGTGAGCGCGACGTGATGGGTGCTGCGCTCCAGCAGCTGCACGCCCAGCTCGCGTTCGAGCCGCTGGATCTGCTGGCTCAGCGCGGACTGCACGATGTGCTCACGAGCCGCGGCCCTGCCGAAGTGCAGCTCCTCGGCCAGCGTGACGAAGTAGCGCAGCTGGCGTAGCTCCATGCGGCCACCCCCTCCCTTCGGGCGGCAGGTCACCTCCACCTTAGATTCGCTCGCCCGTGCCGAACCACGACCGCCACCGGGTGGCGGAATCTTCGTCGGTGCCGGCGGCGATAGACTGGTTTTCGATCGGGTAAGCGAAATCGCCTGAGAAACGTTCACCCACGACCGTCTGGACTATTCATGGAGGAAGAGATGGCCGATGTGGACGTGTGGGTCTATGCGCTGTCCGGCGCGGGGAAAGGCCAGCGGGTGACCGTGCACCTCTCCGGAGGGCAGTCGCTCAAGGGGGCGGTCGTCGAGCTGGATCGCTCGCGTAACACCGTCGTGCTCGACGAATACGCTCAGGGGTCGGCGTCCACGCGGCACGAGTCACCGGTGCACACGATCCTGCTGACCGCCGTGCAGGCCGTCACCGTGCACAAGGAGGAATAGCGCGGGTTTGGAGCGCGGGCGGGGGCGTGGTAGGCTGGCTGATGTTGCAGTTGTTGTACCCATAAAAAGACTTTGTGCGCGTCTGGCAGAGTTTCGCCAGGCGCGTTTTGTTTGCCGGTCATCTCCGGATGGGCTTTCATCGCGGCGACACGGCGGTCCGCGCGGTGCGGATCGCGTCCCTGCACATCTCAGAAGGAGATCGACATGGCTTCCGGAACCGTCAAGTGGTTCAACTCCGAAAAGGGCTTCGGCTTCATCGAGCAGGACGGCGGCGGCGCCGACGTCTTCGCCCACTACTCCAACATCGTCTCCAACGGTGGCTACCGTGAGCTGCACGAGGGCCAGAAGGTGTCCTTCGACGTCGTGCAGGGCCAGAAGGGCCCGCAGGCGGAGAACATCGTCGCCGCCTGACCCGGCAGACATCCACGGGCCGGGCCCGCACCCTCTCGAGGGTGCGGGCCCGGCCTGTTCATGTCGGGGGCGGTCTGTTCGGGGAATGCGGGTTCTTCACCAGGTGCTGGTCCGGCCCGTTCCTTCGAGCGTGCGTCTTCGGCCCGCCTCTTCGAGTGCGCGCGTGGCTGGGCTTTCCACGGTGTGGGGCCGTGAGCGGTCGGGGCGGGCGGCGTAGGGTGGGGATTCTGGGATACCTCGCATGCCGGCAGCCGCGTCGGCGTCGCCCCGGCCACAGCCGGCCTTCGACCGCCGGAGACAGGCGGCACACCGATGCCGAACCGCCGCTCACCGACCGCCTCCCTCATCTCCCTCCGACCGGCACGGCTGTCCCTGGAGCCCACCCTGACCCGCGACGGGACGCTCGACGGCGCCTGGTGGCCGCACAGCACCGACCTCCGGCGCGAGCTGCCCGCTTTCCTCCGCGCCCTTGAAGATCGGATCGGGCCCGTGCTGCGGGTCGGGCTCGACACCCAGGCGTGGGACGAGGTGCCGGCCCACCTGGTCGTCGACGGACGGTTCGTACGGATCAGCGGTTACCCGGCCACTCCGCACACCATCCGGGTGATCCGCGGCAGCCAGGACGGCTTCCTGCTCCTTGTCATCCCACCCGACACCGCCGGCCCCGCCGCCGCGACCGCGATGAAGACCGCCGCCCGCACCGGCAACACGATGTCGGCCCACGACATCCTCGCCATCCCCGGGACGCTCCCATCAGGCGCGAGGTGGCGAATGCGCCGCTACCGCGACTCCGACAGGGCGGCCGTCGGCGCCCTTGCCCTCGCGGACGCCTGCGAGCCGTCAGGGCTGGAGGGGCCGCTCGGCCGGCATGTGGCCGGGACGGCGTATGAGGAGCCCGAGATTCGTGTGCTGGAGGGGCCGGGCGGGCGGGTGCTGGGGACGGTGGCCTATGCGTTGCGGCGGGATCGTGCGGCCGGGCGGATTCTGTGGTTGCACGGGGGCGAGGTGCCGGACGTCGTAGGGGTGCTCCTTCGCCACGCTTTGGGCGGGATGGGTGGCGTGCCGGTGCATGCCTTCACCGACGAGCCGTGCGGGCGGCCAGGGACTGCTCCAGCGGCTCTGCCCGCGGGGCGGCGGGCCGTCACGCTTGCGGTGCTCGAACGGGAGGGGTTCGTCGCCAGGGACTCGTGGCGGCATCTGCGGCGGACGTCGCCGTCCGAGCCGGGCGCGGGGCCGCACCCGATGGTCGATGTGGTCGTCAGCGGGACGCCGCGGGGCTGGTGGCTCAAGGCTCCCGGTGACGATGCGGCGGCCGCGCTGGTCGCTCAGGAGCCGACCGGCGGGCGCGGCGTCGTGTGGTGGCTCGGCGCCGACGCCGGGCATGCCGACCCCGATCTCGAACGGGCGCTCCTGCTGCGCGCCGACGCCCTCCTGACCGAGCACGGGGCCCGCGAGACGGTCCTGTACGCGGCCGGCGACCCCGAGCCGTCATGGGCGCTGTTCGCCGCCGCCGGCTTCACCGAGATCGACCACCTGGTCTCCTTCACCCGCCCGGCCACCCCCGCGGGCGCGCCCGCTGATCGTCCGTCCCTGCCATAACCGAAGGGGTGCCTGTCATCGCCTGTTGTTCCGTCTCCCCGTCCGCCCCCTGTCCGCCCGACCAGCCCGTACGTCCGGCGTGCCGGCATGTGAGTGAGGCGAAGCTGACCGGGGGGCGGTTGCCGGCCGCGGCCGCTGCCCAATGGGTGTGCCCGCATGGAAAGTCCGCCGCCCAGGGGTGTGTCACGTGCTACGACGACAGTTCCGAGGCCGGGTCTGCGGCGCCGGTCTGGGAGCTGGCGGTGTGGTTCACCTCCGAGCGGCCCATGCCGATCGCGGCGCTGAAGGACGTGCGGCGGCACGGTGGACGGTTCGCGCTCGATCAGCCGTCCACGCCGCTGGTTTACCTGCTCAGCGGGCAGGTACGGGCGGCCACCGCCGCGCAGGCCGTCGCGGGGCTCGTCGGGTTCCTGCTGGCCAACAGGCATGTCGTGGACGCGTTCGTGGTGACGGAGATGCGGGCGGTGCACAGGACGGTCGGAGGAAGCGGGCCAATAGCGGGTCAAAGTCTCATGGTGTGAGAGTCGTGGCCGGCCGCCGGGGAAGCGCACCCTTGAGGGCCGGACACCTCGTGGGGAGGGGCGCCGTGCGGGAACCTGGCATGGGGGTCGTCCTGGTCGGCTACGACGAGTCGCCGGGGAGCGAGCAGGCGCTGCGGTGGGCGGTGGAGGAGGCGCGGCTGCGCGGGCTGGCCGTGGTGGTGTGTCACGCCTGGAATTGGCCGTATCCGCTGCGTGCGGTCAGCCGGGCGTTGCTCGCCGAGGTCGAGCGGGTCGCCGCCGGGGTCGTGGAGGACGGCGTACGGCGGGTGCGTGCGCTGGGCGGCGTGCAGGACGTCCGGCCGCTGCTGGTCAAGCGGCCCGCGTCCGCGGTGCTGCTGGAGGCCGCGGCGCAGGCGGAGCTGGTGGTGCTGGGGTCGCGCGGGGTGGGCGGGTTCGAGGATCTCAGGGTGGGTTCGGCGGCCGTCCAGGTGCCCGCGCACAGCCCCACGCCTGTCATCGTCGTCCGCCCCGACGGCCATTCCGATGACCCGCCCGGCACCCGCCCCGATGAGGGGGCCGGTGGTGGGCGGATCGTGGTGGGGGTGGACGGGTCGCCGGCCAGCCTGGCGGCGTTCGGGTTCGCGGTGCGCGAGGCGGCCCTGCGGGACGGGGTCGTGGAGGCGGTGTGCGGCTGGTGGGACCCGTGCGCGTGGCAGGGGCACGAGGAGCCGTTCGTGGACAACGCACGGGTGCGGGCCGAGGCGGAGTCGGGCTTCAGGGACGTCGTACGCCGCCTGGCCGGCTGCGGGCCCGATGTGCCCGTGACGGCCACCTTCGAGGCCGAGCGACCGCCCAGGATGGTCGTGGAGTCGGCCAAGGGCGCGACGCTGCTCGTCGTGGGCCGCAGCCACAGGCAGGCGGGCGTGCTGGTCGGGCCCGTACTCCAGGCGGCGCTGGCCGAAGTGCGCTGCCCGGTCGCCGTGACGCCGCCGCCGAGCTGAGCCGGGCGGGGCGGTAGCGTTCCCATGAGTGGATTTGATACCTATTTCCCCAAAAGGTGACGTGTATCACGCAACTTCACGGATCTTACTTGCGTCCTACCTGACGTCGTGTTGATCTCTTATGTGAAAGGACACTCGTTGGGCAAGCTCAAGAAGACCGCGGCCGTGGCATTCGGCCTGTCGGCCGCACTCGCCGGGACGATCGCCACCAGCGGCCCCGCCATGGCGGCGGACACGCCGATCGCGGCCTGCGGCGGCGGCAGCTACCACGTGATCGACAGCCATGCCCTCGGGTCCAGTGCCGTCGTCTACCTCCTCTACAACGGCTCCACCAACTGCGTGGTGACCTGGAAGACGGGCGCCAGGGGCAACAGCACCTGGGTCGAGGCGCGCGTTCGCCACGACCACATGTACTTCGACGTGGACGAAGGCAACTTCAAGTACTACGCGGGACCGGCCAAGGCGACGGGCGCCGCGGGCAGCTGCATCATGTGGGGCGGCTCGTACGGCAGCCAGTCCTACCTCAGCGGGTGGGAGCACTGCGGCTGATCGGCTGAACGAACTCCGGGCGGGGACGCCAGGCGCGGAGCGCGTCCCCGCCCGGGCTCCATGGAGCCGCACCGCGCCGCGAGTCATGTGAACGGAAGGCCGATGCCCGCGCCCGACCTCCAGGCCCGACGGGCCCGCTCCGCTGTCGCGGCGCTGTTCCTCACGAACGGCGCCGTGTTCTTCAACGTCGTCCCGCGCTATCCGCAGATCAAGGCCGAGCTGGACGTCGGCAACGCGGTCTTCGGCGGCGCGGTGGCCGGCATGCCGATCGGGGCGTTGCTGGCCGGGCTGCTCGCTGGGGCGGCCGTGCGGCGGTTCCGCTCGTCGCGGGTGGCGGCGTTCGGGATCGTGCTCATGACGGTCGTGACGGTGGCCGTCCCGTTCGTCCCCAACTGGGTGGCCTTCTGGGGGGTGCTGTTCGTCCTGGGGGCACTCGACGCGGTCGTGGACGTCGCCCAGAACGCCCACGGGCTGCGCGTGCAGCGCATCTACCGGCGTTCCATCGTGAACTCGCTGCACGGCCTGTGGAGCGTCGGCGCCGTGCTGGGCGGCCTGATGGGCTCGGCCGCAGCCGGCCTGCACCTGCCGCTCGCGGTGCACCTGACGATCTCCGGCGCCCTGTTCAGCGCCGTCGCCCTGACCGTCTACCGCTTCCTGCTCCCAGGCCCCGACGACACCGAACGGGTGGCGGCGGCAGCGCCCTCAAGCGAGCGGCCGCCTGACAGGACGACTCGTGAGCGGTGGCGCGCGCTGGCCGGGCCGGCCATGCGGACGGTCATCCTGCTCGGCGTGGTGGCCGCCTGTGGCGCGCTCGTCGAGGACGCCGGCGCGTCCTGGGGCGCGTTGTTCCTCAGCGGCGATCTGGGCGCGGACGCGGCCACCGCGGGCCTGGCCGTCGTCGTCTTCCAGGCCGCCATGACCGCAGGGCGGCTCACCGGTGACCGTGCCGTGGACCGCTTCGGGCAGCGGACGGTCGCACGGGCCGGGGGCCTGCTGGCCGCGGCCGGGATGGGCGCCGCGCTGGCGTTGCCGACCGTGCCGGCGGCGCTGGCCGGGTTCGCGCTGGCCGGGCTGGGCGTCGCCACCCTCGTGCCGGCCGCCATGCACACCGCCGACGAGCTGCCCGGGCTGCCGCACGGCACCGGACTGACCGTCGTGAGCTGGCTGCTGCGCGGCGGCTTCCTCGTCTCGCCGCTCCTCGTCGGAGCAGTCGCCGACCTGGCCGGCCTGCGCGTGGGGCTGCTGTCGGTGGTGCTGGCCGGCGTGATCACGATCGCACTGTCCCGCACCCTGGTGAACCGCACCGCCTGAGACTACGCCTCGCGCTGGATGTCGGTGATGGCGGACTCGTACGCCAGCAGGGTGTCGACGAACAACCGGCGCTGCTCGTCCGTCAGCGGCGCCAGAGCGCGGCGCCAGGCCCGCGCGCCCGGGGACAGCCACTGCGAGATGGCCGGGCGGCTCGCCTGGCTGATGTCGATGATGCGGCGGCGCCGGTCGGCGTCGTCCTCGCGCCGCTCCAGCACCCCCTTACGGCTCAGCTCGCTCACGACGAGGCTCACCGTGGTCGGCGCGACGCCCAGCTTGCCGGCGAGCTGGGAGACGGTCAGCGGACCGTCGAGCAGCAGCATCGACAGCAGCGACAGGTGCCGTGGCGCGAGGTCGAGCGAGCGCAGCTCCTCGGGCGGCGGCGTGCGCTTGGCCCGGCCGATCAGCCGGGGCATCACGAGCATCAGCGCGCGGACGGCATCGTCCGCGGGTTCGGGTGTTGACATGCGTCAGGCCTGCCAATTAGCTTTGCAATCAAAGGTACTTTGTTCTCAAAACGATTGTAACGGGGAGCGTCATGCCGCACCTGACCGTTCATGCCCTCGAAAGCGATCTCGCCGGCCGCGAGAGCGAGCTGATCGCGGCACTCACCGACGCCGTCGTCGCCGTCTACGGGGAGTGGGCGCGGGAGATCGCGGAGGTCAGGCTCGTCGGCGTCCCGGCGGGTCGCTGGGGCATCGGCGGCAAGCAGGCCGAGGATCCGGCGCCGAGCGTGACGTTCGGCGTCAAGGACATCGCCTTCAGCCGTCCCGACAGCGACCGGATCGTGGCCCGTCTGATCTCCGGCGTGACGGACGCGATCGCCGGCGTCGTCGGCGAGCGCGTCCGCCCGAGGGTGGCCGTGGACCTGGTGAGCATGCCCACCGGACGCAGCGGCGTCGGCGGCGTCGTGATCACGTCCTAGACAGCGGTCAGACACCGGTCAGACGCCGTCGGGCACCTCGTTGCCCGCGGCGCGGATGGCCTTGGGCAGGTTCGTCAGGGCGAGCAGCACGAAGCCGATCACGAAGAAGACGATCATCGACATGATCGCGATCCGGTAGCTGTTGGTGAGCTGCAGCGCGATGGTGACCGTCAGCGCGCCGATGAACGCCGACCCCTTGTCGCTGATCTGCAGCAGGCTGAAGTACTCCGCCTCCCGCCCCTTCGGGATCACCAGCGAGAACAGCGAGCGCGACAGTGCCTGCGTGCCGCCCAGCACGATCGCGATCGCGAACGCCATCAGGTAGAACTGCAGCGCCTGCCCCTCGGCCACGAACATGGCCATCGACACGATCGCCGTCCACAGCACCAGGCTCGCCAGCACCGTCCGCTTGGTGCCGTAGCTGCGCGCCAGCCGGCCCAGCAGCAGCGCCCCGAAGAACGCCACGAACTGCACCATCAGGATCGCGGTGATCTGCACGGTCTGCGGCAGCTTCAGCGCCTCTGAGGCGAATGCCGCGCTGTTGCCGATGACCGTCTGCACGCCGTCGTTGTAGACCAGGTACGCCACCAGGAACAGCAGGGTCAGCGGATACTGCCGAAGGCCGGAAAGGGTGCGGCCGAGCTGGCGGAAGCTGCCGCCGACCGAGCGCAGCGCGGTCGTCTCGTGCGCGGGCACCGGCCGGTTGCGCAGCCGCAGCAGCGGGATGATCGTGAACGTGGCCCACCACAGGCCCGCCGACATCATGCAGATCCGCACCGCCATGCCCTCGGTCAGGCCGAGGCTCTCGTGCTGGAGGTAGAGGACCAGGTTGAGCGCCAGCAGCAGGCCGCCGCCGAGATAGCCGATGGCCCAGCCGCGCGAGGAGACCGCGTCCCGTTCCTCGGCGGTGGAGATCTGCGGCAGGAACGAGTCGTAGACCACGATCGAGGAGCCGTAGGCCAGGTTGGCCGCGATGAACAGCACGCCGCCCAGCATGTAGCGGTCGCCCTCGACGAAGAACAGCCCCATCGCGGCCAGCGCGCCCGCGTAGGCGAACAGGCCGAGCATCTCGCGCTTGCGCCCGGTGTGGTCGGCCAGCGCCCCCACGATGGGCAGGAACACGATCTGCAGCAGCACCGCGACCGTGGTGATCAGGCCGAAGAACGCGGCGGGGCGGATGTCGGCGCCGAGCACGTCCACGTAGCCGAGCCCCGGGTTGGCGGCGGCCAGCTCGTCGAACGTCGACACGCACGTGTCGGAGGCGATCGACGGGAAGTCCTTGGCGCAGGCCGCGGTCTTGGCGACCGGGATCAGGTAGGGGCCGAGGAAGACCGAGATGACCGTGGTGTAGAAGGCGGAGTTGGCCCAGTCGTAGAAGTACCAGCCGCGTTGCTCGCGCCGGCGTGCTGCGGGGGAGTCGTCGAGGGCCGCGGGGGGTGCGGATGCGGGCATGGTGTCGGGTAGCTCCTCTGCGGGGGCGGGCGGGGGCCGGGGCGGGGGCGTGTCGGGATGTCGTGCCGGTGAGCGTGCCTCAGGCGGCCAGGCCGGAGTGCCAGAGCCCGCGGCGGTCGAGCACGTCGCGCAGGCCCGTGACGTTGTCGGTCATGATGCCGTCGACGCCGAGGTCGAGCAGCTGCTCCATGCGGGCGGTGTCGTTGATCGTCCACACGTGCACCTGCATGCCGATGGCGTGGGCCGTACGGACCAGGCGGCGGGTGGTGACCCGCAGCCCGCGGAAGCCCACGGGCACCTGCGCGCAGGGGATCCCGGCGCGCGACAGGCGGGCCAGCATGCGGCCGTAGCCCGAGGTGGCGGCGGCGGCGCGCAGCGCGGCGACGCCGCGCGGGCCGAGCGCCGAGCACACCTCCCCGCGCAGCGCCCGCCTGGCCGCCAGCAGCCGCTCGTCGTTGAACGAGGTCAGGCAGACGCGGTCGTAGGCGTTCGTGCGCCTGACCGCCTCGGCCAGCGGCCCGATGGCCGCCCACTCCTTGACGTCGATGTTGAAGCGGTGCTCGGGCCAGGTGCCGAGCAGGTCCTCCAGGAGCGGGATCTCGTGCACGCCGTTGATGCGGGCCCGCCTGACCGCCCGGTAGGGCAGCTCGGAGATGCGGCCGCGCTGGTCGGTCACCCGGTCGAGGGTGTGGTCGTGGAAGGCCAGCAGCACGCCGTCGGACGTGGCGTGCGCGTCCGTCTCGAGGTAGGTGTAGCCGAGCCCGATCGCGCGCTCGAAGGCGGCGACGGAGTTCTCGGCGCCCTCCGCCGCGCCTCCGCGGTGGGCGAAGGCCAGCGGGCCCGGGTGGTCGAGGAAGGCGAATCGGCGGCTCAGCACGTGCAGAAGTATGCCCTTCCGTGGTGAACGGTTCGGTTACGAATCGGGGAGATTCTGCCACTCCTGCCGGCGGGCCTCGGCGAGCGCGATGGCCGCCGCCACCGCCACGTTGAACGAGCCGACCCGGCCGACCTGCGGGATGTAGCAGGCCCCGTCGACCGCGTCGAGCAGGGCGGGGGAGCAGCCGTGGTCCTCGCTGCCGACCACCAGGCACACGTCGCGGGCCAGGTCGGCGCGGTGCAGCGGCACCGACTCGGCGGTCAGCTCGATGGCCAGCACGGTGTAGCCCTCGTCCCTGGCCGCCTTGACCGCCTCGGTGGCCGGGATCGCCTCATGCCAGGTGACCAGGCGCTCGGTGCCGAGCGCGGTCTTGCCCGCCTTGGGGTTGGTGGGCGGGGTGGCGTTGCCGGCCAGCCAGACCTCCTCCACGCCGAACGCGGCGGCGCTGCGGAAGATCGAGCCGACGTTGAACGGCCCGGTGACCGACTCGATGATGAGGCCGAGCCGGTTGCCGGTGTTTCTGCGCCAGGTGCGGTTGAGCCGCTTGACGTCGGTGGGGCGCAGCTGTCTTCTCAACGGGTCACCTTCAGGATGCGGTAGGCGGCCCTGCTGGCCTCGCGTGAGGCCTGCCAGCCCTGCTCGCCGAGCCAGCGCTGCAGGGAGTCGGAGCCGAGGTGTTTCTGGACGACCAGGTAGGCCTCGCCGTCGGGCGTCAGCCGGGTCAGCCACCTGGTGAGCATGTCGTGCAGCGCCTGCTTGCCGATGCGGATCGCAGGGTTGGACCAGATGGCCCGGAACGTCACGCCGCCGGGCACGTCGTCGATGTGCGCGGTGCGGACGTTGCCGAGCTTCGCGGCCTCGGCGTTGCGCCCGGTCAGCTCGAGGCTGCGGCGATTGACGTCGATCGCCCACACGGTGGCGCCCGGCGCCCGCGCCGCCATGGTCAGCGCGACGGGCCCGTAGCCGCAGCCCAGGTCGAGCAGGTCGCCCTCCTGAGGCGGCGGGGGGACGCTCTCCAGCAGCACCCGCGTGCCGACGTCGACCCGCTCGGGGGAGAACACGCCGCGGTCGGTCTCCAGCCGCAGATGCAGGTCGGGCAGGACGAGATCGACCGACCCCGGCCTGCTCGCGGTCTTCGGCTGCTCGGAGAAGTAGTGGGCCACGTCGGAAAACGTTACGGGATCCGCGAACCGAACAGCACCGCGGCGCCCGCCACCAGCAGCCCGGCCACGATCGCGGCCACGATGAACCACTGGGTGACCTCCTGGTTGACCAGCTTGTAGCCGAGCGAGGTGCCGATCTGCTCGTAGACCTCGCGCAGCTCGCTGCCGGACTCGGCGGTGTAGGCCCGGCCGCTGGTGCCGTCGGCGAGGGCCTGCAGCGTCTGCTTGTTGACCGGCACGTTCACCGGGCGGCCGTCGATGCTGACCGTGCCCTCCTGGGTGCCGTACGCGATCGTCGAGACCGGTACGCGGGCCTGCTGCGCCGCCTCGATGGCCTCGTTGACCGACCGGCCCGAGGTGTTGTCGCCGTCCGACAGCAGCACGATCGCGGCCGGCGGCGGGTCGGTCGCGGCCTGCTGGTCGAAGGAGCGCACCGACTCCAGCGCGTTGAAGACCGCCTCGCCGATGGCGGTGCCCGGGCGGGTGGTGAGGTTGCCGAGCGCGGTGACCACGGCCTGATGGTCGGTGGTGGGGGAGACGATCACGTTGGCCGAGCGGGCGAAGGAGACGACGCCCACGTTGAAGCGGTCGGGCAGCTCCTGGGCGAACGCCTGCGCGGCGGCCTTGGCGGCGCTGATGCGGTCGGGCTGGACGTCGTCGGCGTCCATGGACAGCGAGATGTCGAGGGCGATCAT
Organism: Nonomuraea sp. NPDC049419; assembly: GCF_040676995.1. Classification (NCBI taxonomy): domain Bacteria; kingdom Bacillati; phylum Actinomycetota; class Actinomycetes; order Streptosporangiales; family Streptosporangiaceae; genus Nonomuraea; species Nonomuraea sp. NPDC049419. The sequence continues at coordinate 7,984 of NZ_JBFAQB010000015.1, read as the reverse complement.
GATGGTCGCGCGGTCGCGGGGGACGCGTACCTGGTCGGCGGGCTTGGCGGTGCCGACGACCAGCAGCGACATCATGACGAGGAACAGCGCGGGCGCGACGTGCCGGCGCCAGCCGGGACCGGCGGGGGCGACCAGGTTGAGCAGGGCCAGGTTGGTGAAGCGCACCGTGTAGCGGCGGCGGGCGAACATGGCCGCCACGTAGCCCGCCACGAGCAGCAGCACGAGCACGAACAACCACAGCCAGCCGGGGGCGAGAAAGGTCATGCGGACGGCCTCCTGTGGGCGAGGTGGCTCATGCGGCGCTGGCGCAGCACGAACTGCGCGACGTCGAACACCCAGTCGCGGTCGGTGCGCAGCACGAGGTGGGCGACGCCGGCGCGGCGCAGGGCCAGGCGGGTGCTCTCGCGCTGCAGGGCCGCGGCCTCCGCGTACGCCTGCCGGATTTTCGGCGAAAGGTGCACTTCGCGTACGTTCCCGGTCTCCGGGTCGGCGAACGCGACCCGGCCCACATCGGGCAGCTCCAGCTCACGGGGGTCGATGACCTCGACGGCCAGCACCTGGTGGCGGGCCGCCAGGCGGCGGATCGGCCGCTCCCAGGGGCGCTCGGCGTCGGGGTCGAGGTCGGGGTGCGCGTCGAGGAAGTCGGAGACGATCAGCCGCAGGCCGCGGCGCCGCCGGGTGGCGTTGAGGATGTCGATGCCCTCCGCGAGGTCGGGCGGGTCGGGCACCACGCTGCCGCGTGGCGCGTCCATGAGGGAGTGCAGCAGGCCGTAGAGGGCGGGGCGGCCGGTACGGGCGGGCATGCGGTGCACGTACTCGTCGTGGATCACCAGCGCCCCGAACCGGTCGCCCATGCGGCTGGACAGGAACCCGATCGCGCCGATCGCCGCCACCACCAGGTCGCGCTTGTCGCTGTCGGCGGTGCCGAAGTCCATGCTGGGCGACAGGTCGGCCAGCGCCCACGTCTCCAGCTCGCGGTCCGCGATCAGGTCGCGGACGTGGGGGATGGTCGTGCGGGCGGTGACCGCCCAGTCCATGCGGCGCACGTCGTCCTCGCCGGCCACGTAGACGCGGCTGTCGCCGGCCTCGCTGCCGGTGCCCGGCAGCAGGCCCTGGTGGGCGCCGTGCAGCAGGCCGTCGAGCCGGCGGGTGACGGTCAGCTCGAGTCGCCGCAGCGCCTGTTCTGCTGTGGTGCTCAACGGTTCTGGTTCCAGACGACGAGGGGCGGGGGTACGGCGTGCAGGATCTGCTTGACCACCTGCTCGGGATCGACCCCGTCGGCCAGGGCGTCGAAGGTGAGCATCAGCCGGTGGGCCATGACGTCCACCGCGACGTCGCGTACGTCGTCGGGCAGCAGGTAGTCGCGCCCGCGCAGCAGCGCCAGCGCCCGCCCCGCCGACACCAGGCCGAGCGTCGCCCGGGGGCTGACCCCGACCTCGATCGTGTCGGTGAGGTCGGCCAGGCCGTACTCGGCCGGGTTGCGGGTGGACATGACGAGGCGCACGACGTAGTCGGCGACGAGCTGGTGCACCGAGACCTGCTCGGCGGCGTCCTGCAGGGCCAGCAGCTTGGGCGGGTCGAGCACGCGGTCGGGGACGGGCGGGGTGACGCTCATGCGGTGCAGGATCTCCAGCTCCTCGTGGGCGCTGGGATGGGGGACGCGCACCCGGAACAGGAACCGGTCGCGCTGCACCTCCGGCAGCGGGTAGACGCCCTCGGACTCGATCGGGTTCTGGGTGGCCAGCACGATGAACGGCCTGGGCAGCGGATGGGTCACGCCGGCCAGCGTCACCTGACGCTCGGCCATGACCTCCAGCAGCGCGGACTGGACCTTGGCGGGGGCGCGGTTGATCTCGTCGGCCAGCAGGAAGTTCACGAAGACGGGGCCGAGCTCGACATCGAACTTCTCATTGGACGGGTGGTAGACGCGGGTGCCGACGATGTCACTCGGCACGAGGTCGGGGGTGAACTGGATACGGGCGAACGTGCCGCCCACGACGGTGGCCAGGGTGGAGGCGGCGAGGGTCTTGGCGACCCCAGGCACTCCTTCGAGCAGGCAGTGCCCGCGCGCCAGCAGCGCCACGACGAGGCGTTCGACCATGTGGTCCTGGCCGACGATGACACGCCGGACCTCGTCGAGACTCTGACGCAGCAGTGCCGCGTCGTTTCCGCCTGGCAACTCTTCGGCGACGCTCATGACGCCCATTCCACCAAACGCGCCGCAAACTCGCACGACGCCACGTCTGTGCTTACATGGCAAACGTGGCAAGTCCCCTGCAGTACGGCGATCCTCCCCGGCTGGGGCCCTACGTGGTGCAGGCGCGCCTGCACAGCGCGCCCGCCGGATTCGTGTACCTCGGCCAGGGCCCCGACGGGCGGGCCGTGTCGCTCGCGGTGCTTACCCGCGGCGCCGCCTACGACGCCGCGGCCCGCGGCCGGTTCGTCACCGCCATCAGGGACGCGGGCGGCCGGGAGCGCACAGGGGTGCGCGGCTGGCTCAACCGTCCCGCCCGGCCGCGCGGAGGTGGCGCGGTGCTGGAGGGCGCGCCCGAGGTGCTGGCGTACGACGGGGGGCGGGCGCCGTGGGTGGCGGTGCCGTACGCGCCGGGGCGGCCGGGCGCCGAGCGGTTCCTGGAGCCGGTCATGGTGGGCGGGACGCTCATCGGGCAGGCCCACGGGCCGGACTTCGTGCCGTACTGGCTGACCGACCGCGCCCCCGCCCTGCCGGGACCGCCGCGCCCGCGCCGGCCGCTGACCGAGACGCGCAAGCGGGTGCTGATGGCCGCGCTCGCCGTGGTGCTGCTGTTGCTGCTGGTGGTGACGATCCTGCTGTTGCTGCTGCTCGGGCGGCAGGACAGCGAGCCGCAGCCCCGGCAGCTTCCGCCGACCGTGTTCGTGCCGACGCCGCCGCCGACGCCCGAGACGCCCGAGCCGCGGCCGTCGCCCTCGCAGTCGCCGTCGCCCACGGAGAGCGGGCAGAGCACGCCGGGACGCTCGCCGGGCGAGGACCCCGGCGACGAGTCGCCGCTGTGACCGGTTCGGCGGTTAATTGATTTGAGCCTCACGTTACGTGAGGGTTTAGCGTCCAGGGTCATGGAATTCATCGTTCACGACACCCTGACCCCGATGGCGTCCCTGCTGGAGCAGCCGCTCTCGCACCGGCCTGACGCGCTGCGGGAGCTGCTGGAGCCGATGCGCTCGTCCATCCCGATGCCGGGCGACATCGTCGACATCCACCACCAGGGTGGCGGCTTCCGGGTCGACAAGGATGACCCACGCTACCTGCCCGCCGTCCGCCGCATGATCGAGGAGGACGTGCTCGGCCAGGTGCGGCACGAGCTGGAGCGGGCCTCGCAGGCGCTCGGCGGCGCCAAGCAGGCCGACTCGCTGGAGGTCTTCCTCGTCATGGGCGACCCCGGCAACGAGCACCTGATGACGACGGCAGGCGGCTATTACGGCATGGGAGCCGGCACCGGTTACATCTACCTGCTGGCGTGGCCGGCGGACGACGTGATCGGGCGGATCTCGCACCTCGCCGTGCACGAGTTCCACCACCACGTGCGCTACACCAACGTGGAGTGGAACCCGGCCACCGTGACCGTGGGCGAACACGTGGTCGGCGAAGGGCTGGCCGAGGCGTTCGTCCGCGAGCAGTCGGGGCCCGAGGCGATGGGGCCGTGGTCGTCCATGGTGGCAGGGGAGGCCTTCGAGCGCGCCCTGGAGCTGATCATGGCCGACTTCGACCTGCAGGGGATGCAGAACACGCCGGCGTACGTGCTGGGCGACGGCACGGCGCGCAGGTTCGGCCAGGAGCCGCGCGGCATTCCTGACATGGCCGGGTACGCGGTGGGCCTCCACCTGGTCGACCGCGCCCTGGCCGCCACGGGGCTCACCGCGGCCGAGGCCACCGTCGTCCCCGCGGCCGAGCTGCTGCGCCGCGGCGGCGTCTCCCCCGGCGTCCGCCCGTGACGTCAGCCGGGGGAGACGAACCCGGACTCGTACGCGGCGATCACCGCTTGGGTGCGGTCACGCGCGCCCAGCTTGGCCAGGACGTTGCCCACGTGCGTCTTGACCGTCTCCTGGCTGACGACCAGCTCGCCGGCGATCTCCTGGTTGGACAGGCCCCTGGTCATCAGCCGCAGCACGTCGCCCTCGCGCTCGGTCAGCCGGTCGATGCCGGGCACCCGGTCCGGTGACCCCGCCGGTGTCCGGCGGCCGGCCAGGGCGCGGATCGCGGCCGGGAACAACAGCGAGTCGCCGGCCGCGACCATGCGCACGGCCTGGACGAGGTCGTCCGGTCTGGTGCGCTTGAGCAGGAAGCCGCTGGCCCCCGCCCGGAGCGCGTCGTAGACGTGGTCGTCGTTCTCGAACGTCGTCACCACCAGCACCTTGGGCGGATCATCCAGGGCCAGCAGCCGCTCGGTGGCCCTGATGCCGTCCACGGCGGGCATGCGGACGTCCATCAGCACCACGTCGGGCCGCTCCCGGCGCACGACGGGCAGCACCTCGGCGCCGTCGGCGGCCTCACCCACGACGGTGAGATCCGGCTCGGCGTCGAGGATGATGCGCAGGCCGGCACGGATGAGATCCTCGTCGTCGGCGATCACAACTCGTAGCGTCATGAACCCGACCGTAGCGGCAGCCGAGCCGTCACCCGCCACCCACCCGCGGCAGGCCCGGCCTCCAGCTCACCCCGCAGCAACCTGACCCGCTCCCGCATCCCCGCCAGCCCGCGCCCGCCGCTCCAGCCACCGCCACTCCAGTCCCCGCCGGCGCGCTGGGCGTTGACGACCTCCAGGTGCAGGTCGTCGCCGTGGACGGCGGCGGTCAGGCGGACGGGGCCGTGGCCGTGCTTGATGGCGTTCGTGAGCGCCTCCTGCACGATCCGGTACGCCTCCCGCGACACCACGGCAGGCACCTCGGACAGGTCGCCCACCTGCCGCTGCACGGAGGCGCCTGAGGTGGCGATGAGCTCGCCGAGGTCGGCCAGCGTGGCCTGCGGCGCGATCCGGTGTTCGGCACCGTCGGCGTCCCTGCCGGCGGCGGCTGCATCGCGGGTGGCGTCGTCGCCGTCTCTCAGGAGGCCGAGGACGTGGTCGAGGTCGTCGAGGGCGGCGCGGGCCGACTGCTCGATGGCGGCCAGGGCGTTGCGTGCCGTGGCCCGGGCGTCGTCGGAGTCGCGGTCGAGGACGCGTCCGGCGGCCGCGGCCTGCAAGGTGACGACGCTGAGCGCGTGGCCGACGGAGTCGTGCAGCTCGCGGGCCAGGCGGTTGCGTTCGGCCAGGGCGCGGGCGTGCTCCTCGGCGGCGGCCAGCCGCTCCGCGGGGGTGGGGCCGAGCAGGACGGGAGCCAGCCTGGCCAGCAGCGCGCCGGCTCCGGCCACCAGGGCGATCAGGACGACCAGCAGCGCGACCCCGCCGAGCGCCCACAGCACCGCGTTCCAGCCCGGCGTGATCTCCATCCCGCCCAGGTCCGGGGGCGGCCCGGTGAAGAGCACCACGAGCGTGAAGGCCGTGAACGGCAGGATCGCCAGCGTGCAGCCGCTGAGCACGCCGCCGACGCCCAGATGGAGGGTGAACCAGGCGGCGGTGCGCCGCCGCTCCTGCCAGGTCCGTCCGGTCTGCCGTGGCGGGGTGCGCACGCGCGCCCCCAGCAGGCCCTGCGCCGCGCTCACCTCCAGCCCGCGCACCGGCAGGAACAGCCCGGTGACGGCCACGACGGGCAGCATCGCGGCGAAGACGCCGATCTGCGCAGGCAGCAGCAGATTGCCGGGCTCGCGGCTCACCAGGCCCGCGACCAGCACGCCGGCCATCATGTAGGGCATCAGCAGGGCCCCGCCCAGGATGAGGCACGTCCACCGGCGGAACAGGTTCCCTGTCACATCCGAGAGTGTATGTCGAGGAAAAGCCGCCTCTCCCGGCGGTTTCCCGCCGCTTCGAGGTCGCTCACGCGGCGCCTCCGGCGGGGCGGGCGCGCAGGCGGGTGGTGGCCGTCCTGGCGTTGTGGCGCAGCCGTTCCGCTTCGGCGGCCAGGCGGGCGCCGCCCTCGCCGGTGAGCCGGTAAGGAGCGCACCTTCAGCACAGGACCTCTATATACCGATAACCGGTATATTCGGAAAGATCGTGAAGTCCATGGATGGAGACCCCCTCACCATGACCGACCAGCAGCCCTGGCAGTGGGACGAGCGGACCTGGCGCGGGCACGTCGGCCGGGTGCGCGCCGGCCGCGGCCTGGGTCCCGCGTCGTGGCCGGGCGGCGCCCGCGCCGGAATCGCCGCGTACGTCTGGGAGCACGCGTGACGGTCGCGGCCTCCGCGACCCGGCTGTCCCCTGCTCAGCGCAAGGCCATCGTGGCCGGCGCCGTCGGCCACACGGTCGAATGGGTGGACTGGGCGATCTACACCACGTTCGCCTCGGTGTTCTCCCGCCACTTCTTCCCGTCGGGCGACGAGGCGGCGAGCCTGCTGCCGGCGCTGGCGGTCTTCGCCGCGGGCTTCGTCATGCGGCCCATCGGCGGGGCGGTCCTCGGCCCGTACGGCGACCGGCACGGCCGCAAGAAGGGCATGACGCTGACGATCTCGCTGATGGCGGCGGCCTCGTTCGTGATCGCGATCTGCCCCGGCTACGACACGATCGGCGTCCTCGCCCCCGTCGTGCTGGTGCTGGCCCGGCTGGTGCAGGGCTTCTCGGCGGGCGGCGAATGGGGCACGTCGTCGGCCTTCCTGGTGGAGTCGGCGGCCCGCGGGCGGCGCGCGTTCGCCGGGTCGTGGCAGCAGGTGTCGGTCGGCGGCGGCGTGCTGATCGCGTCGGGGCTCGGCACGGTGCTCACCTCCGTCCTCGACGAGGCCGCGCTGTACGGCTGGGGCTGGCGGGTGGCGTTCGCGATCGGCGGCCTGCTCGGCCTGGCCGGGTTGTGGCTGCGGGTGTCGGTGCCCGAGACGGAGGCGTTCGAGCGGGCCGTGGCGTCGGGCCGGACGCGGACGAGCCCGCTCAAGGCGATGCTCCGCGAGCATCCCCGGGCCGCGCTGCGGGTGGCCGGCGTGGCGATCGCCGGCACGCTGCTCTACTACGTGTGGGTCAGCTACATGCCGACCTACGCCCACATCGACACCGGCATCCCGCTGAGCAGGGCGCTGCTCGCCAACACGATCGCGGTGCTGGTGCTGCTCGTCCTGCTGCCGTTCGGCGGGCTGCTGTCGGACCTGGTGGGGCGCAAGCCGACGATGCTCGCGTTCGCGCTCGGGTTCCTGGCGCTGGCCTGGCCGGCCTTCCACTTCCTTGACGGCGGCTTCGGCGCGCTGCTGGCCATCGAGCTCGCCGGCGTGGTGCTGCTGGTCGGCTACTCGGCGAACTGCGCGGCGGTCATGGCCGAGCAGTTCCCCGCCGAGGTGCGCACGACGGGCATCGGGCTGCCGTACGCGCTGTCCGTGGGCGTCTTCGGCGGCACCGCCCCGTACGTCACCACCTGGCTCAGCTCCAACGGCCACCGCGACCTGGTGTGGATCTACGTGGCCGGCGCGGCGCTGATCGGCGTGATCGTCTACGCCACCATGCCCGAGACGAAGGGCGAGGAGCTGACCTGACCCGGCCCCCGCGTGACCGGCCGGCCTGCGGGGGCCGGCCGCCGGTCAGCGGTCGGTGGCGAGGCTGTGGACCGGGTGCTCGCCCTCGGTCTGCAGCCGGTATTCGCGGCCGTTCTTGGCGCGGTTGTCGTCGATGACCCGTTCGGAGGGGGCTTTCTCGCCGCCCATGAGGGTTTCCTGCATCTTCTCGAAGCGCTCGTGGGCCTCCTGGACGTAGCCGGTGCCCAGGGTGGTGTAGTCGATCTGGGTCGCGATCAGCTCGCGCAGGTACGCCTTGTTCGGTTCGAACGTCACCGGGGCCGGCAGCTCCGGTGCCAGCACCTCCTCCGGGTCGCGGCCGTCGAACCGCTTGAACATCTCCACGGCCAGGCGCAGGTGCTCCAGTTCCATGTTGAGGTGGAG